>NZ_JADCJY010000001.1:1200000-1800000 GCF_014982715.1 Gallalistipes aquisgranensis | reverse complement strand
AATTCATATGGACTTTATCCAGATAACAGTGATCGACGTCATCGACATCGTGGTGGTGGCGACGATCATGTATTACCTTTACAAGGTAACCAAAGGCACGCACACGCCGAGTATTCTTACGGGAATCCTGTTGATCTACCTGCTTTGGGTGGTGGTCAAGGCGCTCAATATGGAGCTGTTATCCGCTATTCTGGGGCATATCATCGGGGTGGGCGTCATCGCCCTGATCGTGGTGTTCCAGCCCGAGATACGGCGGTTCCTCCACCTGATCGGTACGCGCAGCAACCAGCACAGGGATTCGTTTCTGGGACGGCTGTTCGACATGCACGAGTATCACAACGACCATCTGGAATACGTGAGCCCCATCGTTAAGGCGTGTGGCGACATGTCAGATACGAAAACCGGGGCCCTGATCGTTATCCAGCAGAAGAGCGACCTGTCGGTCATTGCGGAGACGGGTATCTCCATCGACGCGAGAATCTCCTCGTCCCTGCTGAAAAACATCTTCTTCAAAAATTCGCCGCTCCATGACGGGGCCGTCATCATCAACGACGGCCGGATCGTCGCGGCCAAGTGTGTTCTTCCCTCCACCCAACAGGAGGTTCCCGTCTCTTACGGGATGCGCCATCGGGCTGCGCTGGGTGTGAGCGAAGTGTGCGATGCACTGGTGGTGGTGGTCTCCGAAGAGACGGGGCATATCTCGGTCGCCCGGAACGGCGAAATGCATTCGAACCTCTCCACGGCCCAGTTGCAGGCGGAGTTGCTGAAAAGCGCCGCATAGTTTCCGGAGGACTTGGCCGGTTGGGACACCGCTTCTTTTTCCTGTGGGGAGTGAGAGATTGTATCAATCGGTATGGTTGAAAACGACGCTGCTCCGGAAATGGAATCGTTGCGACCGGTGCGTTCAGGGAAAGTCGGTCACTCTATCTTCAGCGAGTCCTCTTCGTAATCGTTCAGTGCGGAGGGGAGGCTTTTCGTTGCTTTTACCCCCATTTCCCGCAGTTTTTCGCTGCGGGCGATCAGATTGCCCTTGCCGGTTTTGAGTTGCCCCATCGCCTTCTCGTAGTTGCGGGAAGCGGTGTCGAGGTTCTTTCCGATGTCGAGCAGGGTCTCTGCGAAGCCTACGAATTTGTCGTACAGATTGGCTCCCTCGCGGGCGATGGCCAGTGCGTTTTTGCTCTGGTTGTCGCGTTTCCAGAGGTCGTCCACAATTTTGAGCAGGGCGAACAGATTGGTCGGGCTGCTGATGATGACCTTCCGGCGATAGGCGTCGCCCCAGATTGACGGGTCGCCTTGGAGAGCGGCCAGAAAGGCCGGTTCGTTGGGGATGAACATGATGACGAAATCGGGCGAATTGACCAGCGACTGGTAGCTTTTGCATCCCAACTCGTCCACGTGGGCGCGCACCGAACGCAGGTGCTCCTTCATCGCCTTGTCCCGTTCGGAGGCATCGTCCGCATGGACGTAATTCACGAAGGCCGTGAGTGAAACTTTCGAGTCGATCACGATTTGCTTGCTGTCGGGCAGATTCAGCACGACGTCCGGGCGCAGATTGTTTCCCTCTTCGTCCTTGAAGTTCTGCTGGGTGGTGTAGTGGATGCCGTTCACGAGGTTCGAACTCTCCAGAATGGTTTCGAGAATCATCTCACCCCAGTCTCCCTGCACTTTGCTGTTTCCTTTCAGGGCGTTGGTCAGGTTGGTCGTCTCTTCGGTAATGCGGCGGTTGAGGTCGAGCAGGTTGCGGATTTCGTTTTTGAGGGCGCCCCGCTGTTGGTTCTCGTCGGAGTAGATGGCTTCCACCCGGCTCTTGAACTCGGTGATCGAATCGCCGAACGGCTTGAGCAGGGCCTCCATCGACTCGCGGCTCGTCTGTTTGAACTGTCTGCTCTTCTCCTCCAGAATGTCGTTGGCCAGGTTACGGAATTCCGCCCGGAACGAGGCCTGCAATTTTTCCAGCTCCTCCCGGTCGCTTTCGGCTTTGGCCCGTAGGGTGTCCAGCCGCACCTGAGCCTCGGTGTGGCGGGCGATCAGCGTCCGGACCTGTTCCTGCAACCGGGTCTCCGATGCGGCGAGCGATTCGGCCCTGCTGCGGGTTTCGTTCAGCTGGCTTTCGAGCGAAAGGGCCCGGGCGGATGCTTCGTCGCGGGAGACGGCGAGGCCCGCGTTCTTCCTGCGAAGGGAGACGAGAGCGGCCGACAGGGCGATGCAGGCGATGAAAAATGCCGTGCAGAACACGGTGAGTGCGATGGTCATGGTTAAAATAGGTTATCCGAACAAAATTAGGCATAAATTTCGAGAAAAATCGCGTACCTTTGTCTGTAATCTGTCTAAACCGGATTTTTATGAACAGAATCATATCCCCCTCGATGCTCTCCGCCGATTTCGGCCATCTGGACCGCGATACGCGGATGATCGACCGCAGCCGGGCCGAATGGATTCACATCGACGTGATGGACGGCGTCTTCGTGCCCAACATCTCGTTCGGTTTCCCGGTCCTCAAGGCGATCGACGCCGCCTCCGACAAGTTCATGGACGTGCATCTGATGATCGTCGAGCCGGAACGTTACGTGAAACGGTTCGCGGAAGCCGGGGCCGATCTGATCACCTTCCATGCGGAGGCGACCTCCGATCCGCAGGCGTGTATCGAGATGATCCGGCAGGCCGGGGTCAAGGCCGGTATTTCGATCAAACCCGCCACGCCGGTGGAGACGGTCGAACAGTGGCTGCCGATGCTCGACCTGGTGCTGGTGATGAGCGTGGAGCCGGGGTTCGGCGGCCAGAGTTTCATCGGGGGCAGCGTGGAGAAGGTGAAGAGGCTGAGAAGCATGATCGACGGGGGCGGATTTTCCACCCTGATCGAGATCGACGGAGGGGTGGGACCCGACAATGCCGGGATGCTCTTTGCTGCGGGATGCGACGTACTGGTGGCCGGAAGCGCCATTTTCCGTTCGCCCGATCCGGAGGCGACGATCGTAAACATGTTGGAAGCGAAGTAAAACGTATGATTTCAGTGGAAAACCTGACCGTGAGTTTCGGCGGTCAGAACCTATTCAACGACATATCCTTTCTGATAAACCCCAAGGACCGGATCGGTCTGGTGGGAAAGAACGGGGCGGGGAAATCCACCCTGCTCAAGGTGCTCATCGGCGAGCAGCCGGCCACGTCGGGAGCGGTCACCCGGAACGGGGACTGCACGCTGGGCTATCTGCCCCAGCAGATGAAGGTGTTCGACACCACGACACTGGCGGAGGAGACCGCTTCCGCTTTCCGGGAGGTAAACGACCTGGAAGCCGAGATCGCCCGTATCACGGAGGAGATCACGGTACGTACCGATTACGAGAGCGAGGAGTATGCCCGCCTGTTGCACCGTCTCAACGATGCGACCGACCGTTACCACATTCTCGGGGGCGACAACCGCGAGGCTGAGATCGAAAAGACGCTGCTGGGGCTCGGTTTCCGGCGGGAGGATTTCGGTCGTCCCACGCGGGAGTTCAGCGGCGGCTGGCGGATGCGGATCGAGCTGGCGAAACTCCTGTTGCGGAGACCTTCGGTCTTCCTGCTCGACGAGCCGACCAACCACCTCGACATCGAAAGTATCCAGTGGCTGGAGAGTTACCTGAAGGAGTACAACGGTGCCGTCCTGCTCATTTCGCACGACCGGGCCTTTCTCGACAATGTGACCACCCGCACGATCGAACTTTCGCTGGGCAAGGTGTACGACTATAAGGTGCCGTACAGCAAATTCGTGGAGTTGAGGCGCGAACGGCGCGAGCAGCAGATCGCTGCCTACAACAACCAGCAGAAGATGATCGAGGACACGGAGAACTTCATCGAACGTTTCCGCTACAAGCCGACCAAGTCGAACCAGGTGCAGTCGCGTATCAAGCAGTTGGAAAAGATCGAGCGGATCGAGATCGACGAGGAGGATGTGGCGACGCTCAACATCAAGTTCCCGCCCGCTCCCCGTTCGGGACAGGTGGTGGCCGAGGTGAAGGATGCGGGCAAGAGTTTCGGCCCGAAACGGGTCTTCAGCGGAGCCAATTTCCATATCGAGCGCGGAGAGAAGGTGGCGCTGGTAGGCCGTAACGGCGAAGGAAAGACCACGTTCGTGCGGATGCTGACCGGGGAGCTGGAACCCACCGAGGGTATGGTCCGTGTAGGTTACAATGTCAATATAGGCTATTTTGCCCAGAATCAGGACGATCTGATGGAGGGCGAATTCACGGTGTTCGACACGCTCGATCGGGTGGCCGTCGGCGATATCCGGACCCGTCTGCGCGATATTCTGGGCGCTTTCCTTTTCCGGGGCGAGGAGATCGACAAGAAGGTGAAGGTGCTCTCCGGCGGCGAGCGTTCGCGGCTGGCCATGGCGCGGCTCATGCTGGAACCCTATAACCTGCTGATCCTCGACGAGCCGACCAACCACATGGACATGCGTTCGAAGGATATTCTGAAGAATGCGCTGATGAAATACGACGGCACGGTGATCGTGGTCTCCCACGACCGTGAATTTCTCGACGGGCTGGTGAACAAGGTCTACGAATTCCGCGACGGCGCCGTGAAGGAGTATCTGGGCGGAATCTACTATTTTCTGGAGAAGCGCAAACTGGAGTCGCTCCGCGACGTGGAGATCAAAAAGGCGGAGGCTCCGGCCGAGGTGCCCCGGAAAAAGGTCCAGAGCAAACAGGATTATCAGCAAAGGAAGGAGGCCGAACGGGCCGTGCGCAAGACGAAGAACGAAATCGACCGGGTGGAGGCCCGCATTTCGGAACTGGAGGCGGAGATCGCAGAATGGGACCGCAGGATGGCCGATCCGGCCGCCAACGGCATCGACCTCGGTGATCCTTCCGTGTTCGAAACCTACAACGGTCTGAAACAGACTCTGGCCGCACGGATGCACGATTGGGAGAAACTCAATTACGAACTCGATTTGCTGACGGAACAGGTCTGAGATGAAAATATTGGTGCTGAACGGCTCGCCCCGGCGGGGCGGTGTGGTCGATACGATACTGGAACGGGTGCTGGAGGCGGCCGGGAAGAAAGGGTGTACGGGAGAGAAACTGAATGTCTGCGACCTGAAGTTCCGACCCTGTACGGGTTGCATGGCCTGCCGGACGGACGGCGTGTGCCGCCTGAGCCGTGACGATGCCCACGAAGCAGCCGAAAAGATTGCGGAAGCCGATCTGCTGGTGGTCGGTACCCCTACTTATTGGGGCAACATGAGCGGCCAGCTCAAACTCCTGTTCGACCGTACGGTGCCGGTCTTCATGGGCGAAAGCTCCCGGGGTATTCCGCAGGGGCGTCAACGGGGAAAGAGGGCGTTGATCGTGGCCGCCTGTACGACGCCGTGGCCCTTCAACCGGCTGATGCGTCAGAGCCGCGGGGCCGTAGGAGCCGTACGAGAAGTGCTCGGTACGGCAGGTTACAGGATACGTACGCTTCAGATCGGAGGGACGAAACGGATCTCCTCCCTGCCGGAGCGCTGTGCTCTCCGGGCGGAACGAACGATACGACACATGATTAAATAATCGCTATGGAAGATATTGTTTTCGGCATTCGTCCGGTACTCGAAGCGATCGAGGCGGGCCGTGCGATCGAGAAGATCTATTTCAGAAAGGGGGCGGAGGGACAGTTGCTCGGAGAGTTGCGCGAGATATGCCGAAGCCGGCGCCTCGTCATGCAGGAGGTGCCCGTGGAGAAACTGAATCGCCTGACACGGGGCAATCACCAGGGAGTGGTGGCCCGTATCGCGGCTGTCGAGTATGCTGACCTGAACGAGGTGCTGGCTGCGGTTCCGGCAGACGGGGTTCCGCTGGTCGTGGTTTTCGACGGGGTGACGGACGTACGCAATTTCGGGGCGATCGCCCGCAGTGCCGAGTGTGCCGGGGCCCACGCACTGGTGGTGCCGGTGAAGAATATGGCGCCCGTGAACGCCGAGGCGGTGAAAAGTTCGGCCGGGGCGCTCAGCCGGATTCCCGTGTGCCGGGTGGGCAGTATCCGCAATACGCTGATGGCGCTCAGAAACGGGGGATTGAAAATCGTGGCCGCCACCGAAAAGAGCGATACGCTTCTGTTCGGGGCCGACCTGACGGGACCCGTGGCGATCGTGATGGGCAGCGAAGATACGGGCATTTCGAAAGAGGTGCTCAAATTGTGCGACATGCGGCTGGCCATTCCCGTCGCGGGAACGATCGAATCGCTGAACGTGTCTGCCGCCGCCGCGGTGATGCTGTTCGAGACGGTTCGGCAGCGGATACAGGACAAATAGCCGGAAGACGGCGACAAAAACGGGAGATATGGAACAGGAGATGTTGTACACAGAGGCGGTGGAACTGCTCAAAGGGATGATCGCTATCCCCTCGGTCAGCCGCGAGGAGGCCGGAACGGCCGAACTGATTGCGGGGTTTCTCTCCTCGCGGGGAATTCCCGTAGAGCGTCTGCACAATAACGTGTGGGCCCGTAACCGCTGGTACGATCCGGCGAAACCGACCATTCTGCTCAATTCGCATCATGATACGGTGAAACCCAATCCCGCCTATACGCGCGACCCGTTCATCCCCGGGGTGGAGGGCGACCGTCTGTACGGACTGGGCAGCAACGATGCCGGGGCGAGCGGGGTGTCCCTGCTGGCTGCATTCCGCCATTTCTATGACCGGAAGGATTTGAAATACAACCTGGTCGTGGCGATTACGGCCGAGGAGGAGAACAGCGGAAGCAACGGTCTGGAGGCGGTGATCCCCCATTTGGGGCCGATCGACTTCGCCATCGTGGGCGAACCGACGCAGATGCAGCTGGCCATCGCTGAACGGGGGCTGGTGGTGATCGACTGCGTGGCCCGCGGCCGGGCGGGACATGCCGCCCGGGAGGAGGGCGACAATGCCATTTACCACGCTTTGCCGGACATCGAGTGGTTCCGTACGTTCCGTTTTCCGAAGGAGAGCGATCTGTTCGGGGCGGTGAAGATGACCGTGACCATTATCAATGCCGGGTCGCAGCACAATGTGGTGCCTGCCGAATGTCGCTTTACGGTGGATATCCGGGTGACCGACCGTTACACGAACGAGGAGGTGATCGACGAGATACGCAGGCATGTCTCCTGCGACGTGATTCCCCGTTCCACTCGGCTCAAGCCCTCGTCGATCGACCCGTCGCATCCCGTGGTGCAGGCCGGACTGGCGCTCGGACGGACCACTTACGGTTCGCCCACCACGTCGGACCAGGCGCTGCTGGACGTACCTTCCCTGAAGCTGGGTGTCGGCGACAGCGCCCGTTCGCACAGTGCGGACGAGTATGTGCACCTGTCCGAAATCAGGGAGGGGATCGGACTTTATATCGGAATATTGGAACGCATAGTATAACCGGAACGAAAAACCGAACGAAAGATGAAACTTTGGCAGAAGAATACGGATGCGAGCGCGGAGGTGGATCGCTTCACCGTGGGGCTCGACCGCGAAATGGATATCAAACTGGCCGGTGCCGACGTGCTCGGTTCGCTGGCCCATACCCGCATGCTGGAAAAGATCGGGTTGCTTACGCCCGCGGAACTGGAGGACGTGCAGCGCGGACTGAAGGAGATCTACCGGGAGATCGGGGCCGGGAACTTTACGATCGAAGAGGGCGTGGAGGACGTACATTCGCAGGTGGAGTTTCTGCTGACCCGGCGCCTGGGCGAGGCCGGAAAGAAGATTCACAGCGGGCGTTCGCGTAACGATCAGGTGCTGGTCGATCTGCGTATCTTCCTGCGGCGGGAGATCATCACCCTCGCCGGGGAGATCCGTGCACTGTTCGACACCTTGCAGGGGCTCTCCGAAAAACACAAGGACGTGCTGATGCCGGGTTACACCCATCTTCAGATTGCGATGCCCTCGTCGTTCGGGCTTTGGTTCGGGGCCTATGCCGAGAGCCTGGTGGACGATGTGCAGCTGCTGCTGGCGGCATGGAGGGTGTGCAACCGCAATCCGCTGGGCTCGGCGGCCGGTTACGGCTCTTCGTTTCCCCTCGACCGGACGATGACCACCCGTCTGCTCGGGTTCGATTCGCTCGACTATAATGTGGTGTATGCCCAGATGGGGCGGGGGAAGACGGAGCGGATCGTGGCGCAGGCCCTCTCCTCGGTGGCCGCTACCCTGGGGCGGCTGGCGATGGACAACACGATGTTCCTGAACCAGAACTTCGGGTTCATCTCCTATCCGCCCGAACTGACCACCGGATCGAGCATCATGCCTCACAAGAAGAATCCCGACGTGTGGGAGATCATGCGCGGCCGGGCCAATCTGATCCAGTCGCTTCCCGGCCAGATCGCCCTGCTGACGGCCAATCTGCCGCTGGGGTACAACCGGGACCTCCAGTTGCTCAAGGAGGTGCTCTTCCCTGCGCTCGACCAGATGCACGACATGCTGCACATGGCCCGCTACATGTTGGAACACGTTTCCGTGAAGGAACATATTCTGGACGATCCGAAATACGACTACCTTTTCAGTGTGGAAACGGTCAACAATCTGGCTCTGAGCGGTGTGCCGTTCCGGGAGGCTTACCGCCAGGTGGGACTTTCGATCGAAAAAGGCGAATTCTCGCCCTCGAAACAGGTGCACCATACGCACGAGGGAAGTATCGGCAATCTGTGCAACGACCGTATCGCCGCTCTGATGGATAATCTGCTCGGGCAGTTCGGGTTCGAACGGGTGGAAGAGGCCGAGCGGGAACTGACCCGGGAGTAGTGGATCGGAAAAGGGTTCGGCGGCGGTTCGTATGAAATCGGTGATCGCACATCCCCGGCTCGGAGAAGTGACCGTGTCGCAGACACGGCGGGCCACGCGTATTTCGATCAGCGTGCGCCCTCCGGGAGCGGTGCGTTTGTCGCTGCCCTGCAGCGTGCCGCTGGCAGAGGCGATTCGTTTTCTGGATGAACGGGCCGAGTGGGTGGAGCGTACCCGGATGCGGCTGGCCGAAAAGTATCCGGCCGATCCCGTGGGCATGCCTTTCCGGACGAGATGGCACGAATTGTCGCTGTTTCCGGGAGAGGCGGAGAAGATCACCGTGCGGGTGACGGCCGATCGTGTGTGCGTGGCTTATCCGGCCGATCTGCGTTGGGAGTCCGACCCGGTACAGAAGGCTGTCCGAACCGGGATCGAGGAGGCGTGGCGGGCCGAGGCGAAGGCGATCCTGCCCGAGCGGACCCGCCAGCTGGCCGAGCGGTACGGTTTGAAGTACCGGAGCGTGTCGGTGCGCAACACTGTCAGCAAATGGGGCAGCTGCTCTTCCCGGAACGATCTTTCACTCAGTATCCATCTGATGAGGCTTCCGGACTACCTGGTCGATTACATCATCACCCACGAACTCTGCCACACCGTGCATCATAACCACGGGCCCCGCTTCCATGCCCTGCTGGACAGGCTCACCGGGGGGCGACATGCCGAACTGCGCAGGGAGATGCGCCGGCAGCAGACGCGCTGGTAGTTCCCGTGTACGGTTGCGGCACGATTCTTTCTGTACATGCGACGGGAATATATCCGTATCGCGTATGATGGTTCTCGGCATTGCCGTTAAAATTATCGTGGGCATGATGGGCGTGCTCTTTTTCCTGCGTATCTCCGGCAAGACGCAGATGGCCCAGCTCACGCCGCTCGACTCGGTGAACGCTTTCGTGTTGGGGGCGTTGGTGGGCGGAGTCGTTTACAATCCCGACCTGTCGGTCTGGTACATGGTGTTCGCTCTCGCCGTCTGGACGGTGGTCAATATGCTGATCCGTTATCTGCTGCGTTTCAGGGTGTGGCGGCGGCTGGTCAAGGGAGACACCGTGCTGATCGTCCGGCGCGGACAGCTGAACCTGAAGGAGTTCAAACGCAACGGGTTGGAGATGGAGCAGTTCCGCACGCTTCTCCGGGAGAACGGGATATTTTCGATGTTCGATGTGGAGGATGTCCGTTTCGAAACGAACGGTAAGCTGACCGTGTCGGTGAAACACAACATTTCGGAATCCTTCCTGTTGGTCAACAACGGGTCCGTACTGGAAAGTTCGCTCGAAAACGCAGGGAAGGATCGGGCGTGGCTCGAAAAGAGCCTGAAGAAGTTGGGATACGGAGGGCCGGACGATCTTTTCTGTGTGGAGTGGACGCCCGGCAAAGGATTTTACGTCGCGCCGAAAGAGGGTATGGCGCGCGACGGCGGAGAGACGGACGTGTCGAACTGAACCGCTTTTTTCGGAAGAGGTGTATGCGGTTTCCGGACCGCGGCTTCTCCGTCCGGTGCTTCGTCTATGCGATCAGCAGGACGATCACGACACCCCAGATGATCAGCAGTGTGTTGCCGATGGCGTAGGTGATGGTATATCCCATGGCCGGAACGTCGCTTTCGATGGTCTCTTCCACGGCACCCAATGCGGCCGTCGTGGTCCGCGATCCCGCCACGCAGCCCAGTGTGAGGGCCGGATTGAAGCGGAACAGATACCGTCCGATCAGAATACCGCCGATCAAGGGCAGCGAAGTGGCGAAAGCTCCTACGAGAAACAGGCTCCAGCCTACTTCCTGGAAACCTTTTACGAAACTGGGGCCCGTGCTGATACCTACGATGGCGATGAAGACGTTCAGTCCGGCATTGTTGAGCAGCCATACGGCCGAATCGGGAATGCCGCCCAGCGTAGGCCGCTTCGAACGGAGCCAGCCGCAGACCAGTCCCGCGATCAGTACGCCGCCGCTCACGGTGAGGCTGAGCGGGACGGAACCGATACGTGTCACCAGCAGCCAGCCGAATATGAGACCGCCCAGAAATATGGCCAGCCCGAGCAGTGTCATGCCTGTCTTTTCGGACACCGGATCGGCGAATCCGAGATTTTCCGCTGCCCGGTCTACGTCCTGTTTCAATCCGACGAGCGTCACCCGGTCACCCGTATCCAGTTTGTTTTCTCCCAATACGGGTATCTTGACTCCGGCCCGGCGGATGCTGCGGATACTCACTCCGTGCATGTACCGTTTGCCCAGGACGGAACGGACGGTCTGTCCCGCCGCGCCCTTGCGGTTGACCACTACGGGCAGGTTTTCCACGGCGAAGTTGACCAGATCGGCGTCTTCGACTTCATGTCCGATCCAGGTCTCCTCCTCGATCACATACTGGCGGCGTCCGCTGACGACGATCTCGTCTTTCGGATAGATTCTCAGGCGCGGAGAGACTTCCCGGATCGTTCCCCGCTGGCGGACCCTCTCCACGAAGAGCCGTTTCCCCTGTGCAGCCACGTAGGTTTCGAACTCCTTGACGGTTTTCCCTCCTTCGAACCACGGATTGTCGGCGCTGAAGGCCCGGAAGACCACCGCCCGGGCGGCCGGGTCGAATCCGGGGGTGATACTCAGGTCCTGTCCCATCTTGGCCTCGAGTTCGCGTGCCGCTTCCTTGACTTTGGCTACTCCGCCCAGCAGTTTCGGACCGATCGAACTGAGAATCCAGGCCGACCCGGCCGTGCCGAATATATAAGTGACCGCATAGCAGACGGGCATGGTGCTCAGGTCGATGCGGTCGCCTCCCTGAAGTTCCCCGATCGTGTCGGTCGCTGCCCCGATGGCAGCCGACATGGTCTGCGATCCGGCCAGCAGTCCGGCTGCCTGCGCCGCATTATATCCCATGATTTTCGCGCTGAGCCAGACTGAAAAAAGGCAGAGCAGGCAGACTACGACGGCGAATCCGACCTGGGGCAGTCCGTCCTTTTTCAGCCCCCGGAAAAACTGGGGGCCTACGGCATACCCTACCGCAAAGAGAAAAAGCATGAAAAAGAGGGTCTTGGCCGGTTCCGGAATGTCGATTTTCATCTGTCCCACTACGACGCCCACCAGCAGGACGCTGGTGACTGTGCCGAGCGAAAAGCTTTTGTAACGGAATTTGCCGATCCAGAATCCGATCGCCACCGTCAGAAATACGGGAAGCGCCGGGTTTTCCTGCAGAAAATGGATGATGTCGGTACCTGTGAACATATCATGCGTGCGTTTTGATTCGGTTGGTTCAGCCCGGGCAGCGAAGAAGGTTCCGGACCCTGCGGACGTTTACGGGGCAAACGGCGTGCCGGGAAGGGCCGAGGGGCGGTTTTGCCGGATACTTCGTACGGATTCCGTTATCGTTTCGGACGTAAAGAGTGCAAAACCGTCTCCGAAAAAGGAAAAAAGAGAAGAATATTCGGCACAGATTAGGAAAATTCGGAAATATATCCCTATATTTGTACCCGCAAAATCGGGGATATTCCCCCGTTCCAAGTCTGGAGAGATGCCGGAGTGGTCGATCGGGCCGCACTCGAAATGCGGTGTACGGGCAACTGTACCTAGGGTTCGAATCCCTGTCTCTCCGCAACAAACGCTGAAAATCAGCAGATTGCAAAACAAACACCCAGTTTTACACCCAAGAATGTAAAGTCGGTGTTTTTGTTTTATTTAAGATAATACAACCACTACATAATAAAAGAGTAGCGATATTAAAAGAATCCGATGAGAAAAGACTAATATTTATCTATCCATTCAGTTTGATTTTTCAGGACTTTACATCGTCCTGAAAGTATTTGTTATTGTATTCCAACGTCAGGAGTGGATTATAATACAAGTTTTTTGTGTGGATAGAATTTCGTTTTGCTTAATGTACGAAAGTACTTATCTATAAACGCATGAAATATTAGCACAATGAATCATTGGAAATCAACTTTGGCCGTGATAGGAATAGGCCAACTCATATCTATTTTAACAAGTACGATTGTTGGCTTCTCCATTATTTTTTGGATTAGCAACGAATTTAAATCCCCGACAGCTTTATCTCTGGCTATTTTAGCTGGATTTTTACCACAATTTGTATTAGGCTTGTTTGCCGGGGTCTATGTTGACAGATGGAATCGAAAGAAAACGATGTTTTATTCGGACTTGTTCATCGCGTTCTGTACCCTATGTCTTTTTATTGTGATAACCAAGGGTTATAAAGACCTTTCTTTTTTTTATCTATTGACTGCTTGTCGTTCAATAGGCAGTACGTTTCATGCACCTGCTTTACAGGCAAGCATCCCTCTACTGGTTCCCAAGCACCATCTTGTCAGGGTATCAGGTTTGTACCATTCCATTCAATCCTTCAGTGAGGTGATAGCTCCCGTTGTAGGGGCAAGCCTCGTTGTTTGGCTTCCCATACAGTATATTCTGCTCATAGATGTGATCGGAGCTGTTGCTGCTTGTCTGACCTTACTTTGTGTCCAGATTCCTTCTCTTCAAAAAACGAAAGTTCTTCCAGATTTCAAAAAAGAACTGACGGAATGTTGGCATACCTTGCGGCGTACAATGGGCATTTTGCCTTTATTCGTATGCTTTACGCTGGTGACTTTTGTCCTTATGCCTGTTTTTACGTTATTTCCTTTTATGACGCTTCTGCATTTCAACGGAAACATTTTGCAAATGGGAGTTGTGGAAATGGGTTGGGGCTCAGGGGCATTGTTGGGCGGTTTAGTACTTGCCTGTAAGGCTTTGAAAAGCAAGCAAACATTAGTGATGCATACGGCTTATGTGATATTGGGATTGTATCTGATTAGCGCCAGTTATTTACCATCAAGCGCATTTATAGGTTTTGTTTGCCTAACATTTACAGGAGGCATAGCCTATTCCATTTACCATGCGCTTTTCATCGCTATTATTCAGCAGAACTTGGCTTCGGACATGCTTGGACGGACTTTTTCTCTCATCTTTAGTTTGAGTACCTTTCCATCAATGCTGGGTATCGTAGCTTCAGGATATTGGGTGGAAGCATGGGGTATCACATCCGTCTTTATGATCAGCGGATGGGTTATCTTTCTGATTGGAGTGGGTGCAAATTTTATTTCTTCAATCAAGCAGTTGGATAATTACGCATAGTATTATTTATTAAAGAATTATTATATGACAAAGAAAGAACACACTACGATTACAGAGTTATTTCAAGTTTTGGACTTGTTGGAAAGCCTGGACATGCAGTTTTGGTTGGATGGAGGCTGGGGAGTGGATGTCTTGTACGGACAGCAAACCCGCTTGCATAGAGATATTGACATTGATTTTGATGCCAATTATACAGACCAACTCCTTGATCTTTTGCAGGAGAGAGGATATCAAATTGAAACAAATTGGTTGCCCACCCGTGTGGAACTGTATAGCAAAGAATTAGGCTATATTGATATCCATCCTTTTGTCTTGAATGCGGACGGCACTTCCAAACAAGCCGACTTGGATGGAGGCTGGTATGAATTTCAACCGGACTATTTTGGAACAGCAGTCTTTGAAGGCAGAAGCATCCCTTGCATTTCTGCAAAAGGGCAACAAGTATTCCATTCGGGCTACGATTTAAGAGAGAAGGATATTCACGATTTATCTATAATTAAACAATGTATAACAACAATGAGCCTAACAATTAGATAAGAACAAGAAAATGACAGAAAAACAAATTGTCTGGTATATCTTACTTACAGAAGTAAAGATAGACAGTGACACCCAGTCTGTCACATCCCTGAGTGTAGCTCCATTGGCAGTCTTGCCGGAATTCCAGCGTAAGGGAATTGGGGGGGGGTGTTGATTCAGTAAGCCCATCAGAGGGCAGCACTTTTGGGTTACGGCACAGCAGTCGTATTGGGGCATAAAGAGTATTATCCTCGATTTGGCTATCGCAAGGCTATCGATTTAGGAATTGAATTTCCTTTCGAAGTCTCTCATGAATATTGCATGGTGGCTGAATTAATACCTGGAGCTACTGAGAATGTGAAAGGTATGGTTTGTTATCCAACTGACTTTAAATAGTTTAACAAGTAAAATTCATTATATAACTCGGACTGGGTATTTCAATTTCCCAGTCCGTATTCTGATAGTACTTATTCAATTGGAAGATTGTGTTGCTTCAAGAATGAAAGTTTATCCCAATACCCTCTTTGAAAGACGATTTTGTTATCTTTTACATGAAAAAATCCGCATCCACGAAGTCCAAGAGAGTCTTTCCATTCCATGATAGCCCATTCGCCATCTTCAAAAATATTTTCCACCATACAAACCATTTTAGCAGTGGCAAATTCATTCACAAACATTTTGTAGATTGATTCTTTACCTATTATTGGTTCGTTTGCGACTTGATGATTTACTGCATTAGTAGCATACAGCTCTGCTATATGATAAGCATCTGCTTTGTTAAAGCAATCTATCCATTTTTCCAAAACTTCTTTAGGCTTCATTTTTTATAAATTCTTAGGATTTTGATTCTGTAATAAAAACAATCTGTTTGGATGCATAGATACTTGATTTTATTAATAATAGGCTATTCTATATTCTAAATCCTCTGGATTTTTGCTCTCTCTGCACCGAGTTACGTAGATTCTGCTGTAACTTTTCCCATTGTTCCTTAAACCATTGTACTATGGGTTGTCGGTTTATGGTCAGCATAAGCTTACCACTATCCATCGGATGTTTCTCAACCCTAAAAATATCATTCTTGATGTCAAATTTCCACCTGTGTTCTTCGGAATAAATTTTGCCACTACATTGTATGGATTCTTTCTTTGTCAAGAGGTTTTCTATCATGTCTTTGGTAAACCCGATAACAGCGCATAATTTTTCCATTCTCAACATCTCTTTGAACATGGGAAACCATTTGTGGGCTTTTTCAAGCAAGGTGCTCAATCGTGATATTTCCTTGTCTTTGGCTTCAAGTTCTTGATTATGTATTCTTTGAAGATTACGAATTTGTCTGCTATGCTGTTCCTGTATTTGTTGTATCTGAATTTTTAATTCATCAGTAGCTTTGTCCCGTTTGGTAATTTCCTGATGTAGCTGCTCGATGTGATGTTCCAGTTCTTTCAGCTTACCGCTTCCGAAAAGAGAACCTACACCGCTTGCTATGGCGGTAGCAGCATTGGTGGCTGTTTTCTTTAGTTTGTCCGTGCGTATCTCTGCTTTTACCTGTTTGAGTTCCTGTTCGGCAAGGCTTACTTGTTGTTCCTTGTGTCGCTTGGTTTCCTCTATACGTTGCAGTTCGGCTTTCTGCTTCTCAATGATGAAATCATTTCGTTCCAGATGCTCTTTACCTGTGACAGCTTTTGCCTGTCCACGTTCCATCAGGAGAATATCGGAAGCAAGGGTCTGCATGGTTGCCATATCCTCGTCATTGAGCTTTCGGCTCTTTCCAGTTTCATGGTTCATCCAGTCGAATACGACATGAGCATGATAATTTGGTTTGAACCATCTGTTACCGACTTGGAAGCTCTCCTTGTCTTCTGCTTCCGGCTGACCGTTCAGCCAATGCCCTTCGTCTTTATGCAGGAAAATCTGTAGCGGAGTGATGCCCCAGCGTCTTTGGCACTCTTCACCGAATTTGCGTACATCAGCCAGTGTGGTGTCCGGTCTGATAAGCAATACTCCTTCACGGATGGGTGAGCATCCCGCCACCTTGATAATCTTTCCATTCTTTCCCTTGCGTTCCCTTTCCTTTTCCTGCATGGCACGTCCGGTCTTTTCCTTGACCATTTGCTTGATATTGTCATAATGAGTTCGCAGTTCGGGAGTGCCGAAGTCGGGATTTATCCACTGTTCGTTATCGGTGGAAAGTTCGGGAACGACATAGATTCTGGACTCCCCGATATTACGCATATACTCGGCAGTCCTTCGGTTGTGTGCCTCGCTCGATGCGATGTTGCAAGGCTTGATATGTATGCTTGATTTTGTTGCCATAGCTTCTTTCCTTTGTTTACAATTGATTTACTTTGCTCGCTTTCGCAGAGGGGTTCTTAGGGGTAACCCATAAGCGGAGATTGCAAAGAGAGGGTCACTCTTTGCTCGGGGTTCTCAGGGGTGAAACGCCCTGAGTGGGTCATTAGGGCAAAGCCCTAATCCCCTCGGGAGAGCCCACAACTACGAAAGCGAAGCGTGTAGTTATAGTGGGCTATAACCGGAAGCCTTTCGGTTTCTTGGATAGCGTATCATTCCTCTTTTCGACAGATTGCGCTTGCTCTTTCCTATCGGCTATTCGTTTCTGTAAATATTCGTTCAGATCTTTACATCCACTGTAGATTTGCGAGGCGTCACGTATATACCGGGTAGCATCATACTCCTTTCGGATTTGCTGTATTGCTTCCATTCCTGCACGGTCATTGTCAAAGAAACAGTGGATGCGCTCATAGCTTCCCAACGGATAGAGTGCCTTGGGAACATTGGCTACGGAATTAAGAACTATGTAATCCTGTCTGTCGAAGTCGGGTGATTGCGGACAGCTTTCCAGCCTTAAAGTAAGAAAGGAAAGGTAATCCATAAATCCCTCAAAAACGTAACATGTACTCCTTGGTTTTCCTGACTGTCTGATATGGGATATTTCTTTTGGTGCGATACATCCCTTGAAATATCGGTTGCGAATTTCATATCCGCCTGATATGTTCGGAAAGGCAATGGCGAAATACCGTTTGCCGTTGTGGGTGAAACGGGCTTCCTTACATTCTCTTTTCGCCAGTGCCGTGTTTATCCCTCTTTCCTGTAGGTAGGCAAGCAGGGCAGGAGAAGCCAGCAGCACAATGTCCAATTGCTGAAAACTCGGTTCGGAAAATGATTGCTTGCCAAAAGAGAAAGACACGGGACGTATGTGTGGTATCTGTTCTTCGATTTTCTGTAGAAGATAAGGCACATAGTCGGAACAGTAGAGTTCCTGTGCCAGTGCGATGATATTTCCACCTTTGCCGATTGCGAAATCATACCATTGGTTGCGCTCGGTATTTACTTTGAACGAGGGTTCTGTCTCTTCCCGTAACGGGGATTTGTACCATAGGTTAATACCTTGCTGCTTGACGGGAGAATATCCCAAACTGTACAGAAAATCCGCTATCCTGATTTGTTTTGCTGTCTGTATATCCATAATAAGATGAGTGTTTGAATAATGGTTGGAATATTTATTTCTCTTTTCGCCCGTACTTTTTTATGAAGTACGGTCTGTATAATCACTTCACTTTATCTTCGTATATATAGGATACGGTAATAAAGTGAAGCGCTTTTCTATTCCCTACAACCGCTTCGCTTTATTCTTAATATATAGACCTGCCGAATAAAGTGAAGTGATTACAGGTTATACGGCCTAATAGTGAAAGTCCGGCTTGAACGTGTATTTCCTGCCGTTCTCCTGTACTATCATCCGTTTGTTCCGGAGCATGGTGATAAGTGATACCGCTTTTTGATGGTTCAGTTTTACACCTACCGACATATATGACTTGATTAAGGAGGTTTCCAGATCCTTGTAGCCGTATTCCTCTTTCAGTCCGAAAGCCGCTTCCAGTGCTATGCGGTGCTGCTGTTCGCTAATATGTCTGTAAGGGTCAAACTTTTCCTCTTCCGGTCTTCCGGGTTTCTTCGCTTCGGGTCTGTACCCCTCTATGAGTTCAGGCAATGCATTGTCGTTGATACGGAAAGCGAAAGGCTCGAAATCCATTGCACGGATGTGCATGGCTGAAACATTGCTTATATCCCCGTTGCTCTTGTCCTTTTCCACCAGCAGAACGGTTTCCGCCTTGTTGTTCAGCTCCGTACCGATATGCCCTCTTGCGTTTTCATCGCCTTTGTTCTGGTGGAGTATCGTATGGATGTGTATCTGCCTGTCATCCGTCCACTGCATCAGTTTGGATATAATGCGTGTCGATTCTCCCGGACTGTTGATGTCATATACCATATCACGGATGCCGTCTATGATTACAAGCCCTATGTCCGGTGTATTATAGATAGCCTGTTCGACAATCCTGATACGCTGTTCGGGCGTGTATTTCCTCAAAGCGAGAAACTCCAGATGTTCATTGTCCCTGTCATCAGGAAGACCAGCAAGCCGTAAAATACGTTTCATGACTTTCAGACAGTGATAATGGCTTTGTTCCGTGTCCACATAAAGAATCTTCCTTTTTTCTTCCGGTAGTTCCGCAACATACCGCAGTACCGTACCGTTTTTCAATGCGGCGGCTACGATAGCCGATACATTGAAAGTCTTTTTACTCTTGGCTTTGCCGATGGATGCACTGAAATTGCCCAGTGTACCAATGACCGAACCTTGCACTTTTAGAATCTCAGGTGCTTTTTCGTAGATTTTCGACAGACTCAGGCGTGAAGCTTGCCAAAGGATTATTGCCTGTTCTGCCGAAATCTCCTTTATTTCTTTCATATAGTCCATAAGCATACCTCCCATTATTTCCGTCCTCCTGTTTTCTTCCCGGCAAGCTCAAGAGCCAATTCCGCATCTACGATAATCTTGCGCCCTATCTGGGTAATCGCCTTGTCTATCTTACCGCTTTTCTTTATGCGGTTGGCAGTGGGCAGACTGCACCCGAACAGTTTGGCTATACCGAGTATTCCGTACACATACTTCTTTTCCGTGTCTGTAACGGGTTGCGGCAATGCTTCGGCCTGACCTGAAGCGTGCTTACTCAGGAATATGAATTCTTCGCCTGTCATCTGCCAGACGGGTTTTGATAATAATTCTTGGATATTTGTCATCGTCCAATCTATTTAGTCGTTAAACAATCAGCCCTGCGCACTGGCTGTTATTTCTGTTCTCGAACGATGCAAAATTAGGTAGGGTTATGAGTGGTAAGGATGGGGACGGTACAAACTGAATATCATTGTATCTTATTGAATATCAGAAAATAAAAATACCACTCAAAAATTATTTTGAGTGGTAAAAGTGGAACTTTCGTAAAGTATCAGGATATATTACGGATTATCTGAATATATGTTCCATTTCCTTGGCGAAATTTTGGTTGCTGTCACTGGGGAAATCTGAAACAGGCTCCTTGTACTTGGATTTGTAGTAGCTGTCGTCAATATCCAGCAGTTTCAGTATTCTGTCTTTCCATTTGTCCCTGTCCTGTTTGGAGAGTTTCTCGCTCATCAGGAATATCAGATAGCATACACGTATTTTCTCTCTCGGTTTTATTTTCAGCTTACAGTTGCAGGGGTGAAGATTCATATTGGCATAGAAATCCAGTGCGGAAATTTCTTCGAACTGTTCTCCTATGCACACCTCATGAATGAGCGAAAGTAATTTCATGCTGAAATATTCCTGTTGTTCTTCTGTCGTTTCCTGCTGACTGATTGGCTCGCTTGATTTATTCTCTTGCTTTCCGTCAGGAATGTATTTCTTCAATATATCCAGAAAAAGGCAGCTTTGACGGTATATGTCCGCACAACAGTTCTTCATGTATTGGAATGCCTCTGTTCTTGCAGCCTTTTGCTGATCATAGAGTTTGTTCAGTTTGGCTTTTTCCCTGTCATATTCAGCCTTGCAGCGTTCATATTCTTTCTCTGCCTGTTTTTCCTCTTCGGCTGTATGCTCCCTGTAACCAATGGAATCATACCTGTTGTTGGCTTCATTCAGCGGCTTGCTCAGACTTCTTGTAACATCCAGCTGGGCTTCAATTTCCTGAGAATACCTTTCCATGTGCTGATAGCAAGCACGTTCTATGGCTCTGTCACTTAACGGGCGTATCTCATAAGCCTGTATGCTCTTTTCTATTTCAGTTTTCAGGCTGTTGAGTATCAAGGTGTATTGCTCTTTTTGCTTGTCAAGCACCAGTTCAAGGATAGCGGCTTCAAAGGATTTCATGTCATTATACTCCTGATAGAAATCCGATATGAATTTCTGCCTGTCAAAAGAAAAAGCGTAATTATCTATATAGTCTCTGTATATTCTGTTGAGTTCTCCATATTGGGGAATCATCGTCTGTATCTTTCCTGCCATATACTTTATATTATGGGTTCTTGTCCTTGTCAAGGAATAAGGTCAGTTCTTCTTCCACTTCTTCTATACTCGGTAGGGCAGATTTCAGATTTTCGGGTACTGCCTTGCTCAATTGATAGTCGCTGATACCTATCGGCTGGTCATATCCAGCCAAGGCATATTGTGCCACGACCTCATCCTTACCCCTGCACAGCAAAAGACCGATGGTCTTGTTATCATTTTCTCCCCTCAGTTTATCATCTACAACATTGATATAGAAATTTAACTGCCCTGCATATTCCGGTTTGAATGGCGTTGCTTTCAATTCCACGACAACATAGGCATGGAGCTTGATATTATATAGGATCAGGTCGGCGAAAAAGTCACTGTCCCCAATCTGGAAATGTTTTTGTCTGGCAACAAAAGCAAAGCCGTTACCCATTTCCAGCAAGTAACGGGTTACATGCTTTACCAACTGTTCTTCTATATCCCTTTCGTCAGCCTTTTCCTTTGCTCCTGCCAAGTCAAAGATATACGGGTCTTTTAACAGATAATTGGCAAGATCGCTTTGAGGTGCCGGAAGTGTGGCAGTGAAGTTGTTTACCTTGTTACTCTTGATTTGTCTGTCATACAGATTACTTTCAATCTGCATTTTCAGCACATTACTGCTCCAACCCATTTCTACAGATTGTTTCATATACCAATACCTTACGCCCAATGGTAGCGGATTATTGAGTATGACCATATGGCTTGCCCAATTTATTCTTGCAATCGGTGACGCCAAGAATAAATCTTCTATATCCTCTATTTTTATTTTATAGATGGTTGCTACTGTTTTTGCTACATTCTGAAATTGCGCAGGAACCTCCTGCGTAATTTCTAAAGATTGATTATCAGCTGATTGTATTTGCGCAGTAAGCTCCTGCGTAAATTGTCCGCTATTGAGCTTAAGGACTTCATTAGTAATGTTTTGAATATTTGGGACCGACAGTATTGAATCTGCTTCAATAAAACTACGAAGTACATTTAACGGATATAAACGGGCAAACTGGCACATATAAGTAAGATTACGTTCCGAATATCCCTTCTTTTCAGGATAATTGAATCTGATTGCCTGTGCCAATTTTTTGATAATTTTACCACCCCACCCATGTAGGTGTTGGTGGTACAGTATATAATTCCCCATTTTCCAGTAATGGAACAACATCTGGGCATTGGCTGCGGTAATGAGTCGGACTTGTGCCTGTTCTATTTCCGAACCGACAGCATGGACAAAGGCATCAAAATGACCTTTCTTTATATTATGTTCGTTGTTATTTTCCATATCACTAACTATTACTTAACAAAGATAACTCTAATAATGGATAATCTGTGAAACTGACTGATACTTTTAGAGTTGGTTAAACTTGTTCATTGCATTGGCCTTAATATCGTCTGCTATGTCAATGTAAGGCTTCATGGCTTTATAATCACTGTGCCCTGTCCATTTCATTACAACCTGTGCAGGAATACCGAGAGCCAGTGCATTACAGATGAATGTCCTTCTTCCTGCATGTGTGCTGAGTAATGCGTATTTCGGTGTAACTTCATCTATACGTTCATTTCCTTTGTAGTAGGTTTCACGTATAGGTTCGTTAATTTCTGCCAGTTCTCCCAGTTCTTTCAGATAATCATTCATTTTCTGATTGCTGATAACAGGCAATGCCATGTGGTTTTCAAAATGGATGTCCTTGTATTTTTCAAGTATGGCTTTACTGTACTTGTTCAGTTCAATACTCAGACTATCTGCCGTTTTAACGGTGGTGACTTCTATATGGTCGGACTTGACATCACTTCTCTTTAGGTTACGAACATCTGAATAACGCAGACTGGTAAAGCAACAGAACAGGAAAACATCCCGGACACGTTCCAGATACTGTTTGTCTTTGGGTATCTGATAGTCTTTTAGTCTGTTCAACTCTTCCCATGTCAGGAAGATTACCTTCTTGGGGGTGGTTTTCAATTTCGGTTTGAACGTATCGTATGCTATATTCTGGTGATAGTCTTTCTTGAAGCTCCATCGCAGGAACCATTTGAGGAATCCCATTTGTTTACCGATGGTACTGTTTCTCATGTCTTTTTTGTCACGCAGGAAATTGATATACTCGTTCAATCCGAACTCATCGAAATATTCAAAGGTCACATCTTCCTTGAACTCCTTGAGGTGATTTTTAACGGCTGCAAACTTTTCGTATGTGGATTCAGTCCAGTTATTCTGATTGCCGCATTCTTTTACAAATTCATCGAACACCTCCCAAAAACTTATCTGTGCTTCTTCCTGCTGTTCTTCGTTGGCATTCTTCATCCGCAGGTTGAATGCATCCTTTAGTTGTTGGGTAGTTGGCATGGTTTCCTGTACCTCAAACTCCTTGAACACATTTTGAATTTCGGCATAGTATTTCAGCAG
Organism: Gallalistipes aquisgranensis; assembly: GCF_014982715.1. Classification (NCBI taxonomy): domain Bacteria; kingdom Pseudomonadati; phylum Bacteroidota; class Bacteroidia; order Bacteroidales; family Rikenellaceae; genus Gallalistipes; species Gallalistipes aquisgranensis. Next base: position 1,776,860 of record NZ_JADCJY010000001.1, on the reverse strand, counting down.
ATCGGCATTGATTTCAGATGCACTTTGCTTTAATTTGTTGGTACACCCGTTCTTTACTCGCTGCTTGTCGGAATCCCATTTGGCTACATCGATGCGGTAACCCGTTGTAAACTCAATGCGCTGGCTTGCGTATATGACGCGCATACGGATGGGGACATTCTCCACAATTGGCACACCGTTCTTTTTCCGGCTTTCCAATGCAAAAATGATGTTTCGTTTGATATTCATAATTGGGTGCGTTTGAAATTCTACACCCAAATATACACCCAATATTTGGAATAGCAAAAGATATTCAGAAAGATTTAGATTTACTATGTATTCCAAATTGTGTGTGATTATCAGTAATTTGCAATTTTATGATATTTCTTGAATGTATAGGTTCGAGAGCCTCTCTCTCCGCGTTATTCGCCGAATGTACGGATGGGAAGTCACCGGCTGTCAGCCGGTGACTTTTGTTTTGTCCCGGTAAATGGTTTCGGGAGATTTTTCGGGCGGTGCGAGAACGGTATTGTTTCTATCTTTGCATTTTCCGATCGTAGGCGTATGAAACTGCAGAAAGCATATATCGTTCTCTTGTTCAGTCTGTCCTGTATTTCCTGTTTCGCCTGCGGGGAACGTGTGGATTTGCTCCGGCTGGAGATAACGCAGGTCGTTCGAGGCAAAAAAGCCACGGTCGGCGTTGCGTGCAGGGCCGGAGATGTCTCGTTCTCTTTCAACGACACGGTACAATATCCGTTGATGAGCGTTTTCAAGTTTCACGTGGCGCTCGCCGCCCTACAGAAAATGGAATCGGAAGGAACGGACCCTCGCTCTGAATGGCCCGTCACCGCATCGCAGATGCATGCGAATACATACAGTCCCCTGAAGCGTATTTATCCCGAAGGGGATTTCCGGCTCTCTTTCGCGGAACTGATCCGCTACTGTGTTTCGGAAAGCGACAATAATGCCTGCGACATTCTGATCGACTACGTCGGCGGGATTGCCGAAGTCGGTGCACGGATCGGAAAATCGGGAATGGCCGGCTGTCACCTTTCGGAAACGGAAGCGACCATGCATGCGGATTTGTCCAATTGCTATAAAAACCGGAGTACGCCCTCGTCTATGGTGCGGCTGCTGCACCGGACCTATACGGAAAGGGTGTTGTCGCCTCCGTACGACTCCCTGCTTAGACGGGCCATGTTCGAAACGGTGACGGGTGCGGATAAGATGCGGAAAGGCCTTCCTGCCGGAGTGCGGCTGGAACATAAGACGGGCAGTTCCGACCGTCTCGGCGACGGAAGGAAAATCGGCGACAACGATGCCGGCGTGATGTATCTGCCGGACGGTGAACCGTGTTTCGTGGCGATTTTCATAAAGGATTCCGAAGAGACGGATGCGGTCAATGCCCGGATGATCGCCGACATCGCCGGATGTATTTATCGCTTTTTTCTTGCGGCCCGGGCGGCGGCCGACTGATCCCGGAGGCAGTTCTCCCCGCAACGTCCGTTCTATAACAATCCCAGGGTTTTGCTGCGGACCAGCATGCAGGCACCCACTACGCCGGCCCTGTCTCCGAGGCTGCTGACCTTGATGGCGGTGTCTTTGCTGACCAGCGTCAGCGAGTATTTGTAAACGGCACTCTTGAGCGGCAGGGTCAGGTATTCCCGGGTCGCCGAAAGCGTCCCGCCCACCACGATCAGTTCGGGATTGAACAGGTTGATCAGTCCCGAAACGGCTTTGCCCAGTTCGTGTCCTACCGACTCTATGATTTCGATGGCCAGCACGTCTTCCTTTTGTACGGCGTCCATAATGTCTTCGAGCAGGATTTCTTCGCCCCGGTTGTATTTTTCGGAGAGCATCGACACGCTTCCCTCCTTCAGCTTTTCCATGAACAGCCGGTGTACGGCGCTTCCCGATGCTCCCGTCTCCAGGCAGCCCCGTTTGCCGCAGCGGCAGATGATTTCGTTATCGTAGAACGGAAAGTGTCCGTATTCCCCCGAAAAACCCGATTTGCCGTAGAACAGTTTCCCGTCGATGATGATTCCGATGCCCAGCCCCCATCCCGCATTGATGAAGATCATGTTCCGTTCGTTGTTCGCCACGCCGCACATGTACTCGCCGTAGGTCATGGCCCGGGAGTCGTTTTCGATGATGACGTTGCAGTCGATCCGTTCTTCGATCTGCTGGGTCAGGGGTTTTTCACCCAAGTAGTAGAAACTGTAACTGTATCCCGATTCGGAGTTTACGCGCCCCGAGAGATTGACTCCCACGGAAAACACCTTCTGGCGCGGCACGGCGATCTTGTTCAGAAAATCGTTGATGATGTCGCACAGGCCGTCGAGCGATTGCAGGGTGTTTTCTGCCGAAAAGTTGTCGTAGACCTTGTAGTCGAGCATCTGGCCCTTGAAGTCGATCAGTCCCAGGGCCACGCTGTTCATCCTCACCTCCACTCCTGCGAAATAACCCGCTTCGGGATTGAGCCCGTACAGATTCGGACGGCGTCCGCCGTTGGTGCCCTGTTTCCCGAAATCGAGCAGGAAACCCTCTTCGATCAACTCTCCGATCAGTTTGGTCACCGTGGGCACGCTCACGTTCATGTCCCGGCCCAGTTCCGGAATGGTATAGTTGCCGTTGGTGATGCATTTGCCGATGATCTCCTTCTTCATCAGGGCGGGTTTGTTCCCTTCGAGGGCTTTTTTCAGGAATGAATTATCCATCGTTTCGGGTGTTATTTCGTTTTCAGATATTTTCGGTAATCCTTGTAGAGTTTTTCGGTACGTGGTTCGCCGATCCGGACAGAGGCTCCGGGACGGTTGAATACTCCGGGATACTGGTAGCAGAGCACTTTCTCGAAATTGTCGAGCAGGGTCAGATCGGCTATGATGCCGTCTATGTCGCGGGGGTAGAGCGAGGTGTCTTCGTTGAAAAGAAACGCTTCCAGGTCGAACCACAGATGCGAACCGGCCCGGTCGCAAAGCTCCTGCAATCTTCGGGCCGCTTCCCGGCCGGTCAGATCTCCTTCGGGCATGCGGGCGAAACCGAACGGACAGAGAATGTCCAGATGTTCCAGAAGACGGGGGTAGGTATCCTCTCCTGCCGGTATGCCCATGCTGTTGGTGGCGAGCATGATCGGTTTGGAGGGGGCGAACCCGTTGCAGAAGGCTTTGAACTCACGGAAAAAATCCACGATCTGTTCCTTTCGCAGCCGGCGGACCGCTTCCGAGGCTTCGCAGTTGTCCAGGCTGCCCACGCACTCCTCCGACACGTAAAATCCGTAGAACGAATCGTGATGGCCGTATTTTTCCCACAATTCGCGGGCGACCGCCTTGTGCCAGTCGAGCGACTGTTCCGAGAAGTCGAACCAGGCGAACAGGCCCACGCCCGGCAGTACGTGCATGCCCAGCCTGTCGGCCTCGCTCAGGATGGCTTCCAGCGGATCGGTCGCGGCAATGGGCATTCGTTCCGGGTAGAGTTCGGAAGGGTAGAATGCCCGGCCGCTGTAGGTGGCGGTCGTTATGTCGTGCTGTCCCACGTAGGCCTGGTTCCGGAACACTTCCTGTATCACGATGATATCCATTCCCAGTGAGTGCATGTCGCGGACGATCTCTCTCCACTGCCGGTCGGTCACGTTGCGGATATCCCCGTTCCAGTGTTTCCCTTCCGTTTCGCTCCAGTGGTACAGACCCGCCCATGCTCCGTCGATCCTGCGGGTGGAACGGATCGGCGAGGGGAGGACCGTGATCTCTTTCCGCAGCCGGTGCAACGAACCGTCCTCTTTCTGTACCGTAAGGACGATCCGGTTCTTTCCTGCCTTGTCCGCGGTCTTCATGCGGTGGACGACGCAGCGGCTCTCCGATGCCCCGATGGAGATTTTTCGGCGGTGCAGCAGGTGTTTTTCCGACTCTCCGTTCAGGTAGAGCGACACTTCGAATGTGTCGGGAGCGTCCGTGTGGTTCACGATCCCCGCCCGGATGTCGAGATCGACCTGCGTGGTTATGGTCGTCGGAGGAATGAGCGTGAGACTGATTCCGCTTTCCGTGACCGATGCATGACACATCAGCGGCAGCAGGGCGGCGAGAAAAACACACATATTTGATTTCATACGTCCCATTGCGTGCAAATTTACTTTAAAATACTGAATAATACGCCTCTTTTCCGACAAGAAAGCCATAGATACTCCGTGCGTTTCGTGAAAAACGGAGGACCGGAAGCATGCCCCGGGCGGAATATCGTTCCGCCCGGGGCCGCACTTGCCGGGAACCGTTTTCTATTCGATCTCTTCGCCCAGCTCCATTTTCAGGGCCGTCACGCGGGCTTCCTTGCCCTCGGATGCGGGATAGAAGGCATACATGTAGGCCGTGGATGTCGTTTCGTCCACCGTTACGGTCACGCTGCCGTAGCGGAGATCGTTCGCCGAGACATAGCCCGGGGATTCGTACAGACGGTAACGGTCGTAGTCGGGACTGGCCGGTGTTTTGGAGAAAGCGGCCTTGCTCGAAATGTTGTAGAGCAGGGTGGCCATTTCACCCGTACCGGTGGAGTAGTCCTGCTGGAGCGTGAAGAGATAACGTGCATCCTTGACGCGGAACACTTTCGAATCGAGAATCCGGTATTTGAAATTCTGTTGGTCCATCTCCAGCGGAGCTTCGCCCGAACCGGGGTTGTACACGACGAAATGGGCGGCGTGGAGCTTGTCCCAGTTTTCGAACGGGTCGTTCGGATAGCCCGTCTCGTCGTTGTAGGTGACATACATGGTGGGGTCGTCCAGCGAGGCCCGTTCCACGACCGCCGAGTGCCACGAGGCCGGATAGGAGAGAACGTTCGGTTCCACGCTGCCGGGGGTGCCGTTCGTCATCGTCCATGTCGCGTATTGTCCCTGCATAGGGACATCGCCGTAGAAATGGCTGGAGGTCAGGCATACGTAGGCGCTTCCCGAGTAGAGGTCGCCCAGAATCTGCATCCGTTTCCCCGCGTTTTCAGGAACCTGGTTGCCGGCCAGCTTGAACGGATTGGTCGGCATGGCGTCTATGTTCTCGTACACGTCCATCCAGAATCCTGCGCCGCCCGAGTTGAGACGGCCCATGGCGAAATGTCCCGCCTCGTCCGCCGCCAGCGTCCAGGTGTAGGAACGGGGTCCGGCCCAGCCGCCTTCGTAGATGGGTACGTTCTTGACGAACTCTCCCGTGAGTTTGTCGTAAACCTTGATCTTGGCGTCGGCGCTGTAATCGATCGTGTTGTCCAGTATCAGCAGGTAATCGCCCGCGATGCACATGCTGCGGCACGACCGGGGGAATACGAGACCGAGTTCGGTGCCCGTCTTCGTCCACATTTCCGTGAGGGTCGTTTCATATTCGGGAACCACTTCGTAGGGAGGCGTCACGACGGTTTGCAGGCCGTAGGAGACCCTGTCCCCGTTCCCGGCGATGACGGAAAGCCTCTGCCCCGGGAGGGTGAGATCCACCGTGTTTTCGACGGAACTGTTTTCCGGTGCCGACCTTCCCGGACCGATGGTGGCGGCATCCGATGCTGCGGAGAATTCGACACGGGCTTCCTTGTCCACCTCGACGGAGAGATGCACCTTTGTCAGATCCACTTCGTCGCTGCCCATGGGCAGGGCGCGGGTCGTGAAGATCAGCGCGTCACGAAGGTCCGAGAACGATACATCCAGCGTGTCGCGTTTACGTTCTGGGTGTTCGGCATAAGCGAAAATGCCTTTGATGGAGGTGTCCGGGGAGGGGGGAAGCGGTGTTTCCCCTTCCTCCTTGTCGCTGCAGGCTACCAGTACGGGAATCAGGGCCAGTACGGTCAACAGATAGTTCGGTTTGTTCATGGATTTGTCGGTTTTGAGTTTTCAGGTCGGTTATTCCATCATCCAGAGCGATTCCTTCATCGCCTGTTTCATATTCATGTTGCGGGTCATCTCCCAATAGCTTTGCCCTTTTTCGACCAGCGTTTCGGTCGATACGATCCAACTCTGTATCCATCCTGTGAGGGTACACCAGGCTCCCCAGCCGTTGTCCGCGTTGGAGGCCCAGTAGTCCCAGCGGTTGTAGTCGAAGGCACGGAACCAGGCCCCGTCGATGTCGGGGTGGGCCCGGCTCTCCACCTGGATGCGTACCAGAAAATCTGCCAGTTTCCGTACGGCTTCTCCGTATTTGGAATTTCCTGTGGCATGGGCTGCCTCGTTCAGGGCAAAGAACGAAAAGTTGCAGGTGTAGAGCATGTCCGATACCGGATCGCCGTTGACGGCGATCAACGGAGCTTCGTTTTTGCCGTATGCCTCATTGGAGGTGACCAGTATTTTGTTTTTGTCCGAGGTGCTGTTGCCCAGCTCTTCGCGGATGGCTCCGCACTCCACCTGGCTTTCGAGCAGTTTTGAGGCTACCTTGTCCAGCCATGCCCGGTGTTCGGGCGTGTCTTCCACCCTCACCAGCCAGGCCAGCGGCAGGATCATCCGCGCCCGCTCCTGCTGGATGCCGTTCTGGGAGAGCCACTTGTCGGGATAGGCTTCCATCGTGATGCGGATTCCTTCACGAGCCTTGTCCAACAGGGGTTTATATCCCGTTTTGTCATACAGCCACAGGTAACAGGCCCACATCCACGATTCGAAATGGGGGTGGGGATTGGTATAGTCCCGGTCGCGGTAATATTTCCATCCGTTCCGTTCGATGTCCTTCTGGTCGAGGGCGTTGCCCTGAAAACCCTGGCGGCTGCAGGTGCGCAGGTTCCCCAGAATGTTCTCCACGATCAGGCGGTTCCACCTTTGGTTGTCCATCAGCGCCGAAGCTCCGATGGCTCCGAGGATGCACCGGGCGTTGTCGTCGTTGAAAAATGTGCCCGGGTGGGTGTTGGCCCAGCTGATGAGTCCGTAGGAGGAGCTGTCCTTATGATTCCGCGCTCCGCCCCGGAATCCGGAACTGTAAAAGAGATAGTCGAGCAGCCGTTCCGCCGTTCGGTCGTACTTTTCGTCGCCTGTCAGTTCGGCTGCCGAAGCGAGCAGGAAGGCGGTTTCGCCCTGCACGTCGGCCCGGATGAAGTAGCGGTACAGCTGGCTTCCGTCGTGCAGTACGGTCGAACCGTGCCCCTCCATCACTCCGCGGGAGCCGTCGCCCTGCAGCATGTCCGGCCGGATCGGAGGACCGAAGAAGAGGTTGGGGTCGCCGTTTTTCGGTTGGTACTTGCCGATTTCGGTCGTTTCCCATGAAGGATGGATGAACAGGCGGGCTTTCCACAGCCATTCGGCACCCCGTTCCACCGCTTTCCTGCGTTCTTCCGATCCCACTGGAACCGTTGCGGCATAAGTTGGGACGGGATCGACCGGAAACTTTTCGAAAACGAACGACGGATCACGTGTGATCCAGCCCAGTATGGACTGCCAGACCTGTTTCCAGGAGTCGGAGGGACCGAACCGGGCCTGTTCGAAACAGGTGAGGGCGGTGGCGGCCACCATCCGGTTTCCTTCCAGAATCAGCAGGGGGCGGACTTCGGTGGCGGTCAGCCCGAACTGGGCCTTGTCGAATCCGGCCACTTTGGCATAGGAGATCAGCGCCGATTCCGCTTTCATCGGGATCAGGCTGCATCCGTTGATGCCCAATATACTCATCGGGGGAAGTTTCCCTCCGAAAAAGTCCGACGAAACGACCCCCCGTTCCAGTCTTCCTTCATAAGGTTCGGCCGGAAGCTCCCTGCCCGGGATGCAGGCCGGATACTCGATATAGCACCGGACATGTTTGCGGCCGATTCGTGCGTAGTCTTCCGGAGCGACGGTTGTCCGCAGGTCCGGATAGCCGTTTGCCGTGACGATCAGACCGGCTCCGGCCGGAATTTCCCGGATCGCTTCGGACAGGTTTCCGAACCGTTTCACTTCTATCCGGTTCATGGCGAGGGTCCGGTACAGGTCGTTCGTCCCGCTGCCCACGAAGTAGAGCGGGGCTTTCGCCGGCACGGAGTTTCCCGCCAGGGCGAAGAACGACAGCAGGATGGCCCGGCGCAATCGAAATATGGTTCTGTCTGTTATTGTCATCTTTTCGGTTTTGCTTGCAAGTGATACGATCTGTTTCGGGTCAACGTTTCGATGCTCCCAGTTTTTTGTAAAGACCGCCGATCTGTTCCATGGCGCCGGAGAAGTATCCGGTGTAGGATTTTCCCTCGCGGAGCTGCTCGTAGAAAGAGGGCGACTCGGGTTTGCCGGCGCTGTTGGCCTCCAGAATGTGCAGGTCGCAGGAGTATCCGCCGAATTTCGGGGTCATCGTCCCGTCGGGATAGCCGGCGGAAATGTATTTATGGCACAGTTCGATGCGGCCGTCAACAGGCGGATCGTTGATGAGCGCGTCGTCGCCCGGGCAGACATAGCCGAGCGGATCGACCGGCTCGTCGTAATCCCATGCCACGGGAATCATGTCCCATACGATCCGCCGCGTCTCTCCTTCGGCGCGTTCGCGGACCCAGCTTTCGAGCAGTTTGCGTCCGTACACGTCGGTACCTCCCACCGAATCGGGATGTTCCCACAACTCGTTGGTCAGTCCCTGGCATTCGGCCGTCCAGGTATCCTCGACTCCTGCTTTGCAATGGCGGCTCAACTCCTCGCCGGGCTGAAGCCCGATCCGTACGAGCCGGTCGCCCACCGCCCGGCGGAGCACGGCCATCTGTGCATCCTGCGCCGAACCGGGGGCCTGCCGGACATAGACGTCGTAGAGACCGAATTCATCCGGGTCGATCTCCCGGAGACACCATGCGGCAAATTCGCACAGCGTACTGTCGGTGAAATTCATGGTCGTGGGAGTGGCATAACTCTCCGGAACGACCGTGGGGACGATCCGGACGCCCCTCCGGACACCCTCCTCCTTCCATCGGAGCAGTACCTCTCGGGCGGCATCGGGTTCGAACTGGCGGTGGTATACGACATACAGCTTGTCGGCTCCGTACGTTTCCCGGAGGCATCTGACGGCATTGGCGATATGTCTGCGCTCTGGAACGGGATCGGCGGGAAGGCTGTCCGCCGGTTTCCAATAACCCCGGCCGGGATTGTGTCTCAGGTCGATGTCGATCCAGTAGGAGAGTTCGAAATCCGGGTGCAGGATCTCTTTTTGCGCTTCGCCGCACGAACAGAGGAAGAATGCGGACACCGACAGGATCAGGTATTTGACTGCGTTTTTTTTCATGACATTCGAATTATTCGCCGTTCAGACTGTTGTACAATGCGCCGATCTCCTTCATGGCATCGGCGAAATCTCCGGTATAGTCCGTGTCGGTCCTCAATGCCTCATAGAACGAGGGACTTTCTCCCCTTCCTCCGCTGTTGGCCTGGAGAATGTGCAGGTCGCAGGAATATCCGCCGAATTTCGCGTCTTTCATCCCTGCGGGATAGCATTGGGAAATGTATCTATGACACAGGGCGATACGTCCCGGTACGGGAGGGTCGTTCTTGTACTGGTCGTCGCCCGGACAGTCGTAGGACAGTTCGTCGTCCGTGTCGTAATCCCATGCTACGGGGATCATGTTCCAGACGATCTTGCGGCTGTCGCCGTTGATACGTTCGTTCACCCAGTTTTCGAGCAGGATACGCCCGTAATTTTTCGTGCCTTTGTAATAGACGGGGTTCTCCCACAGGTCGTTGGTCCGACCCTGGCACTCGGCCGTCCAGGTGTCCTCCACGCCCATTCTGTAAGACGTGAGCAGGGCCACGCCCGGCTGTAATCCCACACGGGTGAGCTTGTCTCCGATGGCTTCGCGGATTTTGCCGATCTGGTTGGCTTGTGTGCTGCCTACTGCATCGCGGGTGTAGACGTCGTAAATGGCGAATTCGTCGGCATTGGTGTTGGCGATGCACCACTGGGCGAACTCGACGATCTCAGTGTCGGAGAAGTTCATATTCTGCGGATTGCCATAGGATTGCAGCACGACGGTGGGAACGACCGTCATCCCCTGTTTCTCGGCGAAAGTCTTCCACATGCGCAGCACGTACTGGGCGTCCGAAGCCTCGAATTGCCGATGGTACACCACATAGAGTTTGTTGGCGTGGTAGTCGTTCCGGAGCCGCTTGCAGGCATTTTTGACATAGTCGGGTTCCGGAATGTTCTCCGGGCTTCTTTCGGTCACGTTGTACCAGTATCCGCGCAGGTGGTTGCCGAACATGTCCATGTCGATCCAGTAGGAGAGTTCGTAACCGTCGTTTTCCGGTGCGGGTGCGGGAGGCGGGGTCGGTTCGCCGTTCTCTTCTCCGGAAGAGCAGGAGAAGGAGAGGGCCAGCAGGCAGCAGCCCAGCGCGGCGCCTATCTTTTCGAAGATGCTTTTCATGGTGTTTTCGTTTTTTTTATAAAGTGAGTCTGACGGCTTTGGCATAGTTGTATTTGGCTTCGGGTACGTCGATCAGAGCCCCTACCCGGAAGAAATACGACTCTCCCTTTTTCAGCTTGTCCGCATTCGAGGGCAGATTCAGGTTGATGGTGAAATACTGCGGTTCCCTGAAGCGTTCCCCCACAGGGACTTCCACCTTGACCGTGTTCATCTGGTATCCCACCGAGGGTTCCCTGAAAACGAACAGCCCGAGGGTCTTCACCTTGTCGAATCCGGTCTGGGTGAGTTTGAAAGAGGCTTTGACCACGTCGCCGTTCTTGAAAATGACGGCGTCCTCGATGCGGATATAGGGTTTCACCCGGAAATCGAGCCGTGTGTCCCCTTCCACCCGCACCTTCTGTGGATCGAGCGGTTCGAAATTGCCCCGTTTGGGCGTGATCTCGTAATCGGCCGCGAACATCAGGTTGTTGCGGTAGGTGCCGTCGTTCTTGACGATCATCGTCTCGATGGTGGTGTATCCGTCCTCGATGTACTCGATGACTGTCCCGTTGTAGATATCCTGTTCCACCAGCTCCCCGGTCTCCTCGTCGATAAAGGAGCCGTGGATCGAGGCGTTCGGAGCTTCATAGTTGTCTTTTTCGCAGGAGACCGCCAGAAGGAGCAAGGCGGCCAGTGCCGGAAACAATCCTGTTTTTTTCATGACTGTCGATCTGTGGGGTTTAATATTGGGGGTTCTGTACCAGTCCGTTGGCCGTCGTTCCCGGAATGGCGTGGTAGTACATTTTCTCCAGAAAGGTGAACCTGGCCACGCGCTGGATATCGGCCCGGATGAAGATGTATTTGGCGGGGTTCTCCCGCAGGTCGATCACCGGCAGCAGGGCGTGCATGATCGAACCGTTGCACAGGGTATGGTACTCCCGCCTCCGGTAGAGGTCCCAGAAATGCTTGTTTTCGAATGCCAGTTCCACGAGCCGCTCGCGTTGTACGTTTTCCGGCGTCAGTTCGATGTCGTTCGTGTGGGCGGCCCTGCGGCGGATATCGTTCAGCGCCTTTTTCGCCGTGGCCTGCGCGTTGTCGGCGGTGTAGCCGCTCTCGACCACCGCTTCGGCATAATTGAGCAGCACTTCGGCATAGCGGAAGTCGATATAGTCCGTCAGGCTGTTGTTGTATCCGTAGAGGGTCGGAATCCGTTCGTCGAGAAACTTTTTGAAACTGAATCCCGTACGTGTGTAGTTCCCTCCTTCGGTGTCGAAACCCGAGTAGTCCGTCTTGTTAGCTCCGCCGAACACGTAGTAAGTCTTGCCGTCGGCCGGATTGACGTACGGATTGCCCGAATAGATCTGTGCCGTGCCATCGGGTTTGACGTATCCGGCCTGGATCACGATGGTCGTCTCTTTCCACTGCGTGCCGGGCAGGATGACGGTGCCCCACAGTCGGGCATCCTTGCCTTCGAAAATGCCGTAGGGCGTGTCGAATTTCCGGTAGTTCTTGTCGGGTCTGAATCCGCTGTAATCGGTCAGATCATCGGGTGCGTCGGAGGTGACGATCGGTGCGCTTTTGCCCGGGTTGTCGTAACGTTCATAAGCATCGACCAGTTCCAGGTTCGGGTTCATGCGTCCGGGGTGGGGCCATCCGTTGGCCAGCTGTGAGGGGCCGTAGTAGATGTTGTAGTTGTGGCCGAGCTCCTGCTTGGTGTATCCCTTGACGAAAATCGTCTCTTCGGGAGCGTTGGCCGGGTCTTCGAACATCTTGCGGTAGTTCTCGGCCGCTTCTTCGGGAGTGGCGGGAGAGGGTTTGTAGAGCGAGAATTTGCGGGAAATCATCACTTCGTTCGCCGCCTTGATGGCCGCTTCATAATATCCGTTGGCCAGATCGGGAGTCAGTCCGACCAGATGCATGTCCACGGCCGTTCCCGACAGAGTGGCCCGGCTGCCGAATTTGGCGATCGACGCCGCGTGCAGGGCGGCCCGCGACTTGAGGGCGTAGGCCACCCACTTGGTGGCGCGCCGCTGCCCTCCTTCCCAGGCCGAGGGGAGATTGCCGGAAGCGATGTCGCATTGGTTCAGTATGTAGTCCCATGTCTCCTTTTCGGTACTGCGCGGCACTTTGAGCGCCTCCACGTCACCGTCCCACTTCTGTACCCGGTCGATGATGGGGACGCCGCCGTACCGTTTGGCCAGTCCGAAATAGGCATAGGCCTTGATGAAAGCCACTTCGCCCACCATGGATGTGCGCTGGTCGTTCGGGATGTTGAGCGTCGGGATCGCATCGGCCAGAATATTCACGTCGCGGATCAGCGAATAGGCTTCCGTCCACCAGGAGAAGTTGTCGGCCGTCAGATGGGCCTGGTATTCCGAGTGGGTCGCCTCTTCGGTGAACATGGCGGCCACCATGTTTTCTCCGTAGAAGTCGTTGAAGCCGCCCCTCAGGTAGTTGAAATCCTCGATCGGCAGTTGGGCGTAAAGATTGGCCATATAGAGTTTCACCCCCTCCGGGTCGGAAAACAGGGCCTGGGCGTCGAGTTTGTCCTTGGGCCTCAGCTCGAGAAAGTCGGAACAGCCGCAAAACAGTGCGGCGGCTGCGATCAGTCCGGATTTGAATATGCTTTTCATAGTCGGTTACGTTTAGAAATTGATGTTGATCCCCAGATTGTAGCTCCGGGTCAGGGGGTAGGTGAATCCCGAACTGTTGGCACCCTCGATCTTTTCGGGATCGAACGCCTTGACGAACGGATCCGTGATCGTGAAGACGTTGTGTGCCGTGAAATAGACCCGGATGCCTTCTATGCCGATTTTCTTCAGGTATTTGGCGGGGATCGTGTAGCCCAGTTCCATGCTCTTCATGCGTAGGTAGGAGGCGTCTTTGCGCCAAATCTCGCTCTCGTTGTAGATCGAGCCTGCATCGGTGACCAGACGTGTGGCGGGCCATTTTCCGGGAATCCAGGCGCTGTTCGGATCGTAGGGGTCTTCCCTGTGCCAGCGGTCGAAGAAATAGGCGGGCGTGTTGAGGTCGAAGGCGAGCATTTCGGCATAGACCTCCTTGAAGCGTACCGTGTAGCGTCCCGAACCTTGGAGCACGGCGCTGAAGTCGAATCCTTTCCAGGCAGCGCTGAGCGTCAGCCCGTAATAGAGTTTCGGTGAACCGTTGTAGAAAATGGGCATCATGTCTTTGCCGTCGATCACTCCGTCGCCGTTCACGTCCTTGTAACGGTAGTCGCCCGGCAGGGTCAGGGTATTACCGTTGGCTCCGTTCTGGAGAGGGGCGAAAATGATCGACTCTTCGTCGGTGAACTGGTTTTCGACCACATACCCCCAGGCGAAATCTCCCCACCGGTTGTCCACGCCGTTGCGCCAGCGGTCCATGCTGTTGGCATAGGGCGCATGTTCCACATGGCGGTTCATCGTGCGGGCAAAGTTGAAATTGCCCCGTACGCTGAGATAGAAATCGCCGAATCGGTCGTTATAGGCCACCGACAGGTCGAGCCCCCGTACCCGGTCGCTGTTGAGGTTTTCCTGGGGAAGCGTGCCGCCGAAGGTGTTGGGCAGCGAAACGAGCCGGTCGGCCATCAGTCCTTTCCTGTCTCGCTGATAAACGTCGAATTCGAATGCGAGCCGGTTACTCAACAGCCCCAGGTCGATGCCGATGTCGGCCGTGTGTGAGGTGTACCAGGTCAGCCGTTCGTTGACGATCGCGGGAGAGGCGGCGCCTTCGGTCCAGGTTCCGTTCACGAATTCGTAACCGCCGCCGCCCGTCAGACTGTATCCGGTGATGTATTGGAATGCCTTGCTGCCCGAATCTTCGCCCAGTACTCCGTACGATCCCCGGAGTTTGAGGTTACTGATGAATTTCACGTTTTTCATGAACGGTTCTTCCGAAATCCTCCATCCGGCCGACACTACGGGGAAGAAACCCCAGCGCTGATTGCGGGGATAACGGTAGGAACCGTCGTAGCGGAAGGCGAATTCCACGAGGTATTTGTCCCGGAAACCGTAGTTCAGCCGGCCGATCAGGGCGGCGTTGCGCTGCTGCTCCTCCATGCCGGAATTGGTCTGGTTGTTCAGGCTGGCCTGGTCGATCTGGTCGTTGGTGTAGAAGCTGTACTCCCTGCCCAGGGTGGAGGTGCGGCTGTCGTACTTGTGGATTTCATAGACGAACGTCGCGTCCAGGCTGTGATCCTCGGCAAAAACCCGCGAATAGGTCAGAAACCCTTGCAGAGTGAGCATGTCGATGTCCGTATTGCCGTTCGAAATCTTCGAGGGGCTGTTCTTCTTGGTCGCCTGGTAGGGAATTTCCGCATTCGCGTCGTAGGTGTATAGCTTATATTCCCTGGTTAACGACTTGTCCAGCAGTCGGTTGTTGTCGAACGCCCCCACGGCCTTGACCGACAGGCCCTTCACGAAGGGAACGTCGTATTTGAGCGAAAGCGATGAGGTAAGCATCTGGTTTTTGTTCTGGGTGTACCCGGAGATGTCGCTGTCGGCGATGGCGATCGGATTGATGAAGCGCTGGTATCCCAGATATTCGGGATTGCCGTTGGCGTAGGCTTCCGTGTTGGGAAGCGCCGTGCGGGTACCGTAGAAAATGTCGTGGTATCCGGCTGACGGTGAGTTTTTGGTGTCGTAGCGCCCGGAGATGTTGACGTCGGCGCTGAAGTTCTTCGCCAGTTTAGCCGTGAGGTTGGACCGGAAGGTGTATTTGTTGTAGTTGAGATCCTTGCTGCGGAGCAGTCCGTTCTCCTGAACGTATCCCAGACTGACGTAATAGGTTATCTTGTCGGTTCCGCCCGATGCGGAGAGGTTATGCTGTTGCTGGGTCGAAAAGTCGCGCATGGTCAGTCCGTACCAGTCGGTCGTGGCGCCGGCCATCTCGCGGGCGAGTTCCTCCCGGGTGAAGTAGGGTGTCCCTCCTGCGTTGAGATTGGCCTCGTTACGCATCTGGGCCCATTCCGACCGGTTCGCCATGCGGGGCATATCGGTCGGTTTCTGCCAGCCGTAGGTCATGTTGTAGTTGAACTTCGTCTTCCCCTTACGGCCCCGGTTCGTGGTCACGATCACCACGCCGTTGGCCGCCTTCAGACCGTAAACGGCTGCGGAGGCATCCTTGATGATGGAGATGCTTTCGATGTCCTGCGGATTGAGCCGCTGGAAATCGTTGCCTCCCATGTCCTGGGGGATACCGTCGATCACGTAGAGCGGATTGCCGAAACCGCGGATGTTGATCATCGTGTTGAAATCGCCCGGTTCGCCGCTGTTCTGGCGGATCTGCAATCCGGCTACTTTGCCCTGAAGGTTCTGGGCGAGACTCGAATGGGTGGTGGTCATCAGCTCTTTGTTGGCAATGTTGGAGACTGCTCCGGTGAGGGTCTCCTTTTTACGCACACCGTAGCCCACGACCACCACGTCGTCGAGTTGCGTGGCGTCTTCCGTCAGAAGGACTTTGGCCCCTTTGAGCTGCGAGGCGGGAATCTCGCGGGTACGAAACCCGATGTACTTGACCGTAACCACGGCTCCGGGTTTCACCAGCAGGGTGAAATTCCCGTTGACATCCGTCGTCGTGCCCTTGGAGGTCCCCTCCACATAGACGGCTGCTCCGACGACCGGTTCGTTTTTGGCATCCAGCACCTGTCCGGAAACCTTGACCTCCTTTTCCTGTGCGGAGACGGAAACGGCGGAGAGGCCGAGCCATGCTGCGAACAGCAGCGAAAGCCATCTCCACGACCGTCTGGGTTTAAAATCGTTCATACATTCAAGTTGTTTTAGGTTTGTATTCGAATAGCCGTTAGTAGTTGCTCATTTGCACTCCTCCAGGGTTTTCCAACACTGGTAGAGACCGCGCGGGACGTGGAAGCATCCTTTCCACTTGCCTCCCTTCAACGGGAGGAGCACCTCGCCCCGGCGGTCGAGATAGCCGTACCATTCGGGGTATTCGCTGTCACGGAAATGCGACCACGTGTAGTCGTGTACGAGCTCGAACTTGTCGAGGCATTCGCGGGAACCCGTCAGCCGGTATCCCTTGATCATCGAGATCAGGGTTTCGATATGAACCCACCATAGTTTCTGATCCCATTCGAGTTGCTGGGTCGGATGCCCGAGCCGGTCCTTGTAGTAGAATATGCCTCCGTACTCACGGTCCCACCCGTAGTCGATCATTTTCAGGGCGATGCCCACGGCCCGGCTGATCAGTTCGGGCCGTCCGAGCCGTTCGCCCAGGTCCATGATGAACCACATCGCCTCGATGGCATGCCCCGGGTTGGTGATCCGTCCGTCAAACGAGTCGGACAGTTCATTGCCGAGCGTCACGTTCTCGACGATGATGCCCAGTTCAGGCCGGTAGAAGGTATCCATCACCTCGTGGATGCAGGTGTCGATCGTGCGTTCCAGGTACTCCTTGTCGAGCAGATGCTCGATCTCCAGCGCCAGATTGCACAGGATCATCGGAAGGGCGAAGTTCTTCAGGTCGCGGGTTCCGGGATGCACCTTGTTCCATCTTCCTTTGGGATTGTCCACTTTCGACAGGATGATGTCGAAAGTCTTTTTTGCGATTTCGGCATACTCGGGATTTCCCGTGGCCAGATGCAGTTGTCCGAAAGCCATCGTGGCGAAAGTATAGGAGAAGATGTTGTAGGGTTCGACGAGCGGCCTGCCGTCCCTCGTCAGGGAAAAGTACCAGTTGTAATTTCCGTCGTGACCGTACTTTTTCAGAAATTCGCCGCCCTGGACGGCACATTCGAGCCATTCCGGCCGTTTCTCCACCTTGTTGTACATGCTGGCGAACATCCATACTTCGCGTCCCTGCAGCCAGATGAATTTGTCCGTGTCGAATACGTTTCCTTTGCGGTCCAGACAGGTGAAGTAGCCTCCGAACTCCCTGTCCTGCGATTTTTCCAGCCAGAAGGGGAGGATGTTGTCCAGCAATTCGTCCCGGTATTGCCGGGCGAGTAGTTTGAAGTCCATATTTCAGCGAGTTATTTTGTTGGTTGGTTCTATTCGTCTTTGTTCCAGTAGTGCTCGATCTCTTCGAGCGACCGGCCCGTGGTTTCGGGTACCAGTTTCCACATGATGAGAATGTAGGGCACGCACATCATGGCGAAAAGTACGAAGGTGCCGGCCGGAGTCAGCGTCGAGAGCATCCAGGGGGTGAGCTGTCCGATCAGGTAGGTGCCGATCCACAGGGCGAGTCCGGCGATCGACATGGCTACGCCGCGCACGCGGGTGGGATACATCTCCGAGAGGAGCACCCATACCACGGCGCAGATCGAGACGGCGCAGCAGAATATGTAGAACAGGAAGAGGACGAGCAGCACCACGCTGCTTATCCGCATCGCTTCCCCGTACAGGAAATAGAAGGCGATCAGCAGCAGGGAGGCGATCATGCCGCTCACTCCGTAATACACCAGCTTTTTGCGCCCTATCCGGTCGATGATGAAGAGGGCCAGCACGGTGGTGAGCATGTTGACCATTCCGACCATTACCTGGTAGAACAGGGAGTCGCCGCCGGAAAGTCCGCTCTGTTCGAAAATCGTGGGGCCGTAATAAAGTACGGCGTTCACGCCCATGAACTGTCCTAATATGGCGATGGAGACACCGATCAGCAGCGCCTTGCGGATTCCGGGGCGCAGCAGCAGGGACCATTCGTTGCCGGTGGATTGGGCGATGGCCTGTTCGGTGGCCTCGATCTGCGCGGCGGTCTCTTCCGGCGAGCCGTATATCCGGCTCATGATCCGTCCGGCCGCTGTTCTGCGGTTCCTGAGAAGCAGCCAGCGGGGACTTTCCGGAATGAAGAATATGACGATGAAAAAGAGCAGGGAGGGAATGATTCCCAAACCCAGCATTCCGCGCCAGAGTTCCGTCGAAAGAATCTTCACCAGCCAGGGGCTCTCGAGCGAGGCGTTGGCGGAAGCGGATTGCAGCAGCAGGTAATTGGCCAGGTAGGCGCCCAGGAAGCCGACCGTGATGGCGAGCTGATAGAGCGAAACGAGACGTCCGCGGTACCTGGCGATCGAAACTTCGGAGATGTACAGGGGCGAGATGATCGATGCCACTCCGATGCCGACGCCTCCGATCAGCCGGGAAAGTACGAGTTGGGCGAAGGTGGCGCTTACCGCACACCCCAGAGCCGAGGCCGAGAAGAGCATGGCGGAACAGAGCATGGCGTTGCGGCGGCCGAAACGGTCTCCGATGATGCCGGCGAAGGCGCCTCCGAAAATGGACCCGATCAGGGCGCAGCCCACGTACCATCCCACTTGCAGGGTGTCGAGCGAAAAGTAGCCGGTGACCTGACCGATCGTTCCGGAAATGACGGCCGTGTCGTATCCGAACAGAAAGCCGCCGAGGGCCGCTACCGAAGCCAGAAAACAGACATAATTCAGGTTAGAGTTTGGTTTCTTCATAGAATTTGCTTTATTTTTATCTATATACAAAATACAAACAAAGGCAATTCCTTTATACTGGCTCCGCAAATTAAAAAATAATTTTAGTTAAAAACAATATATAGCTAAATTTATTTACAATAAAAATATTTTATTCTATTCTGGATTCTGAATATATTTGATTAAAATATGGTTTTGATTCGTTTTTCTTTTTATTCGATTGTCTTTTTAGTATCGGAACGAATTTCCTATTTGTCCGGAAGAGAGGATGAACCGGGAAAATGGAACGGGACAGACGAAACCTCAAGGCGTATCCGTTCGTAAAAGAGATATGAAAGATTTTGCAGCCATAGATTTCGAGACGGCCAACAGTCGGCGCACCAGTGTATGCAGCGTGGGGGTGGTGATCGTACGCGGAGGGGAGATTGCGGGGAGTATTTACCGTCTGATCCGGCCCCGACCCAACTTTTACAGCCGTTTCACCACGGAAATTCACGGAATGACTTATGAAGACACGGCCGATGCCCCCGATTTTCCGGAGGTGTGGGCCGGTATCGCTCCCCGCATCGAGGGTCTTCCGCTCGTGGCCCATAACAGCCCGTTCGACGAAGGGTGTCTCCGGGCGGTTTTCCAGCTCTACGGCATGCCGTATCCCGAATACCGTTTCTTTTGTACGCTCCGCGCCTCGCGCCGGGTTTTCGGCAGGGAGTTGCCCGACCACCGGCTGCATACCGTCTCGGCACGGTGCGGTTTCGATCTGCAGAATCATCACCATGCCCTGGCCGATGCCGAAGCCTGTGCGGCTATCGCCTTGAAATTGTTGTAACGGAACGGTGTACGGACGAATCACGGGACTGCTTGTTCCGATGTGTGTCCCGCCATTGCAAAAACGAAGCGCAGGGTAAATTTACCCTGCACTTCGTTTTGCCTGTTCGAATGGTGCCGTTATTCGATTCCCGTATCGGGTTTGAAAAGATCGTCCCTGCCGATCCGGATCAGGTATGGTTTTTCGTCTCCCGCATCGACGGCGACGGTCACCGAATCGCTCCACTGCACGAGAGAAGCGAGCGCGGACAGGTCGCAAGAGACCGAACCGTATTCCAAATGCGTATCCGGCCATCCCGCCGGTATTTCCGGATGATAGTGCAACCGTAACCGCAGGGTGTCCGGAGTCTGTTCCGCCGGGTCGTATGACATCTCCATTTCCACCGGAATGCTTTCTCCGTTTTGCAGGTTTGCGATGCGTATGCCCGTGTGCAAATCGAAGTACCCGAAGCATCCCTGACCCAACGACAAATGCGGGGGAATCTCGCGGTTGTCCGCTCCGGCGGGAGAGTCCGTCCCGGACGACTCGGTGCCGACGGGGCGGATGATTTCATAAACTGAGTAGGGGAGAACGCGGGCATTGCGGATATAGCAACCGACAAGAGCGGCGTCCGTCCAGTCGCTCTCCGTGTAACGGAATTCGAAATAGCCCCGCTCGATGCCGTCGAGCCTCCGGTCGTGGGTGACGACCCGTCCCCCTCCATCCAGATAACAGGAATAGCCGCGGTCAGCATCGCCCACGATCGTGGCTTCGCTCATGAAAGCCCGTGAGCCGTCGTCGCGGTCGTCGCTGCATCCGGTAAGGCCGAGCAGGAGCAGCAGTCCGTATAGCATCGTTCTCCCCATCCGTCTCAAAGGCTATTTGGCCGCTCTCTTCCGGTCGTTCTCGTCGAGGAGAATTTTCCGCAGACGCATGGCCTTCGGGGTCACTTCGACGTATTCGTCCGCCTTGATGTATTCGAGCGCCTCCTCCAGCGAGAAGATCACGGGCGGGGCGAGGCTTACCTTGTCGTCCGAGCCGCTGGCCCGCATGTTGGTCAGCTTCTTGCTTTTGGTCAGGTTGATGACGATGTCCTGGTCCCGGGTGCTTTCGCCCACCACCTGTCCGGCGTATATCTCGTCCTGCGGGGATACGAAGAACTTGCCCCGGTCCTGCAGCTTGTTGAGGGCGTAGGCGTAGGCCGTGCCGGTCTCCATGGCGATCAGCGAACCGTTCGTGCGCATCTCGATTTCACCCTTGTAAGGCTCGAAACCGCGCAGGCGGTGCGTGACGACCGCTTCGCCGGCCGTGGCCGTGAGCAGGTTGCTCCGCAACCCGATCAGTCCCCGCGAGGGAATCTCGAATTCGAGCCGCGTGCGGTCGTGGTTGGCCGTCATGTTGAGCAGGTTGCCTTTGCGTTTGGTGACCATTTCGATCGCCTTGCCCGAATACTCGTCCGGCAGGTCGATCATCAGCTCTTCGACCGGTTCGCATTTCACGCCGTCGATCTCCTTGATGATGACCTGCGGCTGGCCGACCTGCAGTTCGTACCCTTCGCGGCGCATGGTCTCGATCAGCACCGACAGGTGCAGCACTCCGCGTCCGTAGACGATGAAGCTGTCCGAACTCTCCCCGGGCTTCACCCGCAGGGCGAGGTTCTTCTCCAACTCCTTGTCCAGCCGCTCCTTCAGATGGCGCGAAGTGACGTATTTGCCGTCCTTGCCGAAGAAAGGCGAGTCGTTGATCGTGAAAAGCATGCTCATCGTGGGCTCGTCGATGGCGATGGGCGGCAGCGGCTCGGGATTTTCGAAATCGCAGACCGTGTCGCCGATCTCGAATCCCTCGATGCCCACCAGGGCGCATATCTCTCCGCACCGAACCTCTTCCACCTTGCTCTTGCCCAGACCGTCGAATACCATCAGGTCCTTGATCCGGGTCTTGACCATCGTTTTTCCGTCACGTTTGGCCAGCGTCACGGGCATTCCGGACCGCAGTGTTCCCCGGGTGAGCTTGCCCACGGCCACGCGGCCCACGTAGTTCGAGTATTCCAGCGAGGTGATGAGCAGCTGGGGCGTTCCCTCCACGTAGGCCGGCTCGGGAATCTCGTCGATGATCGTGTCGAGCAGGGGAGTGATGCTGTCCGTCGGTTCGTTCCACTTGTGGGACATCCAGCCGTTCTTTGCGCTGCCGTAGATGGTCTTGAAGTCGAGCTGCTCCTCCGTGGCGTCGAGCGTGAACATCAGGTCGAAGACCTGTTCGTGCACCTCTTCCGGCCGGCAGTTGGGTTTGTCCACCTTGTTGATGACCACGATGGGCTTCTTCCCCAGTGCGAGGGCTTTCTGGAGGACGAAGCGCGTCTGGGGCATCGTCCCTTCGAAGGCGTCCACCAGCAGCAGCACGCCGTCGGCCATGTTGAGCACCCGTTCCACCTCGCCGCCGAAATCGGAGTGCCCCGGAGTGTCTATGATGTTGATTTTATAACCGTTGTAGTTGACCGATACGTTTTTGGACAGGATCGTGATCCCGCGCTCCCGTTCCAGGTCGTTGTTGTCCATGATCAGTTCGCCCGTCTCCTTGCCGTCGCGCAGCAGATGACCCTGCAGGATCATTTTGTCCACGAGCGTGGTCTTGCCGTGGTCGACATGGGCGATGATCGCGATGTTGCGTAATTTCTGCATATTCCTACCTGAGTTTGTCCTCGTAAATTTCGGGGGCAAAGATAGAAAATAAATCAGGGAATAGCATTATATTTGCAAACTATTCTGACGTATATGAAAGAGATTATCGAGGTGAAAAAGGGGACGGGCGGCCTTTCGCGCGTCGTGGTCGGGGAGGTGATCGGCGAGCTCCGGTCGTGGCTGCCCCAGCGGCGCGTGATCGTGGTCACCGATGCGAACGTACACCGGCGCTACAAGCAGATCATCGACTCGTTCGAGCATATTATCATCGGGATGGGCGAGACCAACAAGACGCTCTATACGGTGGAGCGGGTCTACGACGAACTGATCGCATTGGGTGCCGACCGGGAGTGTTTCATCCTGGGTTTCGGCGGAGGCATCGTGACGGACGTCACCGGCTTCGTCGCCTCGACCTACATGCGCGGCCTGCCTTTCGGTTTCGTCGCCACGACCCTGCTGGCGCAGGTGGATGCGAGTGTCGGCGGCAAGAACGGGGTCAACGTCGAAGGATACAAAAACATGGTCGGAGTGTTCAACCAGCCGGAGTTCGTACTCTGCGACACCTCGTTGCTGCGCACGCTTCCCGAACGGGAGTTCCGGGCCGGGTTGGCCGAAATCATCAAGGCGGGTATCATCGCCGACCCGCAGCTTTTCTCCCTGTTCGAGACATATTCGCTGGAGGAGTTCCGCCAGGACGGGGCCCTGCTCACGCGGATCATCACGGCTTCCGTCCGGGTGAAGGCGGCCGTCGTCGAGGCCGACGAACGGGAGGGGGGCGTTCGCAAGAAGCTCAACCTGGGCCATACCTTCGCCCATGCCATCGAGAAGTGCAGTTCGGAGTTCCTCCACGGCGAGGCCGTGGCGATCGGCACGGCTATGATGGCCGGAGTCTCCGTCCGGCTGGGCGTGCTCTCTGAAGAGGAGGCGGAACGTATCCGTCGCGTAATCGTCAGAATGGGGCTGCCCGTCGAATCGGGCGTCGATGTGAAACGGCTTCTGAAGGCGCTCAAACTCGATAAGAAACGGGATGCCGACCGGATCAGCCTCGTGCTGATCGACCGGGTGGGCAGTTGCGAAATCCGCAAGACCCCTTTCGCCGAGTTGGAGAAACTGTTCGTCTGAAAACGGTGGCCGGACCGGATATTCCGCTGTCCTGCCGTTTCATCCGTTTATTGCCACAGCAGCAGGTTGTTCTCCTTGAGTTTTTCCACGGCTTCCGCCTGTCGGCTCTCCACTGAGAGGGTTTCGATCGCGTTCAGGTGGGGAAAGGAGTGGAGGTCCGTTCCCACGAATGTGTACAAATCCCGGCGGATGAGTTCTTCCGCCAGTTTTTTCGCGTGTTCTCCGTGCCAGCCGGTCAGCGACAACAGGTTCAGTTGGAATTTGCATCCCGCGTCGAGCAGCCGCCCGAGCAGCTGCTCCCGCTGCACCCTGTGTTGCAGGAAAGCATAACGCTCCGGATGGGCGAGGATCGGCGTATAGCCTTGCAGGGATATTTCGAACAGGAGGTCGAACGCACGGGCGGGGAATCCCCCGAGGGTGAACTCCACCAGCACGTATTCGTCCGCCAGCGTGAGCGGGCCGTTCTGGAGATGGACGGGGAATTTCTCGTCGAGCAGGTGCTCGGCGGCCAGTTTCAGCTTTATCGGGCCGTCGTAACCGAACGCTTCGAATTTCCTGTTCAGCGAGATACGGTCGTTCCTACCGTAGGCGCCGGCCATCACGTGAGGCGTCAGATAGGCGCCCTCCACCCCCATGCCGGCCAGCTTGTCCAGCAGTTTCAGGCTGATTTCGGCCGAGGGGCTTCCGTCGTCAACCCCCGGCAGCAGGTGGCAGTGCACGTCGTACAGGCCGTCCATCAACTGCCGTACCTCTTTTCTCTTTTTTCCGAATCCGAACATACTTCGTTGTACGTATACTGCGAAATCCGTGCCTCTATACGTAATGGTTCGCTTTCAGC
This sequence comes from Gallalistipes aquisgranensis, assembly GCF_014982715.1. Classification (NCBI taxonomy): domain Bacteria; kingdom Pseudomonadati; phylum Bacteroidota; class Bacteroidia; order Bacteroidales; family Rikenellaceae; genus Gallalistipes; species Gallalistipes aquisgranensis. Next base: position 1,752,774 of record NZ_JADCJY010000001.1, on the reverse strand, counting down.
TGTCTCCAGAATTTCATGAATTTCTGCGATGCCCGCACACAATAGGGAAGGTCGAGCACCGTGAGCAGCCGGTATTTCGCGCAGGCCGCCTGGCAGCGGTGTTTGAGATTCCGTTTGAACAGGTATTTCAGGTTGGATTCGACCGTTGCGATCGTCGCCTTGTACAGGCTTTTGACCCAAAACCGTACCAGATAGAGGTTGCTCATCGAACGCCGGCGGAGCGCCTTGGTGTACAAGCGCAGGACATAGTCCTGTACTCCGTCGCCCCGCCTCAGACTGAGTAGTTTGGATACGGTCATGCGCGAAGCCGGCATCAGATGGCGGAACACCAGCCGTTCGTCGTACCAGATTTTATAACCGGCCAGCGCCAGTGCATGGCATAGCTCGTAATCTTCGCCCGAAGCGTCCACTTTCTGCCCCCGCCGGGTGCTGAGGATGTTTTCGAACCCCAACTCCCGCAATCTGTCCAGAGCGGACATGCGGTAGATGCATCCGGCGCCGAAAACGGCGCACCGTTCTCCTTTGGTGATGTCCGATATGTCGCCGCTGCGGCTGCCCTGGGGACCGCAGGCGTATCCGTCCGGACACCACGGGGGAGCCTCCTCCTCGAAGACGGCGACACCCAGGCCGCCCAGCGCCCCGATCAGGGGAATCGCTTCCATGATCCTGAAACCCGTTTTCAGGTAATCCGGTGCGAGAAAGTTGTCGTCGTCGCAGATCAGCACATATTCGTACCGTGCTTCCGCATAGCCCATCTCCAGCGCCGCATTTTTCCCCGGAACGGGTTGGTGCAGGATACGGAACGGAATGTTTTCCGGCAGTTGCGCGCAAGCCGTTTCGGCTACGGCCGCCGTGTCGTCGCGGGAGGCGTTGTCGATGACGATCAGTTCGCAGCCGAACTCCTCCGTCCCTTCCTGGGCGCCGATATGGGCGATCGTCTCCCCGATCCTGGACGCCCCGTTGTAGGTGGCGATCAGGATCGTGATGCCGTTCGGATTTTTGCTGTTTGAACTCATGTCGGAATCCCGGTTTAAATGAGGCTTTCGAAATAGGCGATCGTCTTTTTCAGTCCCTCTTCCAGCCCGATGCGCGGTTCCCATCCGCCGAGCTTCTCTCTGGCCAGCGCGATGTCGGGTTTGCGCTGGCGGGGGTCGTCGCTGGGCAGGGGTCTGAACACGAGACGGGATTTCGATCCCGTCAGCCGGATCACCATCTCCGCCAGTTCGAGCATGGTGAACTCTCCGGGATTCCCCGTATTGACGGGGCCCGTGAAGTCGTCGCCGGTGGCCATCATGCGCACCATGGCCTCCACCAGATCGTCTACATACTGGAAACTGCGCGTCTGCGAACCGTCCCCGTAAATGGTGATCTCCTCGCCGCGCAGGGCCTGCACGATGAAATTCGACACGACCCGCCCGTCGTCGGGGTTCATCCTCGGGCCGTAGGTGTTGAAAATGCGCACGATCTTGATGCGGACGCCGTTCTGGCGGTGGTAATCCATGAACAGTGTTTCGGCGCACCGTTTCCCTTCGTCGTAGCAGGAACGGATTCCGATCGGGTTGACGTTGCCCCAGTACGACTCCACCTGCGGATGGACGGCCGGATCACCGTACACCTCGCTGGTGGACGCCTGGAGGATTTTGGCCCGGGTGCGCTTGGCCAGTCCCAGCATGTTCATCGCCCCGAGCACCGAGGTCTTCGTCGTCTTGATCGGGTTGTACTGGTAATGTACCGGCGAGGCGGGGCAGGCCAGGTTGTAGATTTCGTCCACTTCGGCGTGGTAGGGGGTCGTCACGTCATGGCGCACCAGCTCGAAATGATGGTCGTCCATCAGGTGGCGTATGTTGTCCTTGCTGCCCGTGAAATAGTTATCCAGACAGATCACGTCGTTGCCCTCGCGGAGCAGTCTCTCACAAAGATGGGAACCGATGAATCCGGCTCCGCCCGTAATCAGTATGCGGCTCATGCGTCTCTCTATTTGATGCCGATTCCCATGTAGGCGAATCCGTTGCGTTCCAGTTGTCTCTTGTCGTAAATGTTGCGTCCGTCCACCACGACGGGGGTCCGCATGCTCTCCCGCACCCGTTCCCAGTCGGGGAGCCGGAACTCTTTCCATTCGGTCAGCAGCAGCACGGCGTCGGCCCCCTCGACCGCTTCGTAGAGGTCCTGCGCGTAAGCGATGCGATCCCCGATCCTGCGTTTGGATTCCTCCATGGCGATCGGGTCGTAGGCCCGGACCGTACATCCCGCCCGGAGCAGGGCGTCGATCACGGTCAGCGAGGGAGCTTCCCGCATGTCATCGGTCTGGGGCTTGAACGAAAGGCCCCACAAGGCGATCCGTTTGCCTGCGAGGTCGCCGCCGAAATGGTCGTACAGCTTCCGGAAGACGATCCGTTTCTGGTCGTCGTTCACCGCCTCGACCGCTTCGAGCACACGCAGCCGGTAACCGTTCTCGTGCGCCGTGTTGACCAGGGCCTTCACGTCCTTCGGGAAGCAGGAACCCCCGTAGCCGCACCCCGCGTAGAGGAAACGGCTGCCGATCCGTTCGTCCGTGGCGATGCCCTTGCGCACCATCGAGACGTCGGCTCCCACGATTTCGCACAGGTTGGCGATGTCGTTCATGAAACTGATGCGCGTGGCCAGCATGGCGTTGGCGGCGTATTTGGTCATCTCGGCCGAGGGAATGTCCATGAAGATGATCGGGTGTCCGTTCAGCGTGAAGGGTTTGTAGAGGCTGTCCATCATGGCCCGGGCCAGGTCGGACTCCACGCCCACCACGATCCGGTTGGGGCGGCTGAAGTCGTTGATGGCATCCCCCTCCTTCAGGAATTCGGGATTGGACGCCACGTCGAACTTGCAGGACATGCCGCGTTTCGCCAGCTCTTCCGCGACCGCTTCCTTCACCTTGCGGGCCGTGCCTACGGGGACGGTACTCTTGGTCACCAGCAGTTTGTATCCGTCCATGGTGCGGCCCACTTCGCGGGCCACCTCCAGCACGTATTTCAGGTCGGCGCTCCCGTCCTCGTTGGGAGGGGTTCCCACGGCGGAGAAGATGATGTCCACGTGATTGACCACGTCGGCCAGCCGTGTTTCGAAATGAAGGCGTCCGGCTTTCGCGTTATTGTGCACCAGCGCTTCGAGCCCCGGTTCGTAAATGGGAATGATCCCGTTGCGCAGGTTCTCTATCTTGTGCGTATCGACATCCACGCAGGTGACGTCGATGCCCATTTCGGCGAAACAGGTTCCTGTCACCAGTCCTACGTATCCGGTTCCTACGATGGCGATTTTCATGCTTTTCAAAATTTTTCTCAGTAGAGGATATTTTGGGAACGCTAAAATAGGACTATTTCTCCGTATTTACAATTCCCGTCCCGTAATTTGTTCCTAAATCCGGCCGGGGCCTTCGTTTTACGAAAAAATCCCGGGAACGCAGCAGCGTCTCCGGGACTTTTTATTCCCCTTGCGGGGAACGACCTAACTAACCTTTTATCCTAATACTAACCTTCTTTTGCAGGCGTTTCGGAAAGAAAACGGTGTGTCCGGTCGTTTTATTGTATCCGTGTTGCTTTTTTTTCACTTTTTTGCGCCCAGTTCCCTTACCCGTCTGATATCGCGCAGGAGCGACTCGAAGCCGAACCGCTTGTCGCCCGCATACCAGGATTCGAATGCGCCGTGCTGGGTGCGTGCGAGGCTGGCCCGTGCGGCCTCCATCTCCGAATACGCTCCGTCGAGCCCCGCGAGCATCGTTTCCTTGTCCTGCTGGTGCTTGTAGGCGTGCACGAAATGGCGCAGCGACCGGCTCAGATGGAACATGTAGTCGGCATAGGCCCGCAGGTTGGCGTCGAAAAAGAACCTCCGCTCCTCCGGCAGACGCTCCTGCATCCGTGCGCAGCGTTCCGCCACGGCTTCGAAACGGGGGATGGCGGCATCCATGCCGGCCAGGATGGCATCCACCTGGTTGTCCGTGCCGTTGTCGGCCGGGTCGATGCGGAACGTGCGTCCCGGTACCCGTTCGTATCCGATGTCTTTCAGCGGATTCGGGGTGTAGGTGAAGAATCTTTTAGCGATCTGTCCGATGGCCCGTGCGTAGCGCTGGTCCTGGAAAATGTACTGGCGTTCCAGTCCGCCGCCCGGAAAGTCCGGTTTTTTCGGTTCCCAGTAGGCGTAGAAATAGTCGTGGTAGAGGCCGGCGACCGCTTCGGCATGTTCTTTCCCGAAGTACATGGCTGCGTATTCGCGCAGGAACGGGTCGGTCGAATAGCTTCCGTAGTCCCACAGCATCCGGGCGTTGGCCGAAAGGGTGAGCAGGAACTCCCGGAAGTTGCCCGCATTCACCACCGAAAAATAGAGGGGCGACTTGTCGTTCACGTACCGGTAGTTGAACTCCATCTTCCACGGCCCTTCGGCCGGGGCCAGGTGGGCGCCGGTGGAGGAGAACTGGAAATTCATGTAGTAGCCGAGCTTCACCTTGTTGCGGGGATCGAACTGCTGGATGTCGTCGTAGGGGTAGTGATCGCGCCGCCCGGCCACATAGGTCCAGATCATGTTTTCGCCTTTGGGCGGGGTGACGCAGCCTTTGGCCAGCAGGTCGGCCATTTCGTCGTAGAACGTGATCCGGACGTAGGGCTCGGCCTCCTTCGTGTGCTTGCGGATCAGATCCATCTGCACGGCGAGCATCTCCGTGATGATCCGCCCCCGCTCCTTCTCGTCTTCCGGCGCGTCCTTGAAGGTGATCCAGAACGGTTTGTCTCCGTCGCCCCGGAAAGCGATGTTCCAGATGTTCTCGATACCGTTGCGGGTGACCGTTTCGGCACAGTAGTCCCAGAACTCGAAAAGTTGCTCCTTATTGGCCAGCGAGAGTTCCGGAGCCGGCCGTACACCCCGTATCTTTTCCCAGTATTTCGGCCAGGCGTTGAGGGTGCTGTTCATCGAGACCGTGTGGTGCGAGGCGACGATCAGTCCGTATTTGGCGGTCAGGCGTGCCGAAGCGGTCATGCGGTAAGGGAAGTCGATCGTATTGCCGTACTCCACCGCGTTGAGTTTCAGCCGCAGCATGGTTTCCAGCCAGAGTTCGTCGTTCTCGGCTGAGAGTTTGCGCCACGGGGTCAGCAGGTCGGTGTCGTTGGGCAGCCACGTGCGGAAGCGCACCTGGGGAGAACCGAAATACAGGTCGCAGTCGGCGGGTATGCGGACGGACTCCTTCTCCTGCGCATCCCACAGAGACCAGAACCAGAGCGGCGGCACGCCGAGGAACTTTTCGCTGAAAGTGTAGACCGCATAGATGGTTCCCCGCATGTCGGCGCCGTCGAGGTAGATGCGGTTCGTCGCCGGGTCGTACCACACCCGGTGCGATTCGAAGCCGTCCAGCGGACGGAGTGTGCGGAGCGGTAGCTTCAGCGTGTTGGTTTCCCGGTTGACGACCACCAGTACGGGAAAGTTCTTTTTTGCGGGGAGCTTGCCGGTCACTTCGGCTTCGGTCTGCATGACCGTGCGGAAATCGCGGCACAGGGTTTCCACAGCCAGTACCAGCGGGGCGGGTTCGTCGTCACCCATGACGATCCGCACATGGCCGCGGGTCAGTTCGACGGTGTTTTCCGCCGCGAAACCGGCGGTGGCTGCCATCAGCAGCGCGAGGACGGAAAGTACTACGGTCCGATAGAGTAGTCTGGGCATTTTTTTAGGAGTTTAAATGGGGTAAATTTGTCTTTTTATTGAAAAAGAACTACATTCGTAGAACAAATTTATTCAAAAATATAAATTTGGCCCTAAACTGTCCGGAATTTATTTTTGATTGTTAACCCTATAACTGACTTGCCTTATGAAAAAATCGTTACTTTGTGTTGTCCTGCTGGCATTCTTCGCCTCGTCCGCCTGTGTGGCCGGAGGCGGGCGGAAAGCCAGGAAGTCGTCCGGAAAGGAGGGGTATGACATCTACCTGCTGATCGGTCAGTCGAACATGGCCGGACGCGGAAAGATGATTCTGCCGGAGGACACGGCCCGTGTCATGGAGGGGGTGTGGCTGCTGAATTCGGACGGCAAGCCCGAACCGGCCCGCAACCCGCTGAACCGTTATTCGTCCGTGAGGAAGGTGATGAAGATGCAGCAGATCGGTCCGGGTACGGCCTTCGGCGAGAAGGTGGCCCGGGCGACGGGACGCAAGGTGTTGCTCGTGGTTAATGCGCTGGGCGGTTCCTCGATCCGCGCATGGGCGAAAGACGCTCCGATGGTGGCCGACAAGGGCAGCATCGCGGTCGGAGAGAAACAGCTCTATGCCGAGGCGATACGTCGCACCCGCGAGGCGCTGCCCTACGGTGAACTCAAGGGGATCATCTGGCATCAGGGCGAAGCCGACGCGCGGAATCCCGAGGTCTACAAGGCCCGCCTGTCCGCGCTGGTCGAGAATCTGCGCAAGGACCTGAAGGCTCCCGATGTGCCGTTCATCGCCGGGGAGATCGCCCATTGGCGTCCTTCGGCCGCCGGTTTCAATGAGATGATCCGCACGATCTCCACGTTCGTTCCCAACAGCGACTGGGTGAGCGCCGAGGGGGCAGGGCAGCTGATCAACGACCGCGACCCCCATTTCAGCCGTGACGGACAGTTGCTGATCGGCAGCCGTTATGCCGACAAGGCGCTGAAAATGTGTTATCCCGAGAAAGGTAAGTCGAAACGCAAATAGGACCTTCGTCATGAAGCGTTTCGCGTGGTATTGTGCAGCAGTCGCCCTGCTGCTGGGCGCTTGTTCCGAAGAGAACGAGGATGCCTTCGGTCCCGTGGTCAGAACGGGAATCGAGTTTACGGCCGAGGGACTTCCTGCCTCGGCGGGTTCTTCCTTCCGCGTGTTGGTGTTCAACGGCGTCTCTTTCGATAAGGTGTTGGAGAAGACCGTCACCGATCTGAATGCTCTTTCCGACGAGGAACTTCCTTCGGGCCGTTACGTATGGACGGCGATCGCCGGATACGATTCCGAAGCCATGCTGCTGCTGGAGACGGACAACCTGTCCTCCTGCCGGCTCTTCCTGAAAACGGATGCCCCCGGGATTCCCGCTCTTTATTATGCCAGCCGCATGGTCTGCGTGGGGGAGGACGAACGGGCCGATCTTTCGTTCAGCCCGATCCTCTCGTCGGTCGAGGTCACGGGCGAATTGCCCGGGGAGGCCTCCCGGGTGCAGGCCGTGTGTGCCGGTGTTCCGAGAAATTTCAGCCTCTCCTCGCGCAGCTGGGACGAGAGGGTGCTGACCGAGGTGCCGCTTGCGGTGAATCTTTCCGGCAGCGATCCGGCGACTTTCACCGCTTCCGGTCTGGTGCCTCCCGCATCCGCCCCGAAATTGGCGGTCACGGTCACCAAGGATGGCAAGCCCTATACGATGCACCACGATCTGCCTGCCCTGCGGGAAGGAATTGCGGGAACCGAAAAGGTGGAATATACGTGGGACGATTTTCCCGGCAGCGGCGGGTTCGATATTTTCCTGCTGATCGGTCAGTCGAACATGGCCGGACGCGGGACCATGCTGCCCGGAGACGAGACCGAGACGCTGGAAAATGTCTGGCTGCTCGATACGGAGGGAGTGGCTGTCGAGGCGCACAATCCGCTCAACCAATACTCTACCGTGCGTAAAGGGGCATCCATGCAGCAGATCAATCCGGGATATGCATTTTCGAAGAAGGTGGCGGAGGAGACGGGACGTAAAATCCTGCTGGTGGTCAATGCCCTGGGAGGATCGTCGATCGGCATGTGGAAAAAGACGGCCGGGCCTGTCACCGACGAGGCCAGTATCGCATACGGGAAGCTGAAACTCTACGACGAAGCCGTCCGCCGCACCCGGCAGGCGATGGAGTTCGGGGAGCTCAAAGCTATCCTGTGGCATCAGGGCGAAGCCAATTCGGGCGATCCGGAAGGGTATAAATCCGTGCTGAAACAGTTCGTGTCCGATCTGCGGAGCGACCTGGGAGTTCCCGACGTGCCGTTCGTCTGCGGGGAACTGGCCTACTGGCGGTCGTCTTCGGCCGGATTCAACGAGATGATCCGCACGGTCTCCGAGTTCATTCCCAACAGCGATTGCGTCAGCGCCGAAGGGGCCGGCATGCTCAAGGACGAAACCGATCCCCATTTCAGCCGTGACGGCCAGATACTGCTCGGGGAGCGTTATGCCGACAAAGTGCTCCGGATGTGTTATTCCGGCAAGTAGAGGAAATCCGTATCGTTTTCCGCGCAGAATATATATTGTAAAATATATTAAGCGCGGGAACGCCCGAAACCTAAAACAACTTAATGTACCATGAAAAACTTGATGACGTTGCTGACGGCGGGACTGCTGTTGCTCTTCTCGTCGTGCAGCAAGGAGATCGCCGAGGGCGGGGGCGCTTCCGGGGGAATGAAGGTGATTCTTTCCACGGACGGCTCCACCGAGGTGCCCGGGGGTATCTCCTCGTTCAGGCTGCTCGCGTTCAGCCGGGCCGACGGGGCTCTGGTGAAAGAGGTGGCGGTCGATGAGTTCGCCGATCTGGGGACGGTCTCCCTGCCGGTCGGGAAATACGTATGGACGGTGGTCGCCGGGTTCGATGCCTCGGTCATGAGTATCGAAGGCGACAACCTTGCCGATTGCAGGCTGGTGATCGCCGACGAACTGACCGCTTCGCTGCCCGATCTGCTCTGCGCTTCCAGCGAGGTGTGGGTGGGGAAGGACAAGGAGGCGACTTTCTCCTTCGGGCGGATCGTCTCGATGATCGACATGCGCTACACGCTGCCCGAAAGCGAAGGCGTCACCCTGCGTTATACGTCGGCCTCTTCGAGATATTCGTTTGCGACGGGAGAGTGGAGCGCCGCCGACCGCTGCACCTTTGAACTGGCCGCCACGGCCTATGACGGGGATGGGGCCGGTTTCCGCAACCTGGCGATCGTGACCCCTTCGGCCGCCAGGTCCGAAATGGAGGTCGTCATCCGCCAGGATGGCGGCGAACTTCAGCCCAAGACCTTCACGCTCGATTCGCTGCCTCCCAACCGGACGCTCGTAACCGATTTTAATGCCTCCGAAGCCGAGGCTTCCGTGTCGGTTTCCGGTTCGAAAGTGACGGAGTGGAGTTCCGAAGGGGCTTCGCTCGTGGGGGACAACGCGCAACTCAAAATCATGCTGAGTCTGAAAAACAGCGAGGGTGTCATCGACCCGGCCGCCGTGACGGCGGCCAATCTGTCGGTCGTCACGGACGCGGGTTCGGAGACGGAAATCGTCTGCGAAGCCCTTTACCGGAACGGACTGCTGGTCTTCACTCCGGAGCTTGGCCGGCTCGAACCCGGCCTGTGGCGTCTCTCTAAAATAGAGCTGGTGGCCGGTTCGCAGGCCGTGGAGCTGGGAACCTACCGTTTCCTTTCCGTGGGGAAACAGATGGAACTGGTGGCCGACATGAAACTGGGTGGGCTCGGTGAGGGTACGGCCGAAAGCCCCTATGAAGTGTGCGACGAACGGACCCTCGGAAACTATATGGCTTATCTGAGCGACAATCCCAACGTGAAAAAAATGTGCGCCTTCGATATGGCGCCCGTGCGGATGAACCTTGAAATGGCCGACGTGGACGATGTTCCGGTACCCGCTTGTGACGGTGCCCGGGTGTACGTGACGGTTGAAGGCCGTCCGGAGGAGTATGTCGCTCCTGCCGACGTGGAGCTGACCGGAGGCGACAAGGTAGGGCTGGATACCGACGTGTCGGCGCTGCCGATCGGAAAGTGGATGCTGAGCCGGATCGAGTTTTGGAACGGGGACGCCCCGGCGGGCGATGCCTCCATCGAAATCTACGGCCGGAAGCTGGAGGAGCAGACGCTGACCGCCAGTCTGAAATTCGGCGGCATCGGCGACGGTCAGTCCATCCCCTACGAAGTGTGCTCGCCCGCCCGGTTCGACGCCCTGCGGAATTTCCTGATGACCAGTGAGGAAAACGTCCGCGTGGGGAACTATACCCGTTCGAAATACGTGCAGGTGTGCGACATCGACCTGGCTCCCCATCTGTCCAGATACTACGACCGGGCTTCCGGCACCTTCAAAACCAATACCTCGCGCAAGGAGCCCTATCTGGGCCACGAAACCAGCGGCTGGCTCCCGCTGGGTACGACGACGGCATCGTCCATCGCTCCGGGCAGCAACTACCGTTTCTGCGGGGAGTACGACGGCCGGGGATTCACCATCGACGGCGTTTACATCGACTCCGGAAGCGACAACAAGGCCCTGTTCGGTTCGGTCGAGGAGTCCGTGTTCAGGAATGTGGTCATCGGCTCCAACTCGTATGTCACGGGTAACGGAAACGTGGCGGCCCTGGCCTTTGCCGCTCTGGGGACCAACGAATTCGTCGAATGTGTCAACCATGCGGACGTGGAGTGTACCCGGGGGCCTGTGGGGGGTATTGTCGGAGTGGTCATGGGCCTGCCCAACGAAACGGCTCCCGATAACGGGTCGTTCTATACGCGGGTCGAGAAATGTGTCAATTACGGTGCCATCACCAACCTGTACACCTCTACGACTTCGACTCTGGGAACCGGGGGAATTGCCGGTTACCTGAGCTACTATACGCGGCTCGTCGGCTGCGAAAACCGGGGGACGATCTCCAGCCAGGCTTCCCATACGGGGGGTATCGCCGGGAACGTCATCAATAACAATTTCGTGCACCGGTGCATGAATTACGGGAAGGTGACCGGAGCCTACGACCGTTGCGGCGGCATATTGGGCAGCCTTCAGAAGTCGAGCCAGGTGATCGAGTGCGGCAATTACGCCGACATTTCCGGCGGGGCCTGCACGGGAGGAATCGTTGGCCAGTGCTATGCGGCCAGTGCCACACAGAGCGCCTTTATCGCCTGTTACAACGAAGGGACCGTGTCGGGAACGAACGCGATCAAGACCTCGACTTCCGGCGGAACCATGGGAACGGGCGGTATTGTCGGATCGCAGAAAAGCACCGACGTCATCATCTGTCTCAATGCCGGAGACGTGAGCGGAGTGGACATTGTGGGGGGAATCTCCGGTTGGACGGACGCCAATTCGGACCGGATTCACCATTGCGTCGCCACGGGCAGGGTGACCGTGACCGCCGGAAACGCTGACCCGGCCGGAAACGTCTGCCGGGGCGGTATGCTGGGGATTTCCCGGACGGGAACCACGACGACCGTGACGAGCGGCACGTATTCCATGTTGAAAAACAGTTTCTATCTGAAACTTGACCCCGTGTCCGAATGGCCCCAGGTGGGTATCGGCGGCTGGACGAACAAGGCCTATGACGCGATCCAGTGGAGCGACTGCCAGCATGAGGAAAATAAAGTGTGGGGAGATAACGGAGCCAAACCGCGTACCGAGAAGCAGATGTCCGATCATACGGTCGGGAAGTCCTATCTGCTTTATACGCTCAACAACGGGAGCTCCGGCGGTATAGCGAATCCCAATTCCAAATCGGTTCCCGAAGAGCTCTGGACTTCCGACATGTCGGTTCCCTGGCGGGGAAACGTGCAGGCGGACGGGTATCCGCGCCTGTGGTGGCTGAAAGATGCCGGAACCGTTTCGGGTCTTTAACGTTTAAACTACGAATCCGATGAAAAGAACGATAAAATATGCGGTGTGGCTGGCGGTCTGTGGATGGCTGGCCGCCGGGTGCGGCGAGAGCGGAGAGGACGGAGTTACGGGCGTTTCCGGTATCCGGGCCTCCGTCGAAGCCTCTGCCGCCGAATATGCCGGGGACGCCGGTCATGTCCGTCTCTATCTGACGGACGAAAATTCCGTGATTTCGAAAAGTTACTCTTTCAACAACCTGACCGAGTTCAACGATGCGGTGCTGAACCTTCCTCTGAAGGCCTTCCGGGCCGTGTTGTTCGCCAACCTCGATCCGGACGTGTTCGAGGTGCCCGCCGTGGGGGAGAAGGCGGATGCGGCGGGATGCGGTATCAGGGCCGGTGCCGTGGTGGAAAAACCGCTGCTGAGTGCTTCGGCCGACATATCCGGCACCGCATCCGGCGTGACCCTGGAATTGAAAAACGCCATGGCCCGACTGACTTTCGGCTATCCGTCGCCGGCGGAAGGGACGTTCGTCCTGAGGGTCGGATCGCCTGAAACGAGCGGTGGTGCGGAGCTCTATGAGGTCGCTTTCGAAGAGGTGTTCGCTGCCGGGGCCCCCGATTTTTCGGTGAGCTGTTACCTGTATCCCGTCGTGCGCGGCGATGTCTCCATCACGGGGACGGTCGGGGAGAGCGCCTTCTCCTTTACGCCCGACCGGCCGGAGGAGCGGTACGAGGCCGGGCACGACTATCTCTTTACGGTCCACAGCGAACCGCTCGGCCGTTCGGCCGCATCGTCCGTTCCCCGTTATGTCATCACTTTAAACCGTTGAGGCCATGAAAAAGATATTCGGTTATTTTATGCTCGTTTCGCTGCTCGCGGCAGCGGGATGTGCCAAGACGGATGAAGGGGGGAGAACCTCCGTGTCGGGTGTGGTGACGCTCGCCGGAGGCGACGACGTCGAGACGGATGCGCTCTCCGGCGGAGAGGTGCACCTGTTCGTCTTTTCCCTGACGGGGGACGATCCGCAGAACGCGGAGCACTATACGCTGTACCGTGAATTCGTGTCCGGGGGATACGATGCTCCGTTCGACATGCAGCTGCCCGGAGGCCGCTACCGTGCGATCGCTGCGGTGCTGGGCGGCAGCGGCGCGTGGCGCGTGGATGCGCCCTGGGGCGTCTGTCCCGGCGAAGTGAAATTCGTGTTGCTCGACCCTGCGGCTGCGACCGACCTGCTGATCTCGGAGGCGCAGGATTTCGAACTGACGGCCGTTCCCGAAGCGGTGACGCTGGAGGTGGAGCGTGTGGTCGGCCGGACCGTACTCCGCATCACCCACGATGCCGGCGAAACGGACCGGGTAGGGATGGCGGTGGAGCTGTCGGGTGTGTCCCGCAGCATCAGTCTGCTGGGGGAGGTGTCCGCCGTGGAGTCTGACGCCCGCTGGAGGGTGGAGGCTCCCTACGATGCCGATTCCCTGGCCTGCGTGGCCGTTCTGACGGCTTTCCCGAACGAGGAAGGCGAACATCCCGTCTATTCCTATCTTGCCATGGTGGGTTCCGGAGAGGATGCTCCCGTCTATACGGTGACGGCCGGGGGCCGGCCTTTCGTAAGGAACAAGATATGGAACACGGCCGTGGAACTGAACTATCTGCGGAGCGTGGCGGTCACTACGGACATTTCGCAGACGGGTTGGCAGACGGAGACGGGAGGGGACATTTATCCCGATCCGGAACCCTGAGCTGCGGATGCGAATGAGAAACAGTAAAAACGAAATCCTATGAAAAAGATAAAATATCTGTTTTTTCCACTCATTGCCGCATTCGTGGCCCTCGCTGCGGTGAGCTGCCAGGACGACGATCCCGACCGGCCCGACATTGTCGTCTCGCCGGACGGGGAAACGGCCTATCCCGACGGTTCCGAACCGGTCGGCTTCGTATTCGTACCCCGTACGGGACCCTATTACGAAAGGGAGATCGAGGGTTCGGTGGCCGGAGGGGTGAATCTCAACAGGCTGGCCGACGGCGATTACAACGTCTATGCCTTTGCCGGATACCGGAAGGAGTTGTATCTGAGGAATCTGTCCGATCCGAATGTTCCGCTCCTCTCACTCGGCGAGGGCTACGACCCTTCGGCCGGGATGCCCGCCCTGTGGTACGGCAGCGGCAGCTACGACACGGAGGATTATACCACGCCGGTCATCGACCTGCGTCCCGTGACGGGAGCGCTGGCCTTTTCCCTCTCCGACCCGCTGGGCGAGATCGTCGAGGCCACGGCCGTGGTGACCAACATGCACCGTTCGGTGAACCTCGCCACGGGAGAAGGAGCGGGAAGTGAAGTCGCATCGGCCGCGGTGAAACTCCTGCCGGTCACGCGTGCCGACGGTTCACGGTCTGTCTCCGGTAGCCGGTACCTGCTGCCTACCTCCGGAGAGACCCTCTCGGTGGAGGTGAACGTGCGTTATGTCTCGGGTGAGCGGAACTTTACCCATACGTTCGATACGTGTCTGGTGGCCGGAGCCGATATCGAACTGTCGATGGAGCGCTCCAATACGGATATCGTCACCCTGAATCTGTCCCATGCCGAACCGGTCGCTGACCGGGCCCCCGACGGAACATTCGTCGTCTTCTATAACGAAGAGACGGGCAAGGCCGTAGCCCGGTTCCCGCTCGCGGAGCTGACGGGGAACGACCTGACCCTCCCGCGCGGCAGCTACAAGGCGATTGCCGTGAGCCATTTCGATCCGGCCGTTTTCGACACCCTTTCGATGGACGGCTACGGAACCGCCCGGATCGCACTGAAGCAGACGGAGACCTTCTCCGGAGAACTTCCCGAATTGCTCGTCGCCCGGATACCTGCCTTCTCCACCCGGGAAGAGGGCAGCGTAGTGGAGGGTACGCTTGGCTGGGCCGGCAGCTCTCTGACCGTGAAGGCTTCGCTGCCGGAAGAGGCTTCGTCGATCCGGTTCGTTTACACCAATATGGCCGGTTCGCTCACATTGGCCGACGGAACGGCTTCCGGAGCCGTACGGTATGAACTGCCGCTTGTACAGGCAGGTGAGACGCGGGATTTCTCGGCTGCGGCGTACGTGCTGGGCAGTGCGGGAACGCTTGCCTACGATCTGGAGATCGGCCTGTCGAACGGCAATACGAGCAGGACCTCTCTGTCGGGGACGGGGATACTGCCCGGCGGAAGCGCCACGGAACTCGTGCTGGAGGAACTTCGCATCGGGGACCAGAACGTGGCGACTTGTATTCCCGTATTCTCGACCCTCTGGGGCGAGGACATCAACCAGCAGCAGGGTATCTCTTCGCTCAGTGCCGTGCGTTGTGCTGTGTCGGCCTCCGATTGTCCCGCTGTGGCTGCGGCGGTCAGTGCAGACCTGTATCTCGGCCGCAACGGTGCGGCCACGGTGTTCCGCGGGCTTTCCGTCACGCAGGAGGAGGGTGTCTATACGGTGACTTCGCCGATGGTGCTCGAAAAGGGCGAATGGACGGTACGACTCGACCTGCACGATGCGTCGGGACAGGTTCAAAGCCTGGTTTTCCCCGATCTTGCGCACGTTACCTCCAACGCTACCGTTACGGTGGTTTACCGGTCGAATCCCTGACGTAAGGGAACTGCCTGAGACTGGCCGGTTTTTTTAACGATTTCACCCCCGCCGAAGTTCATGGCGGGGGTGATTTGTTGAGGGAGACTTTGCCGGACTGCTTTACTTTTTAATATGCTGTACGGAAAGTCTGTCGGATAGGGAAAGACTTTTGTGGAGAAATCGGCTTTCGTCCTGCCCTGCTTTGGGTATGGATGCGGTCGGAATCGTATGGACGGGAATAGCCTGTCTGCCGGAGGCATGAAAATCACCCCGGCCGGTACTATAATCCGGCCGGGGTGAAATCGTATAGATTCGATTCTGGAAATTTATATGGCTTGTGCAGGCGAAAATACCGGCCCGTCAGTTTTCCGATCCGGAACCGCTGTCGTCACCGCCTTCTTCTTCCTCCTCGTCCTGGTTGGTTTCGATCCAGAATTCGAAGACCAGCGGAGTGTAAGGCTGGATCACCGTCTCTCCGCTCGAGTTGCCGGTCGAGCCGTATCCCCATTCGGAGGTGAAGACCATTTTGGCCCGGTCGCCGTAGTGCATCCGCGGCACGGCTTCGTAGAAAGCCTGTATCATGCCGCCGTCTTTGGGTGTATAGGAAGTCGCCGAATTTTCGTCGTAGTCGTTGAATACGCGCTGGGCCACCGAGTCGATATTGGTGTCGAAAATGAAACCGTCGAGAAACGAGCCGATATAATAGATGCTGACGGTCGAATCGACCGTGATCTTCGTCTTCTCGTCTTCGTTTCCTTCGATGATCTTGAAGAAGAACGTGCTGTCCTTCTCCGGCCGTTCTATCGCCCACTCGTTTACGGCATAGTCCATGACCATCCCGGTTTCCCGGGCCGTGGGGTCCGTCACCACTTCGTTCAACTCCATGGTCATGATCGCCGGAACGTTGGCGCTCAGCGCGTACTGGCCTTCATAGCCTCCCGAGTAGGAGGAACCGTAGGCCCCGTAGGCGAGGCTCGAAGGCATGTAGATCGTTACGACCTGTCCCTGTCTCATCTGTTGGAGGGCGGTCAGCTGCCCCTGCGTGAATGCCGTATTGTAGTTCTGGTACAGCAGGTACTGGGGTTCGTAGTAGGTGTGGAGCGTGCTGGTTCCCTGCTGTTCGGCCACTTCCTTGTAGCGGGTCACGAAAACGTTGCCTTCCAGGCTTTTGCCCGTATAGTTGATCCGCACCCAGTTCCCGATCGCGGGAGCCGCAGCCCCTTCCGGTGCGGGAGTGACGGTTTCGATATACATGCCGTTGTCCAGCTTCTGTGCGTCGGGAGCGTTTATTTTCATCCATGCGTCCAGCGAAGCCTGCTCCACTACGTTGTAGTCTTCATCGTTCTTTTTGGCGCAGGAGACGGCCGCGAGCGTGGCTGCGGTCAGCATGAAAAGTATGCGAAAGCGTATTTTCATCTTGTTTGGCTATTGTTTTTTCACGTTTTCTATCTTCAGGAAATACATCAGGGCGGTATTTTTCTCCACCACACCCACCGTCTTGTCGTCGTAGCCGAGATCGGAGGTGATGAACAGCAGGACCGAATCGCCCGTACGGCACTCCGGCAACCCTGCGGTCAGCCCCTTGATCATCGGTGTCGCCCCGATTTTCACAGCCTGGGGTCCGTTCGGCCAGTACTTCGGATTGAGCACCGTATCCCCTTCCAGTATCTCCGCGATGTCCGTGAAATAGGGCGAGGCGGCGGGAGAGGAGCCGAACGTGTAGGCGGCGAAGTGGAACCAGACCGAGTCGCCCGAAGAGGCTATTTCCGCCGTGGCATACTCCGGACGGTCCATATTGGTGACGCACTTGTAGACGCCGTTCTGAACGATATAGTCGGGATACCGGTTGGCGATGTAGCTTTCGATGGCGGTACGCTGGTCGGGTACGATATTGCTGTCGCTTCCGCAGCCCGATAGCAGGCAGAGACCCAGAATACAACTTGCAATATATCTCATACGATACCGTTAAAACCCATTAAAACCGTACAAACGTACGCATTTTTTCGGCCAAAAGCAAAAAAATGCACCGCTGCATATAATTAACTGACAGCGGTGCGAAATATTGTTCGGTACGGCCTGTTTTTTCCGGTGGCTCACTCCTGTTCCTCGATGAAGTATTTCTGCGATTTGAGCAGGTTCCTCGACTGGAGCACCATGGTTTTGGTCTCGTTCAGAATGTTCAGGTAAAGCATGCTGGATTTGGTGCTCGTGGCCTTGTTCTTGATCCGTTTGAGCTGGTTCTTCACCGCCTGGGCGATCGACTCGAAGAGGCTGTCCCGCAGACGGAGCACCTGTTCGATCTCGGTGTAGTCGTTGCTCTTGAGCATCTGCACGATCTTGTCGTAGATGTAGGCCACTTCGTTGTTGATCTTCATCAGGTCTTCCACCTGCTCCTTGGTCATGCCCTCGTGGTTGTTGTCGATATGGTCGAAACAGGGCCGGGTGATGTGGACGAGCGCCTTGGTCACTTCGCTGATGTAGTCCACCACCTGCACGTAGTAGTGTCCCGTGTTGATGTAGTTGTCCTGCAGCTTGTGGAGCGTGGGCATCATTTCGTACTTGCGTTCACGGGCCTGATAGAAAAGGTCGTTCGACTCCTTGACCATTTTTTTCAGCAGTTTGCGGTCTTCGTTGAAAACGCCTATCAGTGTCTCCTTGTAGATTTTCGTGGCCTCCTCCATCGTCTCGCTCACTTCGGTCATGCAGCGGTGGATCACTTCGTCCGCGCCCTCGTCGGCCCGGTCGCTCCCTTCGCGGCGGCTTGCCTTCGTCTCCCGTTTCTTGTGGAGGACGCTGCTCTGGATCAACAGGAACGCACAGAGCGCAGCGATGGCCAGTACGGCGATCGTGCCCCCGTACATCAGCGCGATCGACACGACGAACGCGATCACGAAGGCGATCAGTGCGGTGAGGAACCAGCCCGAAATGACGGCCAGCACGCCCGTGATGCGGTACACGGCGCTTTCACGCCCCCATGCCCGGTCGGCCAGCGAACTGCCCATGGCCACCATGAACGTGACGTAGGTGGTCGAAAGGGGCAGCTTGAGGGAGGTGGCCATCGAGATCAGCAGCGAAGCGACCGTCAGGTTGACCGTAGCCCGGATCAGGTCGAACGGAGCTCCGTCCTTCTCCGAGGCGCGCAGCGGAATGAAGCGCTTGTTCAGCGCCCGTTGCAGCGATTCGGGTACTACGGCCTCGTAGGTCTTGTTGGCGCTCAGGGCCAGCCGCACCAGCGAACGGGACATAAGCGTCGAGCCGAACCGCTCCACGCCTTCGTCCTGTTTGGCCAGGTTGATCTCGGTGTCGCTCACGCTCTTGGCCTTTTTGGATGTCCACAGCGTAACGACCATGATAACGCCGGCCAGAATGAGGAATCCGATGTTGGCGACGACCGGATTGTTCAGTTCACCCATCAGCATGTCGGGATTTCCCGAAGCCAGCGCGATTTTATAGGAGTCGTACCCGGCGATGGGCACGCCGATGAAGTTCACCAGGTCGTTGCCCGCGAAAGCCAGCGCCAGCGAGAACGTTCCGGCCAGTACGGTGATTTTCAGTATATTTACCTTGAAAAGGTGTTGGAGCAGTGCCATCAGAAGGCTCCATCCCGCCCACATGCACAGCAGTACGATCCAGATGTGTGCATTGATGAAATCCAGCGTTTCGGCGCTGATGAGCGGCGTGCTTTTGAGCCCTTTGAACACGGCGAAGTAGGCGATGGCCGAGAAGGCGATACCGCACCAGAGCGCTCCGATGCGTCCGAACACCTTGTGGTACCGGAACGTGAAGATGACCCGCGTGATATACATGACGATCGACCCGCAGGTGAAGGCGATGACCACCGAAACCAGGATAGCCGAGATGATGGCCATGGCCTTTCCCGAGTTGATGAACTGGGCCAGGTCGCTCATGTCGAGCGCGTCGTTGGCCGAAATCTTCACGGTTGCCACGGCGATGGCCGCACCCAGCAGGCCGAACACCAGCGAGACGGTCGTGGAAGTGGGCAAGCCGAAGGTGTTGAACAAGTCGAGCAGGATCACGTTGGCGAACATGACTCCCAGGAACAGCATCATGATGTCCCTGAACGTGAACATTTCCGGATAAAACACTCCGCTTCGCGCTACTTCCATCATGCCGCTGGAGGTGATGGCCCCGATCAGGATGCCGACCGAGGCGACGGTCATGATGACATAGCGGGGAGCCACTTTCGAACCGAGGGCGGAATTGAGGAAGTTCACGGCGTCGTTCGCCACGCCGACCATAAGGCCCGAAACCGCCAATGCCATGAGAATGACTACGATAATAGTAAAGATACTATCCATAAGCGCTCATTTCGTTCAAATTTGCCGCAAAAATAGGCTTTTTATTTTAAATCAGGCGGAAAAAAGCCGGCCGCCGCTTCATATCTTAACATTAATTTAACATCGAGGTAACGATCCGTCATACTCCCCGCGCCTTTTCCCGCGTCGCGGAACCCCTTTCGGCCGGAAGCCGCGAACGGTCTTTCCGGCAGGTGTTTCCGGTCAGAGGCGCTTGAGGGCCTGGCGGATCACCTCTTCCACGGCAGCCGAAGGATTCTCCTTCATCAGGCTGCGGATCGCCTTGTCCGAGGCCGCTTTAGGAAACCCGAGCATGGTGAGGGCGGCCAGCGCCTCGTCGTACACCGCATCGCCGCCGGCCCCGCGCAGGGCGGCCGGCTCGATCGTGGTGGCCTGCCCGGCGATCTTGTCGCGGAGTTCCACGATGATCTTCTGGGCCGTCTTCAGCCCGAGCCCCTTGACGTTCTTGAGCAGGCCCGCGTTCTCCGTGGAGATGATGCCCGCCAGCTCCCGGGGCGAATAGGTCGAGAGAATCATCCTCGCCGTGCCGCCTCCCACGCCCGATACGCTGACCAGCAGGCGGAAAAGCTCCCGCTCCTGCCGGGTGGCGAACCCGTACAGGATCTGCGCGTCCTCCCGCACGATGTAGTGCGTGTAGATGCGGGCCGACCGTTCGTGTTCGATCTCCGTGTAGGTTTGCAGCGAGATGTTGATGTAATACCCCACGCCGGCGGCTTCTATCACCACGTAGGCGGGGGTGAGTTCGGCGATTTCTCCCGAGATGTATTCGTACATGATGCGGCTTATTTTTCGCAAAAATAGTCAAACGTAAGGAAAACTTTATATCTTTGTGGCTGTTATTCACTAAAAATTCGCTCTATAACCATGAGAAAACTGTTTTTTATAGCGTCGGTCATGATGTTCGCGCTCGTCGGCTGCAAGAACGGCGCCGCCACCCAGACGGTCGGTTCGTCCGATACCACCCAGGTCCGTGTGACCAGCAGTCAGGTCGCCTATATCAACATCGACTCGCTGGTCAGCAAATACGATATGTACCTGGATTTGCGCGGTGACTACGAAGTGAAGGCCAAGAAGGTCGAGAACGAACTCACCAGCAAGGGCCGCAGCCTGGAGAAGGACGTGCGCGATTACCAGGACAAGGCGCAGAAGGGGCTGATGACCCGTTCCCAGATGGCCGAGACGGAGGAGAAGCTGCAGAAGCAGCAGCAGACCTTCATGCAGCACCGCGACACCGCCATGCAGGAGATGGCCGAGGAGGAACAGGTCATGCTCAACCAGATACATTACAGCATCGTGGAGTACCTCAAGGAGTTCAACAAGGATTACCGCTACGGCATGATTATCAGCACCACGGCGGCTGGTCCCATCCTGAATGCCGATCCCATGCTCGACATCACCTCGGTCGTGCTCAAGGGGCTGAACGAGAAGTACGCCGCCGAGAAGGCCAAAGGCAAAAAGTAAATCCCGCCGGGCGGATGCTCCCGCACCGCGGACCATACGGGGAAGCCGGCTCTCTTCTGGAGCCGGCTTCCCCTTTTTTAAAAGAAAAAAAATCGTTTACTTTGTAGCGGTTCAACCGACGATTATGCGCAATTTCTGGCTTTTCATACGCAAGACGTTCAGACAGTACGTCTCTCCTGTTTTTCTTTTGCTGCTGCTTCTCTCTACGGTGCTGTGGTACATCACCAAGCTGAGTTACACCTATACCGCCGAAATTCCGGTTTCGGTGCGGATCGGGAACAACCACTTCCGGGTGCGTTGCGTGGCCGAAGGGACCGGTTCGAGGCTCTTCGCCCACCGCTTTTTCCTGCACAAGGACCTGGTGCTCGACGTGGACGACGTGCAGCTGACCCCTTCGCTCAGGGACAAGGGTGCCTATGTCATCAATCCTTTCTCGCTGCAGAACGCCATTTCGGCCCGCAACGGAGACATCCATATCATCTCGGTGGGAGAGCTGCCCGAGATCACCTTGTCCGACGACGAGCGATGATCCGTGTCGGCATAACGGGCGGAATCGGCAGCGGCAAAAGTACGGTATGCCGCCTGTTCGGATTGTTGGGCGTCCCCGTTTACGATTCGGACAGCCGGGCCCGGGCGCTGATGAATGGCGACGCATCCCTGCGCCGCCGGATCGCCGACCTGCTCGGCGGGGAGGTCTACCGGGAGGAGGGGCTCGACCGGAAACGGGTGGCGGAGCTCGTGTTCGCCGATCCGGACCTGTTGCACTCCCTGAACCGGATCGTGCATCCGGCCGTAGGACGCGACTTTCTGGAGTGGGCCGGCCGCTATGCAGGGGGACGGTGCGGCAGAGTGCCGCCCTATGTGATCCTGGAGAGTGCCATCCTGCTGGAGAGTGGATTCGACCGTTACGTCGATCGGGTCGTGGTCGTCACGGCGCCTGAAGAGGTGCGTGTGGCGCGGACGGTGGCGCGGGACGGTGTCTCTTCCGATCGGGTGCGTGCGCGGATCGCCGCCCAGTCCGGCGATGATGAACGGCTGGCCCGGGCCGACCGGGTGATCCGCAACGACGGTCGGGAGTCTCTGGTGGCTCAGGTCGGGTTGTTGCATGAATTGTGGACGAAACCGAATGAATGAAATGAAGATAGAAATTGGCGGCCGGACGCTCGATCTGGCGACCCCCGCAGTGATGACCATTCTGAACGTGACGCCCGACTCCTTTTTCGAGGGGAGCCGGCGTTTCAGCGCAGGGCTGATCGAAGAGGGGGTGAGGAAGGCCGTGGAGGAGGGTGCCTCGATGATCGACGTGGGGGGCTACTCTTCCCGTTCGGGGGCGGACGACGTGTCGCCCGCCGAGGAGTACGAACGGGTGGCCCGCGGAGTGGAAGCCGTGCGGAGAGTGGCTCCCGATATGGTCGTTTCCGTCGATACGTTCCGGTCCGGGGTGGCCCGGAGGGTGCTGGAGGAGTTCGGTCCCTGCATCGTGAACGATATTTCGGCCGGGGAGCTCGATCCTCAGATCGTTCCGCTGGCGGCCCAGTACGGGGTGCCCTATATCGCCATGCACATGCGGGCGACGCCGGCCACGATGCAGCGCCACACGGAGTACACGGACGTGGTGGCCGCCGTAGAGGATTTTTTCGAGGCCAAGACGGCGCAGCTCGCGGAGGCCGGGGTGCGGCAGGTTATTCTCGACCCCGGTTTCGGTTTTGCCAAGACCACGGCGCAGAACTACCTGTTGCTCGGGGCCCTGAGGCGTTTCGCCCGTTTCGGCGTGCCCGTTCTGGCGGGAATTTCGCGCAAGTCGATGATCTATAAGGTGCTGGATACAACCCCCGCCGAATCGCTGTACGGCACGACGGCTCTCCATTGGGAGTGTCTGCGGGGCGGGGCTTCGATCCTGCGCGTCCACGATACGCGGGCGGCCCGCGATGTGATCCGTTTGTTCAACTATTATAACGAATGCCATGGAGACGAAACCCATGATTGAGGTGCGGGATATTCACAAGAGTTACGGGGCGCTCGAAGTGCTCCGGGGAATCGACCTGACCGTGCAGGCGGGCGAGGTGGTCTCCGTGGTCGGTGCCAGCGGGGCGGGAAAAACCACCCTGTTGCAGATCGTGGGGACGCTGAACCGTCCCGACCGGGGGACAGTGACTCTCGGCGGCGAACGGACCGACACCCTTTCGGACCGTGCCCTTTCTTCGTTCCGCAACCGGAAGATCGGTTTCGTGTTCCAGTTCCACCATCTTTTGCCGGAGTTCACGGCGCTGGAGAACGTCTGTATTCCGGGGTATATTGGGGGACGCGACCGCCGCGAAGTGGAGGAGCAGGCCCGGGAGCTGATCGCCCTGCTGGGAATGGAGCACCGCATCGGACACAAGCCGGCCGAGCTGTCGGGCGGCGAACAGCAGCGCATTGCCATCGCCCGTGCCCTGATTAATCGTCCGGCCGTGCTGCTGGCCGACGAGCCCTCCGGCAATCTCGACTCGAAAAACAGGGATGAGATACACCGGCTCTTCTTCGAGCTGCGCGACCGCTTCGGACAGACGGTGATGATCGTCACCCACGACGAACACCTGGCTGAAATGGCCGACCGCCGGATCGTGATGAGCGACGGACAGATCGTAGCGTGACATGGAGTCCGGAGCGAATCTTTTTCCCGACCGGGAGGCGTTGGGCGAGCTGCTCGAACGGCTGTACGACCGCTACGATTCGCCCGATTTCATCGGAGACGATCCGATCTGCATACCGCACCGTTTTACCCGTCGGGAGGATATCGAAATCGCCGGATTTCTCTCCTCGACTATCGCGTGGGGCAACCGGAAGATAATCGTGCGCAACGGCCGCCGCCTGATGGAGCTGATGGACGACTCTCCCTTCGATTTCGTGATGCACGCCGCTCCCCGGGAGATCGAATCCCTCCGGCGGTTCGTCCACCGCACGTTTAACGGAGACGATCTGGTTGCCTACGTGGCCGCCCTGCGCCGCCTCTGGACGGAGCATGGCGGTATCGGAGCCTTTTTCGAACGGGAGTATGCCGGTGCGGGCGACCTGCGTCCGGTGCTCTCGCGGTTCCGGAGCGCTTTTTTCGGGGCGGAGCACCCTGCCCGGACGGAGAAACATCTCTCCTCCGTTGACCGGGGCGCCGCCTGCAAACGGCTCAACATGTATCTGCGCTGGATGGTGCGCCGCGATGACCGGGGCGTGGATTTCGGGCTCTGGACGGGAATTCCCGCCTCGGCCCTCTACCTGCCGCTCGACGTGCATACCGCCTCGATGGGGCGGGCGCTGGGTCTGCTTGCCCGGCGGCAGAACGACTGGCGTGCCGTGGAGGAGATCACCGGGGCGCTCCGGACGTTCGATCCGGACGATCCCGTCCGCTTCGATTTCGCCCTTTTCGGGGCCGGTATGGACGGCTTTCTCAAAAATTGATGCGTTATGTCGAACAGTTGGTTCCGTTTCAAAAAGTTCCGGATCGAGCAGGGCGGTTCGGCCATGAAGGTGGGTACGGACGGCGTGCTGTTGGGGGCCTGGTGCCGTATCGGGCCGGAGCAGCGCCGCCTGTTGGACGTGGGTACCGGAACGGGGCTGATCGCCCTGATGGCGGCCCAGCGGCTGGAGGCATGCGGTGCTCCGGACGGCTTCCGGGTGGATGCGCTGGAGGTGGACGGGCGGAGTGCTCGGCAGGCGGAGGAGAATGTGGCGGCGGGTCCGTGGCCCGGTGCCGTACGGGTGATTCCCCGCTCGTTGCAGGATTTTGCGAGGGAATACGACGGGGAGGGTTACGACCATATCGTCTCCAATCCGCCCTATTTCGTCGATTCGCTGCGGTGTCCCGATCCGGCCCGTTCGGCGGCCCGCCATGCCGATACGCTGCCTTATCCGGACCTGGCGGTCTGCGTGGGGTGCCTACTCGCCCCGGGGGGGATTTTTTCCGTGATTCTTCCTCCGGACGGGATGGAGCGGCTGACGGACCTGGCAGCCGGAGAGGGCCTGTATCCGCTGCGCCGCACGGCGGTCGTTCCGGCTCCCGGACTGCCCGTCATGCGGGTTCTGACCGAGTTCGGCACGGAAATGGCGATGCCCTGCGAAGACACGCTCGCCGTGTCGACGGCCGACCGGAGCGGTTTTTCGGAGGAGTACAGGAGGCTCACCCGTGATTTTTATCTGAAATTTTGAGCCGGGAACCGTGACTTTTGAGGGAAAAAACGTAAATTCGCCCGATATACGGTATATCGTAAAACGACTGATTATGAAAAAGACGGTAAAAATAGCGCTGCTGGGGATCGCATCCTCGGCGGCGGTGCTGACGGCCGGTGCACAGAGCGCGCGCATCGCGCGGGTCGGTCTGGTGGAGTCTCCCTCCGGAGCGGTCTATTCCATGCCTTCGACCACTCTGAAGGTGAATATCGTGGTGCAGAAGGAGACGATCCGCCGGGGACCTTACGCCCGTTTCGCCCAGAAATACCTGGGGGTGATGGCGCCGCTGGCCGATAAGGACATCTATACCATCAGGGACGCATCGCTCGGGTATTCCGATTCCGACATCCGCGAAGCCGACGGAGCGATCGCCGCCCCGCTGGCCGGGGTACCGGGCCATTTCGGAGAGCCGGTGCCGGGCCGTGAGTTCAACGAAGTGCGTTTCGACGACCGCGGAATCGAACCCGTCGTTTCGGAACGGGTGGTCGTCTCCCACGTCGAGAGCGACACATCCTTCGTGAAAATCGCTCCCGACCGGACGGAGACCGTGGAACGCAGTACGGAGGAGATGGCCAAAGCGGCCGCCAATGCGATTTTCACCCTGCGCAAGCGCCGTTTCGACCTGGTGACCGGCGAGGCGGGAGAGAATGTTTTCGGTGCCGGCATGAAGGCCGCCCTGGAGGAGATCGCCCGGCTCGAACAGGAGTATCTTTCGCTTTTCCTGGGCAAACAGTACGTCCAGCAGATGGTGCGCGAATATACCGTGCTGCCTGATTCGGGCAAACTGAACTATATCGTGTGCCGCTTTTCGGATACGGCCGGACTGTTGGCCGGAAGCGACCTGAGCGGCCGGCCTCTCGTGCTGGAGCTGCGTCCGGAGGGACGCGCCGATGCCCGGTCGCTTCCCCGTCGTTCGCCGCGCGACAACCGGCCGGGGATCAATTTCCGTGTGGCCGATTTCGTGAACTGCCGTCTGGTGGACGGGAAGACCGAACTGGCTGCCCGCCGTGTGCCCGTCTATCAGTGGGGAACCACGATCGACGTGCCGACCGGAGCCGTAAAATAGCCGGACGGGAATGGAGGGCAAAAGCGGACGGATGGCCGCTCTGATGCGTCGCCTGCGTCCGGAGATGAACGGGGCTGTGGTCGAAGCCATGACAGCCCGCGGTATCGTCTATCCGTTGAGTTACGGCGTGGCCGTGCCCGCGATCCGGGAAGCTGCGGCGGCCTTCGGGCCCGACCATGAACTGGCGCGGCTGCTTTACCGCCAGCAGGTGCGGGAACTCCGGTTGGCCGGCATCTACACGGCCGATGCGGAACAGTTGTCTCCCGATGAACTGGATTTTTGGGCCCGGGGCGTCGTCAACACCGAGGTTGCAGAGCATTTGGCCTATGCTCTGTTGGGACGTACGCGGTGGGCCGGAACCGTTCTGTTCCGTTGGCTTGGCGGGGACGGTCCGGTACCGGGAGAACCCGAGGTAGCGCGGGGCGGCGGAGCCGGACTCGATACCCCCCGTGCGGAATGTCTGCGTTACGCGGCGTTGATGACCGGGGCGCATGCCCTGGCCCGGGGTGCCGACGGATGGGATTACGACCGTTTGCAGGCGCTTCTTCCAGAAGCCTGTGCGCAGGCCGTTCCGGCGGAAACTCCGGCCTGGACGGCGTTTCTCGGACGGATGATCCGCCACGCTCCGCAGGGAAGGGAACGGGTGCGGACATTCCTCGCCGATCCGCGGGTCGCGGCGTCTCCGCTTTTCCCGCGTCTGGATGACGAGGTGAGTTGGCAGTTGGACGACACCCTTTAGTTCATCTCTACCCACGACAGGTAGGGATGGTGCCGGTCGTCCTTGTCCAGCAGCGATTCCATGTATTCGATGGTCCGGCCCAGTCCTTCGTCGAGCGACGTGAGGGGTTCCCACCCCAGCAGCTGGCGGGCCCGTGTGATGTCGGGCGTCTTGTGTCTCGGATCGTCGTCGAGAGGGGTGAGGTGCACGATTTTCGACCGGCTCCCCGTGAGGGATACGATGCGTGAGGCCAGTTCGTTGATCGTGATTTCCCGGTTACTGCCCAGATTGACGGGAAGCGAATAGCCGGACGGAGGATCGTTCATCAGCCGCACGAGCCCTTCCACCATGTCGTCCACATAACAGAAACAGCGGGTCTGTTCTCCGTTGCCGTAGATCATCAGGTCTTTTCCGAGCAGGGCGTCCGCGATGAAGTGGAACAGTACGCGGCTGTCGCTGAATCCGGCTCCCGGTCCGTAGGTGTTGAAGATGCGGGCGATTCTGACGGGCTGTTTCAATTGGTCCCGATAGGCCCTGCACAGGCTTTCGGCGGCCCGTTTCCCCTCTTCGTTGGCCGACCGGATACCGGTCGGATTGACATTGCCCCAGAAATCCTCTCCCTGGACCGACTGCCGGGACGATCCGTAGATGTCTCCGGCCGAGGCTTGCAGCAGGGTGGCTCCTGCGGCCCGTGCGGCATCGAGCGCATGCATGGTGCCGAGGAGATTGATCTTCAGCGTTTCGACCGGATGATGGCGGAAATAGAGCGGGGTGGCCGGAGCCGCGAGATTGTACAGCTGGTCTGCCTCTATGTTGTAGGGATTAAGTACGTTGTGCCGTACGAACCGGAAGTCGGGATTCCGTTCCAGTTCCTGTATGTCGTTTCGTTCCCCGCTCAGCAGCGAATCAATGCAGACGACTTCGTGTCCTTCCCGCAACAGCCGGGCGCACAGGTGCGAGCCGATCAACCCGGCTCCTCCCGTGACTGCGATCCTCTTCTTTTCCATAATTGCCTCTTCGTATCGTGTGGAAAAGAAAAGGTATCAAGAACTGTTCCAACCTCGGGTGTCGGCTCCCTCCTTTTCGTTTTTGCAGAACGGAAGCGGGCCGCCGTTCGGCGGCCCGCTTTTACGGTCGGATTGCGGCTTCCGCTACCACCAGATCGCGTAGATGAAGATCAGGATGGCCACGATCAGCAGGGCGCCGATCTTGAAGCCGGCAGAGGTCCGGAACAGTCCTTTGGGATAGGTGACTTTCTCCGTGTCGACGGGCTTGCGTTCGACGAGGGCGAAGATCACGATCAGGGCGAAGCAGATCAGGAAGACGATGCCCATCCGGTCCATGAATGGCATGGCGGGAAGCAGCCATTTGAATAGGGCCGAGAAGACGAACGTGCCGAAAGCGGCAGCCAGCGCACCGTTGGCCGTGGCCTTCTTGTAGAAGAACCCGGCCAGGAAGATGGCCAGTGCACCGGGGCTGACGAAGCCCGTGAATTCCTGGATGTACTGGAACGCTTGGTCCAGATTCGAGAGCACGGGGGCGATCACGCAGGCGATGATCAGAGCCACCACGCTCGTCCAGCGTCCCACGCTCACCATTTTCTGTTCGGATACGTTTTTGTCGATGTACGATTTGTAGACGTCCATCGTGAAGATCGACGATATGGAGTTCATCATCGAGGCCAGCGAGCTGACGATGGCGGCCACCAGCGCGGCGAAAGCCAGTCCGCGGATACCGACCGGCACCATGCTCAGCAGCACGGGATAGGCGTTGTCGGGTTTGCCGATGTCGTCGATCATGCCGTCCTGGACCATGACGTAGCAGATGATGCCCGGGATCACGACGATCAGCGGGAGCAGGATTTTCAGAAAGCCGGCGAAGACGAGGCCTTTCTGGGCCTGG
This sequence comes from Gallalistipes aquisgranensis, assembly GCF_014982715.1. Lineage (NCBI taxonomy): Bacteria > Pseudomonadati > Bacteroidota > Bacteroidia > Bacteroidales > Rikenellaceae > Gallalistipes > Gallalistipes aquisgranensis. Next base: position 1,723,975 of record NZ_JADCJY010000001.1, on the reverse strand, counting down.
TCGATCGACTTGGAGGCCAGCGCCCGCTGGATGATATACTGGTTGCAGCCCCAGTAGTAGAGGTTGGCCACCCACAGGCCGCCGATCAGCACGCTCAGACCGGGCAGTTCCTTATAGGAGGGATGGCTCTTGTCGAGGATCATGTCGAACTTGTCGCTGGCCTTGGCCGCCAGTTCCTGCACGCCGTTCATCACGTCGCCGCCGCCCAGCATCCGGAATGCCACGTAGGTCGTCACCAGTCCGCCGCCGATCAGGAAGACCACCTGGATCACGTCCGTCCATGCCACGGCCTTCAGCCCGCCGTAGATGGAATAGAGAGCCGAGAAGGCCGCCAGTCCGATGATGCCCCAGATCAGGTCTACGCCCATCATGTTCTTCACGGCCAGCGCACCCAGATAGAGGATCGAAGTGAGGTTGACGAAGATGAACACCAGCAGCCAGAAGATGGCCATCACGGTCTTCACCCGTTTGTCGAACCTCTGTTCGAGGAACTGGGGCATCGTGTAGATGCCGCGGTGAAGGTAGATGGGCAGGAAGAACATCGCCACGATGATGAGCGTGAGGGCCGCCATGAATTCATAGGAGGCGATGCCCATGCCGATGGCGAAGCCCGAACCCGACATGCCGATGAACTGTTCGGCACTGATGTTCGAGGCGATCAGCGAGGCGCCGACGGCCCACCAGGGCAGCGCCTTGCTCGCCAGAAAATAGTCCTTGGAGTCCTTCTTGACCCCTTTCTTTTCACGTGACACCCACAGTCCGATGCCTACCACGAGCACGCAGTAGACGATGAAAATGACGGTGTCGAGCAATTCGAATTTCATGAATACGGAGTTTTAAGTGATTTTTATCAGTAGTTGTCCGGAGTGTGTTCCGGGATCGGTCAGGAGAGTGTCGTGAATTTGTATATGATCTTTTCGGAATAGAGTTCCCCGCCTTCCAGCCGGGCCGGAACGAATTCGGGGTGGTTGACCGAATCGGGATAGCCCTGACATTCGATCGCCACGCCTTCGTGGTCTTCGTATCCCCGGCCGCTCTTGCCCTCGGGCGATCCGGCGAGCCAGTTGCCCGTGTAGAGCTGGAGGGCGGGCTGGGTGGTGTGGATCTCCATGACCCGTCCCGACACCGGATCGGCCAGCGTGCCGACCTGTTGCAGCTCTCCCTTTTTCCAGCCGTCCACCACCCAGCTCGCGTCGTAGCCGCGGGCGTTTTTCAGCGGTTCGAAGTCGGCTTCGATGTCGCGTCCGAGCGTTTTGGCCGTGCGGAAATCCATCGGAGTACCTTCGACCGGGGCGATCTCCCCGGTGAAGATCAGCGCCTTGTCCGCAGGCAGCCATTTCGAGGCTTTCAGCTGGAGGGTGTGCCCCAATACGCTGCCGCTGTGCTCGCCCGCCAGGTTGAAGTAGGTGTGGTTGGTGAGGTTGAGCACCGTGGGGGCATCGCTCTTCGCGTAGAAGGTGAGCTCCAGTTCGCAGTCGTCGTTCCAGTCATAGACCGCCTCGACACCCACTTCGGCCGGATATCCCTGGTCGCCGTCGGGACTGACGAGCGAGAAGACCACACGGTCGGTCTCCACGCGCGAAGCCCAGATTTTGTTGGCGAATCCGCCCGGGCCGCCGTGCAGGTGGTTGGGGCCGTCGTTGCGGGGCAGACGGTACTCCTTGCCGTCCAGCGTGAAACGGCCCTCCCGGATGCGGTTGGCGAACCGGCCCACGCACTTGCCCATGTGGGGCCCGTCGCCGAAATAGCTTTTCCACTCCTTGTAGCCGAGCACCACGTCGGCCAGTGTGCCGTCGCGGTCGGGCACCTGTACGGAGACTACGCTCGCCCCGATGTTGGTGAGCTGGACCGAGGCTCCGCGGCTGTTGCGCATCGTGTAGAGGATGATGGCTTCGCCCTCGGGCGTGAAGCCCCACACGTTCTGTTCTATTTCCATAAGCTGCGGGGATAAACGCCCTGACGGATCAGTTCCTCGATCTTGGCCACCACTTTGGGCCGGTCCTCCTTATAGGTCACGCCGAACCACTGGGCGTCGGTGTGGAGCACTTTCATTTTGGACGTGCCCTCCGAAACCAGCTTGTTGACCATGGTCGGAATGTAGTATTCGGCCTTGAGGTTGTCCATGTTTTCCTTCAGGAACACCTTGAAGTATTTTTCCGAATGCTCGAAATAGTCGGGCGTGAAACCGAAAAGGTTCATCGACACGGGTGCGTCGTCCGGCAGCGGATGGTCGCCGTCCTCCTCGTGGTAGACGATCCTGCCGTCTGTGCGTTCGATCTTCGTGCGCTCGACCATCGAAACCAGGTCCCCCTGCGCGTCCACTTCGCACACGCCGCGCGACACGGCTCCGAAGTCGGAAAGGGTGTTCTTCACCTGATAGCCCACCATGCAGTAACGGTCGTGCTGGCCGGCCACCTGTTGCAGGTATTGAGAAATGGTGGCGTAGGCGTCCTTGCCGTAGAAGTCGTCGGCATTGATCACGGCGAACGGTTCGCGGATCACGCCGGCCGCCATGATGACGGCATGGTTCGTGCCCCAGGGCTTCACGCGCCCTTCGGGAACCGAAAATCCCTCGGGAAGCATGTCGAGCTCCTGGAATACGAATTCGACGGCGATCCGGCCGCCGAAACGCTCCGGGGTGAAGATTTCCCGGAACTCCTTCTCGAAGCTGTGGCGGATGACGAACACCACCTTGCCGAACCCGGCGCGGATCGCGTCGTAGATCGAATAGTCGATGATGGCTTCCCCGTCGGGGCCCACTCCGTCCATCTGTTTGAGGGAACCGTAGCGCGAACCCATGCCCGCCGCGAGAACCAATAGTGTAGGTTTGACAGTCATTCGTGTTATTTTTTATGTGTATGTTGAATCCGGCAATGATTACCGCTACAAATATAGAATTTTTAAATTATTTACATAACCGCGATACGGGAAAATAATAGCATTTTCCGGTCATCCGGTGCGAAAATCCGCCCGTCCGGGGGCGGGAAAGGGACCGGTGTGAAAATAAACCGGGTTTCCGTCCGTTTAATGTGGACAGATGGGGGCGGACGATCCGCGCTTATTTGCGATCTTTTGTTATCTTTGTGCTCTAAATTGTCCGGATGCCATGAAATCGGAACGCAATTTCGTCTATTTCCTGAGAAACCTGCGGGAGAAACACCGCCTGAGTCTGAGGAACCAACATAACGACAGCGAGGTCTGGTACATGTATATCAGTCCCGCCAACGTGCTGACGGGTTTTGTGGCGCTGGTGCTGGTGCTGTTCATCGTCATTCTGACCACGGTGGCCTACACGCCGATTCTCGACCTGATTCCCGGCTATCCGGGCAACAAGTCGCGCGAAATGCTCATTTCCAATATCGTGCGCATTGATTCGCTGGAGCGGGAACTGGCCCAGATGCAGGTGTACAGCGACAATATCGCCCTGATCATGGAGGGGAAGACCCCGATCGTCCGCGACGTTACGCAGGCGGGCGATTCGATGCGGGTTTCGCGTCCGGAAACGGTGCATCCCAGCCGGGAGGATTCGCTCCTGCGCGCCGAACTGGAAGGCGGAGGAATCTACCGGCTCAGCGATCCGGCCAAGGTGCGCACCGTGCGTACGGGTCTCGAGTTGATGCCTCCCGTGCGGGGTGTGGTGGCCGAGCATTTCAATCCGAAAGAGGAGCGTTTCGGGGTAGGGATCGCTACGGCGGCCAGCCAGCAGGTGATGGCCGTGGAGGACGGGACGGTGGTGCTTTCCGCCTGGTCGCCCGACGATGGCTATGTGGTGCAGATCCAGCATCCCGGAAACCTGCTTTCGGTCTACAAGCACGCGACGCGGGTGCTCCCGTCCACGGGAGCGCGCGTGAAGGGGGGCGAAGTGATCGGATTCACGGGCGAGGGCCTTTCGGGCGATGCAGGCAAGGGCCTGTTCGGGTTCGAACTCTGGCATAACGGTACGCCGGTCGACCCGGAAGGGTATGTGGTATTTTGACGGTGTTCCGCCCCGGGCGGAACGCTGCGTTCGTATGTGATGGAAAAAAGAGTGGAAGAGAGACAGAAAATAGTATTGCTGGGATCGACCGGTTCGATCGGGGAGCAGACGCTCGATGTCGTGCGGCAGCATGCCGACCGTTTCGAAGTGCGGACGCTCACGTCGAACAACAACTGGCAGCGGCTCGTGGAGCAGGCGCTCGAGGTGGAGCCCGACAGTGTCGTGATTGCCAACCGGGAGCACTATCCGAAGGTGAAGGAGGCCCTGGCGGCGGTACCCGTGAAGGTCTATGCCGGGGCGGAATCGTTGGAGCAGGTGGCCCGCAGCGCGGAGGCCGACGTGGTGGTCAACGCGCTGGTGGGATACGCCGGGCTGGCCCCCACGGTGAGCGCCCTGAAGGCAGGCCGCAAGATCGCGCTGGCCAACAAGGAGAGCCTCGTGGTGGCCGGCGAGCTGATTATGCGGACGGCTCTCGAAAAACGGGTGCCGATCGTGCCGATCGACTCGGAACATTCGGCTATATTCCAGTGTCTGGTGGGTGAACAGACCCCCTACCGCAGGATCGTGCTGACCGCCTCGGGAGGCCCTTTCCTGGACACGCCGGCAGAGGAGCTGGAGCGGGTGACGGTAGAGCAGGCCCTGCGCCATCCGAACTGGAAGATGGGGGCCAAGATCACGATCGACTCGGCCACGATGATGAACAAGGGGTTCGAGGTGATCGAAGCCCGCTGGCTTTTCGGGGCGCGGCCTTCGCAGATCGAGGTGCTCGTCCATCCTCAGTCGGTGGTTCATTCGATGGTGGAGTTCGCCGACGGGGCGGTGAAGGCCCAGCTGGGTACGCCCGACATGCGGCTGCCGATCCAGTATGCCCTGACTTTCCCGCAGCGCTGGCCGCTGGAGGGCGAGCGGCTCGACCTGGCCCGGTGCGGGGAGCTGACGTTCCGGGAGGCCGATCCCGTGAAATTTCCCAATCTGCGGCTGGCCTACGAGGCGCTGGAGCGGGGAGGAAACAGTTGCTGCGTGCTCAATGCGGCCAATGAGGTGGCCGTTGCCTCTTTCCTGGGGGGGCGGATCGGGTTCCTGCAGATCACCGAAGTGCTGGAGCGGACGCTCGCACGGGTCGCTTTCGTGAGGGAACCCGGACTGGACGATCTCGGGGCCAGCGATGCGGAAGCCCGTCGGGTCGCCTGCGAAGCGGCGGAAGAGATGAAATCGAAACGACAGATAATTTAACGAATTTACAGATAACGGAAAAATGGAGATAGCGATCAAAATACTTCAGTTCGTACTGAGTTTCTCCCTGCTGGTGCTCATCCATGAGTTCGGCCATTTTATTTTCGCCCGGATGTTCGGCATCCGGGTCGAGAAGTTCTACCTTTTTTTCAACCCGTGGTTCTCGCTTTTCAAGTTCCGGCCCAAAAACAGCCACACCGAGTACGGTATCGGCTGGGTGCCTTTCGGCGGTTATGTGAAGATCGCCGGCATGATCGACGAGTCGATGGATACCGAGCAGATGAAACAGCCCGTGCAGCCGTGGGAGTTCCGGGCCAAACCGGCCTGGCAGCGGTTGCTGGTGATGGTCGGGGGCGTGCTGATGAACGTGGTGCTGGCCTTCGCCATCTATATCGGTATGAGCTACACGTGGGGGGATACCTATTTCGCCAGCTCCGATATCCGGTATGGGTATGTCTATAACGATCTGGGACACGAAATCGGGTTCCGGGACGGCGACCGCGTGCTCAGCGTGGAGGGCGAGGTCATCGAGGACGCCCTCCAGATTTTTCCCGCCATCGTCATCAACCAGGCCCGTCACGTCGACGTGCAGCGCGGTGATTCGGTGGTACGCATCACCATCGGCGAGGAGTACCTGCCCCGTCTGCTGAACAGTCCCGATTTCATGATGCCGCGTATGCCTTTCGTCGTGGCCTATGCCGAGAAGGGTATGCCTGCCGCCGAAGCGGGGCTGCTGCCGGGCGATACGCTGGTGGCCTTCAACGGGGAGCCGATGCGCTATTTCGACCAGTACCAGAAGGCGCTGGCGGCCGCATCGGGACAGACGGCCGATATTACGGTGGTACGCGAAGTGGACGGTGCTCCTGTGACCCTCTCCCTGCCGGTGAAGGTCTCCGATGCCGGGAAGATCGGTGCGGCGTTGGTGCCGCTCCAGAATCTGATCCCGCTGCAGACGCGCGACTATACCTTCTGGGAGGCCATTCCCGTCGGGTTCCACCGGACGGGCGCCGAACTGAGCAACTATTGGAAGCAGGTGAAGATGATCTTCTCGCCCAAGACGGAGGCCTACAAGTCGCTGGGCGGCGTGATCGCCATCGGGAATATCTTTCCGGAGTACTGGAGCTGGGAGGTGTTCTGGAAGATCACCGCTTTCCTCTCGATCGTACTGGCCGTGATGAATATCCTGCCGATTCCGGTGCTGGACGGCGGACACGTCATGTTCCTGCTCTACGAGGTGGTGACCCGCCGCAAGCCGAGCGACCGTTTCATGACGCAGGCGCAGACCGTGGGCATGATTATCCTGTTCGCCCTGCTGCTGTTCGCCAACGGCAACGACATATACCGCTTCTTTATCAAATAGGGCCGCTGCGGCTCTGAAACCGGTCGGTGATGGCAAAGGTTAAAAAAGCATATTTCTGCCGCAACTGCGGGCACGAGGCCTCCAAATGGCTGGGCCGCTGTCCCTCCTGCGGGGAGTGGAACACCTTCACGGAGGAGGTGCTCCAGAAGGAGAGCGGTGCGGCGTCGGTTTCCCTGGCGAAGATGCCGTCCGTGCGTCCGATGCCGATCCGGGAGATCGAAGAGCCGCATCACCGCCGTATCGACCTGGGCAACGGAGAGGTGAACCGCGTACTGGGCGGAGGATTGGTGCGCGGGTCGCTGGTGCTGCTGGGCGGCGAACCCGGTATCGGCAAATCGACCCTCAGCCTCCAGATCGCACTCGGGACCCCCGGTCTCAAGACCCTCTACGTCTCGGGTGAAGAGTCGCCCCAGCAGATCAAGATGAGGGCGCAGCGGCTGGAGGCGGACAATCCCGACTGTCTGATCTATGCCGACACCCTGCTGGAGAATATCGTGGCCCGGATCGACGAAATCCGTCCTGACCTGGTGATCGTGGATTCGATCCAGACCATCTATACCGACCTGATCGACTCTTCTCCGGGCAGCGTCTCCCAGATCCGGGAGTGTGCCGCCACCCTGCTGAAATATGCGAAGGGGAGCGGAACCTCCATCTTCATCATCGGGCATATCACGAAAGACGGGATGATCGCCGGGCCCAAGATTCTGGAACACATCGTGGACGTGGTGTTGCAGTTCGAGGGGGACAACAACAATATCTACCGAATCCTGCGCGGTATCAAGAACCGGTTCGGCGCCACGTTCGAGATCGGCGTCTTCGAGATGCGCACCGAAGGGCTGGTCGAGGTGACGAATCCTTCGGAAATCCTGCTGTCGCACTACGACGAACCGCTGAGCGGAATCGCCGTGGGGGCTGCCGTGGACGGTATCCGCCCCTACCTGATCGAGACGCAGGCGCTGGTGGGCAACGCAGCCTACGGTACGCCCCAGCGTTCGGCCACAGGGTATGACCTGCGGCGTCTGAACATGCTGCTGGCCGTGCTCGAGAAACGGCTGGGCATGAAGATGTACCAGAAGGACGTGTTCCTCAATTTCGCGGGCGGATTCAAGGTCTCCGATCCGGGGCTCGACCTCTCCGTCGTGTCGGCGGTGATCTCGTCCTATTTCGATCGTCCGCTCGCCGACGGGGTCTGCTGCACGGCGGAAATAGGGCTTTCGGGCGAGGTTCGTCCCGCTTCCCGCAGCGAACAGCGTATCAGCGAGGCGGCCCGGTTGGGTTTCCGTCGGATCGTGGTGTCGGGATACCTGCGCAAAAGCATGCCCAAACCCCCGAAAGGGATCGAAGTGGTCTACGTCAACCGGATCGACGAGATTCCGAAAGCCATATTTTAGAAGAGACGGGCCGGAGGCAGGTCCCGCGGTTCGTTTCCCGTTCAGGATTTGAACAGCAGTCCGATCAGTACGATGAATATGATAAGTATGGCGGCGATGGCGATATATCCCATGATTCGGTTGAACCGTTCGTAGGTGGGATTGATGAAACCGCCGTCGGTTTTTTTCTTTATCAGCATGTTCGTCACTCCTTTTTTACGCATGTAATATTCCCCCGGTGAATCGGATGTAAATTCACGATGTATCATTTATGATACGCTACTTACAAAGATATAATAAAATCTTTGCGTATCATACATGATACACGGGGAAAATGGATTTTCAGGATGAGCTGGATCGTATTTCGGGTAGGATCAGGAAATTGCGCAAGGAGAGGGGGTACACCGTGCAGGAGCTGGCCTATCGTTGCGATATCGAGCGGTCGAACCTGAGCCGGATCGAAGCGGGGAAGTGCAACGTCACGCTCAAAACCCTGTGCTCGATTTGCAACGCGTTGGAAGTCGGTCTGGACGATCTGGTCGGAAGCGGCGGGCGAGACGGCAGGGAAATCCGGGGCTGTGTCGGAGAGGAGCGGTGCGAGGGGGCCGGTACGGAGGGAAGTTTCGTGGACGAAATTGTCTTCGAGATAGAGTCCGACGTCCGGTAGGCGGTAGGGAGTATGAAAAAACGGCAACCTGCGGGTTGCCGTTTTCCGTGGCCGTCAGTCGTCGTATCCGATGAACGTGCCGTCGGGTTTGAACCTGAGTTCCCGGTCGTCGGAGAGTTCCGCCTCGTATCCCTTGCGGGTACGTTCGATGCGGACGATTTTCTCTCCGGCATGTTTCCGTTTCACGAAGGAGACGATCTTTTCGGGGACGATTCCCTCCGGCAGTGCGCTGTGGTCGCCGTCCACCTCGAGCCACTGTCCCTTGCTGTCGAAATCGAGTTCGAACCCGTTCGAAAGGTCCACGCTGTAAGTGAGTTCTTCCAGAAAATCCTTTTCCGCCTCCAGATGGATGATGCGGGCCTTGGGAAAGTACTTCCGGATGAATTGCTGCGCCTTGTCCGGCAGTTTGACGGATGCGCCGGTCTGGGATGCGGCCAGGGCGAAGGCCCCGGTGGCCGCCAGCATCAGACCCGTCGCAATGAGAGCCATTTTTTTCATGATGCATACGGTTTTGGTCATGACTTCCGTATGCATCATTTTTTATGCCATTCTCAGAGCCGGTAGCCTTCGAAATCGTACAGCGCGGTCGACAGGTAACGCTCCCCGGTGTCGGGCAGCAGGGCCACGATCACCTTGCCACGGTTCTCCGGCCGGAGGGCCAGCCGGGTGGCCGCATGCAGGGCCGCACCCGAAGATATGCCGCCGAGCACGCCCTCTGTCCGGGCCAGTTTGCGGGCGGCCCGGAAGGCGTCGTCGCTCTCCACGGGGATCACCTCGTCCACCACATCGGCCGAATAGGTGTCCGGCACGAACCCGGCTCCGATACCCTGTATTTTGTGGGGGCCGGGTTTCCCGCCCGACAGCACCGGTGAGTCGGCCGGTTCGACCGCCACCACGCGGACGCCGGGCTTATGGCTTTTGAGTATCCGTCCCACGCCGCTTACCGTACCTCCGGTGCCCACGCCGGCCACGAAAATGTCCACTTTCCCCTCCGTGTCACGCCATATCTCCTCGCCGGTCGTCCGTTCGTGCACGGCCGGGTTGGCCGGATTTTCGAATTGCCGGAGAATCACCGATCCCGGGGTCTCCTCCCGGAGGCTTTCCGAACGTGCGATGGCTCCCTTCATTCCTTCGGCCCCCGGGGTCAGCACGAGTTCCGCTCCCAGCGCCTTGAGAATGTTGCGGCGCTCCAGGCTCATGGTCTCGGGCATGGTCAGGATCAGCCTGTACCCTTTGGCGGCCGCTACGACAGCCAGCCCGATGCCCGTGTTCCCGCTGGTAGGTTCGATCAGCGTGGCGCCGGGAGCGAGGATACCGCGCCGTTCGGCGTCTTCCACCATGGCCAGCGCGATGCGGTCTTTCACGCTGCCGCCGGGATTGAAATATTCGAGTTTCACGAGCAGGGTGGCTTCCAGCCCTTCGGTCCGGTTGTAGTTTTCGGTCTCCAGCAACGGGGTGTTCCCGATCAGCTGGGTGATTTTCGTTGCGATCTTTGCCATGACGAATGTTTTTATTCCGTGTTCTTTTGCAAAAACGGGGCCGATCAGTAGATGCGGTAGATGCGGATGGCGTTCAGCACGGGTTCCCCTTCCCGCTTGCCGAAGGAGACGGTAAGCCCCTTGCCGTCCGCCGCTTCGGCGATCACCTTTTTGACCACGGCCCGCGATGCGCCGAACTCCTCGGCGATGTTCAGTCCGGTCAGCACCGGAATGCCGTTCACCGAAATGTCGAACACCCGTTTGCCCGTGCTCTTCGGTCCGACCGCGTCGCCACCCAGATTGTAGGCGAGCGGCTCCCGCTGCGGATCACCCTCCAGTTCAGCCAGGTAGAGGTAGAGGGCGTACTGTCCGTCGGGAACGTCCGCCCGGAACGCCTCCAGTCCCACGCGCTGGGTCTGGAACAGGGGGTCCTGCCGGGTTCCGTAGATGTCGTTGTCCGATGCGGGCTGCGCTCCGTGACGGGTCGGCTTGCCGTAAGGCTTGCCTCCCACGTAACCCCAACTGCCGGGCGTGTAGGCCTGTTCGGGAATCCATATCTGGCTGTGTTCCGGGTCTTCGAAATAGCGCTGCGAGCCGAGCATGACGTTCAGTTCGCGGAACTCCCTGCCGGGATTCCGGCGGACCAGTCGGAAGTCCACCCGCAGGAGATCCTTCGTCCCGTTGTCGCCCGTGGCTTCCAGCGTGTTGATACCGTCCGCGAAAGGAACGTCGAACGTGGCGTAAAAATCCCGGACGGGCCGTTCCCCGAGGGATTTCCCGTTCAGACAGAGGGTCACGGTTTTCGCGTTGGAATAGACGTCCACCGGCTGGGTACATTCGCCCGGAGCCGTCTCCGCGCCGCCGCGTACTCGCCAGCCGGCGTTACCGATCATCGTGGCGGGTTCGGGGTTGAAACGGGCCTTGTAGAGCAGGTAGGTGTCCTTGTGCCGGCGGTCGAGCCCGTTGATCCCCTTGTTGTTGACGTGGGGAACGGCATTGCCGCGCGATTCCGAATAGAAGTCGTTGAGGTTCCAGATCGTGGCCGAGGCGATGAAATCGCGTTCCATGATCGCCTTCACGTAGTGACGGTGGTAGAGGTTGGCGTATTCGGCCGAATAGTCGAACCGCTGCGGGGCGAACGAATGGAGGCGGGGATCGACGTCCGCGCCGTACTCCGTGATGAAAAGGGGTTTGTCGGGCAGCCGCTGATGGAAGCGGTCGATTACCCGGTCGAAGGCAGGGAAGGTGTCCGAATACCACCCCTGGTAGAGGTTCCAGCCCACGATCATCGGGATTTGCAGCAGGCCGGCGTCATCGTATGCCGGGAAACTGCCGTGGCACGGGAGCATCGTGTAACGCGAAGGGTCTTCCCGGCGGATCGTGTTTTCGATCTTGCGGGCGAGGGCCGCCACGTTTCTGCCGTAAATCGCATGGCGCACCGAATCTCCCTTGAACGGCGGCCGGAGCATCACTTCGTTCATGTAGGCCCAGACCACCACCGACGGCCGGTTGAAATCCTGGCGGACCATCTCTACGGCCATGTCGAGGCAGTTTTTCTCGAAGGCGGCGTTTTCGGTGATGCGGTCCACGACGGGAATCTCCACCGAGGTGAGGATGCCCAGTTTGTCGCACATCTCCATCACCACGGGGTCCTGCGGATAGTGGGCCACCCGCAGGTAGTTGCCGCCCATCGCCTTGAGGAGCCGCACGTCCTGTACGTGCACGATGTCGTCCAGCGCCCAGCCCTTGCCCAGATAGTCCTGATGGCGGTTGGTGCCGATCAGTTTCAGGTGTTTCCCGTTGAGGAAAAAACCTTTGTCGGCCGAGAATTCGAACCAGCGCAGTCCCAGCGGATTGACCACCTCGTCGAGCAGGGCGCCCGTGCGGTCGTCGTACAGGCGTGTCACCACCCGGTAGAGGTTGGGGGCGTCGGGACTCCAGAGGGCCGGCTGAGGTACGGTCATTTTTTCCTGCACGACCGGGGTCGTTCCGCCGCCTGCCTCGATCCGTGTAGAGGCCTGCACGGTCCGGGTTCCGTCCGGGGCGTAGACCGTGTTTTCCACCCTCACCCTGCTTTTCCGGCCCGAACGGTTGTCCACCAGCGTGCGGACGTTCACTTCGGCATTCCGTTCGCTCACCTCGGGGGTGGTGATGTAGACGCCCGAAGAGGCGCAGTCCGTCGTCGAAATGTGGACCGCGGGTGTATGGATCAGGTAAACGTCCCGGTAGATGCCGCCGAAAAAGGTGAAGTCGGCCGACAGGGGCGGAATATCGGGATTGTCCTTATTGTCCACCTTCACGGCCAGCACGTTGGTCTGTCCGGGGCGTATCAGTTCCGTGATGTCGAAACAGAACCGGGTGTAGCCTCCGGTGTGGTGTCCGGCATGGCGGCCGTTCACGTAGAGGTCCGTTTCCTGGTTGGCCCCTTCGAAATAGATGTAGGTCTGTCCCCGGGCCGCCTCTTCCCCGATGCGTACGTGTTTGCGGTACCATCCCACGCCCCGGTAGTAACCCGGTGTGTCGTCGTCGGCGTCCTGTGCGTTCCATGTGTGGGGAAGGGTGACGATTTCCCACTTTTCGTCGGCGTAGGCGGGTGCTTCGGCCCCGGCCGCCTCTCCCTTGTGGAAGCGCCAGGTCTCGTTGATGGAGTAGGTGACGCGCTGCGCCCCGGCGGCGAGTACGGCCAGCGTGAGGAGCAGCGAAAGAAACAGCGATCTCATTTTTCTCGTTTTAGGGTGTTCGCAACGGACAAAATTAGGCCAAAAAACCGGAACGAGCAATGCGGACCCTGGGCCGGTTGCCGTTTTTTCGGAAAAATTGCTATCTTGTGGTCGGAATTCCGCGTCCGGGAGACCGGGGACGGAGACGATAACTAATCCTAAAAAAATTTGATTATGAAAATGAAATGTTTGCTGGCGGCGGGTCTGCTGTTTTCGCTCACGGCTGCCGCACAGGTCACGCAGGAGGATTTCGATGCCCTGAAGGCTTTTTACGAAGCGACCGGGGGGCCGAACTGGAAGAACAATTCGGGATGGGATTTCACCGAAAAGGGACCTGCCGATGTGAAGGCCTACGACAAAGGCACCGGCGAGGGGTGGTACGGCATCACTTCGGTCGGCGGGGGCCGCGTGCTGAAGCTGGATTTGCGCGATAATAATCTGGAGGGAAAAATTCCCGACGCCTTTTATGACCTGACCTATCTGCGCCAGGCGCTGCTGACACGGAACAAACTTTCGGGTACGATCTCTCCCGGGATCGGAAAGATGACCCGTCTGATGAACATCAGCCTGGGTTACAATCAGCTTACCGGAACCATTCCCGCCGAGATCGTCTCCATGGGACGCGACACCCAGCATACGGCTCCCCGGGCGGACGGCAAGGGCGGTGCACAGTTGTTGCTCGACCTGCGCAACAATCAGCTTACGGGGTCCATCCCGGCCGGAATAGGCGGCATGACGCTCTTTACCAAGCCCTGTGCTTCGGCCCGGATCGACCTGAGCCACAACCAGCTTTCCGGAGAACTGCCGGCCGGGCTGGGCGATCTGACTTCGCTCACTGCGCTGATTCTGAATGCCAACCAGTTGACGGGAACGGTTCCTCCCTCCATCGAGAAGCTGCCCGACCTGAAATTCCTGATGCTTTCCCCGAACCGTTTCACCGGCAAGGTGCCTTCCATCAAAAAGCAATAGGGGCGAATTCCCTTTCGACCGTTGTTTCGACACGGGCATCGGCTTCGGAAGAGGGCCGGTGGCATCGGAAAAACGGATATGCAAAAAGGGCCGGACATCATGTCCGGCCCTTTTTTGCCTGTGTCTCCGGGGAGGGGAGACGGTCGGTTACTCCTCCCGGTCCTGCCTGCGCAGCAGGAACTGGATTTCGGGATCGAGGTTGCCCCGGTATTCCAGCGTCGGATCGGCGGCACAGGCCCGGCTGTAAAATTTCAGGCCCTGTTCGATCCGTCCCGAACGGGCACATAGAATCGCCAGCATGTAGTTCCGTTGGGGCGTGTCGGGCGTGGTCACCATGATTTCGTACGCCTGTTTGTCGTATCCGAGCGACATCAGCGTGATGGCGCTGTTGATGTCCTTGTAGGGATCGAGTATCTTCAGGGCACCCCGGTAGTCCTTCTTTTCGAGCAGTTCCACGCCGCGCATGTAGGCCGAGTCGAGTTCCGTCGTGTAAACCGTGTCCTTGACCATGCCGACCCGGCGCAGCGAATATTTCAGATTGACCGAACGCAGTTTGGGATAGAGTTCTTCCCGCATCTTTTCGTATTCGTCCGGGTAGGCCCGCCGGATCAGTACGTCGCGGCGGTCGGGTTCGCCGGTCGACCGTATGATGTCGATGATCCCGTCGCTGTGTTCCAGTTCCCGGCTCCTGCGCAGCAGGCCGATCAGATTGTCCCAGTCCTCGCCGATCCAGCGGACTTCGATCAGCGTGTCGACCTGGTCGCCGAACTTCTCGGCCAGATAGTCCCTCACGGCATGGGCGCGGGCGCGGGATATCCGGTCGTTGACCCGTATGGAACCCTCCGGCGAACAGGCTGCCGTCAGCACGATGCTGTCGATGAAGAATTCGTACTGGTTGAGCAGGGTGTTCATCCGGGAGGTCATCTTTTCCAGCTCCGTCCGGTTGTTGCCCAGCGTGTCGATGATCCGGGATTTTCCCAGCGGGAAGGTGATCCAGTTCCGGTCGTTTACCGTGGCGTACTTTTCGATGATCCGGTAGATGTAGCGCGGCGTGCGGTCGATGAAACCGGTCATTGACGTGACCGTGTAACTGAGCGTGTCCCTTGCCTCCAGCGCCAGTTCCCGGCCCCAGAAGTCCCGGGCCCGACCCTCCAGGGTCAGCTTCATCCGAGCGTTGTTTTCGTCCGCGCGGATGTTTTGCGAATAGTGGTAACGGATATTTCCTGCCTGCGTGACGACCGAATCCAGCCGGGCTTCGGGATAGGTCGGCTGGGTGATTTCCGTCACGTACCGGAAGTTGCGTTCCGATTGCCACACTCCCGGCTCGTGGGCGTCGCGGCGTTTCCGTTTGGCTGCCGCGCGTTCCGTGTAGACCGGTGCGGGTTTGCCGAACAGGGCGGCCCGGCGTTCCGCTACGGTCGCCTGTTCGTTGCGCAGCGTGTACCGGTTGTAGTCGATCTCCTCCAGCCGTTTTTCCAGCCGGTCCCGCCGCAGGTATTCCCGGTCCTGTTTGCGGTCCACCCGGGGGCCGCGCAGCACGACCGGATCGAGACGGATCGTCGTGTCGGTCCGGTGCAGCAGGGGGGTGACGATAATGCTCCAGTCCTTTTGCTGCAACTCTTTGGGTATGTTCACCAGAAAGTCGATGGTGATGAATCCGAACCGTTCGGGAACGCTTTTCAGGGAGGAGGTTACCACGATCTTCTCGATGTCGATCTTCGAGATGGCCGCGCCGTCCTCCTCGTATTCGATTTCGGTCAGGTAGGAGATGCCGTTGTCCCGTTTGATGATCGTGACGTTGGTGCCGTTGGCCTCGATCGCTTCGGCCGGCGGAGCGGTCGGAAGTTTGCGTTTGGCGGTCTGCGAAAGGCCGACCGGCTGTGCGCTCCTCTCCATTTTCCGGACGGGGGAGCAGGAGAGGAGCATCTGCGCCGCCATGACTGCGGTCAGCAGGATGCCTGTGTGGGTGCGCATCGTCGGACCTTAAAACAGATAGACCAGGTTCAGAGAGAGCTTGGTGGGACCGGGCAGGGATTTCGACCGCCGGTAGCTCCAGTCGTTTCGTGTCTTGTCGAAACTTTTGTACTGGATGTTGTAATATCCCAGTCCGCCCTCGACCTCCATGTTCCAGCGTACACCCAGCATCCATGCGTAGCCGTACGACACGCCCACGCTGGTGAAGTAGCCTTTGTAGCGGTTGGCGTTGAAGGTGACTTCGCCGGCGGCGAATCCTCCGTGCAGGCCGAAGAAAGAGCCGCCGTAGGTCTCGCGGAGCCAGTAGCGTACGCCGGGTTGTACGCCGCCGAACATGAATTTGTAGTTGTCCGTGAATTTCCACGGATTCATGTAGCCGTGCAGTTCGAGCGAAACCTTTTTGGCCACGGCCATTTCTACTCCCAGGTTGAGATTCGTGGTGGCCAGCGCCGGCAGCGAGGTCTTGATGGCATAAAGTTGGGCCCGGCTCTGCTGGCAGATTGCCAGCGAGAGAACGAGCAGCGGCAAAATGATAAGTTTTTTCACTTGTCTGATTCTTATGTTTGGGTTATTGTTGCGTGACGGTGAGGGTGGTCCGGAGCAGGTTGTCCGAGCTGTTCCCGGCCATGATGTCGAAGTCGCCCGGTTCGACCACGAACTTCCCGTCGTTGGTGTAGAACCCGAGCTGTTCCTTCGTGACCGGAAATTCCAGCGTGCGGGATTCCCCCGGAGCGAGCATCACTTTGCGGAAACCCCGAAGTTCTTTCACGGGGCGTGTCACCGAGGCGAAACGGTCGCGCACGTAGAGCTGTACGACCTCCTCTCCGGCCCGCTCGCCCGTATTGGTTACCGTTACCAGCGCCCGGGTCTCCTCGCCGGGAGCCAGCACCGCCTTTTCCAGCCGGGGAGCCGACACCGAGAACGTCGTGTAACTCAGTCCGTATCCGAAGGGGTAGGCCGGGTCGTTTTCGATGTCGATGAAACGGGTGGTATGCGATTTGGCCGGGTCGGCCGGCCGGCCCGTGCTCTTGTGGTAATAGTAGATCGGAAGCTGCCCCATGTGGGCCGGGAAAGTCATCGGCAGTTTGCCCGACGGGTTATACTCGCCGAAAATCACGTCGCACATTGCGTTGCCCGCTTCGGTGCCCAGCCACCAGGTGAAGAGGATCGCCGGGGCGCACTCCCTGATCCCGTTGAAGATCAGCGGCCGGCCGCCCATCACCAGCACGACGACGGGCTTGCCCGTGTCCACCAGTTTTTTTACCAGTTCCTGCTGTCCGGCCGGAAGATTCAGTTCGCCGCGCGATTTGGCTTCGCCGCTGTCCGACGCACGTTCCCCGACCGCCACGATCACGGCGTCCGAACTGCGGGCTGCACGTATCGCCGCCCCGGTGTCGCGTTCCCTGCCGGTGGCCGGGTCGTATCCTTCGGCGAAATGCACCGTATAGCCCCGGTCGGTCAGCGCCCGGCGTAGGGTGACGATCGAATCGACCACTCCCTCTCCGGCCCAGCCGCCCTTCATGTCGGTCTGCGAGTCGCAAAGCGGACCCACCAATGCGATGCTCCGGATATCTGCCGGGAGAGGCAGTACGCGGCGGTCGTTCTTGAGCAGGACGACCGATCGTTTGGCCATGTCGCGTGCCGCCGCCCGGATTTCGTCCGAAAGCACGGTGCGCCGCATGCGGAGGGTGTCGCAATAGCGCATGGGATCGTCGAAGAGACCCAGTGCGAATTTGGCGGTCAGAATCCGCCGCACGGCATCGTCGATTTTCTTTTCGGGCACCCGGCCGCTTTCGACCAGCTCTTTCAGGTGGTCGAAATAGCACAGCGAACACATCTCCATGTCGCATCCGGCATCGGCTGCCGCGGCCGCCGCTTCCCTGCGGTCGGCGGCATAGCCGTGGGGGACCATCTCGCCCACCGAATTCCAGTCGGAGACCACGAAACCGGGGTACTGCCACCGCTCCCGCAGCAGTTCCTGCAACAGAAACGCGTTGCCCGTGCAGGGTACTCCGTCGAAATCGTTGAATGCGTTCATGAACGTGGCCACGCCCGCTTCGGCGGCCGCTTTGTAGGGAGGCATGTAATAGTTGTAGAAATGGCCGCGGGACATGTCCACGCTGTTGTAGTCTTTGCCGGAAACGGCCGCGCCGTAGGCGGCGAAATGCTTGCAGCAGGCCATGATCGTGTTCGCGGCGCTCAGGTCGTCGCCCTGGAAACCCTTGACCCTGGCGCGGGCCACGGCGGAGCCGTAGTAGGGGTCCTCTCCGGCCCCCTCCATGACGCGGCCCCACCGGGCGTCGACACAGACGTCCACCATCGGGGCGAACGTCCAGTGGATACCCGAGGCGGCCGTCTCCGTGGCCGCCCACCGGGCACTCCGTTCGATGGCTTCCAGATCGAAACTGGCCGCTTCGCCCAGAGGTATCGGGGCGATGGTACGCATGCCGTGGATCACGTCGAGCCCGAAAATCAGCGGAATGCCGAGCCGCGACCGCAGGGCGGCTTCCTGATAGGCACGGATCGCCTTCGGGTCGGTGACGTTGAGCAGCGAACCCGCCATTCCTTTCTCGACCAGTTCGGCCAGCGAACTGAATCCCCGTTCCGTGACGGGGCCCGTCAGTTTGCTTTTGTCTGAAATCTGGTTCATCTGGCCGATTTTCTCTTCCAGAGTCATTTTCTCCAGCAGCCGGTCGGCGCGTTGCCGGGGCGTGAGCGGCTGGGCGGAGACGGAGATCATCCCCGCCAGAAGGGACAGGCATGTCGAAAAGAGATGGATTGCTTTCATAATTCGTTCATTCGTCGAGTGGAACGGCTACAAAAGTAACAAGAAAAATTTCAGGTCCGATAATCCTGCCCGCAAATCGGATGAAAAAATGGTGGAAATAACAGAAAAGGGGTAATCCGGTCGGATTACCCCTTTTCTGTTGAGCTACCTGGACTCGAACCAAGAAAGGCAGAACCAGAATCTGCAGTGTTACCATTACACCATAGCTCAATGTTACGTCCTTAAACGTGGTGCAAAGTTAAAACATAAATTTTTATATCGCAAAAATTTTTTTGAAAAATTTTTCGTCTCCGATGAAATTTTTTTGAGAAAGCCTCCGAGAGGCTATTCGGGGTGTGATTACGCCTCCTGTATCCTCTTTTGCCGGAAGGGGGCTGCCGCCGTTGTCCCGTAACGACAGAAAGACGACCGGCACAAGGCCGGTCGTCCGCCGAAAAGTAAAAGGTATCCGGGTTTCCCTTCCGGGAAATTGTCAATAGACCTTGTTCTGGGGATCGAATTCCGTCCAGCCGGCCATCCAGTTGTCGGCTTCGGAAGTGCCGGCGAATGCCCCGGCGTAACCGTTGCCTTTGGTGTCGAATCCGGACGGGACGGTGAGCGAAGCGTTTTTCAGGATGCTCGCCCCGTCGGGGGCTACGGCGACCGAGGGGGCGGTGCCGGAGAGTATGCCCAGTCCCAGTTCGGCGATCGTGGCTTTCACCGTGTTGTTCCGCGAAGCCTCGACCACGTAGGAATGGGAGAAGGAGTAGGGCTCGCCGTCGTCGTAGGACGTTCCGGCGTTGTCGGAGTAGCGGTCTTCGAATTTTTTGTTTACGTCGCTGCCCAGGATGCAGGCGGCTCCTTTCGTGTTGTCATAGCTTTCGGCTTCGGTGTCGTATCCCCCGAAGAAGACGTTACGCACGAGGTTGTTCGAAGCGGCGTAGGTCTGGGTGGCCGAACCTTTGTCGTTCTCGACGATCAGTCCGACGGGCCACCCGGCCACGACCGAATTGGCGAGCGAGATGCGCGAGTTGCGCCGGATCTGCACGCCGCTCTGGAACTGGCCCAGTTTCGAGCCGTTGTTGGGGTTGAACGTGCCGCCGTCGATATAGTTGCCGTCGCTGCTGACGTTGGTGAAGTTCTCGTCCTGTCCCGCCGGACCGATCAGCGTCACGTTGCAGAAGGCCGCCTGCGTATAGGGTTCTTCGGTACTGCCGTCGGCATTGTTGTCCGATTCGAAGCCGTTGGAGTAGGAGGTGTCGGCCAGTTTGGGATTGCGCACGCTCAGCAGGAACTGCATCCGGCCGCTGAACCCGTTGTCCGTGTCGAAATCGTCGTCCCAGCCGTGGTAGGCCACCAGATAGCTGCAGTTGACCGAACCGCCGAACCACTCGAACGAATCGTCGTTGGAGTAGGAGACCTGCACGTGGTCCACCTGCGTGCCGCTGCCCACCGAGCCGAAGGTGATGCCGTTGATCTCCTTGTCGGTCTCGAACGGATAGCCGGCGAACTCGACGCGGACATAGCTCAGAATGCCCGAGTTGTCGTCTTCCTTGTTGCCTCCGTGGGTAGTGCGGGGTCCTCCCTCGATCTGCTGGCTGGTCTTGTTGTTGATGCCGTTTCCGCAGATGATGAGGCCGCCCCAGTCACCCGGTTTGCGCTGTCCGGCGGGCTGGTTGGAGGTGAAGACGATCGGTGCGGTGCGCGAACCCTGGGCGATGATCTGCGCCCCCGGTTCGATGATGAGCGAGGCCATCGTCTCTTTGTCTCCCCGGATCACCGTTCCGGCGGGGATGGTGATCTTCGACCCGTTCTGGATGTAGACCCAGCCGCGCAGCACGTATTTCTTGGAGGCGTCCAGCGTGTAGTCGCCCACGGGAGCGGGGAAGTGTTTGTCTCCGTTGCCGATGTAGTTCACTCCGTTTTCGGTGAAGACCAGTCCGTTTTCGCCCTGGCCGGGATTGCCTCCGTTGCCGCCGTCGTTGTCGTCCGAGCAGCCGGAGAGGATCATCGTGCAGGCTGCCGCCAATAGGATCAGATGCTTTTTCATCGTTTGATTTTTAAAAAGTTGGTTGTGTCGTTATGGTTGTCTTTTTCAGAATGTCGCCGTGAGGGAGAGCGAGAAGCTGCGGCCGGGGTCGTAGCTCTTGGTGATCTGCGTGCGTTCGTGCACGTTGCCCGCCTCGTCCCTGAATTCGGGATACTGGGCGAAGACCACCCGCTGGCAGAGCAGGTCGCGGACATATCCCTTCAGTTCGAACGTCTTGCTCAGCCGGATGCCGAAAGTGAGGTCGACGGCGTCGCGCGGGGTCTCGTACATGTCGGGAATGTTGTTGTTGAAGGTGTCGCCTCCCGATGTGCTTACCCGGCCGATTCCCACGATCCGTTTGCCGATCCGGTTGTAGAGGGCTCCCACGCTCAGCCCGAGTTCGGGGTTGCGGTAGAAGAGCCCCGCGTTGACCAGATAGGGCGACTGTCCCTGCATCGGACGGTCGTGTTCCAGGCTCTCCTCGCTGAAATGGACCTTGCTTTCGATCCATGCGGCGTTGAGCGAAAGCGTGAAGTTCTGCATGCCCATGAAGGCGAGGTCTTTCCGTACCTCCAGTTCCACACCGTAGTTGTCGGCCGAAAGGGCGTTCTCGAACGAGAACTGGTAGGAGCCGCCCGCATCGACGTAAATCCATTCGATCGGGTTGGCGAACCGCTTGTAGAAGAGCGACAGGGAGACCGTTTCGCCCGCCCCCGGATAGAGTTCGTAGCGCAGGTCGATGTTGTGGATCGTGGCCTGCTTCAGTTCCGGGTTGCCGGTGATCGTGCTGAACATGTCGAAGTCGTAGTAGGTCGAGGGCGACAGTTCGCGGAATTCGGGCCGGTTGACGCTCATGCCGTAGGCGAGCCGCAACAGCGATTTTTTCGTCAGGTCGTAGGTGAAGTTGGCCGACGGGAAGAGGTTGTTGTAGTCGTAGTCGTAAGTGCGGGTCCGGTCGCCTGCCGTCTGGGTGTAGCTTTTGAGCGAGGTGACGAACCGTTCGAAACGTACTCCGCCGTAGAGGTTGAAGCGGCCCAGCGGCACGTTTACGGCTGCGTAGGCGGCTGTGAGGTAGTTGGAAGCCGAGTAGTTGTCGGTGTTGTCGGTGTTGTCCTGCACGGTCAGCTTGCCGGTGCCGAGGTTTTCCGGGGCGAAAATCTGGTCGGTGGGCAGGCTGGCGAAACCGTCGGGAAGCCGGTTGCCCGTGTTGTTCCATTTGTAGATGAAGTCGCGGGTATCGTAGTCGCGCGTTTTGTATTCGCCGTAGACTCCGGCCCGCAGTTCGGCGGGTTTGTCAGCCGAAGGGCCGAATGGGTGGCTGAGGTTCGCTCCGGCCGAGACGAGGTGTTCGTGCAGGGAGGTGAAGTAGCGCGACACGCTGCCCTGGTCGATCGAATATTCGTAGATTTCGTTTTCGGGGTTCTTCTCCCGTTCGATGATCCGGCGGTCGGGCTGGTTGCGGTTGGAGTAGGAGTAGGCTGCGTTCCAGTCCACTTTCGTGCGGGCCATCCGGTGTTCGCCGGCGAACTGTCCCGTGTAGGCCGTGCGGCTGGCATAGAGATATTCGTCCTGTTGCTGTTCGTAATACCCGCTCACGTTGCGCCACCCCTCTCGGGTGGTGTAGCGCGACAGACCCAGTTGGTTGAATAGGTTGCGGAACTCGTATTTGCTGATGGTCCCGCCTTTGGGTTTCGGTATCCACGACAGGTTGAACATGGCGCCCAGCTTCACGTCGTTGGTGTACTGGTCGTCGGTGTATTTGAAGTTGGCCTGCGGCTTGTCCTCCCGGTAATTATAGACACCGTACTGGTTGTTCTCCATGTCCGTCAGGCTTTTGTTCGAATTGGAGTAGTTGACCGAGAAGAGCAACCCGATCCTGTCTTCGCTGCGGAGGCGGTAGAAGCGGTTCACGGCCACGTTCAGTTTCTGGTCCCAGAGGGGGCGCCGGCTGCGCACCCGCCAGTCGTTGTTGAATCCCTCGCGGGTGATCCGGTCCACCATGGCGGCGTCGTTGTTGTCGATCCGGCCGTCGGGACCGTTGAAGCTCCGCATGCCGTTGTCCCAGCCGAGGAAGTCGGTGCCGCTGCCTTTGACGTATTTGAAATCTTTGAAATGGGTGGCCGTGTTGATTCCCGTGCCGTAGCTCACCGAGACCGAATTGTTTTCGGGGACGATTTTGGTGCGCAGTTGTACGAACCCGCCCGCGAAGTCGGCCGGGACTTCCGCCACGGGCGATTTGACGATCATCACGTTCTCGATCTGCGAGGAGGGAATGATGTCGAACGAAAAGGCCCGCGTGTCGGCTTCGGAACTGGGTACCGCCGCGCCGTTGATCCACGTGTTGTTGTAGCGTTGGGCCAGTCCGCGCACGATAATGAATTTGTTGTCGATGATCGAGATGCCCGGAATGCGGCGGACGATCTCCGAGGCGTCCTTGTCCTGCGTGCGGGCGATGTGCTGGGCCGAGACGCCGCTGGCCACCAGCGAGGCTTCACGCATCTGGGAGATCAGTCCCGCATCGGTGCCCACCGGACGGGAGACCACCACCACTACGTTCTCCATTTCGCTCACCTGTTCGGTCAGCGCCGCATCGAGCACCAGTTCCTCCCCTTTTTTCAACGCGAGCGGTTCCGAGAGGAAAGGTTTGTAGGTGAGCATCGAGATGCGGATTCGGTAGGTGCCGGGAGCGAGGTTTCCCAGCAGGAATTCCCCCTTGTCGTCGGTGGAGACTCCCCGGGAGGTGCCTTCTATGACGACGCTGGCACCGACGATCGGGGCCTGGGTCTGCGCGTCGGTGACCCGTCCGCGTATGAGGCCCGGACGGGTCTGTGCCCCGAGGGCGAGCGAGAAAAACAGGATGAGAAAGGTCGTAAGGCAGTAGTGGCGTCCGCAGTGTTTCATGTAGTTGTCGTTTGGTTGCTTGATTCGCCGGCAAAGTTACGGGGACAATGTTTCCGTAACGTAAAGCGGGCGTGAAGGAATATTTATCTTTCCGTTATGCGGATGTTAATTCGCTGCGGGAGGCGGCAGCGGACCTTTCCGTTTTTGAATCCCGGCTAAAAATGCTTTACTTTGTGCCGTTTCCCGGTTGGTATATTATTTGTTCCCTACCTTTTCCGCAGAAAAACCAAACGCTATGGCAAAAGATAAAAACAAGGAGAAAATGAAAAACAAAAAGGCTGACAGCCAAACGGTTGTCGAGGATGATTCGTTCGTGCAGGGCGAAGCGTACCCCAACTGCGACGGCGAGCCGTGTGTCAATGTGGCAGACGAGGCGGAAGAAGGCCGTGACAAATCGGCACCTTTGGCAGAAGAGGCCGCCGCAGCCGAGGCTGCCCAGTGGAAGGACAAATACCTGCGTCTGTCGGCTGAATTCGACAATTACCGCAAACGCACCCTGCGCGAGAAGATGGATCTGATCGCAGCGGGCGGCGAGGATGTCATCAAATCGGTGCTGGTCATCGTGGACGACCTGGACCGCGCCCTGCTGGCCGTGGAGAACGCCAAGGACGTGGAGGCGCTGCGCGAGGGCGTGCGTCTGATCGCCCAGAAACTCGAAAGCACGCTCCGCAGCAAGGGCGTTTCGGAGATCGAGGCGATCGGCCTGCCGCTGGACACCGATCTGCACGAGGCGGTGGCCAAGGTGCCCGTGGAAGACGAGGCCAAGAAGGGCAAGATCATCGATGTGGTGCAGAAAGGATACAAACTCAAGGATAAAGTGGTCCGCTACGCGAAGGTGGTGGTAGGAGAATAACGGTATGGCAGCGAAAAGAGATTACTACGAGGTATTGGGGGTTTCCCGCGACGCGAGCGCCGACGAGATCAAGAAGGCGTACCGCAAGGCGGCCATCCAGTACCACCCAGACAAGAATCCCGGCAACAAGGAGGCCGAGGAGAAGTTCAAGGAGGCTGCCGAGGCGTACGACGTGCTGAGCAATCCCGACAAGAAGGCCCGTTACGACCAGTTCGGCCACGAAGGCATGAGCGGTGCGGGCGGTTTCGGCGGAGGCGGCGGTTTCTCGGGCGGCTTCACGATGGAGGACATTTTCAGCCAGTTCGGCGACATTTTCGGCGGACACTTTTCCGGCGGCGGCTTCTCGGGCGGCTTCGGCGGTTTCGGCGGAGGCGGGCAGCAGCGGGTGAACCGGGGTTCCGATCTGCGCATCAAGGTCAAACTGACCCTCAAGGAGATCGCTAACGGAACGGCCAAGAAGCTGAAAATCAATAAACTGAATCAGTGCGACCGTTGCGGAGGCAGCGGGGCGAAGGACAGCAGCGCCTTCAAGACGTGTCCCACCTGCAACGGTTCGGGTTATGTGACACAAGTGGTCAACACCTTTTTCGGCCGTACGCAGAGTACGCAGACCTGTCCCACCTGTCACGGCGAGGGCAAGGTGGTGACCGAGCCGTGTCCCAAGTGCCACGGCGACGGAACGCTCAAGGGCGAGGACGTGATCGAGATCAAGATTCCGGCCGGTGTGGGCGAAGGCATGCAGCTCTCTGTGAGCGGCAAGGGTAATGCGGCCCACCACGGAGGGGTGAACGGCGACCTGCTGGTGCTGATCGAGGAGGAGAAGGACCCCAATTTCGTACGGGACGGCAACGATTTGATCTACAATCTCAATATCACGGTGCCGACGGCCCTGCTGGGAGGTGCCGTGGAGGTGCCCACGGTGGATTCCCGCGTGAAGATCAAGATCGACCCCGGGACCCATGCGGGGAAGGTGCTCCGGCTCAAGGGAAAGGGGCTGCCCGACGTGAACGGCTACGGCCGGGGCGATATTCTCGTGGTGATCGACGTGGCGGTTCCCGCCAAGCTCACTGCCGAGGAGAAGAAGCTGGTGGAACAGCTCTCCCAGGGACCGAGTTTCCGAAGTGCCGAAGGGGCTTCCAGAGAGAATATTTTCGACCGGATGCGCAGTTTCTTCCGGTAGGATTCCGATCATTTGCCGCCGTTCCCGCCCCGCTGCCGAGGCGGGAACGGTTTTTTCGGGAAAGTCTCCGGAATACGATCCGCCGAAGGCGTATCCGGAAGAATTGCCGGGAGGCGGGACCGTGCGATTTCTCAATCTCGCCAATTATATCTATCTTTGTAACGATAAGACGAAAAAGTATGTTAGGTTTTGGAGCATTCAGACGCAAGCCGCGCCAGTTCGAGTACAGGCCCTTGCACTACGATCCCGTGCAGGAGGCCCGCGAGCAGCGGCGGAAAGAACTGCTCGGCGAAGACGCCGAGTCTCCGCTCGAGGGGGAACACCGGGAATACAAGCCGGGGCAGTACATACGGGGAGGCATCCGGCGCCGCTCCATTTCCCATCACGAGGAGGCCAGCCGGCGCAAGATGATGCGTTCGGTTGCCGCGCTGGTGATGCTGGTCGCCATCGTGATCTGGATCATTGTGACCGCATAATTCCTGCCGCCATCCATGTCAGACCGTATCAGACTGCTGCCCGATTCCGTTTCCAACCAGATCGCCGCCGGCGAGGTGGTCAACCGTCCTGCGTCTGTCGTCAAGGAGATGATGGAGAATGCTGTGGACGCCGGGGCCCGCAGCGTGACCGTCAATTTCCGGGACGGAGGCAAAGAGATGATCCAGGTGGTGGACGACGGCTGCGGCATGTCGCCCCTCGATGCGCGGCTGGCTTTCGACCGTCATGCCACCAGCAAGATCACGCGGGTGGACGATATCTACTCCCTCTCCACGTTCGGTTTCCGGGGCGAGGCGCTCGCTTCGATCGCGGCGGTGGCCGAGGTGCAGCTGCGTACCCGGCCGCACGAGGATGAATTGGGAACGGCCGTGGATATCGCCGGAGGAGCGTTCCGCAGTCAGGAGGTGGTCAGCTGCCCGCCGGGTACGCAGTTCCTGGTGCGCAATCTGTTCTACAACGTTCCGGCCCGGCGCCGTTTCCTGGACAAGAGTTCCACCGAAGCCCGCCACATCACGGCCGAGTTCCAGCGGGTGGCGCTCTGCCATCCCGAAACCGCGTTCCTGCTCTACAACAACGACGCTCCCGTCTATAACCTGCCGCCCTCGTCGCTCCGCCAGCGGATCGTGGGGGTGATCGGCAAACATATTGCCAATAACCTGCTCGAAGTGGGGGCCGACACCACGATCGTGCAGGTGTCGGGATTCGTGGGCCGTCCTTCGGCCAGCAAGCAGACCAACCGGGACCAGTTCCTTTTCGTGAACGGGCGCTATTTCAAGAGCGCCTATTTCCACAAGGCGATCCTGCAGGCCTACGAGAAGCTGATTCCTGCCGGAACGCAGCCCTCCTATTTCCTCTACCTGAAGATCGACCCTGAGCGGATCGACGTGAACGTACATCCCCAGAAGATCGAGATCAAGTTCGACGACAACAATGCCGTCTGGCAGATCATCAACGCCGCCGTGCGTGAAAGCCTCGGCAAACTGGGCATGGTGCCGATGATGGATTTCGATGCCGATATGTCGGTGGAAATTCCCGTATGCCGGAAAGATGCGCCCGTCCGCTCGCCGGAGGTGGCGCCCAATCCCGATTTCAATCCGTTCAACGAGGATTACGGTTCGGTGTCGGGCAGCGGCCGGGTTTCCCGGGTGGCCGACTGTTCGGGGAGTGCCGGCGGATATGCGGTTTCGGAAAGGGGGATGTCCGGAGGAAGGTCCGGGGAGGAACCGGAACCGTCCGGAGTGGCCTATCCCGTTGCTGCCGGAGAGGCGGAGGAGTTTCCCGACCCCCAACTGATGGAGTTTATTTCGGGGGATGAGGCGCAGCAGGGGTTGCTCGAGATCGAGAGCGGCTGTGCGTTCGGTCCGGCGATCCGGCTGGGGCAGGGATACGCCGTCGCCACGGTGGGTGACGGGGTGGCGGTGGTCGATATCCGCAGGGCATACGAAGCGGTGCTCTACGACCGTTATATGCTCATGCTGGGCAGCGGGAGCAGCGCCACGCAGCAGTTGCTCTTTCCGGAACGGATACCTCTTTCGATCGACGACTACAATCTGATGAAACTGTACCGGGACGACTTCGTCTCGTTCGGTTTCGATCTGGAGTTCGGGCAGGATGAGCTTTGGGTGGAGGTAACCGGCGTTCCTGCCGATTTCACCTCGTCGGCGGTGGGCGACCTGCTGTTCGAACTGCTCGACGGGCTGCGTGAGGAGACCCGTTCCCCCGGAGAGCTGCGCCGCGGCCGGCTGGCCTCCATCATGTCGCGCAACGGGGCTTCGGCCCTGAGCAGGAATCTCGGAGAGGAGGAGCTGGAAGAGCTGCTCTCTTCGCTGGCCGCCTGCGGCAACAGTTGTTACACTCCTTCGGGACGTCCCGTGATGACGGTGATCCCGGAGAGCGAAATAAGGAAAAGACTTAAATAGAAGAACGATATGTTCAGACCGACCGGATATTTTTCGACGCCCCCCGTGGTGCTAAACCTGATTATTGTCAACTGCCTCTTTTTCATGGCCACGGCGCTGCTGCCGGGCGACATCGGATGGATGATCGAACAGAAACTGGGCCTCTATTTCTGGGAAAGCAGCAATTTCCGCCTCTACCAGGTGGTGACCCACATGTTCCTGCATGCCAATTTCTCGCACCTGTTCATGAATATGTTCGCCCTGTGGATGTTCGGCCGGGTGCTGGAGTACGATCTGGGAGGCAAACGTTTTCTGATCTACTATATGGCGACGGGAATCGGTGCGGCCCTGCTGCACCTGGGCGTAAGCTGGATCGAAATTTCCCGGATTCACGGGGCTATCGCCGAGTACGGGGCGCAGCCCGATCTGGTGCGTGCGCTGGTGAGCCGGGTCAACGTGGTGACGGTGGGGGCTTCGGGCGCCGTTTTCGGCGTGTTGCTGGCTTTCGGCATGATGCATCCCAACAGCGTTATCATGCTGCTGATTCCTCCGATTCCGATCAAGGCCAAATATTTCGTGATAGGTTACGGTGTGCTCGAACTCTTTCTGGGCATTTCGAATTCGGGCGGTAACGTCGCCCATTTCGCCCATGTGGGAGGCATGCTGTGGGGATATCTGTTGCTGAGGTGGTGGAAATACAAAAGGGTGATCTATTATTGACGGAACCGTGCCGGTGTGCCGGCATGGAGGATGCGTTCCGGAAAGGCTGTCGGTCATGAGACGAAATTACGGAGACTACGGCAGAAAGGACCGTGGGGCGGAATCCCGGCGGAGAGGGATGAATTTGCTGGATTATGTCCTGCTGATCGCTACCGTGATCTGTGCCGCCGTTCTCCTGCTCGCCTATCTGGCCCGCTATGTCAATCCCAACGATGTCTGGATATTCGCTTTCCTGGGGCTGGCGGCCCCGGTCTTCTATATCGTGAATGTGGTTCTGCTGCTCTACTGGGTACTCCGCTGGAGGGCTTACGCCTTCATTCCGCTGACCGTACTGCTGACGGGAATCGGGGGGATCTCCTCCTTTTTCCGGCCCGTGTTGAGCAAGCGTTATGTGGAACCGTCCGATGAGGCGGCTCTGACGGTGGTCAGTTACAATGTGATGGGATTCCTGAGCCGGGAGGACCCCCGTCACGTTTCCAACATGCGGGAGACGGTCTCCTTCATCGACTCGCTGGCTCCCGATCTGCTCTTTATCCAGGAGTACCAGTCGACTCCCAAGGCCCCGGCCCGGGAGATCGACAGCCTGCTGGGGGCGCTTCCCTACCGGGTGGTGAACTACAAGGTGTCGGGCACTCCGGGACATGGCTGGGGGCTGGCCATTTACAGCCGCTATCCGGTGGTCCGGTCGGGCCATGTGGATTTCGAACATTCGACCAACTCCTCGCTCTGGGCCGACGTGGCGGTGCGTAAGGGCGATACGCTCCGGCTGTTCAACAACCATCTGCAAACCACTTCGATCAACTCTTCCGACCGCGATTTCATCACTACGCCCGAGTTCATGCAGAGCGACAGCGAAGCGAAAAAGGAGCGGGTGCGCAATATCGTTCACAAACTACGGGAGAATTACAAGATACGGGCCCGGCAGGCCGATTCGCTGGCTCCGTTGATCGCTTCGAGCCCCTACCCGGTGATCGTGTGCGGCGATTTCAACGATACGCCGATGTCCTATGCCTATCATACGATCCGAGGCGGTCTGTCGGACGCCTTCAGCGAGAAGGGGCACGGTATGACCAACACCTACCGAGGATTTTTCAATCTGTTCCGGATCGATTACGTGTTGCATTCCCCCGAGTTGGAGACGCTCAGTTACTCCACTCCTCCCTCCGACCGGTCGGACCACAATCCGGTGCTGGTGCGGCTGAAACTGCCCGGACCGCGGCCGTAGGCGGTTACGGTGCATCTTTGCGGAGGGTGTTCCGGGGGCGATCGTCGGAGATGACAAAGGCCGGATGTCGATCCGGCCTTTGTCGTGTGGCGGTAAAGTGCCCCTCCCCGCTGCCATCTTATTGCAGGATGCCGCCGGAGAGGTATCGCAGATTGATTTCCGATATTTTCGCCTGGTAAACGGCGTCGAGTTTCCGCTCGACGGCTTCCAGGTAGCTGCGCTGGATTTCCCGGAACTCGATACCCGACATGGTGCCCAGCCGGTACATCTCCATCGCTGCGTCGAGATTGGCCAGTGCCGCGTCGGCCGATTCCTGCTCGAAACCGATCATCATGAAATTCTTGCGGTAGGTATTGAACAGGCGCGAAATTTCGCTGGTGACGCCGAGTTGGGTCTGTTGAAGCGTGAGCTCGCTGTTGTCCAGTTCGAGTTTGGCGTTTTTGATCTTGCGGTTGGTTTCCAGTCTGTCGAAGAGTTTGATCGAGGCCGTGAAACCCCATGTGGCGCCGTGCAGCTGGCTGAAACGGGGCGCCAGTTTCCCGCTGGCACTGTGGTCGAACCGGTAGGCCGCCGTGAAGTCGAGGGTGGGGTAACGCGACGAACGGGCGATTTTCAGGTCGAGTTCCGATACGCGCTGTCCGGAGCGGGCCAGCAGGACCGAAGTGTTGCGGTCCATGGCTTCCGTCCGCAGCACTTCCAGCGAAAGCTGGCCGTTCGGGGTGATCGTATCGCACAGTTGCGCCTTGGTTTTCAGGTCGACGTTCATCATCTCGTACAGGGTGATATAGGCGTTGCGGATGATCTCCTGCTGGAGCACCAGCTTCGAACTGTCGGCGTTCAGGTCGATTTTAGCCTGTTTCATCTCCAGACCGGAGATGCTGCCGATGTTGTATTTCTCCAGCGCCTGGTTGTACCGCAGGGTGGAGATGGCCAGGTACAGTTTGGCGGCTTCCAGCCGGTTTTGCTCGGTGACGATGTAATAGTATTGCTCCGAGATGTCCGATACGAGGCTTTCGATGTTTCCCCTCAGATTGAGTTCTCCTGCCTTGAGCAGCTCCTTCTGGGTGTCATAGGTGGCGAACATCGACATTCCGTCGAACAGGCGCCAGTCGAGCGACAGGTCGGCCGTGTAGGTGTTGGCCACGTAATCCTGTTTGACGGCGGGTTCTCCGCCCCGGTAGACGTCCCGGTTGGAGAGCCGGTCCTGGCTTTGGTCGAGCCCGGCCGAGAGTACGGGCAGGAAGGGGGCCGGAGTGTGGTTGTTCCGGGCGATCTCCTGTTCGTTCCGGGCGATCTTGACCGCGTAGTTTCCCTCGATGGCCTCTTTCAGACACTCTTCCAGCGACAGCAGTTTCGTGTCGGGCGAAGGGGGTTCGGGCTGCATGTGTTGCAGCAGATCGTTCAGCGTGAGGGGCACTCCGGGCTGCTGTCCGGGATTTTCCGCACGGACGGAACCGAGTGCGAGACCGAAGATGAAAAGGGCGGATATCGTTTGGCGGATCATGATTGTTTTTCCGATTTGTTGCTGTGGCTGAGGTAACTGTAAATGGCGGGGATGACGAACAGGGTGAGGAACGTGGCGCAGATCATGCCGCCCACGACCGTGATACCCATGGCGATGCGGCTCTCCGAGCCGGCACCCGTGGAGACAGCCATCGGGAGGATGCCCAGGATGGTCGCCAGCGAGGTCATCAGGATCGGGCGCAGACGCGATACGGCCGCATCCGTGATGGCATCGTGCACCGAAAGTCCGTGTTCCTTGCGCTGGTTGGCGAACTCGACGATCAGGATACCGTTCTTGGTCACCAGTCCGATCAGCATGATGATACCGATCTGGCTGAAAATGTTCATCGTCTGCGAGAAGAGGTACATCGACAGCAGGGCTCCGATCAGGGCCAGCGGCACGGTGAGCATGATGATGAGCGGGTCGCGGAAACTCTCGAACTGGGCGGCCAGCACCAGATAGATCAGGATCAGGGCCAGCGAGAAGGCGAAGATCAGGCTCGAAGAACTCTCGACGAAGTCTTTCGAGTTACCGCTGAGCGTGGTGCTGAACGTGTCGTCGAGCACCTTTTTCGCAATGCGGTCCATCTCTTCCAGGCCGTCGCCCAGCGTCTTGCCCTTGACCATGTCCGCCGATACGGTGGCCGATACGAAACGGTTGTAGTGGTAGAGCTTGGGCGGAGTGCTGCTTTCGGTCAGCGTGACGAAGTTGTCGAGCTGGATCAGCTCGCCCTTGTCGTTACGGACGTAGATGCCCGCCAGGTCGGTCGGTTTGCTCCGGCTGGGCCGGTCGAACATGCTGAGGATTTCGTACTGCTTGCCGTTGCGGATGTAGTAGCCGATACGCTGTTCGCTCATGGCCAACTGGAGTGTTTCGGCGATGTTCTGGACCGTCACGCCCATCGTGGCGGCCCGGTCTCGGTTGATGCTGACCGTGAGCTCCGGTTTGGTGAATTTTAGGTTGACGTCCGAAACGGAGAAGACCGGGCTGGCCGACACTTCGTTCATGAAGCGGGGCAGCGCTTCCCGCATGTCGTCCAGGCTCTGGGCCTGCAACACGTACTGAACGGGGAGGCCTCCCTTCTGGTTTCCGAAGGTCTGCTGCTGGGAGACGATCGTGCGGGCCCCGGTCATCTTCGAGAGGCGGGGCGTCAAGTCGGCCGCGATCTCCTGCTGGGTGCGTTCCCGCTGGTCGGCATCCTTGAGGATGATCGTGAAGTTCGAGCTGTTCACCGTGTTCCGCATGCCCACCATGGCCAGGTGGCCGCCGTCCTGTTCGGGGACGTATTTGTTGATGGTGTCGGTCACACGGTCGGT
Source organism: Gallalistipes aquisgranensis (assembly GCF_014982715.1). NCBI lineage: Bacteria > Pseudomonadati > Bacteroidota > Bacteroidia > Bacteroidales > Rikenellaceae > Gallalistipes > Gallalistipes aquisgranensis. The sequence continues at coordinate 1,691,340 of NZ_JADCJY010000001.1, read as the reverse complement.
ATAGGCCAGCATGTAGTCGTACGACGTGCCTTCCGGGGCGGTCGACGTGGCCTTCAGCTGGGACCGGTCCTCGAGCGGGGCCATCTCGGAGGGAATCTGGGTCCAGAGCCATCCGACGACGCCCAGCGTTACCACGAGGATGACGACGGCTACCCAGCGCCGTCTGAGGAAACCGAGCAGGGCCCGTTTGTAGAAGTTGGTGAGACCCGTGAAGAAAGGCTCCGTGATGCGGTAGAGTTTTCCCTGGGTGGAGGAGCCGCTGAGCATCTTCACCGTGATCATCGGGGTGAAGGTGAGCGCCACGAATGCCGAGATCACCACGGCGCCGGCGATCACGAGACTGAACTCGCGGAACAGGCGGCCCGTGACGCCCTGCAGGAAGACGATCGGGAAGAACACGGCCACCAGAGCCACGGTGGTGGAGATGACGGCGAAGAATATCTCCTGCGTCCCCTTGATACCGGCCTCCTCGGGGTCCATGCCCTGTTCGATCTTCGAATAGATGTTCTCCATGACCACGATGGCGTCGTCGACCACCAGTCCGATAGCCAGCACGATGGCCAGCAGGGTGAGGATGTTGATCGAGAACCCGCAGATGTACATGATGAAGAAGGCTCCGATCAGCGAGACGGGGATGGCCAGCACGGGGATCAGCGTGGTGCGCCACGTGCGCAGGAAGAGGAAGATGATGAGCACCACCAGCACGAACGCCTCGACGATGGTATGCTGCACCTCGTTGATCGACTGGCGGATGAACTTCGTATTGTCGAAACCGGTGCGGATGACGATATCTTCCGGAAGGTCCTTCTTGATCTGTTCGATGCCTTTGACGGCATTGTCGACGATCGTGATGTAGTTGGCTCCCGGCTGGGGGATCAGCATGCAGGAGACCATCGTCACGCCGTTGCGTTTGAGGATCGAACGGGTGTTCTGGGCCTCGATGATGGCTTCGCCCACGTCCGAGAAACGCACTACGCGCTCCCCGTCCTGGGAGATGATCAGGTTGTTGAAGTCGTCGATGGTCTCCAGTCGGCCCAGCGTGCGGATGATGAGCTCCGTGTTGTCGCCTTCGATGCGGCCGGCCGGAAGTTCGATGTTCTCTCGGGTGACGGCGTCGCGCACGTCCATCGGGGTGAGCCCGTAGGCTGCCAGCAGCATGGGGTCCATCTTCAGACGGATCGACATGCGCCGCGAACCGCGCACGTCGACCGACGAGACGCCCGGAATGGTTTGCAGGCGCTCCTTGAAGTTGACTTCGGCGTATTCGCTCAGGTCGATGATCGAGCGGCTTTCGCTTTCGAGCGTGACGCTGTAAATGGGTTCGGCGTCGGCATCGGCTTTGGTCACCACGGGCGGATCGACGTCGGCGGGCAGCTTGCGCTGGGCTTCGGACACCTTGTTACGCACGTCGTTGGCGGCCGTTTCCAAATCGACCTCGATGTTGAACTCCACGGAAATGTAGCTCGTTCCGTCGGAACTGACGCTCGAGATGGAGCGGATACCCGGGATGCCGTTGATCGAGGCTTCGAGGGGTTCGGTGATCTGGGTCTCGATCACGTCCGCGTTGGCCCCCGAAAAGGTGGTGCGCACGGAGATGATCGGCGGATCGACGCTCGGGTAGTCCCGCACGCCGAGAAACGTGAAACCGATAAAGCCGATGATCAGGACGAAAATGTTGAGCACCGTGGCCAGTACCGGTCGTTTTATGCAGACAGAGGCAAGACTCATGGCAGGTTGTTTTGCTTAGGATGGGTTTTCGGAGTGGGTCGGAATCAGTTGGTGATTTGAAGCGGGGAGTTTTCGCGGATCTGGAGCAGGCCGGTCACGATCACGCTGTCGCCTTTGCTGAGGCCCTCGGTGACCTCCACTGTCGTCTCGCCGCGCACGCCCGTGGTGACCGGAACCGATACGGCATGATTATTCCGCACGACCCAGACCTTTTTATGGTCGGCTTCGGGAACGATCGCTTCGGTCGGTATCTGGAGCGTGGAGCCTGTTTTCTGGCCCGTGGTCACGCTGGCGAACATACCGGGCAGCAACTGCATCGAACTGTTGTCGAAGAGGGCTCTCATGGAGACCGTACGGGTCTTTTCGTCCACTTTCGGGTCGATGGCGTAGATCGTGGCCCGATTGACCGTCTTGTTCCCTTCGGTCGTGAAACTGATGGGCGAACCCACGCGGGAAGCGTGGTGGTATTTTTCGGGAATGGAGAATTCCACTTTCAGTTTCGAGTAGTCCACCAGCCTGGCCACCAGCGTATTGGGTTGCAGATAGCTGCCGAGGCTGATGTAGCGGAAACCGATCACGCCGTCGAACGGGGCGCGGATTTCTGTCTTGTCGATCTTGACCTGGAGCAGCTGGATGTCGGCTTCGACCATGTTGTAGTCGGTTTCGATCTGGTCGAACGCCTCGCGGCTGATGGCGTCCTTTTCGAGCAGGATGCGGTTACGCCCCAGCTTCTCCTTAAGCAGGTCGCGCTGGAACACAGCCCGTTTGAGTTGGGACTGGAGGTCTTCGTCGTTGACCTTCACCAGCAGGTCGCCTTTTTTGACGGGCGTGCCCTCCTGGAAGGTGATCCGTTCGACCTTTCCGGCGATTTCGCTCGAAATATCCACCTCTTCGTTGGGCAGGAGCGTTCCGACGGCGCGGATACCTTCGTCCAGCCTCATGAAATCGGCGACGTGAACGGTGACGGGAACGGCCCGGTTGCCCCGGCTCTTGCCCTTGTTCTCTTTCTCCTGGGCGGCCGCCGCGCGTTCCGGATCGGGTTCTTCGGGGGATTGCGAGGTGAAGTAGTTGTACAATACGATAGCGCCCACGGCGATCACGGGGATAAGGATCAACAGGGTGGTCTTGGATTTGCGTACCATAGTAGTCGATGTAGGGTAGTAAAAATACTTCCGCAAAATACGAAAAATACCCGAAACGGGCAATATCTGGCGGTGAAACGGTAAAATGGAGGGGTCAAACGACCCGGGGCGGAAGGATTTTCGGAAATATTTGCCTAACTTTGTTTGATAATCCGGAGTCAAATCCTAAAAATAGACGATTATGGTATTCGATGCATTATCCAACGGAGAGCTTTATAACACGCTCAACCCCCGTTTCGCCAAGGCGTTCGCCTATCTGAAGACGATCGACCTGGCATCCCTCGCCGAGGGAAAGTACGAAATCGACGGCAAGGAGATTTTCATGTCGGTCATGGAACGCGATCTGAAAACGCCCGAGCAGGCCGCGCTGGAGGTACACGATAAGTACATTGACATCCAGGTGGTTGTGGCCGGACAGGAGAGCTTCGGATGGAAGGACCGAAAGGCCTGCGCTTCGCCGCGCGGCGAAATGTCTGCGGAAAAGGATATTCTTTTCTACGACGACAAGCCTTCCACCTATTTCTCCCTGTTGCCGGGCGAATTCTCCATCTTCTTCCCGGGCGACGCGCACGCTCCGCTGGTAGGTCACGGACGGATCAAAAAGTGCGTCATCAAGGTGTTGGCGTAAGTCTGCCGTATGCGAAACGGCCCGGTCTCTTTCGAGACCGGGCCGTTCTTTTTTCCGGAAAGATCAGGAGCGCAGGGCTTTCCACACTCCGGCAGAGAGGGCGGCCCCGATAAGCGGCGCCACGATGAAGAGCCAGAGCTGGGAGAGAGCCTCGCCGCCGGCAAACAGGGCCGGACCGATGCTGCGGGCGGGATTGACCGACGTGCCGGTGATGGGAATGCAGACGATGTGCACCAGTGTGAGAGTCAGTCCGATAGCCAGGCCGGCCAGCGCAGGGTTGCCGCCTTTTTCGTCCGTCACGCCGAGGACGACCAGCACGAAGATGAAGGTGAACGCGATTTCGGCGATCAGGGCCGGAATCAGGTTTCCTTCGGCGTAGCCGTTCGCTCCGGTCGTGGTCCCCTCTTCGGGGATGAACACGTTGCCGCTGTTGACCAACAGCCAGATGACCGCCGAAGCGATCACGGCGCCGATCACCTGGGCCGCCATGTACAGGCCGGCTTCCCGGCCGGACATCCGGCCGCTGAGCCATACGCCCAGCGTGATGGCCGGGTTGATGTGGCATCCGCTGACGGAACCGATCGCGTAGGCCATGGCTACGACCGAGAGCCCGAAGGCGAAAGCGATGGTCAGCACGGCGGCCACGCTGGTCGGTCCGCCGTTGAATACGGCGGCTCCGCAGCCCATCAGTACCAGGACGAACGTTCCGGTCATCTCTGCAAGGAATTTTTTCTTCATGGTTTTGATATTTAGGTTAGTGTGTAAAGAGGTTCGGATGAGGTGCCGTCTATTTTTTCGGGTCGCCATCGATCGAGCGGGTGATCTTCATGGCGCAGAAATCGGGGCCGCACATGGCGCAGTGGTCGGCGCCGTCGGTAATCATCTCGTGGTGCATGCGGGCAGCGCGTTCCGGGTCGAGCGACAGGTTGAACTGGTCGGCCCAGCGGAATTCGTAGCGGGCCCGGCTCATGGCCTTGTCTCGGGCCATGGCGGCGGGATGTCCCTTGGCTATGTCGGCGGCGTGGGCGGCGATCTTGAAAGTGACCACCCCTTCGCGCACGTCGTCGCGGTTGGGAAGGGCCAGGTGTTCTTTCGTGGTGACATAGCAGAGCATGGCCGTGCCCAGTGCCCCGATGATGGCCCCGCCGATCGCGGCCGTGACGTGATCGTACCCCGCGCCGATGTCGCACACCAGCGGGCCGAGCGTGTAGAAGGGCGCTCCGTGGCACTGTTCCACCTGCCGTTCCATGTTTTCCCTGATGCGGTTCATCGGTACGTGGCCCGGGCCCTCGATGATGACCTGCACGTCGTGTTTCCAGGCCGTGCGGGTCAGCTCGCCCAGCGTTTCCAGTTCGCCGAACTGGGCGGCGTCGTTGGCGTCGGCCAGCGACCCGGGACGCAGTCCGTCGCCCAGCGAGAAGGCGATGTCGTAGCGTTTCATGATCTCGCAGATCTCCTCGAAATGGGTGTAGAGGAAACTTTCGCAGTCGTTGATGCTCATCCATTTGGCCATGATCGACCCGCCTCTCGAGACGATGCCCGTGGTGCGGTCCAGCGCCAGCGGTATGTGGCGCCGGAGAATGCCGGCGTGGATGGTGAAGTAGTCCACGCCCTGTTCGGCCTGTTCGATCAGCGTGTCGCGGTACATTTCCCAGGTGAGTTTCTCCACGCGGCCGCCCGCCTTTTCGAGGGCCTGGTACATCGGTACGGTGCCGATCGGGGTGGGGGTGTTACGGAGGATCGCCTCTCGGATGGCGTGGATGTTGCTGCCCGTGGAGAGGTCCATCACCGTGTCGGCGCCCCAGCGCACCGACCAGAGGGCCTTTTCTACCTCTTCGTCCAAACCGGAACCGAGCTTCGAGTTGCCGATGTTGGCATTGATCTTCACCAGGTAGCGGCTGCCGATGATCATCGGTTCGGCTTCCGGGTGGTTGCGGTTGCAGGGAATTACGGCGCGTCCTGCCGCCACGTCCTGCCTTACGGTTTCCGGTGTGATGCCGCTGCCGGGATCGCCGCAGCTCTCGCGGATGGCCACATACTCCATTTCGGGGGTGACGATTCCCTGCCGGGCATACCACATCTGGGTGTGGAACTCCTCGCCGGGACGGTGCCACGCCTCTTTCAGCCGGGGAAGGCCGCGCTCGATGTCGGGAACGTATCCTTCGCGGGTGTAAGGGCCGGTGGTATCGTACAGTACGATCTTCTCTCCGTTCTGGAGCGCCACTTCGCGCATGCCTACGCGGATGTCGTGGAGTGTGCCCGGTATTTCGATCTTGCGGGAGGAGAATTGCGGAAAGTTGAAAAGTTTGCTGTCCATGACTGTTCGTGCTTGGGCAAAGGCAGGGGCCGCAGTCGCCGGTTGTTTCGGTTTCCCGTAAAAATCCCTCTGCGGCATTACCCGCACAGGTTCGATGGGTGTGATCTCAGCTCCGCACGGGCGGGGCACCCCTTAAGATTCAGCACAAAGATAGAAATAAAAACGGGAAATCGTCCAAATCTTTTCGTTTCATCGGACGGGCCGGACGGGGAAGTGTGTATCCGGGCGGTTTATCGTTTCCGTTTTTTCAGCATTTTCGCGCTGCAGTTCGTGAGGCCGGGCGACTGGCTCTGCGAGAGACGGAGCAGGATCGCCCCGAATTCCTCCCGAGCCCATTCGGGCAGCGGCGAGAGACGGTCGAGCAACCGGACGGAAAGGGCCTGCACGGCGACCGGTGCGGCCGGGTCGATCAGACGGTCGAATGCGACCGTGACGAGCGCATTCCGCTCTTCGGGGGCAGGAAGGAACAGTTTCTTCTGTATCAGCAGGAGCACTATTTTCAGAAAGGATCGCTGCACGCCGGGAACAGTCGTATGGCGGATATCGGTCAGAATACGCTCCGAAAAGGGCAGAAATTCCTGCGGTGCTTCCGTTACGGCCTGCTCGAGGGCCCATGCAGCCCGGAAAGCCACCTGCGGATCGGGGTCGGCGGCCAGGTCAAGCGCCGCACCGTACAATCTCCTTTCTCGTATCATACGTCCGTAGCGAACGTTCATTCCCTCTCCGAATTCGGCTTTCAGCGAGGAACGGTCGAGCCGGAAGGCGTGGCGGGAAAGCGGTTCGGAACCGGAAGCGTTCTCTTTCATCGTGCAGGACCGGCAGGCTGTTTCAGCATTTGAGGGGATTGGTCCGGGGTGCGATCGCATAGGTCCTTCCCTCGACGGCCGCTTCCGTATTCGGAAACAGAGTGCGTGCCTCGGAGGCCATCGCCTCGTCGTCTTTGTACCGGGCGGAAAAGTGACCGATCAGCAGCCGTTCCGCTCCGGCCGCGAGGGCGGCCTTGGCGGCTTGCAACGTGGTCGAATGGCCCGTCTGGCGGGCAAGGGCCCGGTCGGCGTCTGCGAAAGTGGCTTCGTGGTAGAGCAGGTCGGCTCCCCGGACGAGCGATGCGGCCTTGGCCGAGTAGAGCGTGTCGCTCAGATAGGCGTAGCTGCGCGGTTCGTAGGGCCGGTAGGCGATTTCGGCGTTGGGAAGCAGCAGGGGGCCGCTTTCCGTATCGACGGCGACGTCTTCGCCCCGTTTGGCCGCCACGCATTGGGCGATGCCGAGTCCGTAACGTTCCACCGCGTCTCTGCGGACGTTGAGCGGAGGGGTTTTTTCCCGGAAAAGATAACCGGTGCAGGGTATGCGGTGGCGCAGCGGGACGCTCCACACCTCCAGTACCTTGTTTTCGTAGAGACAGGCGTAGCTGCGGGTATCCGCCTCGTGGAACTTGACCTCGAACGGCAGCTGCGTGTCGAAATGGCGCAGGTGGAAATCCAGCATTTCGTTCAACGGTCCGGGACCGAACAGGTGCAGGGGCGTGCGTCTGCCGAGCAAGCCCAGCGTGGAGATCATCGGGAAAAGCCCGAACAGATGGTCTCCGTGCAGGTGGGTGATGAAGACGGCGTTCAGCTTCAGTAGCGGGATGCCGCAGCGCATGAGGCGGCTTTGGGTGCCTTCTCCGCAGTCCACCAAATAAAACTGCTCATGTACGTTGAGTACATGAGCAGAGTGGTGTTTTCCTGCCGCAGGCAGAGCCGAACCGCTACCGAGTATGGTAACTTTGAAGGTCATGCCGGCGGAAGCTGTATGCAGAGACTTATTCGCCTTTCTTCTCGGCGGCGCTGGCTTCCATCTGGGCCTTCAGTTCGGCCAGACCGGAAATGTCTCCCAGCGTGGTCTTCTCTACGGAAGCATTGATCTTCTTCACGGAGCTGGCGGTAGACTCCTCCTTGGCGCGGCGTTCTGCGCGTTCGGCCTTGTCTTCCGCGCGGCGTACATCCTCGTTTACACGGGTGTGGGACAGCAGGATGCGCTTGGTGGCCTTCGAGAACTCCAGCACCTTGAAGTCGAGCTTGTCGCCCACCTTCACCTGCGAACCGTCCTCTTTGGCGAGCTGGCGCATGGGGGCGAAGCCCTCTACGTTGTCGCCCAGAGCAACCACGGCACCCTTGTCGTTCAGTTCGGTGATCGTGCCTTCGTGGACGGTATCCACAGCGAACTGACCTTCGAACTGGTTCCAGGGGTTCTCCTCGAGCTGCTTGTGGCCCAGGCTCAGACGGCGGTTCTCCTTGTCGATCTCCAGAACGACCACTTCGATGTCGGCGCCGATCTGGGTGAATTCGGCCGGATGTTTCACTTTCTTCGTCCAGCTCAGGTCGGAGATGTGGATCAGTCCGTCGATGCCCTCTTCGATCTCTACGAATACGCCGAAGTTGGTGAAGTTACGCACTTTGGCGGTGTGGCGCGAGCCGACGGGGTATTTGGTCTCGATATTTTCCCACGGATCGGGCGTAAGCTGTTTGATGCCGAGCGACATCTTGCGCTCGTCGCGGTCGAGGGTCAGGATGACGGCCTCGATTTCGTCGCCCACCTTCATGAATTCCTGTGCCGAGCGCAGGTGCTGGCTCCACGACATTTCCGATACGTGGATCAGACCCTCCACTCCGGGAGCGATCTCGATGAAAGCGCCGTAGTCGGCCATGACCACCACTTTGCCCTTCACCTTGTCGCCCACCTTCAGATTGGGGTCCAGAGCGTCCCACGGATGCGGGCTGAGCTGCTTCAGACCCAAGGCGATACGTTTCTTCTGGTCGTCGAAGTCGAGGATGACGACGTTGAGCTTCTGGTCGAGCTGAACGATCTCTTCGGGATGGTTCACCCGGCCCCAGCTCAGGTCGGTGATGTGGATCAGACCGTCTACGCCGCCCAAGTCGATGAATACGCCGTAGGAGGTGATGTTCTTGACGGTACCTTCCAGAATCTGGCCCTTCTCCAGCTTGGACATGATCTCCTTCTTCTGGGCCTCGAGTTCGGCCTCGATCAGGGCCTTGTGCGACACGACCACGTTGCGGAACTCTTGGTTGATCTTCACCACCTTGAACTCCATGGTCTTGTCCACGTAGATGTCGTAGTCGCGGATGGGTTTCACGTCGATCTGCGAACCGGGCAGGAACGCCTCGATGCCGAACACGTCCACGATCATACCGCCCTTGGTGCGGCACTTGATGTAACCCTTGATCACTTCGTCCTTCTCCAGGGCCTCGTTCACGCGGTCCCAGCTGCGGAGCTGACGGGCTTTCTTATGAGAGAGCAGCAGCTGCCCCTTCTTGTCCTCGGCGCTTTCCACATACACTTCCACCTTCTCGCCTACGGCCAGTTCGGGGTTGTAACGGAATTCGCTCACGGGGATGATACCCTCGGATTTGTACCCGATGTTCACCACCACTTCGCGTTTGCCCACGCCGATCACCGTACCTTCGACCACTTCGCCGACCTGTACGTTGGAGAGGGTTTCGTCGTACTTCTTGGCGACCTCCTCTTTCGAGCCGCCGTAAAGAACGGTGTCGTTTTCGAACGCGTTCCAGTCGAAATCGTCGTTCGATACCTTTTTTTCAGCTGCCTTTGCAGGAGCTTCCGCTTCGGCGGCCTTTTCGGCCACGGGAGCCGTTTCGGTTGCGGTTGCGGCCACTTCGGGGGCTGCTTCCTGCATTTCTTTGTTTTCTTCCATGTTAATCAGTTGTGCGTTGCAAATTAATGAGTTAGACATTATTTATAGAATTTCCCGAAGGAAACAGGCCACAAAATTAGGAATTTTTTCTGATAAACAATCGTTTATGCCCCTCTTTTTTGCGATTGTTCGTCCGTGTTCCGTTTGGCGATGTGTCCGCGGCGGGGTGCCGTTTTCACGATCGGGTCGTTCCTGCCGAAATAGTCTGTGAGCAGATCGGTGAGGATCAGGTCGGTCGGCGAGGCTGTTCCGCGCAGGGAGTAGTCGTAGGCGCCCTGTACGTAGTCCGAGAGGGCCACCTTGTATTTCTTTCCGGGTGTGAGGCGCGGGGTGAAAAGAACGTCGACGCCCTCCCCGGCATCGTCCGTGAGAACGGTATAGTCGAGACCGGAAGGGTAGAGGTCGATGCTGTGCGATTCGTTGCCCTCGGAATTGAATTTGTTGAGCAGGAGCTCCCGGAGCTGGTCTCCGGTCATTTCGAGCGTGTAGACGGTGCTGCCGAACGGTTCCATGCCGAAGACTTCGGCCACGGTGACCGGGCCCGCCGGAAGGGTGTCCACGCGTACGCCGCCCAGATTGTAGAAGGAGAACTGCGCTCCGGCGGCCCGGCGCATCACATCGCCGAAAATGCCGGCCAGGTCCTCCTTGAGCAGGTCGGTGCGGGTGGACCCGACGCTCTTTTGCAGGGCGGGGGCCGATTTGTAGGTTTCGACCATCGCGGCGAACTCGGGGTCGGGGGCGACGGTGTCGAGCCGTACCAGCCGGTTGTCGATCTTCTTCACCTTTCCGCAGCGGAGTGTGACGGTGGTGATGCCCGCATATTTGAGCCCTTTGCCGGTCTGGGTGACCAGTACGCCGTTCACGGGTTTGCCTCCGTCGGGCAGCACCGTGTGGCTGTGGCCTCCGATAATCAGGTCGAGTTCGGGCATCCGGGTCGCCAGCAGCGAATCGGACTCCACGCCGATGTGGGTCAGGGCGACGAACAGGTCGCTGCTGTCGCGCAGGTTTTTGTAGGAGAGCGCGGTCGGTTCCGGATCGGGAAAGGCGAGGCCCGTGAAGAGTTCGTCCTTGCCTACGGGATGTCCGTTGGGATAGGTGGTCAGCAGGCCCAGCAGGGCGATGCGCATGCCGTCCACGTTGAATATCTTGTAGGGAGGCAGCGCCCGCAAGCGGGCGCTGTCGCTGCTCCGCATGTTGGCCACCAGATTCGGGAAGCGGCTCTCTTCGATCCGCTCCTGGAGCAGGGCCTGTCCCCGGTCGAATTCGTGATTGCCGAGGGTCGCGGCCTGGTACCCCAGTGCGTTCATCAGTTCGATGATCGGATAACCCCGTTTTTCGGCCAGGTCCACGTAGGGGTTGCCCGTCCAGCGGTCGCCGGCGTCGATGAGCAGCAGACGGGCCGAATCGGCCGCGCGGTACTCTTTGACCAGCGTGGCCAGCGAGGGAAAACGGTCGATTCCGCCGTGGATGTCGTTGGTGGAGATGATCGTCACGGTCTTTTCCCCGCAGCAGGAGGCGGCCAGCGCCGGCAGGGCAATAAACAGTAGAATCCGGAGTTTTAATATAGAGCGTTTCATGGAGGAATGGAAATTTGATTTGCCAAATGTACGAAAAATTCCTATTTTAGAAGCCGTTTTCCCCTCCGGCGACCGGACGGAACATCATTGCGGACGGAGAGAGGACGGAAGACGGTTGCGCCTGAGTACGAAATAAATAAACGGAGAGACGAGATGACGGAGACGGTCAAGGTAATTTGCGAGAACAACGGCTGCCAGTTGCATGTGAATATGGGAACGCCGTTGCTGGAGGTGATGAAGATGCTTTCGCTGCACAACGACCACCCCTTTCTGGCGGCATACGTGAACAACAAGATCAAGGAGCTGGATTACAGGATATACTGTCCGCTGTCGGTGCGGTTCATCGACATCACGCACTACGAGGGGATGCGGGTCTACCAGCGCACGCTCTTCTTCACGCTGAGCAAGGCGGTCTACGACCTCTATCCGGAACGGAAGTTCCGCATCAAACATTCGGTGTCCAAAGGCTTCTACTGCGAGATCGAAGGCATGGACGACATTCCCCAGTCGGAGATCGACGCGATCAAGTCGCGCATGAACGAACTGGTGGCGCAGGACATTCCGATCGTCCGCCAGCGGGTGCTCGCACAGGAGGCCGAGGAGATGTACCGCCGGCTCGGGTTCGAGGACAAGATAGCCCTGCTGCACACCCGTCCCCGGCTCTATGCCACGATCTATTCGCTGGCCAACATGGTGGGCTATTTCTACGGGGCGCTGGCCGTGTCGACCGGTTACATCCATCTGTTCGACGTGCGGAAATATTACAACGGGCTCTACCTGGCCATCCCGAAGCGGACCGATCCCGACCAGCTGGAGCCGATGATCCACCAGGACAAAATGTTCGACATCTTCAAGGAGTACAAGGCGTGGGTGGACGTGATGGGGGTTTCGACCATCGGTTCCCTCAATGCCAAGGTGCTGGAAGGCAAGGCGAGCGAACTGATCAAGGTGGCGGAGGCGTTCCACGAGAAGAAACTGGGCAGCATCGCCGATTCGATCCTCGACGCCAACGTGAGCCGGGGCGCGCGGCTGGTGCTGATTTCGGGTCCCTCGTCCAGCGGCAAGACCACGTTCGCCAAGCGGCTGGGCATCCAGCTCCGGATACTGGGGCTGAACCCCGTGCTGATCTCGCTGGACGACTATTTCGTGGAGCGGGAGAAGACCCCGAAGGACGAGAACGGTGACTACGACTACGAGGCGCTGGAGGCGCTCGATGTGCCCGCTTTCAACGAGCACCTCAATACGCTGATGAACGGCGGCAGCGTGGATGTCCCCCGCTACGACTTCATCACCGGCAAGCGGCAGTGGCACGAGAAGCCGCTCAGTCTCGACGAGCGCTCGGTGCTGGTGGTGGAGGGTATCCACGGGCTCAATCCCGAACTGACGAAACAGGTGGATGACCGCTACAAGTTCAAGATATACATTTCGGCCTTTACTTCCGTGTCGATGGACGACCTGTCGCGCATCTCGACCACGGACAACCGCCTGCTGCGGCGCATCGTGCGGGACTACCGCACCCGGGGCAACGATGCCACGGCCACGCTCCAGCGCTGGGAGAGCGTGCGCAGGGGCGAAGACCGGCATATCTTCCCCTACCAGGAGAATGCCGACGTGATGTTCAACTCGTCGCTCTTCTACGAGATTTCGGTGCTGCGCGGTTTCGTGGAGCCCATGTTGCGCGAGGTGCCCGACACGATTCCCGAATACGGGGAGGCCCGCCGCCTGTTGCGCTTTATCGACAATTTCAGCCCGATCAAACCCGACGAGATTCCTCCCACCTCGCTGCTGAGGGAGTTTATCGGCGGAAGCAGTTTCACCTATTAGCGTTCGGCGGACACGCCGTGCGTGCTTTCCGTTTCCGGCATGTCCCGAGCTCCGGAAACGGAGGGGGTACCGTATGCCCGTGGCGGAATGCGGCGTCCCCCGGAGGTGTCGCCGGGTTCCCCGGTGACGATCCGCAACCGGAACGGGAAAAACGGTCGCAAAATGTTAGCAAAAGGTTGATTAAAATGGCGGATTGTGAAGCGCGGGTCGTGAAATATTCGTAGATTTGTGTCGGAAACGAAAATCACGAATCACATAAAACCTTATTTGTAGATTATGGCACAGGACAGATTTGCGGACCGTCACCTGGGCATCGCGCCCGACGATCTGCGGCCGATGCTGGAGACGATCGGCGTCGGGAGTGTGGAAGAGCTTATTTCCCAGGTGATTCCCGCTTCGATCCGGCTGCGCAAGCCGCTCGACCTTCCCGAGGGGATGACCGAATACGAGTTCGCCGCCCACATCCGTGCGCTGGCCGGCAGGAACCGGCAGCTGCGCTCGTTCATCGGCATGGGATACTATCCCACGGCGACCCCTGCAGTGATCGCCCGCAACGTCTTCGAAAATCCTTCGTGGTACACCTCCTATACGCCCTACCAGGCCGAGATTTCGCAGGGCCGGCTCGAGGCGCTGCTCAATTTCCAGACGGCGGTGATCTCGCTCACGGGCATGGAGATCGCCAACTGTTCGCTGCTCGACGAAGCGACGGCCACGGCCGAGGCGATGCTCATGATGTATGCGCTGCGTTCGCGCGAGGCGGTGAAGGAGGGCCGCAACATCCTGTTCGTGGACGAGAATATCTTCCCGCAGACCTTCGACCTGCTCCTGACCCGTTCGGAACCGTACGGGATCGAGATCGTCCGGGACGACTTTTCGACCTATGAGTTCTCGGGCCGCGAGTTCGGTGCCGTGGTGCAGTATCCCGCGGCCAACGGTGCGGTCAACGACTACGACGACTTCACGGCGGCGGCCCATGCCCGCGGCGTGCTGGTGGCGGCTGCCTGCGACCCGATGGCGCTCGTGCTGCTGAAGGCTCCGGGTGAATGGGGGGCCGACATCGCCGTGGGATCGACCCAGCGTTTCGGTCTTCCGATGGGCTTCGGGGGCCCGCATGCCGGGTTCATGGCCACGCGCGAGGCGTTCAAACGCAACATGCCGGGCCGCATCATCGGCGTTTCGGTCGACCGGCTGGGCAACAAGGCGCTGCGCATGGCGCTTCAGATGCGCGAGCAACACATCAAACGCGAAAAGGCCACTTCGAACATCTGCACCGCCCAGGCGCTGATGGCCACCATGTCCGGTTTTTATGCCGTCTATCACGGGGCCGAGGGGCTGAGGCGCATCGCCGAGCACATCCACACGCATGCGGCGGCTGTGGCCGCCGCGCTCCGGGAGATGGGCTTCAGGCTGGCTTCGGAGCTCTTTTTCGACACGCTGGAGGTGGAGGCCGAGGCTGCCGTCGTGCAGCAGGCCGCGCTGGAACGGGGTATCAATTTCTTCTATCCGGACGAGAACCGGGTGCGGATGAGTTTCGACGAGGTGACGACCGGCGAGGAGGTGCTCCAGGTCGTGGCCGTCTTCGCCGAGGCCGCCGGGCGTAAGGCTCCCCGGAGCGTGAAGGTGCCGCAGCAGGCCGCCCTGCCGGCGAACCTCGTGCGCCGCAGTCCGATTCTGACGGAGCCCGTTTTCCGGCTCTACCGCAACGAGACCGATATGATGCGTTATATCAAACGGCTCGAACACCGCGACATTTCGCTGGCCGACAGCATGATTTCGCTGGGTTCGTGTACGATGAAGCTCAACGCGGCGGCCATGATGATGCCGCTGTCGCTGGCCGGATTCGGCAACATGCACCCCTTCGTGCCGAGGGACCAGGCGGAAGGCTATCTGGAGATGATCCGGGAGCTGGAACACGACCTGGCTGTCATTACGGGCTTCGCCGCCACTTCGCTGCAACCCAATTCGGGGGCGGCCGGCGAATATTCGGGCCTCATGGTGATCCGGGCCTGGCATCAGAGCCGCGGGCAGGGGCATCGCAATGTGGTGCTGATTCCCGCTTCGGCGCATGGCACCAATCCCGCTTCGGCGGCGATGGCCGGTATGAAGATCGTGGTGGTGGCCTGCGACGGACACGGCAACATCGACGTGGAGGACCTGCGGGCCAAGGCGGCCGAGCACGCCAGCGAACTGGCCGGAATCATGGTGACCTATCCTTCCACGCACGGCGTGTTCGAAAGCCGCATCCGGGAGATCGTGGACATCATCCACGATGCCGGCGGACAGGTCTACATGGACGGTGCGAACATGAACGCCCAGGTGGGTCTGACCAATCCGGGCTATATCGGGGCGGACGTCTGCCATCTGAACCTGCACAAGACCTTCGGCATGCCTCATGGCGGCGGCGGTCCCGGCGTGGGCCCGATCTGCGTGGCGAAGCACCTGGCTCCGTTCCTGCCCTCCCATCCGGTCGTGGAGACGGGCGGCCGCGAAGGAATCACGGCCGTGGCCGGGGCCCCCTACGGAAGCGCCATGTTGCTGCCGATCACTTACGGTTACATCAAAATGCTGGGCGAAAAGGGGCTGCGGGCCGCTACGGAGACGGCCATCCTGAACGCCAACTATATGTCCTGTGCGCTGAAAGACGAATACCGCACCTATTACACAGGCGAGAACGGCCGGGTGGGGCACGAGATGATCCTCGACCTGCAGCATTTCCGCAAGGATTACGGCGTGGAGTGCGCCGATGTGGCCCGTCGTCTGATGGACTACGGGTTCCATGCGCCGACGCTCTCGTTCCCCGTGCACGACACTTTCATGGTGGAACCCACCGAGAGCGAGCCGAAAGCCGAAATGGATCGTTTCATCGAGGCGATGATCTCGATCAAGCGCGAATGCGAGGCCATCGCCGCCGCGGGGGAGGAACAGAAGGCCGACAACCTGCTGGTCAATGCTCCGCACACGGCTCCGGAGATCGCTTCCGACGGATGGGCGCATCCCTACTCGCGGATGCAGGCGGCCTTCCCGCTCCGGTGGGTGAAGGAGAGCAAATTCTTCCCTTATGTGAGCAAGATCGACGGGGGATACGGAGACCGCAACCTGTGCTGTACCTGCGCCTCTCTGCATGAAGAGGAGTAACGGAGGAAAAACGTACGGAGGGAAGACGGAATCCGCCTTCCCTCCGTTATTATTATAAATTGACGGAATGAAGAGAATGTTTCGATACCTGGGTCTGTGTCTTCTGGCCCTTTGCGCCTGTGTGCAGGCCGATGCGGCCCGGCGGGTGATTCTCGACACGGACATCGACTCGGACGTGGACGATGCGGGGGCGCTCGCCATGCTACTGAACCTGCATGCCCGGGGCGTGGTCGACCTGCGGGGAATCGTGGTCACGAGCGACGATACCTATGCCGCTCTCTGTACGCAGGCGATCTGCACCTTTTACGGGTATCCCGACATGCCGATCGGGGTGAACGTCCATCAGGCGAATATGCGGAACCACTCGCGTTATACCCGTCAGATCGCCGAGGAGTTTCCCCGGGCGGCCGGGGCGTGGACGGATTTCGAGGAGGCTGCCTCGTTGTACCGCAGATTGCTGGCGGAGAGTCCCGACAGCAGTGTGACGGTGCTTACGATCGGCCATCTGAGTTCGCTGCGCGATCTGCTCCGCTCCGCTCCGGACGGACACTCGCCGCTCACGGGCGTGCAGCTGGCCGGGCGCAAAGTGTCCCGGTGGCTCTGCATGGGCGGACGGTTTCCGGAAGGGAAGGAGGCCAATTTCTATCGTCCCGATCCCGAAGCGACCCTCTACTGTCTTGACAACTGGCCGGGACGTGCGGTCTTTTCGGGTTGGGAGATCGGTCGGGAGGTGCGGTCCGGCGGTCCGTACCTGAAGAGAAGGTTTCCGGACAGGCATCCCGTCCGCCGGGCTTACGAACTCTACAACCGTTTCGCCGGGCGGGCCAGCTGGGACCAGACCGCGGTGCTGCTTCTGACCGACCGGGCGGACGACTTTTTCGGATACCGTTCCGCCGGCCGTTGCGTGGTGATGCCGGACGGGAGCAACCGCTGGGAGGAGGGGCCGGAAGGATGCCACTCCTGTCTGGTGTTCCGCGAAGGGGCCGACCGTGACCGGGCGGCCCGGCTGATCGACAGGCTGATTGCGGGCGACCGGAGGACGCTGCGCCGGATAGGTCCAGCGGAGGAGCCCGTTCGGTAAGATTCTTGCGCTCTTCGGCCCGTGTATCCTCGTGGGAACTTTTATTTCCGATTTATGGCGGAATCCCGGGCGGAATTTTTAACTTTGTCATTTCAACGCATATACACATTAATAACGCATAAGATGAAAATTGGAGAAAACACATTTGTATCGCTCAGCTATACGCTGACGGTGAACGGCGAAGTGATCGAGACCGTACCGGCCGAACATCCGCTGGAGTTTGTTTACGGCGCGGGCTATCTGCTTCCCAAGTTCGAGGCGGAGCTCAAGGGGCTGCAGCCGGGCGATAAGTTCGAGTTCGGTCTGGCGGCCGGCGATGCCTACGGCGAGCAGATACCCGAGGCCGTGGTCGAGCTGCCCAAAGATATTTTCATGATCGACGGAAAGATCGAAGACGGTCTGCTGACCGTGGGCAATCAGCTGCCGATGAGCGACAACCAGGGGAACCGTATGGTAGGTACCGTGAAGGCCGTGGCCGAGAATTCGGTGACGATGGACTTCAACCATCCGATGGCTGGCAAGGCGCTCGATTTCAAGGGGACGGTCGTGGCCGTGCGCGAGGCTACCGAGGCCGACAGGATGCCGCACGGCGGATGCAGTTGCGGCTGCGACGATGCCGGAAGCTGCGAGGGTGACGGCGGATGCGGTTGCGGATGCCATTGATCGGCTGCCCGTAAAAACAGAGGGGACCTGTCAGGCGACAGGTCCCCTCTGTTTTTTATCCGGTTGCATCGGAACGGGTTCGGCAAGGCCGGCTCCCGCTTTCGTCCGGGAGCGGGGGATCAGTATTCGTCGATCCGGAAGTTGGTCAGCAGAATCCGGTTGCGTAGCAGCCGCAGGCCGAAATAACCCTCCCGGTAGGGGGCGTTGTCGTCGTGGCGGAACAGCAGCCGTCCGTTGCAGAGGTATTCCGACCGGTTGCCGCGCACCCGGATTTCGATATGCTCCCAGCGGCCTTCCCGGAGGAGGTATTCCGGCTCGGTATAGCCCTGGAGCAACGGTTTGATGCGGTCGGCATTCTTCTTCGGCTCCGTGCGGTCGCAGCGGAGGCCGTGGTATTTGCGGAACCGGGTGGTCGTGTTGTCATTCCCGCCGTGTCCCACGTAATAGAGGTTCAGCGTATTGTAGCGGGCGAAAATGCCCTGCCGCCAGGCCGAATCGAAGAAGAGCGAATCGGGATGCCGGGGATCGGAGGCGTTCCAGAAACAGTTCAGGTCGCTGAGCCGCTCGTCCCTGGCCGTGTCGACCAGAAACAGCACGTCGTAGCTGACGGTGTAGTCGCCCGACAATTTGCGGTCGAACCAGAGCGTGAGCCCTTTCGGTGTCCGTATCTCCGCCGTGTCGCCCCGGAACGAGAACCGGGCCCGGGCCGAAGGGTCGTCCTCCGCCACCCAACGGGCGAGACCCTGCGAAAAGTCTTCCCGCAGCGTCTGCCGGGGTGTCGGTTCGGCTGCTTCGGATATGCCGATCCGGCTCAGGAGCGCGGCGGCGAGCAGAACGTGTCGGATACCGGTCCGGGCCTGTATGTGTTCCGTACGGTTTCGGTTCACGGTTATTCTCTTTCTTATCGGGCGGGCATTATGCTGATGGGAACTGAAAAACCGTCGGCCATCCGTACGAAGATCATGCCTTTACGGTCGTAGTCCACCCGGCCGGAGAGCCTCAGTGTCAGGGTGAGCGTCTGACCCTCGCGGAGTTCGCCCGAAGTATGGTCTACCATCAGCCAGGGGCCCATGTCGTCGCTCATGCAGACTTCGTAGGTGGTCGGGGTGATCTTTCCGAAACGGATATTCACCTGTTCGGGCTGTCCCTCTTTCATGTAGACGATATAGCGGTCGGCCTCCGCGTCGATCGGACGGCGGGGCATCAGCGACGAAGCGCCCCGTTCGAAGGCGCCCAGGTCGGGGGCCTTGCCGGTATACTGTTCCACGAAATTGGTAATGGCGGTTCCCTTGTCGATTCCCGGATCGTCTGCGGCAAGTGTTAGGATACCTTTCTCCAGATCGGTGAAGGAGGGGGCGGCGAACACGCCGTGGGGCTCCGAACCCTCGCGGGCGAGTATGTTGCCGCGTCCTCCCGGGTTTTTCATCGAGGCGATCATGTCGTAATCGAAGTCGTTGGTGGGGGTGAGCACCTTGTCGCTGATGGAATAGCGGACGGCGTCCGGGCTATCGGGCGTGAGCTGGCAGAAAATGTTATTGCGGGTCACGGCATGGAACCGTCCCCGGACCGGCGAGGGTTCGTTGCCGTATCCCACGCTCGACATGCCGCCCCGGGGAAAGAGCATCGTGTTGGAAAAGAGGAACTGAATGCCGAAACTGTACGTGAAGCCTCCGCCGTTCTTCACGGCATTGCCCGTGTCGCCGTATTCGTTGCCGGGATTCCAGAGCACGTTCTGGAAGATGTAGCTGGGACCTTTTACGTTGGGTGCCGTGCTGACGCCGCAATAGGTCTGTTCCATGCGGTTGTCGAATACCCGGACATTGCACTGTCCGCCGTCCAGTTCGATGATGTCGTCCTGCCCGAAAGCCATCACGTTGCCGTAGATGTCGGCGTCGCGGTTGAATCCGCCCGCGATGTCGCGGTTCTGGGCCCCTTCCACCGGGTCGTTGTAGCGGTGGGTCTGGCTGCCGCAGAAGTCGTTGTAGCGCAGTACGCATCCGCCCCGGAGCTGGTTCACATGCACGGCGTTGGGCCCCTGCGGATGGGCCCGCGGAAATTTCTGTCCGGCGAAAGCCCCAAGTTTGAGGATGCCTTTCCACGGATTGGTCAGTCCGGCAGGGTCGTGGACCCAGCAGCGCTCCACGACCGTGTTCAGGGTGCGTTCGATGCGGAATCCGGCGTCGTTGTTGATCTTGCGGCCTTCGGAGTCGAGGTAGAAGCCGTCTTTGGTCTGGTCGACCGGAATGCGGCCCCAGTCCGAAACGTCGCAGTTGACGAAACGCACATCCTCGGCCGTCTCCTTGACGTGGATGCCGTGCATGCCTCCGCCGCGTACGGTCAGCCCTTCGAAGATCACGTAGCGGCAGTTTTCTACCTTGAGCGCATAGGTCCCTTCCCGGCCGGCTTCGATCGCCTTGTCGCCTGTGATTTTTATCCATGCCTTCTGCCGGCCCATGATTCCGGAGACCACGACGGCCCCGTCGGCGTCGGGCATGAATTCGCTGATCTTGTAGGTTTTCCCGATCGGGGGATTCGAATTCCAGGTACGGAAGGCCGTGATTCCTTCGCCCGTTTTCCTGCCGTCCGTGAAGAGTTCGGCTTTTACTTCGTAGGGGGTGTTCTCCTTCAGCCGCACGATGCTGCCCCGGAATTCCCGGGCGATCGTGTCGTAAATCGGAGTGTAGGCCTTTTTCCATTCGCTTTCGCCCTCTTCGCGGAACGCGAGTCTGCATTCGCTGCCGCGTGGAGCGGAGAGATAGATGCTGCTGGAACAGAACGAAGGGACGGCTTTCGGTTTTACTGCCGCGGCCCCTGCCGGGAGGGCGGCGCCCAGCCACGCGCCCAACATCAGGAAGATCAGTTTTTTCATGTAGTGATTAGGGTTTTGGTGTTACCGTTTGAAAGGGAAATGTCGTATTTTTTACCGTGTTGTTACTTCATTGTCAACGGGTCGATCCGGATCGCAGCCGATATTTTCCGTCGGAGGAACATGGGAGCGCGGGTTATTTTATCTTTCTCAGTTTACCGGCCAGCGGTTCGAGCTTCAGTTCGCGGATGCCGTCTGCGACGATCTGTGCATATTTTTCGGCTCCGGCCGCATTCAGATGGGTATCGTCCCGTTTATCCTCTTTCAGATTGGGATAATCGCTCTTTTTGGCCCAGAGATAGATGCTTTTCGAGGCCTCGGGTCCCATCTCCTCCAGCAGGGCGCGGGTCTTCACGTCCATGTCGATCAGCGGGGTGCCGGTCTGTTCGGCTACCCGGCGGGTGACCTGCATGTAATTTTTGTGCGAATCCACCGGCTTGCCCTGCGCGTCGAATTTCCGGCGGGCGATCGAGGTGAGCAGCACAGGAACGGCTCCTTTGGCCCGGGTCTCTTCGATATAGAGCGCCAGATTTTTTCCGAAAGTTTCCGGATCGGAGAACCGTTCGGGTTTGTGTCTGGACTGGTCGTTGTGCCCGAACTGGATGAAGACGAAATCGCCCGGACGAAGTACTTCGAGGACCTCTTTCCAGCGTCCTTCGTTGCGGAAACTTTTTGAACTCCGGCCGTTCAGGGTGCGGTTGTCTACGACGACGCCCTTCTTGAAGTGCTGGCCGAGTTTCTCGCCCCACCCGGTTTCGGGCCGGACGCTCTCTTTTTTGACGGCACAGGTGGAATCGCCGATCAGATAGACGGTGATCTCTTTTTCGGGGGCTTTGGCCATGCCGCAGCAACCGAGCAGGACGGCGGCGGCCAGTACGATTTTCTTGAACATGGGGCAGTGGATTATTTTTTCTTCAGGTTTTCGATCAGCGGTTCGATCTGTTGTTCGCGGATGCCGTCCACGACCATCGACGCATACCGTTCGGCTCCGTCGGGATTGAGGTGTGTGTCGTCTTTCTTGTCCGCTTTCAGGTTGGGGTAGTCGCTCTTTTTGGCCCAGAGGTAGATGCTTTTCGAGGCCTCGGGCCCCATCTCCTCCAGCAGGGCGCGGGTCTTCGCGTCCATGTCGATCAGCGGGGTGGCGGTCTGTTCGGCTACCTGGCGGGTGACGGAGGTATAGCGTCTGAGCGTTTGGGCGGGTTTGCCTTTCGCGTCGAATTTCCGGCGGGCGATCGAAGTGAGCAGCACCGGAACGGCTCCTTTGGCCCGGGTTTCTTCGATGTAACGTTTCAGGTTGCTGCCGAACGTTTCGGGGTCGGAATACCGTTTGGGATCGCTCTCTTTCTGGTCGTTGTGCCCGAACTGAATGAAGACGAAATCGCCCGGACGGAGAGTCCCGAGGATTTTGTCCCAATGTCCCTGGTCACGGAAACTTTTGGTGCTCCGGCCGTTCAGGGCGCGGTTGTCCACCTTCACGCCCTTCCTGAAATGCTGGCCGAGTTTTTCGCCCCATCCGGTTTCGGGCCGGGCGCTCTCGCTCTTGGTGGCGCAGGTGGAGTCGCCGATCAGATAGACGGTGATCTCTTTTTCGGGGGCTTTGGCCATGCCGCAACAACCGAGCAGGACGGCAGCGGCCAGTACGATTTTCTTCATCATATTGCAGTCGTTTTCAGTGTCTTTCTTCCCGGCGGCGTACCGCCGCCGGATTTTCGAAGGTACAAAATAGTGATTTTTCCCGGAAATCACGTGTTTCGCTCTGCCGAAACCGATTGTCCGGTCAGTTGCCGTATTCGTACATTCCCAGATCGGGAGCCGGGCCGGAGTAGGGGATGGGCGACAGTCTGATCGTATTGTATCGCTCCGGCCGGTCGTATCCGCCCAGGGCAGAGGTCTCCGCGTAGGTGTCTATGTCGGCCGTCGGGGCTCCCATGTCGATGAATATGCTGCCTGCCGCCAGGCGTCCGAAACGGTCGGGCAGCGAACCGTCGGCCTTGCGCGGGGCTCCGGCATCCTCTTCGGAAAGGGAGATGAACTGAGCTTTATAGGTGTTGTACGAGGCCGTGGCGTCGAAAGGCGTCCACGACTTGCTTCTGTCCTTGATTTCGTTCCACGAATTGTGGTCGAATTCGCAGGTGGCGTTGGTGAAGGAGTCCCGGTTTTTGGCCCCGAACGAAATGCAGTTGCGGAACACGAACTTCGTGCCGTGCATGTTGATCTGACGGAATCCGAAGTTGCTGAGATTCTTTGTGTTCCCGTTGTTGAACGCGATGCAGTTCTCCACGTAGGCGCCGTCCACGTGGTTGTTCTGGTCGAATCCCCAGCGCAGGTTGTTGAACGAAATGCAGTGGCGCAGCACATGGATGCCCCGCGAAAGGTGGTTGTCGTTCTCCCAGTTGGCCCCGTTGCTGAAATAGCAGGCCCCGCCCATCTTGAAGCCGTTCCCATTGCCTTTAAAAATATCTTCCGTCAGTTCGTCCGCAAAGTTTCCCTTATATATTCCATCCTCCTTTTCCCATCGGATGCGCTCTTTGTACATCTCCTCGTAGTCCGTCCAGATCGAGGTCCTCCAGCACCAGCAGTTGATCATTTCCACGCCGCCCGTCGCTTCGTACAGGTCCCAGCCGTCGTCCGAATTGCTCCATGCCCGGCAGTTGTAGTACTTGTTGCCCTTGCCCGGCTTGCACTTGGCCGCGAAACCGTCGGCATTCGTGCCGGGAGTGTGTTCGGCTCCGCCGCCCTTGTAGGTGTGGTAGTCGAAATTCATGTAGGCGTCGCAGTTGATATAGACGTTGTAGGCACACGATTCACCGTCCGGATTGATGTCGTCCCGGTCCATCTTCTCGTTGCTGAACCCGATGAAAAAACCGGCTCCCGAATTGTGGTGCGACACGCAGTTCTCGTAGGTGTTGTGCGAGGCGTATTCGATGCGGAACCCGTGGTTCCAGGCGTTTTTCAGTTCCAGTCCCTTCCAGTGCACGTAGTCCACGTCCTTGTTGCGGATTCCCTCCGTGTAGGGGTTGTCGGCCGTTCCGACCGCATGCCGGCAGTTGATTACGGGTTTTTCGTCGGCGTAGGCCCATATCCGGATCGGGGACGAAGCCGTGGGCGTGCCCTGTATGTTCTTGTTCATGTCGATCCGGGCCCTGATATTGTACTCTCCCCCGCGCAGGTAGAGCGTCCAGCCGGGCCGGAGTTTCGAAATGGCCGTTTTCAGGTCGTACGGGCTTTCGAACGTCCCCTCGTTGTTGCTGAAACCGCCGGGAGCGGCATAGATGACTTGCTCTTCGACGGGGGGCGGCGTGACGCCTCCGCCTCCGTTGCCCCCTCCGTTTCCGTTGTTTCCGTCGTCTCCGTCCGTGCCGTCCTTGCCGCATGCGGCGAGAAGGCAGAAGGCCGCCGCGGCCAGCAGGGCCGCCGTGCGTCTGATATTGTGGCGTGATGTGTTCATGTGTATCGGTTTCGTCGTTTTTCGGTCGTTTCCGGCAGCGGATGCCTCCGGGAAAAAACAGGGTGGGAATTTCCCACCCTGTTCCATTATCGTTTCCTACAGTTTATTTCAACCATCTGGGGTCGCCCAGACCTTTTGCCTTGTAATCGTCGGCGGGCGTATAGTCATCTGTTGCCCGGTTCGGGAACATGAGATCGTAGCTTATACCCTGTAAGGCGAATTTATCTGCACCGCGCAGTTGACGGGTATTCGAGTAACCATCGGGTCTTGTTCCTTCTCCGACATAATTCGAATTTACGAAATCCGGCATCGCGTTGATACAGTTCCGGTGGAAATCTTTCGGACCTTTCGAACCTGTTTCCAGCGTACCGCTTTCAATGTAGATGAACTGGCCGAACAGCGTGTTCTGAATAGTGACGGGGACATTGGTATAGTTGTTGAACCCAAGTCCGTTACGGGTAGATCCGTTCGTTTTTACAGGAAGATATACGCCTTCCATCGGTACGCCGAACTTATCCATCGTGCAGTTTTCGATAACTACTTTGAGATTGGACGGTTCAGGCTTGATACAACTGTTCTTCTGGAGTTCGATGATGCCGTACCAGATGTTGTAGATCGTACTGTTTTTCATCGTCAGCGTGCCGTCCAGCGCATAGTTGGCATTTCCTTTGTTCGCATTGAAATGGAAGATGGACTGGAAACCGCCGGGGTTGCGTCCGAGATCGTAGATGATACAATCGTCTATCGTGATATTGTAGACCCGGAAGAAGGCGTCTGCATCGGTCGGTTCGAGGCCGAACATGTAGCGAGAGTATCCGTGGATCGTACAGCCGACGAGTTCGAACGAATTGAGAGTTACGCTGCGGCCGGCGATATCTACATAGAAGCACCGGTTGTTGGGTGCGGTCGTAGCGATGTCCTGCTCCGGCATCAGACCGGAAATTTCCAGATTCTCGAAACGGATCGAATTCAGTTGCAGGTCGCCCGTTGCAGCGGCTCCGCCGATCGTGAATGCTTTGACGTAGATCAGCGGCGTCGATTTGCCCGTGGTGCTGCTGGGAAGTCCTACCAGTGTGATATTTTTAGTAAGGGGAAGATCCTCTTCCGAATAGTCGAATACGAGGTCGGCCGGCAGGTAGAGTTTGGCTCCGTCCGCAGCGTTTTCAATCTTTTCCTTCAGTGTCGCGGGGTCGCTGACGATCTCACCGTCGAGAACATTGGTGGTAATGTCGGCCGACTGGGTGAGTTCCTGGGCATCCCAGTAGAGCGTGGCCTTGTAGGTGGCGCCGCTGGTGAGCCCGGTGATCGTTGCCTGGTGGGCGTTGATCTCCTCTGTGGTCAGCTCCTTGGTGAACGGGCCGTCCGTTCCGCCTGCGGAGGTCAGCACGACCTTGTTCACGAAGAGTTTTTCGTTCCACGTCAGCGTGGCGAAATCGAAGCCGACGCTCGTTTCGGTGATGTAGTTCTCTGCCGAAGGGAACGGAATGTCGATATAACCGATGTATTCTTCTCCCAGGTACATTTTGGCACGGTAGGTTACCCCGGGCACGAAACGGCCGCGGAGTGAGATGCTTTGCCGTTCGAGAGCTTCCGGAGAAAGGTTCAGGGTCAGTTCCTCGACTGCGGACGCTTTGTCGGTGAAGATGATTTTATCCGCGTTGACGGCTTCGCTCCAGCTCAGTTTTACGAAGTTGTAGCCCAGGTCGCCCTCCTCGATGGGATCGAAGAACGGGGCCTCTTCGCCGGTCGTGGCCTCGCGGTAGGAGTAGTTGGAGTTGCGGGAGGGATCGGCGGAGAGCGTTTTCAGACGGAAATAGTAGGTCGTGAAGGGCTCCAGGTCTTCGAATACGACGTCGTATTCCGTCTTGTGGCTGTCGTCCGTGTCGGGGATGTACTCCTGGTTGCGGGTTTCGAGAATCTCCGAAAAGGTGTTATCGGTCGCCATCGCCACCTCATAGCCTACGGCGTCTTTGGTCTGGGTCCAGTGTACGGTGATCGTATTGTATTCGGCCGTGGCCGTCGCTTTCGACGGGACGAACAGCTTGTACGGAGCATCCGTCTCATCGTCCTTGCAGCCGGGCAGCAGGGCGGCCAGGGAGAACAGGGTTCCGACCAACAACAATTTTGTAGCAATTGTCTTCATAGGTTGAGTTTTTTGGTTTTATTGAATAATATGATTTTTCACGTTACAATATTAGGAGTTGTCCCGCTAACGGAGGTTTGTTTTCTATCAAAAAAGGTTTGAAATCTGTTAAAGTGGCCCGCAGGCGGTCCGTACGCGGAATCGGGAGCTTCCGGCGGGAATATTCCTCCGCCTCCGTGTGAGACGGGCGGAGGCCGTTTGGGGTCTGTTCCGGGCCGGAAATCCCACAGGCGCCGCGGTCCGGCCGGACGGAAAGCATTGCGGCGGAGGGTGGCGGATTCTGAAATTTTGCGTATATTTGTTTATCGTGCGGAGCCGGTTATTTCCCGGTTCCCGCTGCCCGCCATGAAAAAACTACCGACCTGTCTGTTTGTCCTTCTCCTTTCGCTGTGCGCGGTCCCGTCCCGGGGCGGCGATATTTTTCCTGAGGTGGATACTCGGCTCAAGTTCCGTTACCTGAGTGTCAACGACGGCCTGTCGCAGAACTCCGTGACCTCCATCGTGCAGGACAAGGACGGACTGATCCTGATCGCCACCTACGACGGGATCAACCGTTTCGACGGCTACCGGATCGTCTCCGACCGCCATTCGCTGGATGTTCCGCAGGGGCCGGTCAACAACCGTATCGTCTGTATGCTGCCCTGTGACGACGGTACGGTGTGGATGGGGCTGGACGGGGGATTGATGCGTTACGATCCCGGCCGGAACCGTTATATCGACCACACTCCTTCGCTCGGGGCGCTCCGCTCGCGCTGGGTGCGGTCGCTCTGCCGGGACAAGGCGGGCGATCTCTGGATCGGTACCGATGCGGAAGTGGTGTGCGGCCGTTATGAGGAGGGCGAGATGCGTTTCCGGGAGGTGGGCGGACTGGGCGGAGCCATGATCTCCTCGATCGCATGCGATCCGCAGGGCGGCATGTGGATCGGCTCGTCGCGAGGACTGTTCATCTGCCGGACGGAGGGGTGCAGGCGGACGGTGACGATGGTCGAGCGTTTCCGGGGGCGGGCGGTGGCCAGCCTCTACTGCGATTCGGCCGGGACGATGTGGGTCGGGTTCGCCGACGGACTGGCTGTCTGCGCGGACGGGGAGCGTTTCTCCGAAATCGTCTTTCCCGGTCTGGACGGCGGCTCCGTCGATTGTGCGCTGCGGGACCGGGAGGGGAACCTCTGGCTCGGCGTCAAGGGAAAGGGGCTGTTCCGCCTGTCGTTCGACCCGGAGTTCCGGGTGCTGGAGACGGTACACTACGATACGTCCGATTTTTTCGGCCGGCTGACGGATAACGATGTCTGTACGCTTTACATCGACCGGTCGAACGTGCTGTGGGTCGGGACCCGGCGGGGGGTGAACTATGCCGATCTCTCCCAGCCGAACCTGTTCACGTTCAAACCTCTGGTCGACCGTCAGCTCTCCGAACTGGGCTACCGGGGACGTCATATCAATGCGCTTTTTATCGACAGCCGGGACGACCTCTGGATCAGTACTTATAAGGAGGGGTTGTACCGTTACGATTTCGGGACGCGCACGCTTCGGAACGTTTCGTCGGAGGTGACCTCCTCGCCTGTGGCCCGCATCATCGAGACCCGCGACGGGTCGCTGCTGTTTGCCGCGCGCGAGGGTGTTTACCGGGTGCGGCGCACGGCTTCGGGCGGTGTATCCTCCCGGAAGCTGAGGCTGGCCGGGGTGTCGCCCGAAGACTGGCAGCATTACCGGTATTATATCGACCTGTGCGAGGACCGTTACGGTGACATCTGGGTGGCCACGGTGAACGGACTGATCCGTTATTTCAGCGATAGCGGACAGAGCGTCGTCTACACGCAGGACTACGGGCTCGCCTCCGATTCGCCCTACTGCCTGCTGTCGGATACGGCCGCCCGTACGGTGTGGGTGGGTTCTTCGGACAGGGGGCTTTCCCGGATACGGTACGGCCGGCGTGGGGAGAGTCTCGAGGTGGAGGCGATCCGCCACGGGGACACGCCTTTCGGCCTGAGCCACGACCAGGTGTGGAGCCTGCTGAAGGACAGCCGTGGCGTGATCTGGATCGGCACCGATGCCGGGCTCAACCGGATGGAGACCGCTCCCGACGGCCGGATCGTCTCGCTGGAGCGTGTCACCCTGCCCTGGCTCCGGGATGCGAAGATACTGGCCATCACCGAGGACCGGGAGGGCGACCTGTGGTTCAACAGCAGCCAGGGGCTGTACCGTTACCAGCCGGCTTCCGGCCACGTGAGGCGCTACATCTGGGACGACGGTCTGCAGAGCAATACCTGGACGGAAGGGGCGGCCGTGTCGGATAACGGCTGGGTCTTCGTCGGGGGGATCAACGGGGTGAACTATTTCAATCCGGCCCGTTTCCGGGAGAATCTCTACTCCGGCCGGCCCGTGTTCACCGACCTGAAGGTTTTCAACCGTTCCGTGCGGGTGGGGGAGGAGTACGGCGGACGGACGATCCTGCCCCGGAGCATCAATTCGGTGGAGGGCTTTTCGCTGGGGCACCGTTTCAACAACTTCACCCTGGAGTTCACGTCCGACCACTACGTCACGCCGAAAAAGAACATGTTCCGGTACCGGCTGGAGGGGTACGACCGGGAGTGGATCACCGTCTCCTCGGGGCACCGTTACGCCTCGTACGCCAATCTCCCGGCGGGTACCTATACTTTCCGGCTCCAGTCCTCCAACAACGACGGGGCATGGAGCGACGACGTACGCCAGATGAACGTGCAGATATTGCCGGCTCCGTGGGCCACCTGGTGGGCGTTCTCGATCTACGCCCTGCTGCTGGGCGGTGCGGTCATGGCCGTCGTCAACTACGTGCGGGCGAAACAGCGATGGAAACGCGAACTTTTCATGCAGAAGGTCGAGCAGGAGAAGACGTTGGAGATGAACGAACTGAAGCTGAACTTTTTCACCAATGTCACTCACGAACTGCGGACGCCGCTGTCGCTGATCCTCGCTCCGCTCAAGGACCTGATGAACCATAAGGGAGTGGACGGTTATTCCCGTTTCCGGTTGCAGATCATTCACAAGAACACCAACAAACTGCTGTTGCTCATCAACCAGATACTCGACATCCGGCGCCTCTCCGTGCAGAGCCTGCCGCTGGCGGTGTCGCAGGGCGATCTGATCGGCACCGTCCGGGAGGTGGTGCACTCGTTCGGCTATCTGAGCGAGCAGACCGGCATCGTGCTCCGGTTCGACTGTCCCGACCGGATCGAACAGGCGTGGTTCGACCGGGGAAAGATCGAAAAGGTGGTGCAGAACATCCTATCCAACGCCTATAAGTTCACGCCCGAGCAGGGCCGTATCGAGGTGAGGCTGTGGGTGGAGACCCTGAACGGCCGCAGGCGGGCCCATGTCTCGGTACAGGATTCCGGGGTGGGCATTCCCGAACGGGAACAGGACAAAATCTTCGACCTCTTTTATCGGGGTACTCCGCTGAGCGGTTACAGCAGCGGGGTGGGGCTGGCCCTGTGCAAGGCGCTCATGGAGCTCCACGGGGGTTCCATCGCGGTGCGGAGCCGCAGCGGGGAGGGGTCTACGTTCACGGTCGAATTCCCCGTCGACCGGGAGGCGTTCCGGCCCGAGCAGTGCGTGACGGCCGGGGACGAAGGTCCGGCCGCGGCGGAGCCGGTCTCCCGGCCGCCGGAGGAGGGGAAGGAACCACGGAAATATCTGATACTCGTGGTCGAGGATAACCGGGACATGTGCGATTATATCCGCGAGTGTCTCCGGGGTCATTTCCGGGTGGAGATTGCCTCCGACGGCGAGCAGGGGCTCGCTATGGCCCAGAAACTGATTCCGGCGGCGGTCATCACCGACATCATGATGCCCGGCATGGACGGTATCGAGTTCATCCGCCGCCTGAAGGAAAATCCCCGGACCAATTTCATCCCGGTCATCGTGCACAGCGTCAAGGAGGACAAGGCGTCGGTGCGGGAGGCGCTCACGGCCGGGGCGCAGGAGTATATCGTCAAGCCGTTCGATTCGGAGAACCTCGTATTCCGTATCCGGAACCTGCTATCGACCCGGGAGAGCTATGCCCGGAAACTCCGTACGGAGAAGATCACGGAACCGACTCCGGTCGAGGTGCCTTCGTCGGACGAGCAGCTGTTGCGCCGGATTTCCCGGATCGTGGAACGGAACCTGCAAAATCCGCTCTTCGACATCGACCAGCTCTCCGAGGAGCTCGGCATGAGCCGTATGCAGCTCTACCGCCGGTTGAAGAAGATCGCCGGCGGCAGGACCGTTTCCGAAATGGTGCGGGACATCCGGCTGCGGCGTGCGGCCCAGTTGCTCGCTTCCGGGCAGATGCGCGTGGCCGAAGTGATGTTCGAGGTGGGGATCAACAACCATTACCGTTTCGTCCGCTATTTCCAGGAGGCCTATGGGCTCACCCCGAAGGAGTACATGAAAAAGTATGCCGAGGCTCCGGCCGCTCCTCCGCGGGAAAAGGAAGACGCGGATGCCACCTGATCGGATTGCTCCGGGCGGTACGGTAAGAGGCATACGGAAAAACCTCCCGTCGGGAGGTTTTTTCATGGAGTGTCCTCCGGGAAGGTGGGTTTACCGGCTGGTGGCGGAAAAAGTCTTTTCCGTCACCAGTTCCCGCTGCGTGCCGGCCGGGAGCTCTTTGTCGTCC
Source organism: Gallalistipes aquisgranensis (assembly GCF_014982715.1). Taxonomy (NCBI): domain Bacteria; kingdom Pseudomonadati; phylum Bacteroidota; class Bacteroidia; order Bacteroidales; family Rikenellaceae; genus Gallalistipes; species Gallalistipes aquisgranensis. Next base: position 1,660,440 of record NZ_JADCJY010000001.1, on the reverse strand, counting down.
GGTTTGCGGAACAGGGAGCCGGACCGCATCTCCGGTTCCTGTGCCGAGGGAACATAGCGGTAAGCGGCCGGAACGTCCCGTTCCACGCGCAGCGTGATCTCCATCCGTGCGCCGGATTTCAGCCGCTCGGGCAGCGGAACCGTGTACTCTCCGCTTTCGCCCGGGGCCAGCCGCACAGGGAGCTCCCCTGCCGCGACCGTTTTCCGTCCCACACGGACCGCATAGCGGATGTCGCCCGCTCCGAGCGACGTCAGATCGTAGCGGTTCGTGACGGTAAATATGCCTCGGGAAGCGTCTTTCGCGGTGATCGAGACGGGTTCCCCGACGATCAGATTCTCCGGTGAGGCCGGTGCGAAGACGAACCGTCCGTCGCCTTTTCTGGGTTCGGTCACGGCGTCGCTGTTCCATTCGTTGCCGGCCCCGTTGTAGATGACGGGGCGTTCGCTTTCGGCCCGCTTCAGGGCGAGGTAACTCTCATACAGGTTGTATCCGTTGGCCGAATCGTCCGCCAGCGAGAAGAGAATGACCGACGGATGGTTTTTCGAGGTGTGGTACATGGCCAGTGCCCGTTCCACATAGGCGTCCCGCCAGCGGGGATCGTTCGAGGGATTTCCTCCCTTCTTGCGGGAATTTCCGGCCAGGTGGGTGTCTATGCCGGCCTGGTCGCATACATAGAGACCCAACCGGTCGCAGGCGCGGTAGAGGGCCGCGGGCTGGGGATGGTGCAGCACCTTGATCGTGTTCGCTCCTTTGCGTTTCAGTTCCGCCAACTCCCGGCAGAGGACGGCCGAATCGGCCGGGGCCCGGTATTCCACGGCCCGCAGCGGGAATTCCCGGCCGTTGACCAGCAGCCTGCCTTCCTGCATCCGGACCTCCCGGAATCCGATTTCGAACGACACGTACTCCTGGAACCGTCCCTCGTACTGGGTTTTCAGTTGCAGCGTGTAGAGGTTCGGTGCCTCGTGGCTCCAGGGCAGGATGTCCGGCAGGTTGGCGAAAAACCGTACCGTGTCCTCCCGGCGCAGGTCGAAGCGGGCCTCCCGGTGGCCGGACGAAACCGTCCTGCCGTCGGGGGCGGTCAGCTCGTAATAGACGTTGTATTCCTTGAAGTTGAGCAGATGGCTTTTGAGGATCACCCCCAGCGACAGCAGTCCGCTGCCTCCTTCCAGCCGGGTGTCGGCCACGATGTCCCGGATGCGCACGCGGGGTTGGGCGACGATGTAGCTCCGGTCCGGTGCGTGCAGGGTTCCCGGGGTGCCGAAATTCTCCAGCATGCGTCCTATGCCTCCGGCATAGGCGACGATCTCCAGCGTGTTGTTTCCCTCTTTCGCGTGACGGGTCAGGTCGAATTCGGCCGGCGTGTATCCGTCCTGCGTGCGGGCGATCCGCTTTCCGTTGACCTTCACCTCGTAGGGGCCGCCGACCCCGCCGAGCCGCAGGAAGAGCTGGCGGTCCACCCAGGCGAAGGGCACCTTGAAACGGCTGGTGAAACGTATGCCCGCCAGTCGTCCCTCGCGGAACTCCTCGCCCTTCCATTTTCCTTCCAGCGGTTGCAGATAGAGGGAGGTGTCGCCCTGTATCAGCGCCTCGGCGGCCGAAGCGTAGCTGCGCACTTCGCCCCGCGGGGTGTCTTTCCCTTCGGCGACGGCTTCCGGATCGAGGGGCCACGGGAGCCTTTCCGGACGGGCGTTTTCCGAGTAACGGAGCAGTTTGACGGCAGGGAGTTCCTGCGGTTTTTTTACAGGCTTGCGTGCCGGTGCGGCGGAAGAGACGGAGAAGAGGTCCGAGGAGCTCCGCGCGGCGGATAAGCTGAGGGCGGAGACTCCGGCGGCTGCCGTACAGGCGGCGAAAAGGAGGGTGCGGATCATCGGTTGGAAATTTTGAGGCAAAGGTAATAATAAAGCGGGAATATCATGCACGGAGGAGGGTAAATCGACACGGGGCGGGGCTGCGGCGGAACGGGGGAGTTCCGGCGGCTCCGCATGTTAACGGTTTCACCCCCGTAGCGGAGAACCGCGGCGGGGGTGAAATTCGCGTCCGGAGACCGTGTCGTCTCCGGAGTATTGTCGCAGGAGAATCCCGGAGGGGCTACTCGCCGGGTTCCGCATTGGCCACGGCGATCGTGGCCAGGTTGATGAGCGACCGGACGCTGGCCGTGTCGGCGATCAGGTAGACGCCTGCGGGCAGTCCCACCAGGATCGGTCCCGTGATCTCGGCGCCGCCCAGTTTTTCCATCAGTTTGTAGGAGATGTTGGCCGCCGACAGGTTCGGGAAGATGAACGTGTTCACGTCCCGGTCGCCGATCTGGTTGAAGGGATAGAACTCGTTGCGCGTCTTCTTGTCGAGGGCGATGTCGGCCTTCATTTCTCCGTCCACGATAATCTCCGGATAGCGGTCGTGGAGCACTTCGACGGCCTTGGCCACTTTCGAAGCCTCGTATTCGTTGTCGGTTCCGAAATTGGAGTGGGAGAGCATGGCGATCACCGGCTCGATGCCGAACCGTTTCACGGCTGCCGCTGTGGCCCGGGTGATGTCGACCAGCTCTTCGGACGTGGGACTGGTGTTGACGGCCATGTCGGAGAAGAACATCGGGCCTTTCTTGGTGGTGACGATCACCATCGAGGCGAGCGTCTTGTTGGTCGAGGAGGTGAACAGCGCCTTGACCGCCTCGAGCGCCTTGCTGTACCGGCGGCTGTAATTGAGGATCGACGTGTCGGCGTCTCCGGCCACCACCATCATCAGCGTGAACCAGTTGCGCTCCTTCATGTGTTTCATGGCCTCGTTCATGCTCAGGCCCCGGCGGCTGAACTTCTGGTGCAGCATGGCGGCATAGCGGGCCCGGCGCGGGGTCTCTTCGTCGCTGCGGAAGTCGAGGATCTCCATGCCCGTCAGGTCCACGTTGTTTTCGGCGGCCACCCGTTCGATCCGTTTGCGGTCGCCCATCATGATCGGGCGGGCGAGGTGGTCGGCCACCAGGTGCGCGGCCGTCTTGAGCGTGTTGGGTTTGTCGCCGTCGCTGAATACGATCCGTTTGAGCGGCGAGTTGAGCACTTTCGAGCGGACATTGCGCAGCAGTTTGTCGTTGCGTCCCATGCGGCTCTCCAGCTCCAGGGCATAGGCGTCCCAGTCCTCGATTTTACGGCGTGCCACGCCCGATTCGATGGCGGCCTTGGCCACGGCGATCGAGATGCAGACGATCAGACGCGGGTCGAGCGCCTTGGGAATGAGATATTCGCGGCCGAAAGCGATGCGCGAACTGTTGTAGGCCGTGGCCACGATGTCGGGAACGGGCTCTTTGGCCAAGGCGGCCAGCGCCCGCACGGCGGCGATCTTCATCTGTTCGTTGATGGCCGTGGCCCGCACGTCGAGGGCCCCGCGGAAGATGTAGGGGAATCCGAGCACGTTGTTCACCTGGTTGGGGTAGTCCGAGCGACCCGTGGCGAAGATGATGTCGGGACGCGAATGCATGGCGGCCTCGTAGGAGATTTCGGGATTGGGGTTGGCCAGTGCGAAGACGATCGGGTCTTTGGCCATGCTGCGCACCATCTCTTCGGTCAGCACGTCGGCCACGGATAGACCCAGGAAGACGTCGGCCCCCTTGACGGCCTCGGCCAGCGTGCGGATGTCGCGCGAGGTGGCGAACTCCCGCTTGATCGGGTTGAGGTCGGTGCGCGAGGAGGTAATCACGCCCTTGCTGTCGCACATGATGAGGTTCTCGGGACGGATGCCCAGTCCCAGATAGAGGCGGGAACAGGATACGGCGGCCGCTCCGGCACCGTTCACCACGACGGTGGTGGTTTCGGGCTTGCGCCCGGTCAGTTCCATGGCGTTGAGCAGGGCGGCGGCCGAGATGATCGCCGTGCCGTGCTGGTCGTCGTGCATCACGGGGATCGAAAGCTCTTTCTTGAGCCGGTCCTCGATCACGAAGCACTCGGGCGCCTTGATGTCCTCAAGGTTGATTCCGCCGAACGTGGGGGCGATGTTTTTGACCGTTTCGATGAATTCGTCCGTATTTTTGGTCCCGACCTCGATATCGAATACGTCGATGTCCGCAAAGGTCTTGAACAGCAGTCCCTTCCCTTCCATGACGGGTTTGCCGGCCAGCGCCCCGATGTCGCCGAGCCCCAGTACGGCCGTGCCGTTGGATATGACGGCCACCAGGTTGCCCTTGGCGGTGTATTTGTATGCCTCTTCCGGATTCTTTTCGATCTCCAGACACGGTTCGGCCACGCCCGGCGAATAGGCCAGCGACAGGTCGTGCTGCGAACTGTAAGGTTTGGTGGGGATCACTTCTATTTTCCCCGGTCTGCCCTCCGAGTGGTAATCGAGAGCCTCTTCCCTGCGGTTTTTCGGATTTGTATTCATCATAATTTTTTGTAATTTTGTCTGTCTTTGTTAAATGTTTAACCCGAAATTTTGATTTAGGCCAATTTGGGCACAAGATAGTAAAAATTTTTTCAGGATGAACCGACATCCCCGACTTAATTTTCCCTCTTTCCCGTTCCGCATCGTTCGGCGGGCGGGTGTGTCGTATGTCTGGGACGAGATGCGCGGACGCTGGTTGCTGCTCACGCCCGAGGAGTGGGTGCGCAGGCATCTGGTCCGTTTCCTGGTGGAGCGTATGGGTGCCGACCGGCATTACGTGGTGCAGGAGTATCCCGTCGATCTGCAGGGGCAGCCCCTGCGGGCCGATGTGGTGGTGCTCGCCCCGGGAGGGGCCTGCCGGGAGGGAACGGAGGCGTGCGGCGGCCGTCCGGAGCCCCTGCTGCTGGCCGAGTGCAAGGCGGCGGACGTTCCGATCGACGATGCGGTGCTGGCGCAGGCCGTCCGCTACAACAGTCGGGTGGGGGCGCGCTTCCTGCTGCTGACCAACGGCATGAAACATTACTGTTACGAGGCGGACGGAAAGGGCGGGTACCGGACGCTCTCCTCGCTTCCCGACCTGGGCGCTTACTGCCGTCCGCCGTTTTTCCCGGAATAACGGACCTTTTTCACGATTATTGCGTATATTTACGGCCTATTCCCAAAGGTAGTGAAACGTATTTTTTTATTCATACTGCTACTGTGGGGCTGCGCGGGTACTGTCCGGGCACAGACCTATCTGAAGATGAACGGTCTGTATGCGCTGGTCGGCGTGATCAACCCGGCAGTCGAGTTCCGTGTGTCGGAACGGCTGACCTACCAGGCGGAGATCGTCTATTCCCCCTGGCAGAGCATCCGGGACCACGGCGTGAGCAAACCGATGCATTTCGGCATCTGCCTGAACGAGTTCCGGCGTTATTTCCGCGAACGGAACGACGGATGGTATCTGGGAGCGAACGCGGGCATGATGCTCTTCAAAATGTCGAAACCGGAATTCCGCCACGGAAAATTGTATCTCGAAAACCGGTACAGCAAGGGGGCAGGCCTGATGCTGGGCCTGTGTGTGGGGTACGAACATCTGTTTGCCCGCAAGTGGGTGCTGGACTTTTTTTTCGGCTGGTCGTACATGCTGAGCTGGTACAACGGCTATTCGCTGGACGGGCAGATCGACCTGTATCCCCACCGGCCGGTGATGCCCGCATCGCCCGACCCCTACAACGGTTCCGGCGAATGGTATCCCAACAAGATCGGTGTTTCGATCGGCCTCCGGATATTCGATCCGGCGAAGAAAGCGGCCCGGCGGGACGCCCGCGCACGGGAGGAAGCGCGGTCCGGACGATAAGACGAGAAAACCGGCAGGGAAGCCCGGTCTTAATTATTTCACCCCCGCCGGAATTCGGTTCCGAACGGGGGTGATGTTTATCGGGGAGATTTGCCCGGGCCACTGGAGGCCGGATGCTTGCCTGCTTTATCCCTTTTTCGGGTTCAGCAACTGGAGCATGTACTCGTCCTGCCAGTCCGACGTGGTTTTCGTCCACTCCTTTTTCAGCCCGATGATGTTGAATCCCTTGCTTTTGAACAGGGCGAGGCTGCGTACGTTCGTGGCCGGAATGTTGCAGTAGAGCTGGTTGAGGCCCAGCATCTGGAACCCGTAGCGGATGAGGGTCGAGAGGGCGGCCGAGGCGAAACCCTGTCCCTTGTCCCTGCGGTCGTAGATCAGAATGCCCACGCCGGCCCGACGGTTGTAGGGGTCGAGGTCGAACAGGTCGATGGCCCCTACCGGCTTGCGCAGCTCTTTCGACTCGATGATCAGGCGCAACTGCTTGGTCTCGTAGATGTCGTACCGCTGGTTTTCGATGAATTGCTTCAGGATATATTTCGAAAAGGGTGCGATCGTGTTGCTCACCTTCCAGACGTTGGTGTCGTTTTCCCACAGGTAGAGGATGTCGATGTCTTCGGGTTCCATGGCCCGCAGACGGATCAGGTCCGTTTCGAGTGCGTTCATGTCCGTCCCGCCGTTACAAACCGATGACCTTGTTGCGTATGAGCATGGCGGCGCCCAGAGCCCCGGCGTTTTCGTTCATTTTCGAAAGGCGGAATTTGGTGTCGTTGTAGACGAGGCTCAGCGAGTATTTGTTAGCGGCCGTTTTCAGCGGCAGCATGATGTAGTCGCCGGCCTGCGCCAGATTGCCTCCGATGATGACCAGCTCGGGGTTGAAGATGTTGATCAGGAACGCGATACTCTTGCCGATCTTCTCGCCGGCCTCCTCGATCAGTTCGATGGCGAGCGTGTCGTCGTTCTTGGCGGCGGAGATGATGTCGTTGATGTGGATCGTTTCGCCCCGGTTGTATTTCTCCTGCAAAACGGTGCTTACGCCCTGCTGGATGCGGGTGATGAGCTTGTTCTCGATGGCGATTCCCGACACTTCGGTCTCGAGGCAGCCCTTCTTGCCGCACGAGCAGATGATCTCGTTGTCGAAGAAGGGCGTGTGTCCGAACTCTCCGGCGAAGCCCGACTTGCCGTAGAAGAGTTTGCCGTCGGTGATGATCCCGATGGCCACGCCGCGCCCCAGGTGCAGGTAGAGGATGTTCTTCTCGTCCTTGATGTTGCTGCCCGTGAAGTATTCGGCATAACAGCGGGCCCGGGTGTCGTTCTCCAGCAGGACGCGGATGCCCGTTCGCTCCTCGATGATGTCGCGGATCGACCGCTCGCCTGAAGTGAAGTATTTGTAGCTGCGGCCCGTGTTGGGGTTCACGCGGCCGGCGATTCCGATTCCCATGCCCAGGATTTTGCTGCGGTCCACGCCGCAGCGCTCGATGAACGAGTCGATCGAGGTGCAGATGCGCTCGAAACATTCGGGCGTGTCGGCCAGTTCGAACTTCGTGTCCTCTTCGCTGGTGATGACGTTGTTCTTCAGGTCGGTGATGATGAAACCGATATGGTCGCGGGCGATGTCCACCCCGGCGAAATAGATGGCCGAGTTGGCCAGACCGAAGATATTGGGACGCCGTCCCCCCGGGGTTTCCACCTTGCCGTTATCGGTCACGATTTTCTCGACGACCAGTTCGTTCACCAGTTTGGTGATGGTGGGGATGCTGATGTGGAGCTCTTTGGTGAGCTCGGCCAGCGTACACTCCCCGTTGACCGCCATGTAGGCGATGATATTGCGTTTAATCAGGTTGTTCTTGTGGACGATGCCTTTCTGGGCATCGTCTTCGTGCTGGTTGAAAAATTCCTTTAATGATACCATGTTCAATCGCTTGCTCTCTTGTTTTTCGTGCACTGTGTTTGGTAAGAATGTGCAAATATATTCATTTTTATTAAAAACGGATTCTCTTATTAATTATTTTAATATGATATTTCGTCCGGATGCAAAAAATGTCCGGATGCGGAATTCTGCTTTTTCGGGATTTTTTCGTGCCCGTGTACGGCGGCGGGGATTTGAAGAATATTTAGAATCGGCCGTTCAGCCGAGTGCGAGAAGCAGTGCCAGGGCCAGCAGCAGGAGGCCGCCCAGCCATGCCGTGCATTTGAAAAGCCGTCTGTATTTCACGTATTTCCGTTCCATGCGGCTCTCGTGCCGGAGGGCTCTCTCCTCTAAGATGCCGTACTTTTCCAGCATGTATTCCGCCAGCGTTTCCGGATGGGCCAGATAGGAGTCCAGGTGCCGCCTGACCAGCATGCCGAACATCTCCTCCTTGCGTCTGCGGTCGCCGACCAGGTCCCGGAACATGGAGGTTTCGTGTTGCCGGTAGTACATCGTGGGGCGGTCGAGCTGCACTACGCGCCCGCCCGTTTTTTCGAGCAGGGAAATCCAGAAATCCCAGTCTTCCATGCCGTATTTCATTTGGGCGGAGTAGCCGCCGGCTTTTTCCCACCCCTCTTTGCGGAACAGGCTGCTCACCACGATCCGGTTGCCGAGCAGTTCGGAGGCGAATCCTTCGTAAGGGGCGCCCTGCGGTTCCGATTCGGTGAGCCCGAACAGACGGTATTTTCCGGTGACGACGCAGATGCCGGGATCGCTTTCAGCGATACGGACCGCTTCCGGAAGGAAACCTTCGGCCGTTTTGTCGTCGGCGTCCAGCGGCAGGATGTATTTGCCCGAAGCGGCTTCGATGCCTGCGTTGCGGGCGGCTGCCAGCCCCATGTTCCGCTGATGTATCACGCGGGTTTTGGGCCGGATGAAACCGTGCAGGAGACGGTTGTCCTCCTCCGAGGAGGAGCCGTCGTTCACGACGATGATCTCGACGGCGTCATAGCCGCATCCGAGAACGCTCCCGACTGCTTCGTCGAGGAACCGGGCCTGGTTGTAGCAGGGGATGACGACGCTGACCAGCGGTGTACTCTCCATAATCATATTATTAATATATAAAAATAAATAAAAAACGGGCTCTTTACCAGGAAAAAGTCCGTTTTCGAGAAACGGCTGCCGGATGTTCGCCGGCAGCCGTTATCGGGAGATTAAAGCGTCTGTTTCGATTCGCACGCGGCCTCTTTGTTGACCTTCTTGATGAGGCCCTGGAGAACGGCGCCGGGACCCAGTTCGGTGAACGAGTCGGCACCGTCGGCGAGCATGTTGCGCACGATCTGCGTCCAGCGTACGGGAGCCGTGAGCTGGGCGATCAGGTTGGCCTTGATCTTTTCGGGATCGGTGTAGGGTTTGGCGTCCACGTTCTGGTAAACGGGGCAGACCGGTGTGGCGAACGGAGCCTCCCTGATGGCGGCTTCCAGCTCCACGCGGGCGGGCTCCATCAGCGGGGAGTGGAACGCGCCGCCCACGTTGAGCTTCAGTGCGCGTTTGGCCCCTGCCTCCAGCATCTTGGCACAGGCCTTCTCGATGCCTTCGTTGCTGCCGGAGATCACCAGCTGGCCGGGGCAGTTGTAGTTGGCGGGAACGACCACCTCGTCGATCGAGGCGCAGATCTCCTCCACCTTCTCGTCGGGCAGGGCCAGGACGGCGGCCATCGTCGAGGGGTTCTGTTCGCAGGCCTTCTGCATGGCGGCGGCACGTTTGGCCACCAGCCGCAGGCCGTCTTCGAAACCGAGGGCTCCGGCGGCCACCAGTGCGCTGAATTCGCCCAGCGAGTGTCCGGCCACCATGTCGGGTTTGAAGGCGTCGCCCAGCGACTTGGCCAGAATGACCGAGTGGAGGAAAATGGCGGGCTGCGTCACGTTGGTCTGCTTGAGCTGTTCGTCCGTCCCGGAGAACATGATGTCGGTTATGCGGAAACCGAGAATTTCATTGGCTTTCTCGAAAAGTTCTTTCGCCATCGGGACGGTGTCGTACAGGTCTTTGCCCATGCCCACGAACTGGGCGCCCTGTCCCGGAAAAACAAATGCTTTCATAGCTGTTGTTCGTTAAAATGGTTGAGGCCCCAAAGGTAGTCAAAAAAATGCGTACGCGCTCCTTCCCGTGATTAAATGTTGATAAAATGCTGCTCAGGAAAAAGGGAAATGCCGAAAAAAATTGTTAAACTTGCAGGATTTAAAATGGGAAAAAGCGGCCTGTGATGAAGTCTGTGCTCTATTACGTTGTGACGATACTCTTTACGCTCGCCTACTGCGTCGTCTTCATGCTGATTTTCGCCCTGACGGTGCCGTTCGACCGCCAGCGGGCGGTGCTGCACCGTGCTTCGCGTTTCTGGGCGAAGGCGATCTATGCGTGGCCCCTGTGGCGGGTGAAGGTCGAGGGGCGGGAGCATATCGAAAAGGGGGTGCCCTACGTGGTGACGGTCAATCACCAGGCCATGCTGGACATTCCCCTGATGTACGTGCTTCCATTCAACTTCAAATGGGTTTCGAAACGCGAAGTGTATAGGATTCCGATTTTCGGCATGGTGCTCTGGATGCACGGCGATATCGCCATCGAACGCGGAGCCGCTTCCAGCACCAAGAAGATGGTGCACGAAGCCGACGAATATCTCCGGGAGGGCACGTCGGTGATTATCTTCCCCGAGGGGACGCGGACCAAGGACGGACGGGTGCACCGTTTCAAGGAGGGGGCTTTCCTGATCGCCAAGAGCGCCGGGGTGGGAATTCTGCCCTGCGTGATCGAAGGGACGGGGAGTCTGCTCGACGGATGGCGGCTCAGAATGCCGCACTCCTTTACCGTGCGGATATTGCCCCCCGTGAGTGCCGGGGAGGTCGCCTCAGCGGAGATCAAGGAGCTGGCCGCAGAGGTGAACCGTCGGACGACGGAGGCGCACGAAGCCCTGCGTCCCGACCTGTACGGAAACGAGAAGGAAAAATAATAAAAGCAAGCAATACAGATGGACGCAGCGAACTATTCGGACGAACATATCAGAACCCTCGACTGGAAGGAGCACATCCGCCGCCGGCCGGGCATGTACATCGGCAAGCTGGGCGACGGAACTTCGTCGGACGACGGTATCTATATCCTTATCAAGGAGGTGCTCGACAACTCGATCGACGAGTACATGATGGGTTTCGGAAAGAGCATCGAAGTGACGATCGACGGCGACGTGGTGACGATCCGCGACTACGGCCGGGGCGTGCCCCTGGGTAAGCTCTCCGACGTGGCTTCGAAGATGAACACCGGAGCCAAGTACGACTCGAAGGCCTTCAAGAAGTCCGTGGGTCTGAACGGTGTGGGTATCAAGGCCGTGAATGCCCTTTCGAGCGAGTTCACCATCCGCAGCGTGCGCGACGGGGAGGCCCGGAGCGTCGATTTCTCCGCCGGCGAGGAGCTGGCCGACCGTTCGGAGAGCGGCGTGCAGGAGAAGAACGGGACGACGATCCGTTTCGTGGCCGACCGCACGGTGTTCGGGGAGTATGCCTACAATTTCGATTACGTGGAGGCGATGATCCGCAACTACTGTTACCTGAATGCCGGGCTGGTCATCAAGCTCAACGGCCATAGCTTCGTCTCCAGGAACGGACTGCTCGACCTGCTGAACGAACAGATCGCCGAGGAGCCGCTCTATCCTCCCATCCACCTTTCGGGGCCTGACATCGAGGTGGCCATCACCCACGGCAGCGGGTATGGCGAGACCTACTTTTCGTTCGTCAACGGGCAGCACACCACGCAGGGCGGTACGCACCAGGCCGCATTCCGGGAGGCGATCGCCAAGACCATCAAGGAGTTCTACCGCAAGGACTACGACGCTTCGGATATCCGCACCTCGATCATCGCCGCCATCAGCATCAAGGTGGAGGAGCCGATGTTCGAGTCGCAGACCAAGACCAAGCTCGGTTCGAAAGACATGGGGCCGGAAGGGCCTACGGTGCGCAATTTCGTGGTCGATTTCCTGAAGGAACAGCTGGACAATTTCCTGCACAAGAACCCCGAGACGGCCGATGCGCTGAACCGCAAGATCGTCGAGAACGAGAAGGAGCGCAAGGCGATCTCCGGCGTACAGAAAAAGGCGCGCGAGATGGCCAAGAAGGTGAGTCTCAACAACAAGAAGCTGCGCGACTGCCGGATTCACCTCACCGACAAGAACGATCGGGCGGAGCAGACCATGATCTTCATCACGGAGGGTAATTCGGCCAGCGGTTCGATCACCAAGAGCCGGGACGTGAACACGCAGGCGGTCTTCTCCCTGCGGGGCAAGCCGCTCAACAGCTACGGCCTGACCAAGCGGGTCGTCTATGAGAACGAGGAGTTCAACCTGCTGCAGGCCGCCCTCAATATCGAGGAGGACATGGACAACCTGCGCTACAACAAGGTGATCATCGCCACCGATGCCGATGTCGACGGCATGCATATCCGGCTGCTGATGATGACCTTCTTCCTCCAGTTCTTCCCGGACGTGATCCGGCAGGGGCACCTGTTCGTGTTGCAGACCCCGCTGTTCCGGGTGCGTAACAAGAAGGAGACGGTCTATTGTTACAGCGAAGAGGAGAAGGAGCGGGCGATCGCCCGGCTGGGAGCCAATCCGGAGATCACCCGGTTCAAGGGGCTGGGCGAAATATCGGCTGACGAGTTCAAGGAGTTCATCGGCGAGAACATGCGGCTGGAGAAGGTGCGCCTCACGAAGGACGATCCGATCCACGACATGCTGGAGTTCTACATGGGCAAGAACAGCTACGAGCGGCAGGGCTTCATCATCGACAACCTGCGGATCGAGGCCGACTACATCGAAGAAGCGATTTAACCGAGATAAGTACCGATAGACGGAATGAACGAAGATAAGAACAGCAGTACCGAACGGAACGCGGAAGACGAAATGTTCCCGGCAGGGGACGGAGCGGGGCGGAAAGCGCCTGCGGATGCCGGCGGCGCTTCGCAGGAGGCGGCAAGGACCGCGGGGGAGGAGGCACGGCCGGCCTCTTCGGGGAGCGGTGTGCCGGGCGGCAAGTACGGACGTTTGATGAGCGAGAGCGGAGGCCGGCAGAAACTGACCGGCATGTACAAGGACTGGTTTCTGGATTATGCCTCCTACGTGATTCTCGAACGTGCCGTGCCCCACGTGGAAGACGGGCTGAAACCCGTGCAGCGGCGTATTCTCCACTCCATGCGGCGTCTGGACGACGGACGGTACAACAAGGTGGCCAACATCGTGGGACACACCATGCAGTTCCATCCGCACGGCGACGCTTCGATCGGCGATGCGCTGGTGCAGCTCGGCCAGAAGGACCTGCTCATCGACTGTCAGGGAAACTGGGGGAATATCCTCACCGGCGATGAGGCGGCCGCCCCGCGTTACATCGAGGCGCGTCTGTCGAAATTCGCCCTCGACGTGGTGTTCAATCCGAAGACCACCGAGTGGATGCTCTCCTATGACGGCCGGAACCAGGAGCCCGTCACCCTGCCCGTGAAATTCCCGCTGCTGTTGGCGCAGGGCGTGGAGGGGATCGCCGTGGGGCTGGCTTCCAAGATACTGCCCCACAACTTCAACGAACTGCTCGATGCCTGCGTGGCCGAGCTCCGGGGCGAACCCTACAACCTGCTGCCGGACTTCCCGACCGGCGGTCTGGCCGACTGCTCCCGTTACAACGAGGGGCTGCGCGGGGGCGTGGTGAAGGTGAGGGCCCGCATTTCGAAGGTGGACAAACGGACGCTGGCCATCACGGAGATTCCCTACGGCACCACGACCGAGTCGATCAAGGATTCGATCATCAAGGCCAACGACAAGGGGAAGATCAAGATCAAACGGGTGGACGACAATACGGCCGAGAAGGCGGAAATCATCATCCACGTCAGTCCGGACGAGTCGTCCGACAAGACGATCGACGCCCTCTATGCCTTTACGGACTGCGAGGTGTCGATCTCTCCGAACTCGTGCGTCATCTACGACGACAAACCCCATTTCCTCGGGGTGAACGAAATCCTGCGCCGCAGCGTGGCGCGCACGAAAGAGCTGCTGAAACGGGAGCTGGACATCCGGATGAACGAGCTTTCGGAAGACTGGCACATGTCGAGTCTCGAACGCATCTTCATCGAAAACAAGATCTACAACATGATCGAGGAGTGTACCACCTGGGAGTCGGTGCTCGAGACGATCGACAAGGGGCTGGAGCCCTTCAAGGGCAGGCTCCGCCGCGAGGTGACGCAGGAGGATATCGTCCGGCTGACCGAAATCAGGATCAAGCGCATCTCGCGTTTCGACGCCTTCAAGGCGGACGAGTATATCAAGGGGCTCGAAAAGTCGATGAAGGAGGTGCAGTATAACCTGGACCATCTGGTCGATTACACGATCGCCTATTACGAGCGGATCAAACAGAAGTACGGAGAGGGGCGGGAACGCCGTACCGAACTCCGCGAGTTCGATTCGATCGAGGCGACGAAGGTGGTGGTGGCCAATGCCAAGCTCTACGTCGACCGGGCCGAAGGTTTCTTCGGGATCGGCCGTTCGATGAAGGATGCTGAACTGGTGTGCGACTGCTCGGACATCGACGATGTGATCGTGATCCTGCGCGACGGGCGCTATATCATTACGAAGGTTTCCGAAAAGGCCTTCTTCGACAAGAATATCTACTATATAGGTGTATTCAAACGCAACGACGAGCGGACGATCTACAACGTCCTCTACCGGGACGGCAAGAACGGCCCGCTGATGATGAAGCGGTGTGCGATCAAGGGCATCACGCGCGACAAGGAGTACAACCTCACCAAGGGGACGCCCAAGAGCGAGATTCTCTACCTGAGCGTCAATCCCAACGGGGAGGCCGAAGTGCTGAAGGTCTATTTCAAACCCCGGCCGCGCCTCAAGAAGCTGATCGTCGATCTTGATTTCAGTACGCTGGCCATCAAGGGGCGGCAGAGCCAGGGCAACCTCTTCTCCCGGTACGGCATCCACAAGATCGTGCTCAAGGAGCGGGGAACCTCCACGCTCGGCGGCCAGAACATCTGGTTCGACGACGAGGTGCGCAGGCTCAATGCCGACGGCAGGGGCATGCTGCTGGGCGAGTTCAGCGGCGACGACAAGATCATCGTGATGACGGCCAAGAACCAGTATTACATTACGGGGTACGATCTGAGCCATCATTTCCCGGACGATACCGTGCGGGTGGAAAAGTACGACTCTTCGCGGATCTATTCGGCGGCCTATTACGATGCCGAACAGAACTATTACTATATCAAGCGTTTCTCGGCCGAGGTGAGCGACCGCATGCAGCCTTTCGTGGACGAGAATCCCGCGTCGAGGCTGGTCTGCCTCTCCACGGACGACTATCCCCGGCTGGAGGTGACCTACGGCGGCGCCCACAAGAACCGGCCCGCCGACCTGATCGACGTGGAGGAGTTCATCGGCGTGAAGAGCCACCGGGCCCGGGGCAAACGGATCACCACGTTCGAGGTGGCTTCGCTGCGTTTCGTAGAACCGTTGCAGAAAGGCCCTGCCGAAACCGGGAACGAACCGGAGGAGGGCGCCGACGGAACGGGACTTCCTGCCGAGGCAGGAGGAGGGGCGGGAGTTTCCGGGGAGCACTCTGCCGCGGAGACCCCGGCTGCAGAACCGGCCGGGGGAAAACCCGCCGTCCGGACGCCCGGAGCGGAGGTGAAACCGGCCGGAACGACCGTCATCCATTCCGATATCGAGTTTACGATCGAGCGGGGCGGCGAGGAGGATACGCGTAATCCCGAGACTTCGCAACTGGATCTGTTCTGACGCGTTATGGTGCTTTTTCTGGTCGGTTTCATGGGCTGCGGCAAGAGCAGCATCGGGCGTCAGCTCGCCCGGAGGCTGGGATACGGCTTCGTGGATATGGACGCCGACATCGAACGGCAGGCGGGCATGACCGTCTCGGAGATGTTCGACCGTCACGGAGAAGCCTATTTCCGGGAACGGGAGCGGGAGGCGTTGGCGCGGTACGCCGGCCTGGCCGACACGGTGGTGGCGACGGGCGGGGGCGTTCCCTGCGGCGTGGGAAACATGGAGACGATGAACCGCTGCGGCGTGACGGTCTATTTCAAGATGACTCCCGAGAAACTGGCCCTGAGGCTCCGGCACGGCCGGGACAAACGGCCTCTGCTCCGGGGCAAGGACGACGGAGAGCTGCTGGCCTTCATTCGGGAGCGGCTGCCCCAGCGGGAGCCATTCTACGGACAGGCCCGGCTGGTGATCGACTGCGACGGGGTGAGCGACGACTACATCGCGGAGCACGTGGTGCGGTATATGGAAAACAGCGTAAAATAAATCCTGGACGACTATGAAAAAATACGGAATGATTCGCAGGGCGGCGGTACTGGCCGCATGGGCAGGGTGCCTCGTTGGCTGCTCGCAGCCCGCGGTGTCCTGGCAGACGGAACGGATGCCCGCCCCCTCGCAGATGCTGACGGGCGACAGTATCTCAGTCTCTTATCCCGTGGCACGGGGCGGTGCCGCAGCCGATTCGATCAATGATGCGATCGGACGTGTCCTCTCCGCCCTCGTGGGCTTTGGGGAGGATGCGGTGCCGGGTACGGCCCTTTCGGTCCGGATCGACTCGATGCTCGCCGCGAGGAATTACGATACGGTGATCCGCCACATGCCTTACGAACTGTTCGTGGAGGGTTCGGTGAAGGAGTTCGGCCGTGTGGCTTCCGTGCGGATCGACTCCTACGTCTACCTGGGCGGAGCCCACGGACTTCAGACGGCGACGTTCCTCAATTTCGACCTGCGCACGGGCCGGGAGTTGGAGATGGCCGAGCTGTTCAGCGACACGGCGGAGTTGCGGAGGCTCAACCGGGAGGCCTTCATGCAGGCGCGGGGTGCCGATCTGGCCGATGCCGTTTTGTTTGTTGCTCCCGATGAATTACCTTTGCCGCGGAATATCGCGGTCGACAGCGCGGGTGTGCGGATGCACTACGATCCGTACGAGATAGCTCCCTACGTGTTCGGCCCGACGGACTACCTGCTGCCGATGGACCGGGTACGTCCGCTGCTCGACCCGAAATTCTTCCGGCAGCCCGGACAGTGAATGAAGAAGACTAACTAAACGATCGAATGATGATACTTTTTTTCAGTAAGGACGACACCGTGTTCGCCGTCCAGACGAAAACGGAACTTTCCGGAGAACGGCTCGCCCGCCTCAAATGGCTGTTCGGGAATGCCGACTACCTCGATACCCTCTCGGTGGAGGGCGACTTTATCGGTCCCCGCCGGGAGATGATTACGCCATGGAGCACCAATGCCGTGGAGATCACCCAGAACATGGGGCTCGAAGGGATCGTCCGCATCGAGGAGTTCCGCCGGACGAAAGAGGAGAACGCGGCCTTCGACCCGATGCTGAACCGCAGGTATCACGGTCTCGGTCAGGATGTGTTCACTGTGGACAAACGTCCGGATGACGTGGTGTATATCGAGAACATCGAGGAGTATAACCGGCAGGAGGGGCTGGCCCTGAGCGCCGAGGAGATGGAGTATCTGCGCGAGGTGAGCCGCCGGATGGGGCGTCCGCTCACCGACAGCGAGGTGTTCGGCTTCTCGCAGGTCAATTCGGAGCACTGCCGCCACAAGATTTTCAACGGCGAGTTCGTGATCGACGGCCGGACGAAGCCCGAAACCCTTTTCAAACTGATAAAGAAGACCACTTCGACCCACCCGGGGCGGGTGGTGTCGGCCTATAAGGACAATTGTGCGTTCCTGCAGGGGCCCGTGGCCGAGCAGTTCGCGCCCGCCACGCACGACAAGCCCGACTATTTCGAGACGAAGGAGTTCGAGAGCGTCATTTCGGTCAAGGCCGAGACGCACAACTTTCCCACCACCGTGGAGCCGTTCAACGGGGCGGCTACCGGAACGGGCGGCGAGATACGCGACCGGATCGCCGGCGGAAAAGGGGCGTTCCCCGTGGCCGGTACGGCGGTCTATATGACTTCGTATCCGCGCACGGAGCCGGACCGTCCGTGGGAACAGTACACTGCCGAGCGTCCGTGGCTGTATCAGACGCCCGAAGACATCCTGATCAAGGCGTCGAACGGAGCTTCCGATTTCGGCAACAAGTTCGGCCAGCCGCTCATCTGCGGCTCGCTCCTCACGTTCGAACATTTCGAGAACGGTAAGAAATACGGGTACGACAAGGTCATCATGCAGGCCGGCGGTGTCGGTTACGGCAAGAAGGTCGACAGCATCAAGGACGAACCCCGGGCGGGCGATCCGGTGGTGTTGCTGGGCGGCGACAACTACCGCATCGGCATGGGCGGCGGCGCCGTCTCGTCGGTGGCTACGGGCGAGTACCAGAGCGACATCGAACTGAACGCCGTGCAGCGGTCGAACCCCGAGATGCAGAAACGGGCCTACAACGCCATCCGCGCCGTGAGCGAGGAGGATATCAATCCGATCGTGTCGATCCACGACCACGGGGCCGGAGGCCATCTGAACTGCCTGAGCGAGCTGGTGGAGGCCACCGGCGGCCGGATCGACATGGAGCAGCTGCCCGTGGGCGATCCCACGCTGAGCGCCCGGGAGATCGTGGGCAACGAGTCGCAGGAGCGCATGGGGCTGGTGATCGACCGTACGAAAATCGACCATCTGCGCCGGATCGCCGACCGCGAACGGTCGCCTATGTACGTGATCGGCGAGGCGACGGGAGACGGCCGTTTCACCTTCGTCAATAACGAAACGGGGGAGAAGCCGATCGACTGGCCGCTGGAGTACATGTTCGGCAAGGCGCCCCGCACGGTGATGAACGACCGCCATGTGGAGGAGACGTTCGGCGAGATCGAATACACGCCCGGAAACGTGGTGAAATATATCGAGGAGCTGCTTCAGCTCGAGGCAGTGGCCTGCAAGGACTGGCTGACCAACAAGGTGGACCGTTCGGTGACGGGCCGTATCGCCATGCAGCAGTGCGCGGGAGCCGTGCAGCTGCCGCTGAACGACTGTGCCGTGGTGGCGCTGGACTACCAGGGTACGTCGGGTATCGCCACCGCCCTCGGGCATGCCCCCGTGGCGGCGCTGGCCGATCCGGGCAAAGGGTCGGTGCTGGCGATCGCCGAGGCGCTCACCAATATCGTCTTTGCGCCGCTCGCCTGCGGGTTGGAGGGTGTGTCGCTGAGCGCCAACTGGATGTGGCCCTGCAAGAACGAGGGCGAGGATGCGCGGCTCTACGACGCCGTACAGGCGGCCAGCGACTTCGCCATCGCGCTGGGGATCAACATTCCGACCGGTAAGGATTCGCTGTCGATGACCCAGAAGTATCCCGACGGGGAGGTCGTCTATGCCCCCGGTACGGTGATCATCACCTCGGCGGCCGAGGTGTCGGACATCAAGAAGACGGTTTCGCCCGCGCTGAAGCATCGTCCGAGCCAGCTGGTCTACGTCGACTTGAGCGGAGGCGGATTCGGGCTGGGCGGCAGCAGTTTCGGACAACTGAGAGGCCGTGTGGGCATGGATGTTCCCACGGTGGCCGATGCAGACTATTTCGCCGGAGGTTTCGCGGCCGTTCAGCGGCTGATCGCCGCGGGACGGGTGCTGGCCGGTCACGACGTGTCGGCCGGAGGTCTGGTGACGACCCTGCTTGAGATGACCTTCGCGGACAACCGCAGCGGCATGTCGCTCGATCTGGACGTGTTGGGCGAAAAGGACATCGTAAGGCTGCTTTTCAGCGAGAAGCCCGCTGTGGTGCTTCAGGTGGAGGATGCCGTGTCGGTATGCGAGGAGTTGAAACTGGCCGGCGTGAACGCCTTCCGGATCGGTGAGGTGAATTTCGAACGCCGTTTCCGCATCTCCAATGCGGGCGTGGAGTTCGACCTGCTGGTGGATCACCTGCGCGATCTCTGGTACAAGAGCTCCTATCTGCTCGACCGTCGCCAGAGCGGTGAGAAAAAGGCGCTGGAGCGCTACACGAATTACAAGAATCAGGAACTGGTTTATAAGTTCCCGGAGGGTTTCACCGGGAAGTATGCCCGGTACGGTATCGACCCGCACCGTAAGGCGAAGACGGGTATCCGGGCGGCGATCATCCGCGAGAAGGGATGCCAGTGCGACCGGGAGATGGCCTGGTGCATGTATCTGGCCGGAATGGACGTGAAGGACGTACACATGACCGACCTCGTGTCGGGCCGCGAGACGCTCGAGGATGTCAACATGATCGTGTTCGTGGGCGGTTTCTCCAATTCGGACGTGCTGGGTTCGGCCAAGGGATGGGCCGGAGCCTTTCTCTACAACGAAAAGGCCAAACAGGCGCTCGACCGCTTCTATGCGCGTCCCGACACCCTGTCGCTGGGCGTCTGCAACGGCTGCCAGCTGATGATCGAACTGGGGCTGATTACGCCTTCGGATGCGGAGAAGCCCCGGATGCTGCATAACGACAGCCACAAGTTCGAATCGGGCTTCGTCGGCGTGGAGGTCCGTCCGTCCAATTCGGTTTTGCTGGGTTCGCTCGCCGGCAGCCGGCTGGGTGTCTGGATCGCGCACGGGGAAGGAAAATTCCGCCTGCCCTACGCAGAGGAACACTATAACGTAGCCCTGAAATATACCTATGAAGCCTATCCGGCCAACCCGAACGGCAGCGACTACAACGTGGCCGGAATCGTCAGCGCGGACGGCCGCCATCTGGCCATGATGCCCCACCTGGAGCGTTCGCTCCGTCCGTGGAACTGGGCCTGGTATCCCGAGGAGCGGACGCAGGACGAGGTGTCGCCTTGGATCGAGGCCTTCGTCAACGCCCGCAAGTGGATCGAGACCAACGCAAAACGGTAGGGCCGATGAACGATGCGCCGATAGCCGTATTCGATTCCGGATTGGGGGGACTTTCCGTCTGGCGGGAGCTTCGCAGGAAACTTCCCCGGGAGTCGCTCTGCTATTTCGGCGACGGCAAGCATTGTCCCTACGGGCCGAAGCCCCGGGAAGATGTGATCGGATATGTGGACGAGGCGGTGCGGATGCTGCTCGGCCGGGGTGCCAAAATGGTGGTCGTGGCCTGCAATGCCGCGACGGCCGCTGCGATCGACTACCTGCGGGCACGCTACGAGGTGCCGTTCGTGGGTATGGAGCCGGCCGTGAAGCCGGCGGCGCTCTCCTCCGAGAGCGGCGTGATCGGGGTGCTGGCCACGGCCGGAACCCTGAAGGGACGCCTCTACCGGGAGACGGCCGCACGGTATGCCGGCCGGGTGAAGATACTGGAGGCCGTGGGCGAGGGATTCGTGGAGCTGGTCGAGGCGCACCGGGAGGAGAGTCCCGAAGCGGTGGATACCGTGAGGCGGGTGGTGGAGCCCATGCTCGAGGCCGGGGCCGACCGGATCGTGCTGGGGTGCACGCACTATCCCTTCCTGACGGGAGCCCTGCGCCGGGTGATCGGCGACCGTCGGGTGACGCTCGTCGATCCGGCGCCCGCCGTGGAGCGGCGCGTGGCCCAGTTGCTGGAGGAGAGGGGGCTGGCCGCCGGGGAGAGCCATGTGCCGGAGTACGGTTTTTTCACCGCATCGGACGAGGCCTACCGCCTCGGGATCGTCTCCAAGAGCGAACAGGCCTTGCGGCTCGATTTGTGAGGAGAGTGCGGTTGCACGGAAATAAAGATTAACTTTGAATCGTTTGATTTGAAACGGACCGGATGATTCCGGCGAATAATATGGTGGTGAAAAAAGGAAAGGGCGCCGAGGAGCCCGCGAAGGAACGCAGGGGACTGACCGACAACCAGCGGTGGGTCTATGGCTTCACGCTGCTGTTTTTTTCGCTGTTCGTGCTGCTGTCGGTCGTCTCCTACTATTTCTACTGGGCCGACGACCAGGGGGCCGTCCGGGGCGGTTCGCTCTGGGAGGGAGACGTGGCGGTGCTCAACAACGGCGGCAAGGTCGGCGCCCTGCTGGGCCATTGGATCGTGGGAGAGTGGTTCGGTCTCTTCGGGATCGCCATCCCCGTGGTGCTGATGATCCTCTCGTTGCGTATCATGCGCTACCGTCCGCTCTTCCTGCGCAAGTCCGTCCGCCTGTCGCTGATCGTGATGATTCTCGGTTCGCTCTCTCTCGGATTTCTTTTCGGGTCGAAATGGGCCGTTTTCGGAACGGGGTTGGGCGGTGCCCACGGTATCCTGATCTCCGGATGGATCGCCTCGTATCTGGGCGGTCTGGGAACCGGTCTGCTGCTGTTGCTGGCGTGGGTGCTGCTGGCCGTCTATGTCAACCGAAACACGATCCGCGTGGTGAACCGCGTGGGAAAGGAGATTCTGGACAACGGTGCCAAGGTCGGGGAGGCCGTGACGCGTCAGGCGGCCGACCTGGTGCCGCATATCGGTCTGGGAAAGGGGGGGAAGGAGACTCCTTCCGGAAAACTGCCGGCCGCAGGCGGGGAGAAGAGTGCTGCCGTATCCCGTCCGCAGCCGGAACGAAGTGCGGAGCCGGAACCCGAACCGGTGCCGGTCGGCCCGAAGGAGATTCCGCTGACGCCGGAGGCCGTGCGCAGCGGGTTGCTGGACGACGTGCTGGTGGTCGACAAGAAGATCGAGGGCGATTCCGGCTTCGAGATCACCGACCTGCGGGAGCGGCAGGAAGAGGAGGACGGCGTGTTCAAGGTGGTCCGCGTGAAGGAAAGCGCTGAGGAGAACGGAACGGCTGCGGTGCCGGAGCGTGCGGAAAGCGGGGACGGGGGGGCCGAAGTGATCGACCTTACGGAAGGAGGCGAAGGTTCGGAACAGGAGCCGGAGCCCGCTCCGTGGGAGGAACGGACCCCGGCGGCGGGGGACGGTTTCGAGATCGTGGAGAAGTCCGATGCGGCGCCCCTGTCGGTTGGCGGAGTGGTGGAGTCGGCGGCCAACGGACGTTTCGTGAAGTCGGACGACGGCATGGAGATCGTCGTGGCGGCCAAGAAGGACGTGCTGCTCGAAGACGACGAGATCGAGAACAGCCTCTACGACCCCACGCGGGAGCTTTCGAAATACCAGCGTCCTCCGGTCGAGATTCTCGAGGACCACAGCGTGGACGTGCGGGTGACCGAGGAGGAGATATACGAAAACAAGAACCGCATCATCGAGACGCTGGAGAACTTCGGCATCAGCATCCAGAAAATCAAGGCCACGATCGGTCCTACGGTCACCCTTTACGAGATCGTGCCGGCTCCCGGCGTGCGCATCTCCAAGATCAAGAACCTGGAGGACGACATCGCCCTAAGCCTCTCGGCGCTCGGTATCCGCATCATCGCCCCGATGCCCGGCAAGGGAACCATCGGGATCGAGGTGCCCAACAAGGACAAGGAGGTGGTGTCGATGTATTCGGTCATCAAGTCGATGAAGTTCCAGGAGTCGAAATACGACCTGCCCGTCGTGCTCGGGAAGACGATCCAGAACGAAACCTACGTGATCGACCTGGCCAAGATGCCCCACCTGCTGATGGCCGGGGCCACAGGACAGGGCAAATCGGTGGGTCTGAACGCGATCCTCGCCTCGCTGCTCTACAAGAAACACCCCTCCGAGCTGAAACTGGTGCTGGTCGATCCGAAAAAGGTGGAACTGACGCTTTACGCCAAGCTGGAGAAGCATTTTCTGGCGAAAATGCCCGGCGAGGACGATGCCATCATCACCGACACCCACAAGGTGATCTACACGCTCAATTCGCTCTGCATCGAGATGGACAACCGCTACGACCTGCTGCGCAAGGCCGAAGTGCGGAATATCAAGGAATATAACGAGAAGTTCACCAAACGGAGGCTCAATCCCGCGAAAGGACACCGTTTCCTGCCCTATATCGTGGTGATTATCGACGAGTTCGCCGACATGATCATGACCGCCGGACGGGAGATCGAGACGCCGATCGCCCGGCTGGCGCAGCTGGCCCGTGCCGTGGGTATCCACCTGGTGATCGCCACCCAGCGTCCTACGACCAATATCATCACGGGGCTTATCAAGGCCAACTTCCCTGCGCGGATCGCTTTCCGGGTGACCTCCATGATCGACTCGCGCACGATTCTCGACCAGCCGGGGGCCAATCAGCTGATCGGCCGCGGAGACATGCTCGTCTCTACGGGCAGCGATGTCACCCGCGTGCAGTGTGCCTTCATCGACACGCCCGAAGTGGAGCGCATGACCGAATTCATCGGCAACCAGAGAGGGTACCCTTCGGCCTATGAACTGCCGGAATATACGCCCGAGGATGGCGGCGGTCCGGTGAAGAATGCCGACATGGGGCAGCTCGACCCGATGTTCGAGGAGGTGGCCCGTTTCGTGGTGCAGAACCAGCAGGGGTCGACCTCCTCCATCCAGCGCCGTTTCTCGATCGGCTACAACCGGGCGGGGCGGATCATGGACCAGATCGAAGGCGCGGGCATCGTAGGGCGTGCCGAGGGCAGCAAGCCGCGCGAAGTGCTCATCAGCGACATGCAGTCGCTGGAGATGCTGCTTTCGAATCTGGGGCAGCTCTGACCCGGGCAGAACACGTTAAAATCGTTCGGACAAGATGAAAAAGTGTATTTTGATGACCATGCTGTGTCTGACCGCCGTTGTTGCGGGGGCTGACGAACGCTCGTCCGCTCTGCTGGACCGGCTCTCCTCCCTGATCGGGGGATACGGCAACTATCGGGTGGAGTTTACGGTGTACGTGCCCGGCCTCGCGCCTCAGCAGATAGAGGGGTATTACCTGGTGAACGGGGACAAATACTATATCACCGTGGAGGACCGCGAGATTTACTGCGACGGCAAGCTCAAATACGAAGTGAGCGGTGCCGACCGGGAGGTGACCCTCGACCGGGTCGATCCCGCCGACCGCAATATCCTCTCGAATCCCACGCGCGCCTTCGAGTTTCTGGACGGGGCCTTTACGCACGCTTACCGGGGCGAGGCGACGGCGGACGGCAAACGTTGCGACGAGGTCGTGCTGCACCCTTCCGACAAAACGTTGGGACTTAGTGAAGTGACGCTGGATGTGGACCGTGCGACGGGCCTGCCCGTGAGACTCTCCTACCGGCTGGAGGGGAGCGATGCGCCGATAGGGATCGGCATCGACCGGATCGTTCCCGGCGCCGCGGCCGACCCGGCCGTTTTCGTCTTCGACCGCAGCCGCTACAAAGGGTTCGAGATAATAGATTTTCGATAGAAATTTTTTGCCGTTCGATAAATTATCAGTACCTTAGCACAGTTATAGACGGGACTTTCCGGCGTATCGGCGGCACGATCGGGGCCGGACGGGGAAAGGTCCGTGACGTTCGGAAGTAAACTATTGGTTGTCACTTAAATATTATGTCAGAAGAAGGAAAGATCATTAAGATCAATATCGAGGAGGAGATGAAGACCGCCTATATCGACTATTCGATGTCGGTGATCGTCTCTCGTGCGCTGCCCGATGTGAGGGACGGGCTGAAGCCGGTTCACCGCCGGATTTTGTACGACATGAGCAACGAACTGAATCTCTACTCGGATAAACCCCATCGTAAATCGGCCCGTATCGTCGGCGACGTGCTGGGTAAGTTCCACCCCCACGGCGACTCGTCGGTTTACGACGCCATGGTGCGCATGGCCCAGGAGTGGAGCATGCGCTATCCGCTGGTGGACGGGCAGGGTAACTTCGGTTCGGTGGACGGCGACTCGCCGGCCGCCATGCGTTATACCGAGGCCCGCATGAAGAAGATCGCCGACGAGGTGATGGCCGATATCGAGAAGGATACGGTGGATTTCACGCTCAACTTCGACGATACGATTCCCGAGCCGACCGTGCTGCCCACGAAAATTCCCCTGTTGCTGGTCAACGGAACGTCGGGTATCGCGGTGGGTATGGCGACGAACATGCCGCCCCACAACCTCTCGGAGGTGGTGGACGCCACGTGTGCCTATATCGACAATCCGGAGATCGAGGTGGCCGACCTGCTCAAATACGTCAAGGCTCCCGACTTCCCCACGGGCGGTATCATCTACGGCTACGAAGGGGTGCGCGAGGCGTTCGAGACGGGACGCGGCCGTGTGGTGATCCGGGCCAAGTCGGAGATCGAGCATACCCACAGCGGACGTGAGTGTATCGTCATCACCGAGATTCCCTACATGGTCAACAAGGCCGAGATGATCAAGAAGATCGCCGACCTGATCAACGAGAAGAAGATAGAGGGCATCTCCTACATCAACGACGAGAGCGACCGGAGCGGTATGCGTATCGTGGTGATCCTCAAACAGGATGCCGTGGCGAGCGTCGTGCTCAACACGCTCTATAAATACACGCAGCTCCAGTCGGTCTTCCCGGTAAACAACATCGCTCTGGTGGACGGACGGCCCGTGATGCTGAACCTGAGGGATCTGATCCACCATTTCGTACGGCACCGTCACGACGTGGTGGTGCGCCGTACGCGGTACGATCTGGCGCAGGCCGAGAAACGGGCCCATATCCTGCAGGGATTGCTGATCGCCCTCGACCATATCGACGAGATCATCTCGATCATCCGGGGATCGGATACGCCCGACATCGCCAAAGCCTCCCTCATGGAGCGTTTCGGGCTGAGCGAGGCGCAGGCGTCGGCCATCATCGAGATGCGGCTGCGGGCCCTGACCGGTCTGGAGCGTCATAAGATTCAGGACGAGTACGACGCCCTGTGCAAGATGATCGAATACTACAACGAAGTGCTGGCCAGCGAACCGCTCCAGATGAAAATCATCAAGGACGAGTTGCTGGAGATGAAGGAAAAATACGGCGACGAACGCAAGACCGAAGTGGTCTTCAGCGCCGAGGAGTTCAATCCGGAGGATTTCTATGCCGACGACGAAATGGTCATCACCATTTCGCACATGGGATATATCAAACGCACGCCGCTGGCCGAATACCGCACCCAGAACCGGGGCGGGGTGGGAGTCAAGGGCAGCGCCACCCGGGACGAGGACTTCATCGAGCATATCTACGTCACCACGATGCACAACACGATGCTTTTCTTCACGGAGAAGGGGCGTTGCTACTGGCTGAAGGTCTATGCCATTCCGGAAGGCACGCGGGCATCGAAGGGCCGGGCCATCCAGAACGTGATCCAGATCGAGCCGGACGACAAGGTGCGCGCCTATATCAACGTGCGCCGCCTGGACGACAAGGAGTACGTGGACAACAACTATATCGTGATGTGCACCAAGGAGGGCGTCATCAAGAAGACGAAACTGGAGGCCTATTCCCGTCCCCGCCAGAACGGTGTGAACGCCATCACGATCAAGGAAGGCGACGAACTGATCGACGCGGCGCTGACCAGCGGGCACGCCGAGATACTGATCGCCGCCCGGGAGGGCAAGGCGATCCGGTTCCCGGAGAATACCGTGCGGGCGATCGGACGGACGGGTGCCGGAGTGAAAGGCATCAGTATCGAGGAGGGCGACGAAGTGATCGGCATGGTTTGTGTCGAACCCGAGAACAAGAAGGATATTCTGGTGCTGAGCGAGAACGGATACGGCAAACGTACCGATCTGGACGACTACCGGATCACCAACCGGGGCGGAAAGGGCGTGAAGACGATCCAGATCACGGAGAAGACCGGCAAGCTGATCTCCATTCAGGCCGTGGACGACGAGAACGACCTGATGATCATCAACCGCAGCGGTATCACGATCCGCACGGCCGTGACGGATATCCGTCTGGCCGGCCGGGCGACGCAGGGCGTGAAGGTGATCAACCTGCGCAACGGCGACCAGATAGCTTCGGTGATGGCCGTGCCCAAGAGCGAAGAGCCGGAAGAGGCTCCTGCCGCCGAAACTACGGAAAATCAGGGGGAAGGAGCGGCGAGTGCTCCGGAAACCGCCCAGGAATAAACGATTAACAACAACTAAAACGCAACGGATATGAAACGGACACTTGTAATGGCAGCCATGGCCCTTTTGGTATCGGCTACGGTTGCACAGGCTCAGATGAAGGTCGACGAGGAAGGTATCAAGAAAAAACTGGCCAAATCGGACGCCGATATTCAGAACCCCAAAAAGAATGCGAAGCCCGCTACGTGGATCACCCGCGGAAAGGCCTATTACGAAGCCGCCACGGCGCCCACGGCCGGCCTGTATGCCGGAATGGACGAAAAGGCCGCGACCATTATGTTCGGCAAGCCCAAAACCTCTCCGAAGCAGATCGGCGATGTGAACTACAAGTCGCTGCGCTTCCCCTATTTCCGCGCCTATGCGGACGACAAGGGGCAGATCGTGATGTGGGAGCAGACGCTGAAGCTGGCCGAAAACCCGCTGGGAACCGCTTACGAAGCCTATGCGAAGGCGTATGAAATGGACAAGAATGCCAAGGTGAAAGACGACATGGAGGCGTTGGTGAACGCTTACAAGCAGGATGCCCAGAACGCCTATTCGCTGGTCAAATACAAGAATGCGGCCAGCCTGTTCCGCAAGGCGTACGACATTGAGAAACATCCCGCACTGAACCGGATCGACACGGCCGCCATCTTCAATGCCGGCTACCTCTACACGATGGCCAACGACTACAAGAACGGTGCGAAAAACCTGAAGGTCGCCAAGGACCTCGGTTACGAGAACAACGGCGACATCTATTACCTGATGTACTATTGCTACAACGGGATGAAGGATACGGTCAATGCCAAGCAGATTCTGCTGGACGGTCTGGCCAAGTATCCCAAGAACACCAATATCGTGACCTACCTGCTCAGCTTCTACGCCAACGGAGGCGGCGATCCGCAGGAGATCATCCCCATCGTGCAGAAGTCGATCGAGAACGATCCGAAGAATCCCGATCTGTGGAGCGGTCTGGGCCGTATCTACGATAAGCTCGGTCAGCCCGACAAGTCGATCGAGGCCTTCGCCAAGGCGGCCGAACTGATGCCGAAGGATTTCGGCGCCCATTTCAACCTGGGGCTTCTCTACATCAAGAAGGGTGACGAGATGAACAAGGAGATGAATGCCCGTCAGTACGATAGCCAGAACGAGTACAACGAGGCGCTGGCTGCCGTCAATGCCGTGTATGCCAAGTCTATCGCTCCGCTGGAACTGGCCCTCGAGCTCAATCCGAAGGAACCGGCTACGGTCGAACTTCTCAAGAACGTATGTTTCCGCCTGCGTGACGAGCCGGGCATCATGGAGAAGTACAACAAGTACAACGAAATGTTCAAAAACATGCCGCAGCAGCCCGCTCAGTAGGGGTGTGACGGCGGACTGTACGGAGGGCAGGAGCATATCCTGCCCTCCTTGTTTATTTTTGGTGAAAATTTTGCACTCTCTTTCCAGATCATTAACTTTGCCATCTATTGCATGAGTATGGAAGATCAGAATCAGATACTGAACGATATCACGGGGCAGGAGTACAAATACGGCTTCGTGACCGACATAGAGACCGACACCATTCCCCGGGGCCTCAGCGAGGAGATCGTGCGGCTGATTTCGGCCAAGAAGGGGGAGCCCGAGTGGATGACCGAGTACCGACTGAAGGCCTATGAACACTGGAAGACGCTCACGATGCCCTCTTGGGCCCATCTGGACATTCCGGAGATCGACTATCAGGACATCATCTATTATGCCGCGCCCCGCACCGCGCCCAAGTACAGCAGCCTGGACGAGGTGGACCCGGAGTTGCTGGCCACGTTCGAGAAGCTCGGCATTCCGCTCGAAGAACGGATGGCGCTGGCCGGGGTGGCCGTCGATGCCGTGATGGATTCGGTGTCGGTGAAGACCACTTTCAAGGATACACTCTCCGAGCTGGGTATCGTCTTCTGTTCGATGAGCGAGGCGATCCGGGACTATCCCGATCTGGTGCGCAAATATCTGGGCAGCGTGGTGCCCTATACCGACAATTTTTTCGCCGCCCTGAACGCGGCCGTCTTTTCCGACGGTTCGTTCTGCTATATTCCCAAGGGGGTGCGCTGCCCGATGGAACTGAGCACCTATTTCCGGATCAATGCGGCCGGGACGGGACAGTTCGAACGGACGCTGATCGTGGCCGACGAGGCCGCCTATGTGAGCTATCTGGAGGGATGTACGGCGCCCCGCCGGGACGAAAACCAACTGCATGCCGCCGTCGTGGAGATCGTCGTGATGAAGGATGCCGAGGTGAAGTATTCCACGGTGCAGAACTGGTACCCCGGCGACAAGGACGGCAAGGGCGGAATCTACAATTTCGTGACCAAGCGGGGAATCTGCCGGGGCGAAAATGCCCGCCTGTCGTGGACGCAGGTGGAGACCGGATCGGCCATCACCTGGAAATACCCCAGTTGCATCCTGGCCGGGGATAACAGCGTGGGCGAGTTCTATTCGGTGGCCCTGACCAACAACTTCCAGCAGGCCGACACGGGAACGAAGATGATCCATCTGGGGCGCAATACCCGCAGCCGGATCGTATCGAAAGGCATTTCGGCCGGCCGCAGCCAGAACAGTTACCGGGGGCTGGTGAAGGTCTCGCGCAAGGCCGAAGGCGCTCGCAACTATTCGCAGTGCGATTCGCTCCTGATCGGCGACCGCTGCGGGGCGCATACGTTCCCCTATCTGGAGGTGGAGAACAAGAGCGCCGTGGTGGAACACGAGGCCACGACCTCCAAGATCAGCGAGGACCAGCTTTTCTACTGCAACCAGCGGGGGCTTTCGACGGAGGATGCCGTGGCGCTGATCGTGGGGGGCTATGCCCGGGAGGTGCTCAACAAACTGCCGATGGAATTTGCGATCGAGGCGCAGAAACTGCTGTCGATCAGTCTGGAGGGCTCCGTCGGATAGCGGCTCTCTTCCGGCCGGAGACGGCTGTGTCCGGGCGACCGGGCCGGAGGGGAAACGGAAAACAGGAAAAATGATAAAACTATCGAGATATGTTGGAAGTCAAGAACCTGCATTGCAGTGTGGACAATAAGGAGATTCTGCGGGGCATCGACCTTTCGGTGCGGGCCGGGGAGGTGCATGCCATCATGGGGCCCAACGGTTCGGGAAAGAGTACGCTGGCCTCGGTGCTGGCCGGGAACGAAAAGTTCGAGGTCACCGGGGGCGAAGTGACTTTCGAGGGGATGAACCTGCTGGAGATGAGTATCGAGGACCGTGCCCGGGCGGGACTTTTCCTCGGGTTCCAGTATCCGGTGGAGATTCCGGGGGTCAGCATGGCCAACTTCATGAAGGTGGCCGTCAACGAGCGCCGCAAGTACCTCGGTCTCGATCCGCTCTCCTCGACCGATTTCCTGCGTATGATGCGCGAAAAGGGGAAGATCGTGGAGTTGGACAGCAAACTGACCACCCGGGCCGTGAACGAAGGGTTCTCGGGAGGAGAGAAGAAGAAGAACGAGATTTTCCAGATGGCGATGCTCGAACCGAAGCTGGCCATTCTGGACGAGACGGACAGCGGACTGGACATCGACGCCCTGCGGATCGTGGCTACGGGCGTGACCAAACTGCGCCGGCCCGACAATGCCACGATCGTCATCACCCATTACCAGCGTCTGCTGGACTATATCGTGCCCGACTACGTGCATGTGCTCTACAAGGGACGGATCATCTATTCCGGCACGAAGGAACTGGCCCTGAAGCTCGAAGCCGAGGGCTACGACTGGCTGATCAACCAATACCAATAGGCCATGAACCGATCTGTGGAACAACGGCTGCTGGACCTCTATATCGCCAATGTGGATATCGTGGGCGAGGGTTTTCCCGCAGTCCTGAACGGCCAGCGGCGGGAGTATATCGAGGCGTTCAATCTGGCGGGTATCCCCGGAAGGAAAGACGAACGCTACGGGTTGAGCGACCTGAAAACGCTGTTCGGCAGCCGGGAGTGGGAACACTACTTCACCCCGGTGCGGACGGATTCCCGGCGGACGGAGAATTTCCCCTCGGCCCGGTACGGAATCGAGGTCGGCAACGGCTTCTGCCCGGAGGGCGCGGGGTTGCGGCGGTTGGAGAACGGAGTGGTGTACGGCTCGCTCCGGGTCGCCCTGCAGGAGGGTGAGGGGCTCGCGCTTCCGTACTACAACACGGTCGCAGACAACAAGGGGGCATCGCTCACGGCGCTCAACAGCGCATTCATGCAGGACGGCAGTTTCGTCTGTATCCCGGCCGGCGTGCAGTTGGACGAGCCGATTCTTATCGAACACCGTTATGCGGCCGGAGACGAGGATGTGATGGGTTTCGGCCGCACGCTGCTCGTTTTCGGGGCCGGATGCCGGGCCCGGATACAGTTCGTCCATACGGGCGGGCGACCTGCAGGAGGTTCCTGTCTGGCCGACTACATCCGCGAGGTGTGTGTGGGCGAAGGTGCCGACGTCCATCTGACCGAGGTGTGCGATTTCGCGCAGGGCAGCCATCTGCTGCTGGGCAGCTACGTGCGGCAGGAGGCCGGGAGCCGCTGCGAGATTCATACGGTGGACCTGGGGCGGGGAACCGCCCGGCTCGACTACACGACCGATCTGACGGGCCGGGAAGCCGAAGCGCGTCTGTACGGTCTCTATCTGCACGGCGGGCGGGAACGCTGCGACGTGGGGGTGACCGTCAACCATCTGGCACCCGAATGCCGCAGCTACGAACTGGTCAAGGGGGTGGCTTCCGGCGAGGCCGAGGGCTCCTTTACGGGACGGGTCTACGTGGCGCAGGACGCCCAGCGGACCGATGCTTTCCAGCAGAGCCGTAATCTGTTGTTGAGCCCTGCGGCGCATATCTACACGCGCCCCCAGCTGGAAATCTATGCCGACGACGTGAAATGCAGCCACGGGGCTACCGTGGGACAGCTCGACACGGAGGCGATCTACTACATGCGCCAGCGGGGTATCGGGCTGGAGGAGGCCCGGCGTCTTCAGTTGCACGGTTTCGTGAACGACATTATCTCCCATTGCTGCTGCGAGGGCTTCTGCGACTGGATGACCGCGCAGGCGGAAAACAAAATAGCGACGATATAGCGATGCTCGATCTGGAGAAAATACGGGCCGATTTTCCGATTCTCGGCCGTTCGGTACACGGCCGTCCGCTGGTCTATCTCGACAGCGGGGCCACGGCCCAGAAGCCGCTGCGGGTGATCGGGGAGGTCGACCGCCTGCACCGCGAGCTGAATGCCAACGTCCACCGGGGCGTTCATTATCTGAGCGAGGAGAGTACGGCCCTTTACGAAAAGGCCCGCGAGACGGTGCGGGCCTTCATCGGTGCCGGAAGCCGTTCGGAGGTGGTCTTTACGGCGGGAGCCACGGCCGGAATCAATCTGGTGGCTTACAGTTTCGCCGAGCGTTACATCGGCCGGGGCGACAACGTGATCGTCTCCGAGATGGAGCACCATTCGAACATCGTGCCCTGGCAGCTGGTCTGCGAACGAAAGGGCGCCGAGATACGGATGCTCCCGTTCGACGACGACGGGCGGCTGGAGGCGGAAAAGCTGTCGGAGCTGATCGACGGCCGCACCCGGATCGTGGCCGTCACGCAGGCTTCGAACGTGCTGGGCACGCGGCCCGATCTGCGGCGCATCATCGCCGAGTGTCATGCGGCCGACGTGCCCGTGCTGGTCGACGGGTGCCAGGGCATCGTCCACGGCGGGGCGGATGTCGCCGCGCTGGACTGCGATTTTTATGCCTTTTCGGGGCATAAGCTTTACGGGCCGACGGGCGTGGGCGTGTTGTACGGGAAGGAGAAATACCTTGCCGAAATGCCCCCGTTCATGGGGGGGGGCGACATGGTGCAGACCGTGACGTTCAACGGAACGACCTATGCCGAGCTGCCGCTCAAGTTCGAAGCGGGTACGGCCAACTATATCGGGGCCATCGGCATGGCCGAGGCGATCCGCTACCTTGCCGGGTTCGACCCGCAGGCCGTGGCCGAACACGAACGGGCCCTGCTGCGTTATGCCACCGAACGGTTGCAGGCGCTGGACGGTGTGCGGATTTACGGCACGACGCCCGACAAGTGCTGTATCGTCTCCTTCACGGCCGAGGGTACCCACCCCTCGGATATAGGCATGATCCTCGACAAACTGGGGATTGCGATCCGCACGGGAACCCATTGTGCCGAGCCGGTGATGACCCACTACGGGCTGACCGGAATGTGCCGGGCCTCGTTCGCCCTCTACAATACGCTGGCCGAGGTGGACGCATTGGCCGACGGGGTGGAGCGGGCGCTGGCCATGCTGCGGTAGTGGCCGGCGGAAAAGGGATGTTCAACGGACGGACCG
Source organism: Gallalistipes aquisgranensis (assembly GCF_014982715.1). Classification (NCBI taxonomy): domain Bacteria; kingdom Pseudomonadati; phylum Bacteroidota; class Bacteroidia; order Bacteroidales; family Rikenellaceae; genus Gallalistipes; species Gallalistipes aquisgranensis. The sequence continues at coordinate 1,626,688 of NZ_JADCJY010000001.1, read as the reverse complement.
GCGGAGGCCGGTCCGGAATGATAAAACTACTGACGACTATGCCACTGGTTGTATTGGAAGGTCTGGACGGAGCGGGAAAATCGACACAGGTGCGGTTGCTGCAGGGCCTGCTCCGGGAGCGCGGTTTCGGATGCGAGTACCTCCATTTTCCGCGTTTCGACGCACCCGTTTACGGGGAGCTGATCGCCCGTTTCCTGCGGGGCGAGCTGGGATCGGTGGAGAGCGTCGATCCCTATGTGGCGGCGTTGCTCTATGCCGGCGACCGGGCCGATGCCGGACCGATGATCCGCGGATGGCTCGATGCCGGGAAATTCGTGATTCTCGACCGCTATGTCTATTCCAACGTGGGCTTCCAGTGCGCGAAACTCACGGGGGAGGCCCGCGAAAGCCTGCGCCGCTGGATTCTCGATCTGGAATTCGGCTACAACCGTCTTCCCCGGCCCGACCTTTCCCTCTTCCTCGACGTGCCGTTCGAGTTTACGCGCCGCCGCCTCACCGAAGCCCGTCAGGGCGACGACCGCGATTATCTGAAGGGGGGCGAGGACATACACGAAGCCGATCTCTCCCTGCAGGAGCGGGTGCGGCAGGTCTATATCGACAGTGCCCGGTGCGATCCCGGCCTGCAGGTGGTGGACTGTTCGGACGGAGCCGGAGGCATGGATGCTCCCGAACGGATTTTCGCCCGCATCGCCGCGAAGATCGCTCCCCTGCTGGAAAGAAACGAATGATGTAGCGAAGATATGTCCCTCCGCCGAAAAAATCCTGCGATCCTTGTCTTCCGTCTCATCCTGGCGGCCGTATTCCTCTTTTCCGGTTTCGTGAAGGGTGCCGACCCGTGGGGGACGGCCATCAAGTTGGGCGAGTATTTCTCCGCCTTCGGGCTGGGAGGTGCGGGCGATGTCACGTTCGTGCTTTCCGTGCTGCTTTCGGCCGTGGAGATGACCCTCGGCCTGGGCCTGCTTTTCGCGGTAGGCCTGCGTCCGGTGGGTTTCTGTACGTTCTGGTTCATGACGGGGTTCACGCTGCTGACCCTCTGGATCGCGCTGGCCGATCCGGTGGCCGACTGCGGCTGTTTCGGCGATGCGGTGAAACTCACCAACTGGCAGACCTTCTGGAAGAACGTCGTCCTGTGGCCGATGAGCGCCGCCGTGTGGCTGTGGGCCCGAAGGGGGCGGAAAGGTTCCGGAGGGGGGTATGCCGATCCGGCGGCAGTCTATGTCCGGTCGCTGGGCGGCATCCATGCCGGACGGGGCGATAACTGCCGGGGCACCCGCAGACGGGATGTCGTGCTGCTCGTCCTGTTTTTCCTCCTTTCGTGCGGGGTGGGGGGATATGCCCTGCTGCACCTGCCCGTGATCGATTTCCTGCCGTTCCGTGTGGGAGTGAATATCCCGCAGGCGATGCAGGTTCCGGAAGGCGGGGATACGGAGACGACACTCGTTTACCGGGACCGGTTCGACGGCAGCGAACACGAATTCACCCTGAACGACACCGTGTGGTACGATACGGTGCGTTGGGAGTATGTCGATACGCGGATCGTCACCGGGGAGGCGGGCGTTCCGGCTGTCCGGGAGTTCGCCGTTTTCGACGCCCGGCAGGACGTGACCTCCGACGTGCTGGACGATCCGGGCCGTGTCTGGCTGCTCTGTGTCACCGATCCTGCCCGTGTGAAGGGACGTTGTCTGCTCGGTCTGGAACAGGCTGCCGCCCGGGCCCGGAAGGAGGGCGCGCGCGTGCTTTGCGTGACGCCCGCACCGCTGGAGGGGCCCTCCGTGATCCGGCTGGGTGCCGAACGGGTTCCCTGTTACAATATCGACGGCACGACGCTCAAGACCCTGCTCCGGGCCCGGGCGGGCCTCGTGGTGCTCGAGGGCGGTACGATCGTGGAGAAGCGGAACTGCCGCGATCTCCCGCTCCGGTAGCCTTCCGCTCCTAAAGGGGTACATATCTGCCTCTTCCCGTTATTTCAAACGGTTGTTTTTCTTGTCGTTGGCATGATTGTTGGCGCTTCTTTCCCCCGAAAGAAACGATCCTGAATCATGTCCGATATGCTGCGTCCTCCGATTTTGCTTTTTCTGCTCGTCCTTGCCGTCTCCTGTGCCCGAGAAGTGGAACGGGCTCCTGTCGTACGTCCCGTGAAGGTCTTCCGGGTACACTCCATGGGGTATATCAACCAGGATTACGCCGGCATGGCCGTGGCCGACCAGGCGACCAACCTGGCTTTCACCGTTTCCGGCCAGATCGTGGCCCTCAATATCGAGGAGGGGAAACGGATTCCGGCCGGCTATGTGATCGCCGAGATCAATCCGCGCGATTTCCGGCTGTCGGTCGAGTCGGCCCGTTCCGCGTACGTTACGGCGCAGGCACAGTTGCAGCGCAGCAAGCGGCTCGTGGAGCAGCAGGCCATTTCGCAGCAGGATTACGAGATCGCCCGGACACAGTATGCCGAGGCGAAGGCGGCTTACGAGAATGCCGAGGGATTGCTCTACGACACGCGTCTGCGGGCTCCGTTTCCCGGCGTGGTAGAGAAGCAGTACGTGGACAATTACCAGCGTGTCGGGGCGGGCGAATCGGTCGTGAGGCTGGTGCGGCCCGTCACGCGCAAGGTGCGTTTCACGATGCCGGAGAGCGGACTGTCCCTGCTGCGGGAGAGGGACAAGCATTTCACTGTCGAATTCGACAATTACCGGGGCGTGGAGTTCGCCGCCGTGCTCAGGGAGTATGTGCCCACTTCGCTGGAGGGGACGGGCGTGCCCGTTTCCCTCGTGCTCGACGATCCGCGTCTGGCCGGAAACGACAGCCTCTATGTCATCACGCCGGGCATGTCCTGTACCGTCAATCTGCGGATCGACAATCCGGCCGAAGCGCCCGAAACCTCCGTCCCCGTGACGGCCGTTTTCACGCCCGACGGGAGCGACCGGCCCTGTGTCTGGATCGTGACGCCGGACCGGACGGCGGAGCGCCGGGAGGTGATCCTGGGCGAACTGTTCGGCACCGACCGGGTGATCGTGCGCAGCGGGCTCTCCCCGGGCGACGAGGTGGTGACCGCGGGGGTCTACCAGATACGGGAAGGGGAGACGGTGAAAATCCTGAAAACGAACTGAGCCCATGCCGAACCTGCCTAAATATTCGCTCGACAACGCGAAGATCGTGTGGTTCTTTCTGGCCGTGCTGCTGGTCGGGGGCGTGGTGGCTTTCGGAGAACTCGGAAAGAAGGAGGATTCGCCCTTCGTCATCAAGAGTGCGGCCATCGTGACACGCTATCCCGGTGCCACGCCGCGCGAAGTGGAGGAGCTCGTCACCGAACCGATCGAGCGCGAGATACAGTCCATGCGCCGGGTCTACAAGATCACGTCCGATTCCTATTACGGCCTTTCGAAGATCATGATCGAACTGCTTCCCTCCACCCCGGCCGACGAGATGCCCCAGATGTGGGACGAACTGCGCCGCAAAGTGTTGGGCGTACAGCCGCTTCTCCCTTCCGGAGCTTCCGAAATCAGCGTTTCGGACGACTTCGGGGATGTTTACGGCATCTATTACGGCCTTTCGGCCGGAGAGGGATACGACTACGAAAATCTGCGTGAATGGGCCCAGCGGATCAAAACGGAACTGGTGACCGTCGACGGCGTGCAGAAAGTGACCCTGTTCGGCGAACAGAGCCCCGTGGTCAATGTCTTCGTCAGTCTTTCGGCCCTGAGTAACTTCGCCCTCAAACCGGACGACGTGATCCGGATTCTTCAGTCGCAGAACACGCTGGTTTCCAGCGGAGAGAAGTTGGCCGGACAGATGGAGATCAAGATGATCGAAAGCGGAACCTACAAGACGCTCGGCGATCTCGCCGACCAGTTGCTGACCACGCCTTCGGGCCGTCAGATCCGTCTGCGCGACATCGCCCGGGTCGAACGGGGATACGCCGAGCCTCCGTCGTCCCTGATGCGGATCGACGGCCGAAAGGGGATCGGTATCGGTATATCCACCGCTTCGGACAGGGACGTGGTGAAGACGGGCGGGGAGATCGAGGCCCGCCTTCGGGCTCTGCTCCCGCAGATTCCCGTGGGGATCGACCTGACGACGCTCTATCCCGAGAACCGGATCGCCCGCGAGGCGAACAACGTCTTCATTGCGAATCTGCTGGAGTCGGTGGCCATCGTGATCCTTATCATCATGGCCGTCATGGGATTCCGGGCCGGCCTGCTGATCGGGTCGTCGCTGATCTTCTCGATCGGGGGGACGCTGCTGGTCATGCAGTTCATCGGCGAGGGGCTCAACCGTACCTCGCTGGCGGGATTCATCATCGCCATGGGTATGCTCGTGGACAATGCCATCGTGGTGACGGACAATGCCCAGAAGGCGATGTTGCAGGGTGTTCCGCGGCGCGACGCCCTCATCGGCGGGGCGACCGGCCCGCAGTGGGGCCTGTTCGGGGCTACGTTCATCGCCGTCTGCTCCTTTTTGCCGCTCTATCTGGCACCCTCGTCCGTGGCCGAGATCGTCAGGCCGCTGTTCGTGGTGCTGGCCGTTTCGCTGGTGCTGAGCTGGGTGCTGGCCCTTTCGCAGACCCCCCTGTTCGGCAGCTATATCCTGAAGAACGGGAGCGCCGTCCGGAAAGACCCCTATGCCAACCGTTTCTACCGGGGATTCGACCGTCTGCTGGCCGGACTGATCCGCCGCCGGTGGCTGACACTCGGGTGCGTGGCGCTTCTTTTCGCCGCTTCGCTGGCGGTCATGGGGGCGATGCCGCAGAATTTCTTCCCCAACCTGGACAAGCCCTATTTCCGGGCCGACTGCTTTCTGCCCGACGGCTACAATATCCGTGACGTGGAACGCAACATGGCCCGGATCGAGTCGTGGCTCCGGCGCCAGCCGGCCGTGAAGCACGTTTCGGTCACGATGGGCAGTTCGCCTCCGCGCTACTATCTGGCCAGCAGTTCGTTCGGTCCCCGGCCCAATTTTGCCAACATCCTGGTCGAACTCCATTCGAAAGACTCCACGGCCGTGGTCGAGGAGCGGTTCGACCGTTACGTGCGGGAGTGCTATCCCGACATCCTGGTGCGTTCCTCGCTCTTCAAACTCTCGCCCGCCGTGGAAGCCGCCATCGAAATCGGTTTCGTCGGGGAGAATATCGACACGCTGGTCGCCCTCACGGGACAGGCCCGGCAGATCATGTCCGAACATCCGCTGACCACCTCCGTGCGAAACAGCTGGGGCAACAAGATTCCGGTCTGGACGCCGGTCTATTCGCAGGTCAAGGGGCTCCGTATGGGCATATCGCGCCAGGCGATGGCCCGGCAGCTCACCCTTGCCTCCACGGGATACCGGTTGGGGGAGTTCCGCGAGGGCGACCGTTTCATGCCGGTCCTGATGAAGGACGAGCGTCTGGGAAACTACGATCTGAGCAATCTGCGCACTCTTCCGCTCTACACGCCCGGAGGACGGGTCGTGCCGCTGGAGCAGGTGGTGGACCGTTTCGATTTCGGGTACGATTTCGGCGTGGTGAAGCGCTACAACCGCCGCCGGGTGATGATGGCCCAGTGCGATCCGGTGCGGGGAGCCAACACGAAAGAGGTGTTCGGCCAGCTGCTCGCTTCGATCCGGGAAAAGGTGGAGCTCCCCGAGGGATATTCGCTCAAGGTGTTCGGCGAGGAGGAGAGCCAGGAACAGTCGAACCGTGCGCTGGCCGCCAACATGCCCCTCACCTTCCTGCTGATTTTCACCGCGCTGCTGCTCCTTTTCGGCGGGTTCAAGAAACCGTTTGTCATCCTGCTGATGGTGCCCCTGATCTTTATCGGCGTGGTGGCGGGACTGCTCGTCACGGGCCGGATGTTCGACTTTTTCGCCCTGCTCGGAGTGCTCGGACTGGTCGGCATGAACATCAAGAACGCCATCGTGCTGGTCGACCGGATCGGTATCGAGAACCGCAGCGGAAAGAGACCTTACGAAGCACTCCTGTCGGCGACCCGGTCGCGCGTAGTCCCCGTGGCGATGGCTTCGGGCACCACGATCCTCGGCATGCTGCCCCTGCTCTTCGATTCGATGTTCGGAGGCATGGCGGCGACCATCATGGGGGGACTTTTCGTGGCCACGTTCCTCACGGTGTTGGTACTGCCCGTCACCTATTCCGTTTTCTTCGGCGTAAAACCCGACAAAACCGACTTCAGATCATGATACGAGCATTCGTTTTTCTGCTTGCGGCCGTTTCGGCGGCACTTCCGGTCCGGTCCCAGCCGTCCCTGCGGATCGAGGAGTACCGCGATGCCGTGGTGGCGTACAGCTACCGGCTCAAAATATCCGACCAGACCGTGCAGACCGCCTGGCAGGAGGCTCTGGGCCGGAAAAAGGCCTTTCTGCCCCGGCTGGATGCCTCGGGCGATTTCTCGGTCAATTTCAGGGACCGCTGGGCGACGGGCCCTTCCGGTCTCGAGTGGCTGCACCCCTACTCCTTTGCCTTGCAGCCGGAGGTGATCCAGACAGTCTACGGCGGAGGCGGCGTGCGCAATGCTTTCCGGCAGGCGCAGACCGCCTACGAAATGTCGGCTCTCGACCGCCGGTTCACGCTGCTGGACGTGGTCTACGCAGCCGACTATGCCTACTGGAACCTGGCCGCCGCGCAGGAGCTGCACAAGGCCACCCTGCAATATGTGGAGATTATCCGGGAGCTGAAAAGAGTGATTGCGATCCGTTTCGAGGACGGGTATATCGCCAGGACCGACCTGCTGATGATCGAATCGCGCCTGAGCGAGGCGGAATACCAGGCGGTCAATACCGAGAAGGGGTACCGGGTGGCTCTCCACAATTTCAATCTGCTGATGGGCGCGCCTGCCGACCGGGAGGTGAAACTGGCCAACGACATTCTGACCGGGGTGCTCGTTCCTCCGAGAGTGGAACCGGCCCGTATTTTGGACCGCAGGCCCGATTACCGGGCCGCCCTGCTCCGGGTCGGTTACGAGACCTACGGGATGAAACTGGCCGCGGCACCCTACAATCCCCGGCTTTCGCTCGGGGTCAGCGGCGTCTGGCGCAATACGTCGCCCAATTTCCGGGGTGCCACGGAACTCGACGGGCTGGCTTTCCTGAGGCTGAGCGTTCCGATCTTCGCCTGGGGCGAGCGGAGGCATGCCGTGGCGGCCCGGCGGGCCGCCGTCCGCTCGAGCGAATATGCCGCTCTGGAGACGAAGGACCGGATCGTGCAGGAGGTCCGCGACGCGTGGACGGGGATCGAGGAGAGTACGGTGCAGGTGTCCGCCTCGCTCCGCAGCCTCGACATAGCCCGGCAGAATCTCGACCTGAGTACGTTCAGTTACAACGAGGGGCAGTTGACGATTCTGGATGTCCTGTCGGCCCAGCTTTCGTGGATACAGCTCTATACCAATGCGGTGACGGCCAACTTCAACCAGAAGGTGTCGATCGCCCAGTACCGCCGTGCGGCGGGCGAACCTTTCCCTTAGTCTATGCCCCGGCCTCTTCCGGGACGAGAGCCTCCCGGTTGACGTACAGTTCGTAGGAGAGCGGTGCGATCATCTCCAGCATCAGCGACACGCCGCAGTAGCGGGAGAGTGCGAGCTCGACTGCCCGGGCGATCCGTCCGGCCTCCTCCCGCTCAGTGCATTCGATCCGGAAAACCTGGTGGAACGAGAGGAACACGGCGGTCTCCCGCCGTGCGTCGTCCGACAGGCGGCCCGACACTTCGAGCCGCAGACGGGTGATGTGGAGCCTCATCCGCCCCATCAGGGCGAGGGCCGTGGAGGCCGAACACTTTCCCAGTGCCAGAAGCATCAGGTGTCTGGCTCCCAGCGTACGGGCAGGGGGCGTCTCCTGCAGTTCGAATCCCGTTCCGCCCCTCCATTCGAGTGCGATCGTTTCCATATCCGGCGTATTTTGTGGCCGGAAAGGGATTGTGCAAGAATCATTCCCGAAAGTCCGATAAATTTTTATAAATTTGTCCGGGAAAAACAGTCCGATTATGCGAAAGATTCTCTTCGGGGCGCTGGCCGCCTCCCTGTTCCTCATAACGGGGTCCGTATCCGCACAGACGGAGGGGCCCGAAGCCCATTACCGCAGGGGAGTGGAGCTCTACCGGGCCCGCAAGTTCGGTGCCGCGCAGGCCGAGTTCGCCCGGGCCCTGCCCCTGACGGGGAAAGCCGACGCGCGTCTGGCCATGAAGCTGCGCTATTACGATGCCATGTGTGCCGCCGAACTGGAGCAGGAGACCGCTCCTGCGTTGCTGGCCGCCTTCCTGCAGGAGTATCCCAACTCGATCTACAACAACGACGTGCGCTTCGCTTCGGCTTCGCTCAGCTATGCGAAGGGGGAGTGGAGTGCGGCGCGGGACGCGTTGCTGGCCGTCAATCCCTTCGAATTGCCCAGGGAGGAGCAGGACGAATACCAGTTCAAACTGGGGCACACGCTGTTCATGCAGGAGGAGTACGACAAGGCTTATCCCTGTTTCCGGCAGGTGGATGCCGCCGGTGAGTACGGCCGCCATGCCCTTTACCATCTTTCGTACATCGACTATATCAAGGAGAATTACAATGCCGCCAGGGAGGGGTTTCAGAAGTTGCAGTCGGATGAAGCCTATGCGAAGGTGATCCCTTATTACCTCCTGCAGATCGCTTTTCTGCAGAACGATTACGACTATGTCACGGTTCACGGCGACGCCCTGATGCAGGGGACGACCGATGCCCGGGCGAAAGAGGCGGCCCGCCTGCTGGCCGAAGCGTGGTTCCACAAGGGGGACTATGCCCGGACGATCTCCTATCTCGACCGTTACCGGGAGTTGGGCGGGGAGATGAAGCGGCAGGAGCTCTATCTGAAAGGGTTTTCCGACTATATGGAGGGGTATTTCGCCGAGGCGGCGAAGGAGCTGGCTCCCGTCTGTGCGGCCGACGACCGGTTGGCGCAGAACGCCAGCTACCATCTGGCCGACTGTTATCTGAGGTTGGGCGACAAGCCTCGTGCCATGCACTCGTTTCTGGTGGCCTCGTCCGGGGAGTGGGACGAGGCGATCCGGGAGGATGCGCTGTTCAATTACGGCAAACTGCAGTATGAGTTGGGCGGCGGCGTCTTCAACGAGGCGATCAACGTGCTGACCCGCTATCTGAAGGAATATCCCGATTCGCCCCGCCGCGACCAGGTGCAGGAGTATCTGATCGCTGCCTATTACAATTCCCGCAATTACGAGGCCGCCTGGGAGGCGATCAGCCGTATTCCCGACCCGGACAACAACATCCGGACGGCCTATCAGAAGATCGCCTATTTCCGGGGACTGGAGTTCTTCAATGCCGGCGACCTGGACAATGCCGACCGCCTGCTCGACCTTTCGACGGAGAACCGTTTCAATCCGAAATACACGGCGCTCACCTCGTTCTGGAAGGCCGAAATCCTGTGCCGGAAGGGCGAATGGGAGAAGGCCATTCCGCTCTACCGCAGTTATATCCGCCTGTCGCCAGCATCCGAGCCGGAGAATGTGCTGGCGCATTACAATCTGGGGTATTGCTATTTCAACCTGGAGCGCTGGGACGAGGCCCGCGAATGGTTCGACAAGTTCCTCGGACGCTACAAGACCGGCGACCGTTACCGGGCCGACACCTACAACCGCGAGGGAGACATCCTGTATGCCGAGCGTTCCTACTGGAAAGCGATCGAAGCCTACGACCGGGCGATCCGGCTGGCGACCGACGAGCGTTTCTATGCCCAGTTCCAGCGGGCCGTCGCGCTCGGGCTGGTGAACCGTCCCCAGCGGAAGATCGAAACCCTGCAGGAGATCATCTCGGCGGGCGAGGGCGACTATGTGGACGATGCCATGTACGAACTGGCCCGTACCTACATCGCCGGGGAGCGGTTTGCGGACGGAGCCGCCCAGCTCAAGCGCTACATCGCCAAATATCCTGCCGGGACCCATTATACGGCCGCCCTCTCCGACCTGGGGCTCGTTTACCAGAATCTGGGGGATAACGCGCAGGCGCTGAAATACTACAAGACGGTGGTGGAGAAAGCCCCCTCGTCGCCGCAGGCCAAGGACGCCCTGCTGGCCATCCGGGGTATCTACGTGGATCAGAACGACGTGGATGCCTATTTCGACTTTGCGAAAAAAACGGGCATCGAGACCGATCTGACAGCCCGCCGCCGCGATTCGCTGGCCTATGTGAGCGCCGAGCGCATCTATCTCACGGGCGATGCCGCCCGTTCTTCGGAAGCACTGAACGCTTATCTGAAAAACTATCCGCGCGGGACCTACCGGCCCAATGCCCTCTACTACCTGAGCGAGAGTCTGCTCCGGGAGAACAACCGTGCCGGGGCGATCGGTACGCTCGAAGAGCTGTCTTCGCTCTATTTCAACGATTTTACGGTGCGCGGTCTCGAAAAGCTGGCTACGCTGAGTTTCGAGGAGAAGGAGTATCCCACCTCGGCGGACGCTTATCTGAAACTGAGCCGTGCGGCTACGAATCCGACCACGGTGGCCGGAGCGCTGGGCGGCTATCTGAACGCTGTGGAGGCGCAGGGTGATGCGGCGGAGACGCTGGCCGCTGCCGACCGGGTGCTCGAATCGCCCTATGCCGACGCGGATGTGACGCGCCGGGCCCGTTACCTCAAGGCGTCCGTGTTGGAGAAGGAGGGGAAGAGGAGCGAAGCCCTGGAACTTTACGGAATGCTCGCCGGAGAGAGCCGTACGGCCGAAGGGGCCGAGGCGACCTACCGGGTGATCGAGTCGCTCTATGATGCGGGCGATACGGCAGAGGCCGAGAAGCGGATTTTCGCCTTTTCCGAACAGAACTCCCCCCACACCTACTGGGTGGCCAGGGCTTTCCTGCTTTTGGGGGACATCTATGCCAAGGCCGGCGATGCCTTCCAGGCACGGGCCACGTACCAGAGCATCGTGGAGGGGTATTCTCCTGCCGACGACGGTATCGTGGAGGCTGCCCGCGAGCGGATCAAGGCACTGAAATAGAATGCGTGTGCCGCGGGAAGAGCGGCCGGATGAAAAAACAGAACTGAAAAAAAGAAAGCAAGACGATATGAACCGGATAGTAGGGGTGATCGCGGCCGGAGTCTGTCTCCACCTGTGCGGCGGAGCGGGATCGGCCATGGCCCAGGAGGGCGAACTGAACAAACAGGTGGAGGTCAACAAGGAGTATGTGCCCGACGTGGGGAAGGCCGTGAAACTCGGTATCGTGCCCCGCATGACCGACACCGTGTCGCTGCGTCCGGAGATCGGCTACTCGATCCGTCCGTCGGTGTGGCATACCGGTTTCGGCGTTCCGGCCATCAATCCGGTGAGGCTCAGTACCGCCGCCTACCGTCCGTCGGCTCCGTTCTTTCTGAAGGCCGGGGTGGGTTATCCCTTGCAGAGCCTGCTGGACTTCTACGGCCATTGGGACAGCCGCCAGGGAGGAGGCGGAGTCTATGTCAATCACTACGGACAATATGCCGACATCGAGGGCGATGCGGGCCGCAAGGAGCCTGCCACGGGTACTTCGAACCGTGTGGGGGCGTACGGAATGCACGCCTGGGGGCGTACGGCGGTCCGGGGCGAAGTGGGTTACGACTACCGGCTGGTTTCCCGCTACGGGATCATGCCGCAGCTGGCTGCGGACGCTCCGGCAGAGGGGGTGAATACCCGTTTCCCGGATGTCACCCGCCAGCACTATTCGACGCCCCGTGCGCGGGTCGAGTTGGGAAACGATTTCAAGGACCTTTCGCGGCTCAATTTCCGCATCGGACTGGAGGGGTATTACATGACCGACCGGTACGACTATGAAGAGACGGGGCTGCAGGCCGTGGCGGAATTGGGCCGTAAGTTCGGTGTCCACACGTTCATGCTGAAAGGCGGGTTCGACGGCTACTGGGGGAACGACAAGCTCGACTATACGGACCGGATCGCTTCGGCAGGCATCCGTTACGGGATCGACCTGGAGCGTTTCAAGTTCATGCTGGGCGTCGATTACGTCTATGACGGCGGGACGCAGGACAACTGGTTCTTTCCCGATTTCCGCATCACGTTCGACGTGACGAGCGGCTATTTCGTGCCTTTCGTGGAGGTGGACGGCCGTTTGCAGAACAACGGTTACCGCAGCACCTCGTTGCAGAATCCTTTCGCAGCGGCCGGTCTCGTGATGCCCAATACGGCCGAGTACAACGGCCGGGCCGGTATCACGGGAAGTTTTTCCTCATCGTTCTCCTACAAGGCCTATGCGGGGGTGACATTCTTCCGCAAACTCAACTTTTTCGCCTATCTGCCCGATGCAACGTTCGGTTATCTGACCGACAACGCCACCCGTTTTACGGTCGGGGCCGAACTGGACGGACGCGTTTCGGGCAGTTTTTCGCTCGAGGCTGCCGCCCATTATTACGGTTATACGCTGAAAAACCTGGACAAGGCCGGCGACCGTCCCGATTTCGATGTTTCGCTGAATCTGCGCTACGATTACCGCGACAAGTTCACGATCCGGGCCGGAGCCGAACTGTCCGGCCGCCGCTACTGTTACGAAATGCCTTATTTGAAGGAGGACGCGACCGTCTGGGACTACGAAACGGTCAGACTTTCGCCCGTGGTGGATGTCAATCTGGAAGCGCAGCTCAAGGTCAGCCGTATGGTGCGGGTCTTTCTGGCGGGACACAATCTGGCATGCAGCAAGCTCTATCTGTTCGACCATTACCGTTCCATGGGAATCAATGTGATGGCCGGAGCCGTGCTCTCGTTCTGATTCTGTTTTCGGAAGATGGGAAAGCCTGTCCCGGAGATTTCGGGAGAGAAAAGGAACGAGTTGCGGATGATGCTTCCCTTTCCGTCGTACGTTCTGTCTCCGTTGTGAAATTCCCCTGCCGCACTGTCTGCGGCAGGGGAATTTTTCTGTTTCGGAAAATCATCGGGAACGGCTACCGGTAGATGGTGTCCGGGTCTTCCTCTTCGTCGTCTTCTTCGAACGAAATGTACCGGTAATCGTCTTCGGGGATTTTGGGCTCGGCCGGAGCGACCGGGGCCTGCGGTGCGTTTTCTGTTTCCGGTTGCGCTTCCGCACCTTCCGGATGCGTCTCTTCTGCGGGTGAAGGCTCCCCGTTTCCCCGGGTTACGGCCGCTGCCGCCGGAGCGGAACTTTCGGGGGTATCCGGATCGTTGTCGGGCGTGTCGTCCGTCCCTCCGCTCTCCTGTTCCTCTTCCCGGGCCATTTTGCGCTCCACCCGTGCGGCCAAATGAATGCTGAGTTCATAGAGTGCGTAGAGGGGAATGACCACCAGTACCAGACTGAACAGGTCGGGCGGCGTGATGACGGCCGAAACGACGGTGAGCAGCACGATCGCGTGGCGGCGGTAGCGTTTGAGGAAAGCGGTCGTGATGAGCCCCATTTTCGTCAGGAAATAGACCAGCAGCGGCAGCTGGAAGACGATCGCGCAGGCCAGCGAAACGTGCAGTACGGTGGAGAGGTAGCTCTTCACGTCGATCATGTTCGTGATTTCGGTGCTCGCCTGGTAGGTCGAGAAGAAGTTGATCGAAAGGGGAGTGATGATGTAGTAGCCGAACAGCAGTCCCGTGAAGAAACAGAGCGAGACGTAAAGTACGAACATGCGGCTTTTGTGGCGCTCCCGCGGCGTGAGGGCCGGCAGTACGAAACGCCATATCTCCCACAGAAGATAGGGAACCGCCACCACGATGGCCGCGACGAACGCTACCTGCATGTGCAGGTTGAACTGTCCCGAGAGCGCCGTGTTCACCATGTTGAACTTGATCTGGTTGATGCACAGCGTGTCGTCTCCCATCAGCAGGTGGGACATGTGGCACAGGAACCTGTTCGTGGGGAAATCCGGCGACTGGGGTCCCATCAGCACCAGGTCGATGATGAACTTCTTGGCCAGGAAGGCGACCACCATCATGACCAGCAATGCCATGACCCCCCGCACCAGATGGGGACGCAGGGCGTCGATATGTTCGAAAAAAGTCATCTCATCGGATGACTTTTTCATTTTCTCGGACATGGGCCGTCTGAATTTTCGGTTTCCGTACTATTGTGCGGCGCCGTCCTTGTCCGAAGTCGTCTTTTTCTGGTTCTCGTCCTCGGCGGTGTAATCCTTGTTGAGGGCGTCCTTGAACTCTTTCATGCCCCGGCCCATTCCGCGCATCAGTTCGGGAATCTTGCGTCCGCCGAAGAGAAGGACTACCAGAAGGACGATCACGACGATCTGCCAGGGACCTATAACGCCTAACGGCAACATGGCTGCTAACATGGTGTTTTCAGTTTTAAGGGTAATTGAATACGGTTGAACGATATGTTGTATCGTGCAAATATACGATAAAAAAAGAGATTCGGCTACCATTAAAACTGATTTACGCCTTATTTTAGTGTGCCGTTTGATTTTTTGACGCAAAAACTTATCTTTGTCTTCAATAATCAACGGGTTTTACATAGAATGTAAGTGATTATGAATGCGAATGTTAAGACGCTGACTCTGGGTCAGCCTGCCGTTTATCTGTGGAGTGCCCTGTTCGTGGCCGCCAACGTTCTTTTTCCCCAGTTGTGCCATCTCGTTCCGTGGGGCGGGAAAGCCCTGCTGCCCATCATGCTGTTCACGCTGGTGGCTGCGGTACGTTTCGGCGTGGGATGTGCCCTGCTGACGGCGGTAGCCTCGCCTCTGGTCAGCACGTTGCTGTTCGGCATGCCGTCCGGCATGATGCTGGGGGCCGTGTTGGCCAAATCGGCGGTTATCGCGCTGGTTTTCGGTCTCTGGAAAGAGACGCACAGGGCTTTTACCCTGCCTGCGATCGTCCTGCTGGTGCTGTTTTGCCAGGCGTTCTGTTTCCTCACCGAAGGAGGATTGATGTTCGGTTGGGAGACGTCGTGGGCCGACCTGCTCATCAGCTGGCCGGGTATGTTGTTGCAGGTGCTGGCCGGATGGCTCGTGGTCCGGTATTGGAAATGAACCGGCACGTGTGCCCCGATTCTTATGAAATGAAAGAGCTCCGGATGCGTCCGGGGCTCTTTCGTTCGTTTACCGGTAGATTTTCGCCTCGTTGAGCGCCCGTGCGTAGGCTTGTGCGTTCCGGTTGTGGCCGGCCAGCGTGGCGGAAAATACGTGATAGCCCGAAAAGTCGGGTTTCGCACAGAAATAGAGGTATTTGTGGTGTCTGTAATTCAGTACGGCATCCACGGCGCGGATCGAGGGCATGCAGATCGGGCCGGGAGGCAGTCCCGTGTGTTTGTAGGTGTTGTAAGGGGAGTCCACCGTGAGGTGGCGGTTCAGAATCCGGCGCAGGGTGAAATCTCCGACCGCGAATTTCACCGTGGGGTCGGCCTGGAGGGGCATCCCGATCCGGAGACGGTTCATGTAGACTCCCGCCACCGTGGGCATCTCGTCGCTCATCTTGGTCTCTTCGTACACGATCGAGGCGAGCGTGACGGCTTCCGTGCGGCTCAGGCCCACCGAGTCGAGCAGCGCTCTCCTTTCCCGGTCCCAGAAACGGTCGTACTCTTTTTTCATGCGTGCGAGGAATCCGGCGGGCGACGTATTCCAGTAGAATTCGTAGGTGTTCGGTACGAACATTCCCAGGAATTCCGCAGGTGCGAATCCGTAGGCCGCAGCTGCGGAGTCGGAGGTGAAAAGTGCCGCCAGGGAGGCCGAGTCGGGTTCCAGCTGCCGGGCGACGGCGCCTGCCAGCTGGGGCAGGGTCCGGATGTTGTTGAACGTGACCCGCACCGGCGTCTGATGCCCCTGCCTGAGCATGGCGATGACCTCTCCGTAACTCATGCCCTCCTTCAGCCGGTAACGGCCCGGATGCACTCCCTTATGGAGCCCGGCCAGCAGAGCGTGGTTGCGGAATTTGGGCATTTGCCGGATTTTCTCGCCGCTGCGTCCCAGCGAGTCGAGCAGGGTGGCATAGTCCGCTCCCGTGGGGAGGTAGAGATCGGTGTCGTGCACGACGGCGCTCCCCCGCTGGCTCAGGTAGAAGGCGGCCGTGGAGGCGGCCACCGCCGCGAGGCACACCGCGACCGAGATGCGGAAGATGCGCGTGGCCAGTTTCATTTCGTCTTTCGTCTTCAAAATATAATTCGTCGTAGATTTGCAAAGATATGAATTTTGTTTAACTTTGTGCCGGGTAAGTCTTACACGACCAGCTCCTGCTGAATCCCCCAGGGCCGGAAGGCAGCAAGGGTAGGCGGTCGTAGCGGTGCGATGTAAGTAGCTTACCCATTTTTTATTGCCCTTTTTCCGGAATTGCGGAATTTTTGTAACTTTATCCCCGTCATTTAAGTTTTCGCCCATGATCGTCAAGATATATCCCGAAAATCCCAACGAGAAGCAGGTGGCCCGGGTGGCCGAAGTGCTCGCGCGGGGCGGGGTGGTCATCTACCCTACGGACAGCGTCTATGCCTTCGGGTGTTCGATCCGCAGTCCCCGGGCGCTGGAGCGTATCAAGCAGATCAGGGGCAAAAAGGAGACCGAACTGGCCATGGTGTGCGACGATCTGAGCCACATCGCCGATTACGCCCGGGTGGACAACGCCGCGTTCAAGCTACTCAAGCGCAATTTGCCGGCGCCTTTTACGTTCGTTCTGAAAGCCTCGTCGAAAGTGCCCGACAAGGTGCTGGAGCGGCGGAAGAATATCGGGGTGCGCATTCCGGCCAATCCGATCGCAAGGGCCCTCGTGGCGGAGCTGGGATGCCCGATGCTGACCGCTTCGGTCAAGGACGACGACCGGGTGGTGGAATACACGACCGATCCGGAGCTGATCCACGAGCGTTACGGTGCGCTGGTCGATCTGGTGGTCGACGGAGGGTACGGCGACAACCGGCCCACGACGTTGGTGGACCTGACCGGGGACGAGCCCGAAATCCTGCGGGAGGGGAAGGGCGAACTGAAATGGTAAAACGAAACGATGGAGAATTATACGAAATCACATTGGAGGGATGCGGCGGCCGGAGGGGCCTCGCTCGGGGTGGCGATCGCGCTGTTTTCGGTGGCCGCCGGCCTGCTCGGGCTCTATGAACGGGCTCCGTGGGCGATCAGTACGTTCAATTTTGCGGCGATTGCCGTTTCGGTCTATGTCTTCGGCCAGCGGCGGGCGGTCCGTTACGGGGAGCGGGGGTTCAGCTACGGGCAGAGCCTTGCCTTCATCGCCTCGATGATGCTTTTCGCCGGATTTATCGCCGGGGTGGGCAATTTCGTCACCTACCGCTGGGTGATCGCCGACTATTATGCGAACTATATCGACGAATATCTGGGTGCGGTGACCGCCGGTATGGGAACGGCCCTGCCGAAAGGCGGGGAGGAGATGATCCGGACGGTGATGAACAGTCCGCTGGTCATCATTTTCAGCACGTTGTTCAATATCGTGGTGTACGGGGTCTTTATCGGTCTCGTGGCCTCGGTTTTCATCAAACGCCCGGAGGGTACCCTGACGAGAAATGGAGAATAGTACGATTGACATATCGGTGGTCGTTCCCCTCTACAACGAGGAGGAGTCCCTGCCCGAACTGCTGGCGTGGATCGAGCGGGTGATGGACGGGAACCGTTTCGTCTATGAGGTGATCTTCGTGGACGACGGCAGCCGCGACGGTTCGTGGGACGTGGTGTCCGATCTGGCCCGCCGCAATCCCTCGGTGCGGGCGATCCGCTTCCTGCGCAATTACGGGAAATCGGCTGCCCTGTACAGCGGTTTCGAGGCTGCCCGCGGACGTGTGGTCATCACGATGGACGCCGATCTGCAGGATTCGCCGGACGAGATCCCGGAGCTTTACCGCATGGTGGCCGAAGAGGGATACGATCTGGTTTCCGGCTGGAAGAAAAAACGCTACGATCCGCTGGGCAAGACTATTCCCAGCAAATTCTTCAATGCTACCGCCCGCTTTGCGACCGGTATCCGGCTCCATGATTTCAACTGCGGTCTGAAAGCCTACCGCAACAAGGTGGTCAAGAGCATCGAGGTCTACGGCGAGATGCACCGTTTTATTCCCGTGCTGGCCAAACAGGCCGGTTTCAGCCGCATCGGCGAGAAGGTGGTACACCACCGGGCCCGCAAGTACGGTGTGTCGAAATTCGGCTGGGAGCGCATGATAAAAGGGTATCTCGACCTGATTACCGTGATGTTCATGTCCCGGTTCGGCAAGAGCCCGATGTACCTGTTCGGAGGCATGGGAACGCTGATGTTTCTGGTGGGCGGAGCCACGACCGTGTGGCTGATCGCGGAAAAACTCTGGAAACAGGCCCACGGTCTGGCCGTGCGCGGGGTGACCGACCAGCCGCTCTTCTACATCGCCATCGTCGCGGTCATTCTGGGCGTACAGCTCTTTCTGGCCGGATTTTTGGGCGAACTGATCGGCCGCGGCTCCTCCGACCGCAACCGTTACCTGATCGACGAGCGAATCGAAAACAAAAAAGAATAGACGCTTATGATACAACGTATTCAGACCATTTACCTGTTCGTGCTGACGGCGCTGATAGCGGCCATGCTCTTTACCCCGCTGGCCCGCTTCCTGGGAGGGACCGAAGAGTTCCGCCTCATGGCTTTCGGGGTGAAAAGCCTCGGGGAGCCTGCCGGGCCCGGGGCCGTTTCGCCCTATGTGGCTTCGACCGTCTATATGGGGGTGCTGCTCGTGCTGGCCGCCGTCCTGCCCCTTGTCAATATCTTCCTTTACAAACGGCGCTGGCTCCAGATGCGTCTGTGCGTGGTGGAGATCGTGCTGCTGGTCGGTGTACAGATATTCGTATGCTACTATATTTTCCGGGCATGGCGCAGCGTGGCCGGTTTCGAAATCCATTCCGTGAGCTATACGCTGGTCGATGTCTTCCCGCTGATCGGAATCGTTCTTGCCTATATGGCCATGAGGGGAATTATCCACGACGAGACGCTGGTCAAATCGCTCGACCGGATTCGGTAGCGGCGGAGCCGTGAAGTGAACGGGGAGGGACCGGAACTGAATTCCGGTCCCTCCCCGTTTTGCCGGGCCGGTTGCGGATAAGCGGTCGCCAAGATATGCGGGACCGTTTTGCGGCCGTTCCGGACAGGCCGGAACGAATAAAAGCCCGGATGAACTCCGGGCCTCTGATCGGTGGTGGGATGCCGTTCGTCTGCCGGATTTTCCCGGGTCAGATGCGGTGTCCTTCCGTGTCTATGCTGAACTGCTCTCCGTTCAGCTCCACGAGCGCCTTCCCCTTTTCGAAACTGAAGGCGTCTTCGTAGATGAACGGGATACCTTCGCTGCCGTCCTTGCGGATATAGCCGTACTGTTCGCCGATCCGGGCCACGATCAGCCCGTCGCCCGAACCGCCCATCCAGTCGTATTTCATCGGGACGAGCGGTTGTCCGCTACGGTCGAACAGACCCCATTTCCCGTCGATCATCACTTTGGCCGTGCCCGTGAAGGGGTCCCATTCCAGATCTTCGCAGATGAAGGGGATGACCGGCGTGCCCTCCCGGTCGATCAGAGCGTAATTGTCCCCGACTACGACCACGGCCCGGCCTTCGTAAAAGTCGTATGCGAAATCGTATTCCCGGTCGATGGCCCGTTTGCCGTTGCGGTCCGTATAGAAATATTTGCCCCGGTGCTCCACCCTCACCAGCGTGTCGTATACGCCGCTTTTCCAGTCATAGGCCGGGAAGCCCTCTCCTACACCCTCCTGTTTCGGCGCGATCGGGCGGAAAGCGAGATCACGCTGCGGAGCTTTACCCTTGTCGAGCGGAGAGAGCAATATCTCCCGCAGTTGCTCGTCCTGCACGGGACCGTGGTCGATCAGCCTTTTGAGCAGCGAATTCAGACGTTCCCGTCCTTTCAGTTTCCCGTTGTTGTTCCGAATGGTGCAGGTCAGTTCGAACAGGGCTTCGTGTCCCATGCTTTCGGCTCTCCGGCACAGTTCGGGCAGGATTTTGCGCAGGTCGTGCAAACGATGCAGGATGGTATGTCGGAGCTGACCGTAAAGACGCGGATTGCAGGAGGCGAGATAGAGTACGATGGCCAGATTCGCCAGGGCCAGGTTGTCGATGGCATAGGGATCTGTCGTATGTTCCTTCCTGTCGTCGCTGACGGCCTGTGCGGATTCGAAATTGATGAGCCGCAGGGTCTCTCCTCTCAGTACCTGTACGTTGACGAGCCGGATGTTGTTGTGTACGATTCCGTGGCCGTGCATCCAGCAGGAGAGGTCGTACAGGGCGCGGAGCAGTTTGCCGGGAGTTTCCGCATCGTTCTTCATGCTGCATTCGAGCAGCACCTTGTCCAGCCTGATGCCTTCGTCCGCCTCCTGCAGTACGACGTCGTGGTAGGCGGCGTGTCCCATGTCGTCGAACACCAGCATCTCCCGGTCGAGGTAGCGGGTCGGCGCCAGGTAGGGACATTGCTGTATTACCGGATTGGAAACCAGCGCCCGCACCCGGTTGAGCAATGACTGCGATTCTTGCAGGAAACAGATGAGCCGGTACCTGCGGTTCTGCCATTCCGTTTCGAATTTGACGGTATATTCCGCCGAGGAGAAAAGAGGTTCGCCGTTTTCGCCGCACCGGGCGAAAATTCCGTCCAGTGTTCTGAAACATCCCCTGGGGTTGAGGATGCTCTCCAGATAGTTGGTCAGGTTCGTCGGCATGGGATTACTGGATTAGGTTTACGCTGAGCGATCCGATGTTCATCATGGCGATCAGGTCGGTGATCGAGGTGTTGTAACTCATGCCGCGGAACGGTGGATCGGTCGGGTTGTCGCGTATCTGGAAAATGGTTTCGTTGTAGGCGGCGGGCATCGTGCTGGACATGTCGTAGAGCAGCCGTGCATACCGGTCCTGCGGCAACTCCTCCGGGGAGGCGGGGAAGATGACCGGGGAAGTGCCCTCGTGGGAGGAGATATGGATGTTGAGCAGCAGGACGTTGCCGTCGTCCGTACGCAGGGCCCTGATCTTCTCGGCGATCTCCTGCAGCTGTTCCGGATCGCCGTCGGAAGCCTCTCCGTCCGTGATGTTGAAGATGGTGAGCGGATAGGAATGGCGGTTGTGGGCCCGGCGGCACCAGCGTCCGGCCAGATCGTAGGCGGAGAGCAGGGCCGCGTACATCGGAGTGCTGCCGCCGGCCTGGGGACTGATCCAGTATTTCTGTTCCAGCGTGGTGATGACGCTCTCTCCTCCGGGCAGTATTCTTTCCCGGGTGATTTTCCGTTTGGGGCAGTCCATCTGCACCAGTTGCGACGGGCGGACGAACTGTCCCTTCTCGCCGAGCAGGGAGGTGGCCCTGTCGCCGCAGTAGCCGATCACGGCGATGTCGAAATAGTCCCTTACGCCGTCTTCCCGGCAGGAACGCAGAATGAGCTCGCTGATGAGCCGGTTGGTTACCAGTGCCACGGAGTCGGCTTTGGTCATTCGTGTGGCATTGAACAGGACCCGCTCCTCCATCGAACCGGACTGGTCGATCAGTATGATAAATGCCGTGGGATTAAGCCGGGTTATCCTCGCAGAATACATAAAGACAGACAGTTTTTTTACACCTTAAAGATAACGCTTTTTATGCAATAACGTATAGCGTACGGCCTGATTTGTCTATTTGGTATGTTTTTGTCTCTTTCTGTACCCGGGCCGTCCCGTTCCGGAAACTGACGGCATATTCGAACCGGGGCGTGATGATCCAGCGGCCGTCGCGGTCGATGTATCCGTACAGGCCGCCCTGTTTCACTACGGCCGCCCCTTCCCGCATGGCGCCTGCGATCTCGAATCCGGGGGCGATCACCTCCTCGCCCCGGATGTCTATGTAACCCCATGCGCCGTTCCGTCTGACGGCGGCGCGGCCTTCATGGAACGACTGGACACGTTCGTACCGGCCGCAGTCGATCTCCACACGGCCCGAGACGTCGATGAAACTCCAGCGGCCCTCCAGCCGGACGGATGCCAATCCTTCGCTGAACTCCGCCGCATCTTCGTAGATCGGCTCGATCACGGTCCTGCCGTCGGGACCGGCATAACCCCATTTCCCGTTCCGTTCGAACAGGCACGTTTCCTCGGGCGCGATACGGGGCCTGCAGGCAGTCTGTGCCAGATCGTGCAGCAGGAGCGCCACGCGGTCGATGACCGGAACGGGTGAGGTCAGTGTCCGGGCCATGTTCACCAGGGCATGGCGGCCGGCCCGCAGGGCCGTTTCCACGATTTCGTCGTAGGCGGCGCTTCTGCCCGCGACCGTCTCGGCCGGCGAGAGCAGGATATTGTCCGAGTCGTTGAACCGCAGGTAGAGCCCCGGATCGAGCGCCAGCGCGTGAAGACTGGTCGAGATCAGCACGATGGAATAATCGTCGATATGTTTGTCGTACATCGAGGTGTCGCGCAGGGGATGCTGGTAGTTGAGCGTTCCCACTTCCTGTGTTTGCTCGCCGGCCAGCGGCGGGATGAACATGGCGTCGTAATCGACGAGAACCTGCGTCCCGTCTTCACGGACGACGATATTTTCCGGTTTCAGATCGCCGTGGGCCCATTCCTGTGCGAGGAGACCGAGGGCCAGCCTGTCGAATCCCCCGGCCAGTGCCTGCAGCCGGTCGCGGTCCTCCCGCAGGGCGGCCGAGCGGATCATCCGGTCGAGGCTCTCGCCCTCCACCCATTCGGCGACCGTTACGTCGTAATAGCGGCCCCGTTCGCAGTGGTCGTAGACGAACAGTTCGTCGCACAACCGGCGCGCACCTCCGGCCAGAAGCGGCGACGGGTGCGACCGGATGTAGTCGTAGATCTCTTTCGTGAAGCGCCCCTGCTTGATGTAGCATTTGAGGGCCAGCGGGCCGTCCGCTCCTTCGAGCCGGAATACGGCCGCGTTGTTGCCTGCGCGGATACGGACTTCGCCGAACATGTCGCGTTCCGCCTCGTATCCCCTCAGCGTGCGGAACAGTCCGAAGGGCTGGGCGACGCTTTCGACGTATTGACCGATGGTGGGGAGCCTCACGGAAACGTTTATTTGTATTTGTTCATCACGTCATTCTGACGGTTGATGCTCTCGATGTGGATCGCTTCCAGCACCGTTTTCAGGAACTCTTCGCTCAGTCCCAGCTTGGGTGCCTGTGCCGTCACCTTTTCCACGATGCTCGACCAGCGGCCTCCCTGCAGGATGGCCACATTGTTCTCCTTTTTCACTTCGCCGATCTTTTCGGCCACCTTCATCCGCCTGCTCAGCAGGTCGAACACCTCCGAGTCGATCTGGTCGATCTGGTCGCGCAGTCCGGAGAGCGCCTTCACGAATTCGGGATTGTCGGTGCTGTCGGCCCGCCAGTTGATGCTGCGGATCATGGTCTCGAAATCGGACGGGGTGAGTTGCTGCGAGGCGTCGCTCCAGGCCTTGTCCGGGCAGATATGGCTCTCCACGATCAGTCCGTCGAACCGCAGGTCGGCCGCCTTCTGCGACACTTCCAGCAGGCGGGGGCGGCTGCCGCAGATGTGCGACGGATCGCAGATCATCATCATTTCCGGAAACCGGCTGCGCATCTCGATGGCCAGATGCCACATGGGGGCGTTGCGGTACTCGCTGTGTCCGAAATAGGAGAAGCCCCGGTGGATCAGTCCGATACGTTCCAGGGGAATTCCCACGTTGGTCAGACGGGCCACGGCGCCTGCCCACAGGTCGAGGTCGGGATTCATCGGGTTCTTGACCAGCACCGTCACCTGCGAGCCGCGCAGGGCGTCGGCCACCTCCTGCACGCTGAAGGGGTTGCCCGTGGTCCGGGCCCCGATCCAGACCATGTCTGCGCCGAATTCGAGCGCGCTCTCCACGTGTTTGGCATTGGCCACCTCCACGCCGAACGGCAGTCCGGTCAGCTCCTTGGCCCTGGCCATCCACGACAGGCCCACCAGACCGATGCCCTCGAACGTGCCGGGCCGTGTGCGGGGTTTCCAGATGCCGGCCCGCAGGACGTCCACCAGTCCGGTGGCGGCCAGCCGGGTGCAGGTGTCGAGGGTTTGCTGTTCCGTCTCCGCGCTGCACGGGCCGGAGATGATAAGGGGGCGTTTCCTATCGAGTGAAAAGTTTGTTTCCATGGTTTCAAAGGTATGGGATTATTTGAGAATTCGTTTGATCGTATTGGCTTTTTCCATGGCGGCCGTCAGTCCCTTCACGTCGTCGCGTTCGAGCATCCGCCGGAAGATCTGCAGCTGGTGGATGTGCTCGCGCAGCACGTCGAGCACGTTGTACTTGTTCTGCAGGAAGATGGGCGCCCACGTGCGGGCCGAACTTTTGGCCAGACGCACCGTGCTCTCGAAGCCGCCTCCCGCCAGGTCGAAGATGTGCTCCTCCTCGCGCTCCTTTTCCAGCACGGTGAGCGCCAGAGCGAACGAGGTGATGTGCGAAATGTGGGAGATGTAGGCCGAATGCAGGTCCTGGTCCTCGGCCGCCATGTAGGTGATCGGCATACCGATCGTCCGGTAGATGCCTTCGACCCGTTCCAGGGCGTCCGGATCGCTCTGCTCCCGGTTGCAGATCACCACGGTACGTCCCGTAAAGGCACCTTTCACGGCCGCTTCTGGACCGCTGTATTCGGTGCCCCACATGGGGTGGGTGGCTACGAAACGCCCCCGGTTGGGGTGCCGTTCGATCACCTCGCATAGTTCCGCCTTGATCGAACCCATGTCCATGATCACCTGCCGTTCGTTCGCCTTGTTGAGCAGTTTCACGGCCAGCAGCGGAATGGTATCCACCGGCGTGGCCAGCACGATCAGGTCGGCTCCCGCAGCCGCTTCGTCCAGCGTGACGATCCGGTCCACCAGCCCCATTTCCAGCGCCTTGTCCCGGTTGGCTTCCGATTTGTCCACGCCCCATATTTCGTCGCTCAGGCCGTGTTCCTTCAGGCTCAGGGCGAAAGAGCCCCCGATCAGCCCGATACCGATGATCGCCGTCTTCATCGCAGGCCCTCCCTGATTTTTCCGATGGCCGCCCGCAGGGTCTCTTCCGAGGCGCAGAGGCTGATGCGGATGTAACGGTCGCCTTCGCTGCCGAAGATGCCGCCCGGCGTGACGAACACCCCGCAGTCGTAGAGTATCCGGTCCGAAAAGGCGTAGCAGTCGCCGTCGAACCCTTCGGGCAGCGCCGCCCAGACGAACAGTCCCGCCTGCCCCCTGCGGTAGGTGCAGCCCAGCACATCGAGCAGTTCGTAGCCCAGCGCCTCGCGGGAGTAGTAGAGGTCGTTCAGCGAACGGTACCACTCGTCGCCCAGCGAGAGGGCCGTGGCCGCCGCCGCCTGCATCGGGTAGAACATGCCCGAATCCATGTTGCTTTTGAATCGGATCACCTCATTGAGCCGTTCGGCGCTGCCGCCGATCATGCCGATGCGCCAGCCGGCCATGTTGTGGCTTTTGCTCAGCGAATTGAGCTCCAGCGCCACCTCTTTGGCGCCGGGTACCGAGAGCAGGCTCAGCGGACGGTCGTTCCGCACGAAACTGTACGGATTGTCGTGCACCAGCAGGATGCCGTGCCGCCGGGCGAACTCCACCAGCCGGGCGAAAAGCTCGGGCGTGGCATGTGCTCCGGTCGGCATCTGGGGATAGTTGACGATCATCATTTTCACGCCTTCCAGTCCCGCGGCCTCGATCTGTCCGAAGTCGGGCAGCCAGTCGTTCTCCGCCGTCAGCCGGTAGTCCACGCACACGCCTCCGGCGATGGTGGCCGCCGAGCGGTAGGTGGGGTATCCGGGATTGGGAATCAACACCCGGTCGCCCGGGTTGAGATAGGTCATGCAGATGTGCATGACGCCCTCTTTCGATCCGATGAGCGGAAGAATTTCCGTTTCGGGGTCGAGCGCCACGCCGTAACGTTCCGCATACCACTTCGAGAAGGCCCGCCGCAGGACGGCCGCCCCCTTGTAGGGCTGGTAGGCGTGGGTGTCGGACCGGGCTGCCTCGGCCGCCAGGCGTTCCACCACCGAGGGGTGGGGCGGCTGGTCGGGACTTCCGATGCCCAGGCTGATGACGGGCGTTCCCTCCGCCCGCATCCGGTCTATCTCGCGCAGCTTCTTCGAGAAGTAGTATTCGCCCACTCCCGAGAGCCGTTCCGCCACTTCGATCTGTAAACCTTTTTCGTTCATGTCGTTATCGTGTTTTTGGATTTTCGTCAGATGTTCTCTCCCTTTTTGTAGACGCCGTAGACATAGACCTCTTCCGCCGCCCGGCGCATCTTTTCCAGCGTGTAGTTGAAGTCGCCCAGCGAGTCGAACTCCATGTCGGTGTGGAACAGGTAGTGCCACGGTTCGCTGGGGATGGGATAGGACTGGAGCTTGCTCATGTTGATGCCCGAATCCTCCATCTGGCGCAGCACCCGCAGCAGCGAGCCCCGCCGGTGGTCGGTCTTGATGTAGAGGGAGGCTTTGTCGGCCCCCTCGGGCACCAGGTGGTCCGTCTGTTTGAGGATCATGAAACGGGTGTAGTTGTTCTTGATCGTGTGGATGTCGGGGGCGATCACCTTCAGTCCGAAGAGTTCGGCGGCCAGCGTACTGGCGATTCCCGCCACGTTCTTCAATCCCTTTTCGGCGATGATCCGGGCGCTTAGGGCCGTGTCTTCCGTTTCGACCAGTTTCCAGCCCCGGGGATCGAGGTAGTCCACGCATTGGAGCAGGGCCATCGGGTGGGAGTGCACCTCGCGGATATCCTCCATCTCCGTTCCGGGAAGCACCAGCAGGTTCTGCCGGATGAGCAGGTAGGCCTCACCCGCCACCTGCAGGCGGCTGTTCTGGAGGATGCTGTAATTGGCGATGATGCTTCCCGCAATGGAGTTCTCGATGGCCATGACGCCGTAGTCCACCTCTCCCCGCTCTACCTTGTGGGCTACTTCCCGGAACGTGGCGCACGGAACGGTTTCGACTTCGTTCCCGAAGTAATGGCGTGCGACGATCTGGTGGAAGCATCCCTCGTAACCCTGAATGGCGACTCTCATAGTTCGGTCCTTTTAAGCGAAAATCCCGGTCTCGTGCGAGATCGGGATTTTCATATTCTACGTCTTTATTTCATGCTACGCCTGCATACGCAAAACCCCGTCTACCTTGTCCGTAAAGTAGAAGTAATAAAAGAATGCGTAAAACGGCGAAAATTTCTTCATGGTCTTTTTGTCGTTGGTCGACTTTGCAAATATAGAACAAAAATGTTAAAAAAGTTTCGTTTCCGCTGATTTTTTCGCAAACGCGATGGAATTATTGCGTCCGGCCTTCCCTTTTCCGTGCCCGGGCGAGGGCGTAGAACGCCTTTCGTTTGAGGTGGTGCAGCAGGGAGATGCGGCGCCGGAGGTAATCGTGCATGTACCGGCGGTCGGCTTCCTTGTCCTGTTCCACGCGGTCGGGGTGTACCAGGGGGAGGATGGGGCCCGTCAGTCGCTGCGACAGCCGGAGGTCTTCCTGCGTGGTGTGGGTGGCATCCGGGGTGAAACCGATGTTGCGGATCAACGGCACGGCCGGAATGATGCAGAGCGCCCCTGCGGACATGAGGGAGATCGAAAACTGGTAGTCCCACGTGTCGATCTTTCCGAGTTTCATCTTCATGAAGATATTTTCCCAGTGGCGGCGTTCCGTCGGCGTGAGGAACAGGTTGCGGAGGACAGCCCGGAATTCCGGCAGCGTCTTGCCGGCGAGGCTGAAATCGTACAGTTCCCAGCTCCTGCGCCATGCGGCCCATCCCCATACGTGGCTGTATGCCGAAAAATAGTAGGACGTCCGGCGGTCCGGGGTTCCGAAATCGAAATTGTTGCCCGAGATGAAAGCGACCCTCCGGTCGTCGCGGTAACGGGCGAGCAGCTCCTCGCAGTAGGGAAAGAAGTCGGGGTGGGGCAGGCAGTCGTCCTCCAGGACGATTCCTTCCGGCTCCTGGGAGAAGAACCATCCGATCGCCCCGCTGACGGCCCGTCCGCAACCGAGATTCTCGTCCCGGAAAAGGGTGTGCACTTCGCACTCCCAGTCGACGCCGTTTACGATTTCCCGCGTCCTGCGGCAGAGTTCCGCTTCGCCCGGCCTTTCTTTGCGCGGGCCGTCGGCCGCCACGTAGAGCCGGGGAGGGCGTGCCCGGCGGATGGCCTCGAACACCTGCGAGGCGGTGTCCGGCCGGTTGAATATGAGGAAAAGTACGGCTGTCTGCATGTCCTGTTGCTTTTTGGCTACGGGCAAAGATAGGTAAAATCCGGCAAAGTCCTCCTGTTTCGGACCGGAGGGCGGAAAACGAGGACCGATGCCGGGCTTTTAAAGGATTCACCCCTGCCGCAAAACAAAGTGCGGCAGGGGTGAATCCGGATTTCGGGACCGACCGGTCCCGGAGAGATATGATTCGTTATCAGTGGAAGCGTCTCTATTTGTTGCGTTCCGGACGCAGGGCACGTACGGCTTCGCCGGCCTGCCACATTTCGCTCTCGCGCATCTCGCGCAGTTCGGCATCCAGTTTTTCGCGGTAGTCGGGCTTGCTGTTCGAGTCGATCGAGCGCTGGGCCTCGTTGCCGGCGGCCACTTCGGCGTAGAGTTTCTTGAAGACGGGCAGCGTCGCGTCGCGGAAAGGTTTCCACCAGTCGAGGGCGCCGCGCTGCGCCGTTGTCGAGCAGTTGGCGTACATCCAGTCCATGCCGTTCTCCCCGATCAGCGGCATCAGGCTCTGGGTGAGCTCTTCCACCGTCTCGTTGAAGGCTTCCGAAGGCGTGTGTCCGTTTTCGCGGAGCACCTGGTACTGGGCGGCGAAAATACCCTGGATGGCACCCATCAGCGTACCCCGTTCGCCGGTCAGGTCGGAATAGACTTCCCGTTTGAAATCGGTTTCGAACAGGTAGCCCGATCCCACACCGATCCCCAGCGCGATCACGCGGTCGCGGGCACGGCCCGTGGCGTCCTGGAAGACGGCGTAGCTGGAGTTCAGTCCGCGGCCTTCGAGGAAGAGGCGGCGCAGCGAAGTGCCCGATCCTTTCGGCGCGATCATGATGACGTCCACGTCGGCCGGGGGCACGATGCCGGTCCGTTCCTTATAAGTGATGGCGAATCCGTGCGAGAAGTAGAGCGCCTTGCCCGCCGTGAGGTGCTTTTTGACCGTGGGCCACATGGCGATCTGCGCGGCGTCCGACAGCAGGTACTGGATGACGGTGGCGCGCCGGCAGGCCTCTTCGATCTCGAAGAGCGTCTCTCCGGGAACCCAGCCGTCGGCTACGGCCTTGTCCCACGTCTTGGAATTCCTGCGCTGGCCGACGATGACGTTGAAACCGTTGTCCTTCAGGTTCAGCGACTGTCCGGGACCCTGCACGCCGTATCCGATCACGGCGATGGTCTCGTCCTTCAACACTTCCCGGGCCTTTGCCAGGGGAAACTCTTCACGGGTTACGACGTTCTCTTCGACTCCCCCGAAATTCATTTTTGCCATACTCTTTTCAAATTATGTGTTGTTACCTGATGTTTCATTGTTGTCCGGAGCGGTCCCCGATCGTTTCGTGCAGCCGGTCGAAGATCGAGTCGCGGTGGATGATGACGCTGCCCGAACGGGTGAACTCCTGCAGCAGGCCGTTCTCTTCCAGTTCCCGTTTCAGCTCCTCGA
Organism: Gallalistipes aquisgranensis; assembly: GCF_014982715.1. Lineage (NCBI taxonomy): Bacteria > Pseudomonadati > Bacteroidota > Bacteroidia > Bacteroidales > Rikenellaceae > Gallalistipes > Gallalistipes aquisgranensis. The sequence continues at coordinate 1,597,224 of NZ_JADCJY010000001.1, read as the reverse complement.
TCTCCTCGCGGGTGCCCGTTTTCTCCAGCACCACGTACTTGGGCGAGAATTCGATCAGCCGGGTACCCCACTGGCGCGAGAGGGCGTCCACCCGGCCGTTTTCGCGGAAGGGGCGCGAGGATATTTTGTAGAGGGCGATCTCCTGGGTGATGAGCTCCGCCTCGTCGTAGAAATCGACCTGCAGCACGTCGATGATGTTGCGGATCTGCTTGGCGACCTTCTCGATCGTCTCGGCCGTGGTGAAGGCCGAAATGACGAACATGCTGATTCCCCTGACCGGCGATTCGGAAACCTTCAGGCTCTCGATGTTGATCTTGCGGCGCAGATAGCAGCTCGTGATCCGGTTCAGTACGCCGATCTGGTTCTCCGTGAATGCGATGATGATATATTCCTTGTTCATGTATCTTCGTTTTTTGTCCGCCTACGAATGGAAGATCAGGTCCGACAGCGATGCTCCTGCGGGCACCATCGGGAAGACGTTCTCCTCGGGCAGCACCACTGCCTCCAGCAGGAAGGAGCCTTCGGCCCGTTTCATCCGTTCGAGCGCCCCCTCCAGCTCTCCGGCCCGCATCACGCGTTCCGAAGGGATGCCGTACGCCCGGGCGATGAGCTGGAAGTCGGGGTTTTCCAACTCGGTGAACGAGTAGCGGTGGTTGAAGAAGAGTTCCTGCCACTGGCGGACCATGCCCAGGTAGGTGTTGTTCATCACGATGATCTTCACTCCGATCCGGTTCTGCATGATCGTCCCCAGTTCCTGCATGGTCATCTGGAAACCGCCGTCGCCCAGCACGGCCACCACTTCGCGCTCCGGAACGCCCAGTTTGGCGCCCAGTGCCGCGGGAAGTCCGAAGCCCATGGTCCCCAGCCCTCCGGAGGTGATGAAACTGCGTGTGCGGTTGAATTTCGAATAGAGGGCGGCGAACATCTGGTTCTGGCCCACGTCCGTCACGATCACGGCGTCGCCCCCCTGTGTCTCGGCCAGGCGGCGGATCACTTCGGCCATCGACAGGTGGCTGCCGTCTGCGCCGCAGGGGGTGGCGCCCAGCCGTTCGCGCTCGATCTCCCACTGTTCCCGGGCAAAGGCGTACCACTCGCTGCGGTCCCTGTATTTCAGCCCCACCTTGAGCGCTTCCAGCGCGTCGCCGGCATCGGCGTTGATCGGCAGGTCCACCCGCAGGTTCTTGCCCAGCTCGGCGGGGTCGATGTCTATGTGGATGATTCTGGCATTCGGGGCGTACTGCTTCACGTCGCCCGTGATCCGGTCGCTGAAGCGCATCCCGACCGCGAGGATCAGATCGCTGTGCTGGGTCATCTGGTTGGCTGCCAGGTTGCCGTGCATGCCCAGGTTGCCCACGAACTGCGGATGGTCGTTCGGCACGGCCGAAATGCCCATCAGCGTGGCGGCCATCGGCAGATTGCCCGTCTCGGCCAGTTCGATCATCTTCCGTTCGGCACCGGCCAGCTTCACGCCCTGGCCCACCAGCACCAGCGGACGTTCCGAGGCGTTGAGCATCTCCACGGCCCGGGCCATCGTCTCCGGATTGAGGGCGGGGTGGGGCGTATAGCTGCGCAGGCTGATGCAGGGCTTGTAGGCGAACTCCATCTCCTCTACCTGCGCGTTCTTGGCGATGTCGATCACCACGGGGCCCGGCCGGCCCGACCGGGCGATATAGAAGGCTTTGGCGACGGCTTTCGGGATTTCCGAGGCGGTCGTCACCTGGTAGTTCCACTTGGTGATGGGCATGGTCATGCTGATCGTGTCGGCCTCCTGGAAAGCGTCCGATCCCAGCAGCGAAGAGGGAACCTGTCCCGTGATGCAGACCAGCGGGGTCGAGTCGAGCATGGCGTCGGCGATACCTGTCATGAGGTTCGTCGCGCCCGGGCCCGAGGTGGCCAGGCAGACGCCCACGCGTCCCGTGGCCCGCGCATAGCCTTGTGCCGCATGCACCGCACCCTGTTCATGGCGGGTGAGGATGTGCCGGATGCGGTCCTTGTAGTCGTAGATATGGTCATAGACGGGGATCACCTGTCCGCCCGGATAACCGAACAGCACGTCCACCCCCTCTTCGATCAGGGAGAGCAGCAGCGCCTCCCCTCCTTTCACTCTCTGTTTGTTTGCCATGTCGTCTTTCCGTTTGTTACTCCACGATCCGTACTCCGCCCTTGTCGGCCGATGCCACCATGGCCGCATAGGCTTTCAGCGCCCGGCTTACCGTGCGGTCGCGGTGCCGGGGTGCGAAGGAGGCGAGCGCGGCCCGTCTCCGGTCCAGTTCCTCCTGGGACAGTCGTACGTCGATCGTTCTCGACGCGATGTCGATAACGATCCGGTCGCCGTCTTCGACGAGGGCGATCGGGCCGCCTGCCGCCGCTTCGGGCGACACGTGCCCGATGGACAGTCCCGAGGTGCCGCCCGAGAAACGTCCGTCCGTCACCAACGCACAGGCCTTGTCCAGCCTGACCGACTTGAGGTAGGACGTGGGATAGAGCATCTCCTGCATGCCCGGCCCGCCTTTGGGGCCTTCGTAGCGGATCACCACCACGTCCGAGGCCTGTACCTTGCCGCCCAGAATCCCTGCGCAAGCCTCTTCCTGCGATTCGAATACGCGGGCCGTCCCCTCGAAATGGAGGATCGAGGGATCGACCCCGGCCGTTTTGACGATACACCCCTGCGGGGCGATATTGCCGAAAAGCACGGCCAGTCCGCCGTCTCTGAGATAGGGATGGGCCGCATCGCGGATACACCCGGCGGTGCGGTCGGTGTCGTGTTCTCCGTAATAGTTGTCCTGCGATCCGAGCGTGATGTTGAATACGCCGCCCGGTGCGGCCAGCGTCCGGCGCAGAGCCTCCTGCGAGACTTTCGGGCTGAGAATGTCGTTCTCGTCGATCGCGGCATTCAGCGAGGGGTAGTCCACCCGCAGCACGCTGCCGTCGATCGCTCCCGCCCGGCGCAGTTCGCCCAGGATGGCCATGATACCTCCGGCGCGGTTCACGTCCTGGATGTGGTAGTGCGAATTGGGCGCCACCTTGCACAGCACGGGAATCCGGCGCGAAAGGGCGTCGATGTCCCGCATCGTGAAGTCCACGCCGGCTTCATAGGCTACGGCCAGCAGATGCAGCACCGTGTTGGACGACCCCCCCATGGCGATATCCATGCTCATGGCGTTGAGGAACGCCTGCCGCGTGGCGATCGAACGCGGCAGAACCTGGTCGTTATCGTTGAAATAGTATTCGCGTGCGTTTCTGACGATCAGCGCGGCCGCCTTGCGGAACAGTTCCGTCCGCTGCGCGTGGGTGGCCACGACCGTTCCGTTGCCCGGCAGGGCCAGGCCCAGCGCTTCGGTCAGGCAGTTCATGGAGTTGGCCGTGAACATGCCCGAACAGCATCCGCAGGTGGGGCAGGCTCCGCGTTCCACGGCTGCCAGTTCCTCTTCGGACACCGTTTCGTCGGCGCCCTTGACCATGGCGTCGATCAGGTCGTACTCCCGGTCGCCCACCCTGCCGGCCTCCATGGCTCCGCCCGATACGAACACCGTGGGGATGTTGAGCCGCATGGCGGCCATCAGCATTCCGGGGGTGATCTTGTCGCAGTTGGAGATGCAGATCATGGCGTCGGCCTTGTGGGCGTTGACCATGTATTCCACGCTGTCGGCGATGATCTCCCGGGAGGGGAGCGAGTAGAGCATGCCGTCGTGTCCCATGGCGATGCCGTCGTCGATGGCGATTGTGTTGAATTCGGCGGCGAAGCAGCCTTCCTGTTCGATCCACCCCTTGATCTGCTGTCCGATTTCGTGCAGGTGGGTGTGTCCGGGAACGAACTGGGTGAACGAATTGACGATGGCGATGACCGGTTGCCCGATCTGTTCCTCTTTCATGCCGTTGGCCCTCCACAGGCTGCGTGCCCCTGCCATTTTACGGCCTTGTGTCGTGATGCTGCTTCTGAGTGGTTTCATCTTGTTGCTTCTCTTTCGGTTCGTCACAAAATAGTACATCGCTCCGGTCTCTCCAGCCGTCTGTCCGTCCGGGTTGTGACGCCCAACCGGAGGGTTTGAGGTGTAAGGCATTGCGGATCATTGCAATATGTGTTCCGATCCACTATGGCAAAACACTGGTACGGTGCGTGGTGTTAATTTTATCTCGCAAAGGTAGAAAATTTTACAAAAACAATGAAAAAAACAAAACTCTTTTTTGATTCCGTCTGCGGAGCGGTTTTCCTTTCCGGGAGCCGTGAATTTGGCCGGGTGGATAATTTTTTGCAATTTTGTTACCCCGAACGGGGAATGGAAACCCCATAAAAACATGCAATATGAAAGAGGAATATAAGCCTTTTGTGGAGGAACTGATCGAACTGGCCATTAAGGAGGACATCGGCGACGGAGACCATTCGTCGCTGGCCTGCATTCCGGGCGGGGCCCGGGGCCGCATGAAGCTGCTGGTCAAGCAGGAGGGCGTGCTGGCAGGAGTCGAGGTGGCCGAGATGATTCTGCGGCGGCTCGACCCGCAGGTCCGGTTCGAACGCAAGATCGAGGACGGTACGCCCGTGCGGCCCGGCGACGTGGCTTTCTACGTGGAAGGGCGCGAACAGTCGCTGTTGCAGGCCGAACGCATCCTGCTCAACGTCATGCAGCGCATGAGCGGTGTGGCGACCCAGACGGCCCGTTACGTGAAACGGCTCGAGGGGCTCCGGTGCAGGGTGCTCGATACGCGCAAGACCACTCCGGGGATGCGTGTGCTCGACAAGATGGCGGTGAAACTGGGCGGCGGCGAGAATCACCGCATGGGCCTGTTCGATATGGTGCTTCTGAAGGACAACCACATCGACTTCGCCGGAGGGGTGTACGAGGCGATCGTCCGGACGCGCGAGTACCTGAAAAAGGCACACCGGGAACATCTGAAGATCGAGGTGGAGGTGCGCACGCTCGAAGACATAGACGAAGTGTTCCGGGCCGGGGGCGCCGACCGCATCATGCTCGACAACTTCACGCCCGAACTGACCCGTCGGGCCGTGGAGAAGATCGGGGGGCGCTGCGAGATCGAGTCGTCGGGAGGAATCACTTTCGACACGCTCCGGGAGTATGCCGAGTGCGGCGTCGATTTCATCTCCGTCGGTGCCCTGACTCATCAGATCAAGAGTCTCGACCTGAGTCTGAAAGCCTGTTAAACGAATCCGACATGACCGATTGGAAACATAGGTGGGGAGGCCTGTTCGCCGCGGCGGGGCTCTTCTGCGCGGCTTCGGTTTCGGCCGGGCCTGCGTTCGATTACGGGACGCTGTCGGAAAAATTCGTGCCGAAGACGGTCGCCGGAGTGCGTTCGATGGCCGACGGGGAGCACTATACTGCGGTGAAGGAGGGTCGTATCGTCCGCTACCGGTACCGGGACGGCGGGGAGGCCGGTGTGGTTTTCGATGCGAAACGGTCGGAACTGCCCGGAGGGAAATTCGCAGGTTACGCGTTCAGTTCCGACGAGCGGAAAATCCTGCTGGCGACGAAGGTCGAACCGATCTACCGCCGCTCCTTCACGGCCGATTACTGGATATACGACCGGGATGCCGACTCCCTGCACCGTCTCTCCGGGGCCGGGCGGGAGCGGGCCGCCCGTTTTTCGCCGGACGGCCGCCGGGTCGCCTTCGTCAGGGACAACGACCTCTATGTCGTGAATCTGGAGGATTATTCCCTGGAACGGATCACATCCGACGGACGCATCAACCATGTCATCAACGGCGTGCCCGACTGGGTGTACGAAGAGGAGTTCGCCTTTTCGCGCGCTTTCGAATGGTCGCCCGACAGTCGCCGGATCGCTTTCCTGCGGTTCGACGAGAGCGAGGTGCCCGAGTTTTCCTTCATGCGTTTCCAGGGCAAACTCTACCCGGAACCTTATACCTATAAATATCCCAAGGCGGGCGGGAAGAATGCCTCTGTCGAACTTCGTCTCTGCGACCTCGGTTCGGGCGTCGTGCGGCGGGTGGATACCGGCACCGAAACCGATCAGTACCTGCCCCGCATCGGGTGGACGTCCGGCGGAGACCTCTGGTTCTACCGGGTCAACCGCCGGCAGAACCGGTTCGAACTGATGCTGGCCGGGTGCGACGACCTTTGTTCCGGCGGCGGGGAGCCGGTTCCGGCCCGGGCCCTCTATACGGAGACCTCCGACCGGTATGTGGAACGGGTGGACGACCAGACCGTCACTTTCCTGCCCGATTCCCGCCGTTTCCTCGTGCGCAGCGAACGGGACGGGTTCATGCACCTCTACCTGTGCGACGTGGAGGGCGGGGAGCCGCGTCCCGTCACTTCCGGTCCGTGGGAGGTGACCTCGGTAGTGGGCGTGGAGGGCGACAGGGTCTATTATCTCTCCACCGAGGAGTCCCCCCTGCGCCGCAGCCTTTACGAGATCGGAATCGACGGCCGGGGTAAACGCCGCCTGACCGGTGTGGCGGAGAAGGGCATGGCTGCCGAACAGGGTACGTACCGTATCGCCCCTTCGCGCGGGTTCCGCTATTTCCTCAGCTATTTTTCCAACGTCTCCACGCCGACCGTGGTGCGGCTTCATACTTCGGACGGCCGTGTGGTGCGCACGCTTGAGGAGAACGCCTCCCTGCGCGATACGCTTCGCCGGCTGGAGGTGCCCGTGAAGGAGTTCTTCACGTTCCGAACGCCGGAAGGGACCGAACTGAACGGATACCGTCTCGTCCCGGCCGGGTTCGATGCGGCCGGAGCGGTGAAGTATCCCGTGCTGATGATTCAATACAGCGGGCCGGGCTCCCAGCAGGTGGCCGACAGTTGGGGAATGGACTGGACGGACGTGCTGGTTCAGTCGGGTTATGTGGTGGTGTGCGTGGACGGCCGGGGTACCGGTTTCCGGGGCGAGGAGTTCAAGAAGTGCACCTACGGGAATTTGGGCCGTCTCGAAACCGAAGACCAGATCGCCGCCGCCCGCTGGGTGGCCTCCCGACCGTGGGCCGACCCGGGAAGGATCGGTATCTACGGCTGGAGTTACGGCGGGTTCATGGCACTGAACTGCATACTGAAAGGGAACGACATCTACAAGATGGCCGTGGCGGTGGCGCCCGTCACCTCGTGGCGGTTTTACGATACGATTTATACGGAGATTTACAACGGGCTCCCCCAGGAGAATCCCCGGGGATACGACGACAATTCGCCGATCCACTACGCTGACAGCCTGCGCGGGCGTCTGCTGCTGGTGCACGGTACGGGGGACGACAACGTCCACGTGCAGAACAGTTACGAGATGGCTTCGGCCCTCGTACGTGCGGGCAGGCCGTTCGACATGATGATCTATCCCGACGACAACCACGGCATGCGTCCCACGGGCCGCCATCACGTGCTGAAGAAACTGATCGAATACACGAAGGAACACTTGTAGAACCGATAACGGCCGGTGCCGCGGATCGTTTTTTCCGGAAAGCCGGCCGAGACCCGAACCATGAAGAGCCCCGAGCGGTATATCGTTTCCCTTGTCCTGCTGGCATGCGTCGGTCTGTCCCTCTCCGGACGGGCGGAACGCCGGCCCGATTCCCTGCGCCGTCCCTCCTACCTGGCGCTGAACGGCACGGCGGGTACGGTGTTCGGCACCAACGAGTTCGTGCAGGGAAACCGCCGGATTCCCCTCTACGGTTCGGCTTCGGTCAAATACGCCTTCTGTTCGTTGGGTTCCGACTGGAAAGATATCGCCTACGGCATGCCCTACTATGGAGTGGGGGCCTATACGGCCTGGTTCGGGCGGAACGACGACCTGGGACGTCCGTTCTCCCTGTATCTTTTCCAGGGAGCCACGCTCTCCCAGCTCTCGCGGCGCGTGGGTCTCAATTACGAGTGGAATCTGGGCATGTCGGCCAACTGGAAATATTACGATCCTTTCGACAATCCGGAAAACGTGGCGCTCGGCTCCTCGGTCAACGCCCATGTCGGGGTGAACCTCTATCTGAAATTCTACCTTTCGCGCCGGCTGGACGTTCATCTGGGGGCCGGACTCACCCATTTTTCCAACGGTTCGACCCGTCAGCCCAACCACGGCATGAACATGGGCGGAATCTTCCTGGAGGTGGCCTACAATTTCAACCGCGACCGGGTGATCGAGGAGTTCAATCCACTGGCTGTCCCCCCCCGTTTCGTCCGGCGGATCGACCATGACCTGCTGGTCAATATCTCCGTCCGCCAGATCGACATCGACACGACCGGGACGGGACTCCCTTCGGGGTATGTGGACCGGAAATTCAATGTCTACGGTCTCAGCTATGCGGCCATGTACGCGCCGGGCTATAAATACAAGTACGGGCTTTCGTTCGACCTGCTCTACGACGAGAGCTCGGGGGCCCGCATGTGGCGCGAACTGAATCCTGCCGACGGCAACTATTACGACCGGGTGAAACTGGCTCCTTTCGGAAAGAGGCTCTCCCTCGGTATTTCGGCCAAGGGGGAGATGGTGCTTCCCCACTATTCGATCTTCGCCAACCTCGGCTGGAACGTCCTGCACGGCAACAAGCGCGATTTTCGTCTCTATCAGGTGCTGGGCGTCAAAATCTACCTGAAGGAGAACCTGTTCGGCACTTTCGGCATCCGGGCCACCCATTTCAGCCAGGCCCAGTATCTCTACTGGAGCCTGGGATATACCATCCGGGGCCGGAGGTTGGGCGACCGCATCCGGCGTTGACGCGGAGGTTCTCCCGGCCGTTCTGCGGTCTGCTTCATGCCGCGGCGGACGAACGGAGGAGACCCTCCGTTCTCCGGAAAAGAGAATCGCCCCTGTCGGAGACAACTCCGACAGGGGCGAAATCGTTGCGGCGGGTTTTCCGGGCCGTTCCGTTTTCCGGGAAATCCCGTCCGGTTCCTATTTCTCTCCGAAGCGTTTTTCGACCGTCTTCCAGTCCACTCGGTCCCAGACGGCCTGGATGAAGTCGGGACGGCGGTTGCGGTAGTCGATGTAGTAGGCGTGTTCCCACACGTCGATGTTGAGCAGCGGTTTGAGCCCGCGGGTCATCGGATTGCCCGCGTTGGATTCGGCCACGACGGACAGTTTCCCGTCCTTGTCTTGTACCAGCCATGCCCAGCCCGAACCGAACTGGCCGGCGGCCGCCTTGCCCATGGTCTCTTTGAAACTCTCGAAAGAACCGAAATCGCGATCAATCGCTTCGGCCAGAGCGCCCGTTGGCACCGATTTTGGATCGGGGGAGAGGGAAAGGAAGAAGAAGGTATGATTCCAGGCCTGTGCCGCATTGTTGAAAATGGCTCCGTCCGCGCCGAGGACGATCTCCTCCAGCGTGGCGTTCTGCCACCGGGTGCCGTCGATCAGCCGGTTGAGGTTGTCGACATAGGCTTTGTGATGCTTGCCGTAGTGGTACAGCATGGTCTCCTCGCTGATCTGGGGTGCCAGAGCGTCCAGCGCATAGGGCAGTTTAGGCAATTCGTGTGTCATGGTCATAAGATTTAAAATGAGTAATAAAGTCGTCATGGCGGATCGGTTTTTTATCCGTTGAACGGCAAATATTATACCACCTAACAAATATAATAAAACTATGGGATTAAAGAATTTAAAAGGAACGGAAACCGAAAAGAATCTGATGAAAGCCTTTTCCGGCGAGTCTCAGGCACGGAACCGTTACACGTTTTTCGCTTCGGTGGCACGCAGGGAGGGATATGAACAGATCGCCCAGATTTTCGAAGAGACCGCGGCCAACGAAAAGGAACATGCCGAGGTGTTCTTCAAGTTTCTCGACGGCGGCATGCTCGAATTCACGGGCACCTATCCGGCCGGGGTGATCTCCGGTACGCTCGACAATCTGGCCGCCGCCGCGCAGGGCGAGTACGACGAATGGGAGGAGCTCTACCCCGAATATGCCCGCGTGGCCGAGGCGGAGGGGTTCAGGGATGTGGCCCGGGCTTTCCGGATGATCGCTTCGGTCGAGCAGATGCACGAGAAGCGTTACCGCGAGTTTTACGATAAGGTGGCTTCCGGTACGGTTTTCCGTTCGGACGAGCCGCAGGAGTGGATCTGCCGCAAGTGCGGTTACCGTGTCAAAGGCAAGCTGGCTCCCGAAAAATGTCCCGTTTGCGGCCATCCGCAGGCTTTCTTCGAGATAGCGCAGGAGACGACCTATTGATCCCGGAGGCCTGTCCGGCCGCCGCGGGATTTCCCTGCGGGCGGGCCGTGCACTGCGGGAGAGGTCCGGCCGTCCGGTCCGCCTGTTATGCTTTCACCCCTGCCGGAATCGTTCCGGCAGGGGTGACGGCTGTTTCTGAAATGGGGTCGGACGACTTCTTTCCGTCGGAAACGGTTAGTCGTCGATGTCGATCAGGTTGAATTTCAGATCGAACGTCAGTTCGAGCCCGTTGGTGAGTTTCACCTCGTAATCCCGTTTGTCGCGGTCGATCTGAACCACCGAGGTGTCGGGATAATGCTGCGAGACGTAGTTCTTGATCTGGGCGGGAATGATCGCAACGGGCACCGTCGAATACTTGCAGTCCACCTCTTTCCAGTTTCCGTCTTTCGTGAATTCCACTTTCGAGCTGGACGTGAATACCACTTCGTAGGTGATCTCCATGAAGTCGCGCTCCTGCTTGGCGAAGGCGATCTTTTCCTTGGGGAAGTGCTGTTTGATGAATTGCTGTGCCTTCTGGGGCAGCTGGTCCACGCTGATGGGACGGTCGTTGTCGGCGCATGCCGTGTAGGAACCCAGGGTCAGTGCCGCGAGGGCGAGAAACAGGAACTTTTTCATTTTTTTTCGTTTTTATTTGTCAGACATTGTTTTTGATCTCTGGTACAAAGTACGGGGACGATTTTGAAACGGATTTGAAATTTCCGCCTTCCGGCGGAAAAAAGTCGTTTTTTTGCCCCGATATTACGGCCAGGTCACGGAAAAACGGTGCATGCCCTCCTCGAATGCGTATCCGATGTGCAGACCGTAGTATCTTCCCACTGCGCTGACCAGCGAGAGACCCAGCCCGGTGGACCCTTCCTTTTTGCTGCCCTGGTAAAAGCGCTCGAAGATGCGCTCTCCGTCGAGCGCCTTTTCGCCGCTGTTGGCTACGGTCAGCGTCCGGTTCCGGAGGCTGATTTCGATCCGGCCTTCCTCCGGCGTATGGACATAGGCGTTTTTGAGCAGGTTCGAAACCAGCGTCGAGGCGAGCGACCGGTTCATCCTCACCGTCAGCGGCCCGCTCTCTTCCGTCCGGCAGCGGATGTTCCGGTGTCCGTAGATCTCCGCGTAGAGGTCGGCCTGTTCGCGGAGCATGGAGGCGATCTCTATTTCGGTGCTTTCGGGGAACTGTCCGTTCTCGATGCGGGTGAGCAGCAGCAGGGTCTTGTTCAGCCGCACGATGTCGCCCAGGGTACGCTGTATCTTGAGGAGTTCTTCTGTCTGGGTTTCGGTGGGCGCGGTGTTATCCAGCAGCCATTCGATCCGGTTGCCCAGTACGGCCAGCGGGGTCTGCAACTCGTGCGAGGCGTTGCCGATGAACTGTTTCTGCCGTTCGAAAAGCTCTTCCGAACGCGCCATGGCCTGCTGTGCCGCTTCGTTGAGCCGGCGGAATTCCGTGACGTTCGTGTCGTCGGGCAGGGGAGCGCCCTTGCATCCGGGCGTGTATCCGTCGAGCCAGTGCAGCAGGGCGTACAGCGGGCGCATGTTGCGCTGGAAAACCCAGACGGTTACTCCCGTGATCGTCAGCAGCAGCGTGCAGTAGAGAATGACGATCCACCAGAGGACGGAACCGAGCAGGTCCTCCTTTTCGAAGGTGGGGGTCGCCACTTTCAACTCGTAATAGCGGCCCTCTCCGTCCCGGAAAATGGTGGTCAGGATACGGGCCGGTTCCGTCTCCTCCTTTTCGGGAATGTACACTTCGGCGTCGTAATATTCGATATGGGGCCGGCTCTCCGCCTGGGCCTCGTCGATGGGCGTGACCGAGTAGCTGTTGTTCGAACCGTTGTTCGGCCGGGGCAGTTCCCGGCCGGCGAGGATGCGGACGATGATCAGTTCCGAATAGTCTTCCAGCGCGTCGTCGGCCTCGTCGTTGATCTCGTCCACCATCGTGAAATAGAACAGCGCCGCCCACAGGGCCAGCAGCGGCAGCAGGACGAGCGACAGGCGCAGGGTGATACGGTAGATCAGTTTCATGGCGTGCGGTTATTCTTCCGTCGGGGGGACGAGTTTGTATCCGAATCCGTAAACGGCTTTTAATTCGAGGGTCGCTCCCGCTTCGGCCAGCTTGCGGCGCAGGTTCTTCATCTGGGCATAGACGAAATGGAAGTTGTCGGCCTGGTCGGCATGGTCTCCCCAGACGGCCTCTGCCAGCACGCTCTTGTCTACCAGGTGGTTCGGCCGCTGCATGAAATAGAGCAGGATGTCGAACTCCTTTTTCAGCAGGGGCAGTTCCCGTCCTTCCACCCGCACGCGGCCGTTTTCCGGTTCGAGCGATACGTTGCCCAACGTCAGTACCAGCTCCCCGCCGGAGCGTCCGCGCCGCAGGACGCTCCGGATACGGGCCAGCAGTTCCGCCGTGTGGAACGGCTTGGGCAGGTAGTCGTCGGCCCCCCGCTCCAGTCCGAGCACCTTGTCCTCGATCGAGTCGCGGGCGGAGATGATGATGACGTTTTCCCGCTTGTTCAACTCTTTGAGACGTTCGAGCAGCCGGAGACCATTGCCGTCCGGCAGCATGATGTCGAGCAGGATGCAGTCGTAGCTGTATCCTGCGATTTTGGCGTCGGCTTCGGCGAAGGTCGCCGCCGTTTCCACCACGTAGCGCTCCTGCAGGAGCGCCCGCTGCATGATCTCCCGCAGGGAGGGCTCGTCTTCTACGATCAGGATTTTCATACGACAAATTTAGTCATTAGATTTTGTAATGAAATTGAAACGGGAAGGAAAATCGTTCCGAAGAATGTGCGGCCGAGAAGAGGTTTCCCGTGCGGCCGGTGAGGTTACGAACCGTAAGGGACCTTCTTCCGTCGCGGCCGTCCGTTTTCCCGTTTCGGAGCCGGGGGGGCGCTTCATGACCCTCCCGGCGTCCGGTTTTTTAAGAAAATTCAAATTATCTCCCGTTTCGGATACCTACATTGGTAAATTTTCATACTTTTGTACCCTAAACGTATATTGATAATTTACATTTAGCTGGTTGAAATGACAATCGAAGATTTTGTGGTGAGGGTCGCCACCGAGGAGGACACTCCTTTTGCGCAGGCAATTTGTGACGAAATGGCCGAATCGGCCAAAGCCCGCGGGACCGGTATCGCGAAACGTACGGCAGAGTACGTCTCTTCCAAGATGAGGGAGGGGAAAGCCGTGATCGCCTTCCACAAGGACGGCCGGTGGGCCGGATTCAGCTACATCGAGTCGTGGGGCCACGGCGACTACGTGGCCAACTCGGGTCTGATCATCAATCCGCAGTTCCGCAAGCTGGGGCTCGCCAAAGCCATCAAAATCCGAACGTTCTTTCTCTCGCTGAAACGCTTTCCCGGAGCCAAGCTCTTCGGCCTGACCACGGGGCTGGCCGTCATGAAGATCAATTCCGAGATCGGTTACCGTCCGGTCACCTTTTCCGAACTGACCGACGACCAGATGTTCTGGCACGGTTGCGAAAGCTGTGTGAATTATCCGATCCTGCTGAGCAAGGGGCACAAGAACTGTCTCTGCACGGCCATGCTGTTCGATCCGTCGGTGGATACCGTCAAGGTCTCCAAGCCCGACGATCCCAATCTGTAATCTAACGTTTTAAAACCGAAATACGATGAAAAAAGTGGTTCTGGCCTTTAGCGGAGGCCTCGATACGTCTTACTGCGCTATCTATCTGGCCAAGAAGATGGGCCTCGAAGTCCATGCTGCGTTGGCGAATACGGGCGGTTTTTCGCCCGAGGAGCTGGAGCGGATCGAGCGACGGGCCAAGGGGTTGGGCGTCAAGAGTTACGTGGCGCTCGATGTGGCGCAGGACTACTACGACCATGCCATCAAGTACATGGTTTTCGGCAATGTGCTCAAAAACGGGACCTATCCCATTTCGGTCAGCTCCGAACGCATTTCGCAGGCCACGGCCATTGCCGCGTATGCACGGAGCATCGGCGCCGACTATCTCTGCCACGGCAGTACGGGGGCCGGTAACGACCAGGTGCGTTTCGACATGATTTTCGACATCATGGCGCCCGAGATCGAGGTGATCGCCCTGATCCGCGAGAAGCGTCTCAGCCGCGAGGAGGAGATCGCCTACCTGCGTTCGCACGGCGTGGATTTCGATTTCAAGAAGGCCGAATATTCGATCAACCAGGGCCTTTGGGGTACTTCCGTGGGCGGTAAGGAGACCCTTACCTCTTCCGAAACCCTGCCCGAGGAGGCTTATCCTTCGCAGCTGACGCAGACCGAACCCCGCCGGATCACCCTCACGTTCGAAAGGGGGGAGTTCGTCGGGCTCGACGGCAGGCGTTACGATGACCGGGTCGAGGCGATCCGGGCGCTTCAGGCCGTAGCCGCGCCCTACGCCATCGGGCGGGATATGCATGTCGGCGATACGATCATCGGCATCAAGGGGCGTGTAGGTTTCGAAGCCGCCGCCCCGATGATTATCATCAAGGCTCACCACATGCTCGAGAAACATGTGCTGACCCAGTGGCAGCTCTTCTGGAAAGACCAGATTTCGGCGTTCTACGGCAATCACCTGCATGAGGGGCAGTATTACGATCCCGTGATGCGCGACATGGAGGCGATGCTCGAGAAGAGCCAGCGGAACGTCACGGGCGACGTGTATGTAGAGTTGCATCCCTATCGTTTCGTGCTGGTCGGCATCAAGAGCGAACACGACCTGATGAGCAACAAGTTCGGCGCTTACGGTGAGACCATGAGCGACTGGACGAGCGACGACGTGAAGGGCTTCGGCAAGATTTTCGGCAATCAGAATCGTATTTATTATAAGGTGAACGGAGGAAAGGAGTAGTCGATGAAGTGGGTATTCCTGCTGGTGGCGATTCTCGCCGAGATCGTCGCCACCAGCGCGCTGAAAGCCTCCGAATCCTTTACGCGGCTGTGGCCTTCCGTGCTTACGGTGGCCGGCTATGCCGTGGCGTTCTATTTCCTCAGTCTGGTGCTCCGGTCGATTCCCGTGGGGATCGCCTACGCCATCTGGAGCGGTGCCGGGATCGTGCTGGTCACGCTGGTGGCGGCCCTGCTCTACGGCCAGAAGCCCGATGCGGCCGCTGTGGCGGGCATGGCTCTGATCGTGGCCGGGGTCGTAGTCATTAACCTGTTTTCGAAAAGCGTACATTGATGAAGGTAAGAGTCGGAATCGTAGGCGGGGCCGGTTATACGGGGGGCGAGGCCATCCGTATTCTGTTGCGGCATCCGCAGGTGGAACTCGTTTTCGTGCATAGCAACAGTAACGGGGGAAACCTCCTGAGCGACGTGCACGCCGATTTGTTCGGTGAAACCGATATGCGGTTCACGGACCGGTTGAGCACGGACGTCGACCTGCTGATGCTCTGTGTGGGGCACGGCGATGCCCGCAAGTGGATGGAGGCTCATCCGCTGCCCGGGAGCGTGAGGGTGATTGACTTGAGCCAGGATTTCCGCCTGGCGGCCGGGGCGACGTTCGGCGACCGGAATTTCGTTTACGGTCTGCCGGAGATGAACCGGGAGAAAATCCGTTCGGCCCGGAACATCGCCAATCCGGGCTGTTTCGCCACCTGTCTTCAGCTGGCCATGCTGCCGTTGGCTGCCGGCGGACTGCTCGCCTCGGACGTGCATATCAGTGCCGCCACGGGAAGCACCGGGGCCGGACAGAAGCTCGCCCCGACCTCCCATTTCAGTTGGCGCGCCAACAATTTCTCCGTCTATAAGGCGTTCGAACACCAGCACCTGAAGGAGATCGGCGAGAGCATCCGTTCGCTCATGCCGGGCTTTTCGTCCGGGATAGACTTCATTCCCTACCGGGGCGATTTCACGCGGGGAATCATCGCTTCGGTCTATACCGATTCCGATCTGACGCAGGAACAGGCCCTGGAGCTGTACAGGGAGTATTACCGCGATGCCGCGTTCACCTTCGTGAGCGACCGGAACGTGAATCTCAAACAGGTGGTCAACACCAACAAATGCCTCCTGTCGGTGGAGAAACACGGGGATAAGCTGCTGATCGTTAGTGTGATCGACAATCTGCTGAAAGGGGCCAGCGGCCAGGCGGTCCAGAACCTGAACCTGATGTTCGGGCTCGACGAGCGGGCAGGCCTGCTGCTCAAGCCGGTGGCGTTTTAGCTCCGGCATGCGAACGACTTATTTGTGAATGGAATAAAAATCTGTGCAGTATGAAAATGTTTGACGTCTACCCGTTGAACGATATCTGTATCGTCCGGGCCGAAGGTTCCTACGTGTGGGACGACAAGGGGACCCGTTATCTCGATATGTACGGCGGACACGCCGTGATCTCCATCGGCCATACCCGACGGGAGTATGTGGAGGCCGTCACCCGTCAGCTGGAACAGATCGGGTTCTATTCCAACTCCGTGATCATCGCCCGTCAGCGGGAACTGGCCGAGAAACTCGGCCGTCTTTCGGGGAAGACCGATTATCAGCTCTTCCTCTGCAATTCGGGGGCCGAGGCCAACGAGAATGCCATGAAGCTGGCTTCGTTCCATAACGGCCGTTCGCTGGTGGTGGCCTTCACGGGTGCTTTCCACGGGCGTACGTCGCTGGCCGTCTCCGCGACGGACAATCCGAAGATCGTGGCCCCGGTCAACCGTACCGACCATGTCGTTTTTCTGCCTTTCAACGATACGGAGGCGCTGGAAAAGTTCTTCGCCGGGCGCGGCGGAGAGGTCTCTTCGGTCATCGTCGAAGGGATTCAGGGCGTGGGCGGCATCCGGGTCGCTTCGCCGGAATTCCTGCAGGCGATCCGCCGTCTGTGCGACCGGTACGGGGCTGTTTACATAGCCGACAGCGTGCAGTGCGGATGCGGACGCAGCGGCAAGTATTATTCCCATGACTGGGCCGGTGTCGATGCCGATATTTATACGATGGCCAAAGGTATCGGCAACGGTTTCCCGATCGGGGCCATCTCCATCGCTCCGCATATCGCGCCCACCTACGGCATGCTCGGCACCACGTTCGGCGGCAACCACCTGGCCTGTGCCGCCGCCATCGCCGTGGCCGAAGTGATCGGGCGCGACGGCCTGATCGAAAACGTGGCCGAAATCGGCGGTTACCTGATGGAGCGTCTGCGCTCCCTGCCCGGTATCGCCGAGGTGCGCGGACGGGGTCTGATGATCGGCATTGAACTGCCGGTCGAGACGGCTCCCCTGCGGAAAAAGCTGCTTTTCGACGAACACGTTTTCGTCGGAAGTTCGGGAACGAAGGTGATCCGCCTGCTTCCTGCGCTCAACATCACGCGCGAGCATGCCGACCGCTTCCTCGCGGCTTTCGAAAAAGTGCTGAAGGAGTCCGGAAACTGAAGTTATCGACAACGGCGTTGTTGATAACTGCGGAAAGTCTTGTCGAAAATCCATTGAAATCTGTTCATAAACCGTTTATTCCATGTTGAAAATCGTAAAGATCGGGGGAAACATTGTGGATAACCCGGAAAAGTTGGACCGTTTCCTGACCGATTTCGCCGCGCTCGAAGGCGACAAGATATTGGTGCACGGCGGAGGCAAAGTGGCTACTACGATCTGTCGTTCGCTTGACATAGAGACGGTTATGATAAAGGGCCGGCGGGTGACGGACGAACAGACGCTGAGAGTGGTAACGATGGTCTATGCCGGACTTATCAACAAAACCATTGTCGGTAAGTTGCAGCGTGCAGGGTGCGACGCCCTCGGCCTTTGCGGGGCGGACGGACAGTTGATCCGTTCGGTACGCCGGGCTCCCCGGCCGGTCGATTACGGCTATGTGGGCGATCCTGCGGCCGTGAATACGGAGTTGGCCGGCAAACTGCTTTCGGCAGGTTTTACGCTCGTGGCCGCTCCCATCACTTTCGATCCCGACCGGGGCGAGCTGCTAAACACGAACGCCGACACCGTGGCTTCCGCACTGGCCGTGGCCATGGCCGGCGGCCAGCCGGGGAAAAGCGTGCCGGACGGTGCGTGTACAGCCGGACGGGAGGTCGAGCTGATCTACTGTTTCGAGAAAAGGGGCGTGTTGCGTGATGTGGACGACGAGAACTCCGTGATTCCGCGTATCGACCGGGCGGAATATGCCCGCCTGCAGGCCGGGGGTGTCGTGGCCGACGGTATGCTGCCCAAGCTCGACAACGCTTTCCGTGCCATCGAGAACGGCGTGGCCCGTGTGGTCATTTGCAGTGCCGAAAGCATCTCCGAAAAGGGATACGGCGGTACGACGCTGGTGAAATAGCAGGGTTGTTTCCCCTGACCGGGGCGATACCCGACCTTGTCGGTTATTCGACAGGAATTACGGCCTTTCTCGATGACGAATGTCTTTCCGTCCGAGGTTTTCACCTCTTTTGCCGGGGAAGCGGCAAACAGCATCAGGGGAAGGAGCAGCGGAAAGAGGGCGGCGAGTCGGGGGATCATGGCATGGCTTTTCATGGGCGGGGAACCTCTGCGGTTTTTACCTGGATTTCGGGTCCGTCTTGTCGGCCTTTCCGAGCGGGTGGTGTTCTTTCAGGCTTTCGCGGAGGTGGGAGGTGTCGAGATGGGTGTATATCTCGGTGGTGGTGACCGATTCGTGTCCGAGCATCTCCTGTACCTGGCGGATACCCGCCCCGCCGGTCAGCAGGTGGGTGGCGAACGAGTGCCGCAGGGTGTGGGGACTGATCCGCTTGACGATTCCGGCCTCCTGGGCGCACCGTTTCAGGATGGTGAAGACCATGACGCGGGTGAGTTCCTCTCCCCGGCGGTTCAGGAACAGGGTCTCCTCGCAGCCCCGGGCAACCTTCATGGCGGCCCGCTGTCCGAGATACAGTCCGATGGACTTACGGGCCTGGTCGCTCACCGGCACCAGCCGCTGTTTGTCGCCCTTGCCCGTGACCCGTATGTATCCGTCGTCGAAAAAGAGGTCGGAGATGCGCAGCGTTACCAGTTCCGACACGCGCAGGCCGCAGCTGTACAGGGTCTCCAACATGGCCCGGTTGCGGTGTCCCTGCGGTTGGCTGAGGTCGATCGTGCCGATGATCCGGTCGATCTCCTCCACCGTGAGCACGTCGGGCAGATGACGGGAGGGTTTGGGCGGGTCGATGAATTCGGTGGGCAGATTTTCGATGCGGTCGGTGACGGCCAGAAAGTGGTAGAAACTCTTCACCCCGCTCAGTTTCCGGGCCTGGCTGCTCTTGCTCATGCCCAGGTCGTAAAGCTCCGCCATGAAGGCCTCCAGATGGGGCGCTTCCACCTCGAGCGGTCCCAGTCCGAACTCCCGGCCGATGAATCCGGCCAGTTCCCGTGCGTCGCGCATGTAAGCCGCCACGCTGTTCGGCGACAGGTGTTTTTCGATCGTGAGGTATGTTTCGTACTCGGGGAGCAGGCTCTCCCAGTTTTCGCTCCGGTTCGTTGCCATATTCCGTGATTAATCGCTACCTTTACGCAAAAATACGCATAATATTCCGAAAAAATGGACTATATCGAACTTTCCGTTCCCGTGGCGGATGCCGCGCAGGCGGAGATCGTGACGGCTTTCCTGGCCGATTTCCCCTTCGAGAGTTTCACGGAAGAGAGAGGGGTGCTGAAGGCCTATATCCCCAAGGACCGCCTGGCCGACTGCAAGGCCGGGGTGGACGAGTGCCTGCGGGAGCAGGGCATTGCCGGAGCTACCTACGTCTGTATCGAGACGGTGAACTGGAACGCCCTGTGGGAGTCCCGTTTCGAACCGGTCGAAGTGGAGGGCCGCTGCATGATTCGGGCCCCGTTCCATGAGGCCCGTCCCGATCTGCCGCTGGAGGCGGTCATTATGCCCAAGATGTCGTTCGGGACCGGCCACCACGCCACTACCTGGCTGATGACGGCCGAACTGACCGATCCTGCCCGGGACTGGACGGGAAAACGGGGGCTCGACATGGGCAGCGGTACGGGGGTGCTGGCCATCGTGGCGGCCCTCCGGGGTGCCGCGCACGTAGACGCCGTCGATATCGACGAGTGGGCCGACGAGAACTGCCGCGAGAATGTCGCGGTGAACGGTGTCGCCGACCGGGTGACGCCCCTGCTGGGCGACGCTTCGCTGCTGGCGGGACGCCGGTACGATTTCGTGCTGGCGAATATCAACCGCAATATCCTGCTGGCCGATATGCCCGCTTATGTCGGGACGCTGTCCGAAGGGGGCGAACTGCTGATGAGCGGTATCCTCGAAGGCGACGTTCCCGCGATTTCGGAACGGGCGGTTTCGCTCGGCCTCTCCGTGACGGCTACGCGCCTGAAGGATGGCTGGGCCGTGGTCTGCTGCCGGAAAGCCGTTTTGCCTCAGTAGCGGAACGAAAGCTGGACGAAGAAGTTGCGCGGGGCGGTAAGGGCCGAATTGAAATTGACCACCTGCGGGGCGTAGTCGAACAGGTTTTCGCCGCCCACGGCGAGCATCACCCGGCGGTTCCACTCCGCGTTCAGCGTCACGCCGCATACGGCGTAGGAAGGATGGCGGGCCGTATAGGTTCCCGTGTAGTATTTGAACTGCCGCATGGCGGCGATCACCTCCGGGGTGGGGCCTCCCGGCTTGCCGTCGATCTTGTCGCGGATGAATCCGGCCAGTGCATCGGGTATCTCGATGTAGGGCATGAAATCCTCGTACTCCTTGGCTCCCACATAGCGCACGTGGGCTTCGGCGCCGAACGTGAAACGCTTGCGGGCGAAACGGTAGTCGAGCGAGAAGGTGGCCGTGTGGGGGCTGGGAAAGATGTACTGGGTGGAGCCTTCGGGCGCGTTGTCGTGCTGGTAGACGTAGTTGTAGTTGCCGTTGAGCACGAGGCCCGGCAACAGCCGCAGCCGGCCGATCAGTTCGACGCTGCCGAACCGGCTTCGGTCGATGTTTTCGTAGCGCATCACCTGCCTCGTGCCTTCGTCCGGCAGGCGGCGGGCGTCGATCTTGTTGCGGAAATAGCTCTGGTTCACCGAGGCCGACAGGTTGAACGCCTCCCGGTCGTATTCCAGGCAGAGCGACAGATAGTGGTTCTTTTCCGGTTTCAGCCCGGGATTGCCGATGATCCGGGGCGAGTTGGCCACCGGAATGTCCAGTTCCATGTACATTTCCTTGAGCGACGGGTTGCGGTATCCGTTCGAATAGTTGGCCCGTACGGAAAAGTCGCCCGCTGTGAGTTTGGCCGAGGCTTTCGGGGTGACCTGCCAGCCGAACCGGTCGTTGTATTCGCCCCGCACGCCCACCACGAAACTGACCCGGTGTCCGGTCAGTATCTCGTCCTGTACGTAGGCCGAACCGGTGTTCATGCTCTTTACGTCGTCGAACCCGCGCGGGTCGGCGTTCAGGTCGAACCGGAGCTGCTCGTTGGTCATCTCGATTCCCGTGGTGAGACGGTGCGAGCGGCCGGCTTCCAGCGTCCACAGCAGGCGGGGAATGTTGTAGGTGTGACGCTGTTTCGGGGTGCGCACGCCGCTGAGGCTGTCCAGGTCGCGGCGGTATTCGTCCCGCACGTAGGAGAGGTAGATCTTGTTGCGGCGGTTGGGCGAGTGTTCCATGAGCGCCTTCAGGTTGTATCCCCGGTAACTCTCGAACGTCCACACGTCGTTGTTGCCGAAAACCGCCGAGAGGGGGTTGTCGTCCATGATGCTGTTCTGGAAATCGAACCGCTGCTTCCGGAAGTAGCTGCCCGAAAGTTCGAAGCGGAACTGCTCCGAGAGTTCGTAGTCGAACCGCTGTCCCACGCTCCAGTCCCGCCAGCCGCTGACGCTCAGCCCGCGCGAATCGGGCGGGACGCTGAGCGTGGTGTCGGAGACGGGAGTGCCCGGGTTGAAGGAGGGTGTGCCGGTCATCATCGAGGCGATGTCGGGCGACATGGGGATCAGGCGTTCGTAGTGCCGCTCTTCGTTTTTCGTGCCGCTCAGCCGGTAGGCGTCCACCGAACGGTAGGAGGCTGTGGTGAGCGAACGGAACCGGTTCAGTTTCAGTCCCACGCTCACCTCGCTGCGGAGATTGGGCACGTCGAGCCGGTCGCGGTAGGTCTCCAGGTCGTGGGTCGAGGCGCCGGAGCCCATCGTCTCGCCGCCGTTTCGCTGGAAAGGCGTGCCGTAGCGCACCGACGCGCCGACTTCGACCCTCTCCCGGGGCATACGGGTGATGACATTCACCACGGCTCCCATGGCATTGGAGCCGTAGAGCACCGACGAGGCGCCCCGCACGATCTCGATCCGCTCGATGTTGGAGAGGGGAATCCGGTTGTAGTCGATATTGCCGTAGGTCTCGCCCGCCATCCGTTCGCCGTCCACCAGAAAGAGTACGTACCGGGCGTCGAGCCCCTGGAACGACAGGCTCTGGCCGTAGCCGGCCTGGTGGAACTCCACGCCGGCCAGCTCCTTTTCCAGCAGGCCCTGGAGGGTGGGGATGCCCGAACGGCGGATTTCGGCCGCGGGGATCACGCGTGTCAGTACGGGGGCGCTCTTCAGGGGCAGCGGGGCGCGGGTGGCGGTGACCACCACTTCGTCCATGCGGTAGCTGCGTACGGAATCGGCCTCCGACGCCCGGCCCGGCAGTGCGGTCAGCGGAAGCAAAAGGAGCGGGAGCGTGTATTTCATAGGCGATAAGTAGGGTTGTGGCTGGCAAAGTTAAAACAATTTATTAACTTTGCGGCTGCATTGACCTATGAAACGGATAGTCGCCATATTGTTCTGTGCCGTCGTACTGGCCGGGTGCAGCCGCGAACTTCAGTCTTCGGATTACGAACTCTGGGGCGTGGATGTCTCCAAGCACCAGAAAAGGGTGGACTGGGAGGTGGTGGCCGAGGAGAACCGGCCCGATTTCGTCTTCCTGAAAGCCACCGAGGGCACTCTCATCACCGATCCTTCCTATGCCCGCCATGCGAAAGCGCTCGACGAGGCGGGTATCCTGTGGGGGGCCTACCACTTTTTCGGCCATCGTACCAGCGGCAAGGCACAGGCCCGCAATTTCATCCGGACGGCCAAACTGAAAAAGGGCAATCTTTTTCCCGTGCTCGACATCGAGCGTCACCGTTTCATGAAAGACCCCCGGCGGTCGGTGCGCGAGGCGAAGGCTTTCTGCCGCGAGATACGCCGTTACTACGGGGTGAATCCGATCATCTACTGTTCGACGAAATTCTACGAACACTATTTGCAGGAGGATTTTCCTGCGGACGAATACACGCTCTGGATCGCAGACTATACGAAAAACCCGTTCCATCTGGACTGGGTGTTCTGGCAGCACACCGACTCGCACTCCCTCGCGGGAATCCGTGGCGGCGTGGACCGCAACGTCTTCGCCGGCGACCTTGCGGAGCTTAAAAAACTGACGTTATGAGTATCGAAACGGATTATCTGGTGATCGGCAGCGGAATTGCCGGTCTGACCTATGCGCTGAAGGTGGCCGAACACGGGCGTGTGGTGATCGTGACCAAAGGCGAGATCAGCGAGAGCAACACCAATTATGCGCAGGGCGGCATCGCCTCGGTGACCTACGAGCCCGACACGTTCGAGAAGCACATCCACGATACGATGGTGTGCGGTTCGGGTGTGAACAACCGCGAGGCGGTGGAACTGGTGGTGCGCCGTGCGCCGGAGCTCATCAAGAACCTCATCGCATGGGGGACCAAGTTCGACAAGACACCCGAAGGGCGATACGAACTGGCCCGCGAAGGGGGACATACCGAGCACCGCATCCTGCACCACGACGACCTGACGGGGGCCGAAATCGAGCGGGCCCTGATCCGGCAGGTGAAGCGCCACCACAACATCGAGGTGCTGGAACACCATTTCGCGGTGGACCTGCTCACCCAGCACCATCTGGGACAGCTCGTCCGCAAGAGCACGTCGGACATCACCTGTTTCGGGGCCTATGTCCTCGACCTGAAGAAGCGGCACATCGTGACCGTCCTCTCCAAGGTGACCGTGCTGGCCACGGGCGGGGTGGGGAACGTCTATCACACCACGACCAATCCTTCGGTGGCCACGGGCGACGGAATCGCCATGGCACACCGGGCGAAGGCCGTGATCGACAACATGGAGTTCATCCAGTTCCATCCCACGTCGCTCTACAATCCGGGCGAACGCCCCTCGTTCCTCATCACGGAGGCGATGCGCGGGTTCGGAGGGATTCTCCGCCTGCAGAACGGCAGGGAGTTCATGCAGAAATATCATCCGATGGGTTCGCTGGCCCCGCGCGACGTGGTGGCCCGCAGCATCGATAACGAGATGAAGATCAGCGGCGAAGAGTTCGTCTATCTCGACATCACGCACAAGGATGCGCGGGACGTGATCCATCACTTCCCGAATATCTACAAGAAGTGCCTGTCGATCGGCATCGACATCACGAAGGATATGATTCCCGTGACCCCTGCCGCCCATTACTGCTGCGGAGGCGTGCGGGTCGATCTGAACGGCGAGACCTCGATCCGCCACCTTTATGCGCTGGGTGAAACTTCCTGCACGGGACTGCACGGGGCCAACCGGCTGGCGTCCAATTCGATGATCGAGGCGGCCGTCTACGCCGACCGGGCTGCGGCCCACTCGACGGCGGAGATCGGGGATATCCGGCTTCAGCACGGGATTCCCGACTGGGATTACGAAGGGACGAGCAATCCGGAGGAGATGGTGCTCATCACGCAGAACCGCAAGGAGATGCAGCAGATCATGAGTAACTACGTGGGCATCGTGCGCTCGAACCTGCGCCTCGACCGGGCACGCCGGAGGCTGGAGATCATCTACCGGGAGACCGAGGAACTCTATCTCAAATCGACGCTGAGCCAGGAGCTGTGTGAGCTTCGCAACATGATCGCCATCGGGTATCTGATCATCAAACAGGCCCAGCAGATGAAGCAGAGCGTGGGCCTGCACTATTCGCTGGACTATCCGCTCACCACACAGAACGAATATTAATGCCATACAGGAGAGAGACCGCATGACACTCAGAGAGGAGATCGAACGGCGGAGGACGTTCGCCATCATCAGCCATCCGGACGCCGGAAAGACCACGCTCACCGAAAAACTGCTGCTTTTCGGCGGGGCCATCCATGTGGCCGGTGCCGTGAAGTCCAACAAGATCAAGAAGGGGGCGACCTCCGACTTCATGGAGATCGAACGCCAGCGGGGAATCTCGGTGGCCACGTCGGTGATGGGATTCGAGTACGGGGGATGCAAGATCAACATTCTGGACACCCCGGGCCACCAGGATTTCGCTGAGGACACCTACCGCACGCTGACGGCCGTGGACAGCGTCATCATCGTGATCGACGGAGCGAAGGGCGTGGAGACCCAGACCCGCAAGCTGATGGAGGTGTGCCGGATGCGGAAGACGCCCGTCATGGTCTTCATCAACAAACTCGACCGCCCCTGCAAGGACCCGTTCGACCTGTTGGACGAGGTGGAGTCGGAACTGAAGATCAAGGTGCGCCCGCTGGCGTTCCCGATCAGCGACGGCCCGACTTTCAAGGGGGTGTACAATCTGTATGAGAACAACCTCTCGCTCTTCACCTCGGACGAGCGGCAGACGGCTTCCGGCCATGTGGAGGTGACGCTCAATTCGCCCGAACTGGACGGTTATATCCGTCCGTTCACCACCCGGCTGAGGGAGGACCTCGATCTGGTGGAGGGTGTTTACGAACCGTTCGAACGGGAGGCCTATCTGCGGGGTGAACTGGCCCCGGTCTTTTTCGGCAGCGCGATCAACAATTTCGGCGTGCGGGAGCTGCTGGAGTGTTTCATCCGGATCGCCCCTTCGCCGCGTCCTTCCCGGACCGAACAGCGGGAGATCGACCCCTACGAGGAGAAGATGACCGGCTTCATCTTCAAGATACACGCCAACATGGACCCCAACCACCGCGACCGGATCGCCTTCATGAAGATCTGTTCGGGCCGTTTCGAGCGGGGCAGGAACTACCTGCACGTGCCCAGCGGAAAGTCGATGAAGTTCTCGTCGCCCACGGCCTTCATGGCCGAGAAGAAATCGGTGATCGACGAGGCGTTCCCCGGCGACATCGTGGGGTTGCACGATACGGGCAATTTCAAGATCGGCGATACCTTCACCGAAGGCGAAAAACTCAAGTTCACGGGAATTCCCTCCTTTTCGCCCGAGTTGTTCCGCTACATCGAGAACGGCGATCCGCAGAAGTTCAAGCAGCTGGCCAAGGGAATCGACCAGCTGATGGACGAGGGTGTGGCCCAGCTCTTCACCAGCAAGATGAACGGCCGCAAGATTATCGGTACGGTGGGTGCCCTGCAGTTCGAGGTGATCCAGTACCGGCTGGAGCACGAGTACAATGCCATCTGCAAATGGGAACCGATCCAGATTTACAAGGCCTGCTGGATTCAGTCCGACAATCAGGCCCAACTGGAGGATTTCCGCAAACGGAAGTACAACAGCCTCGCCCTCGATAAACACGGCCGCGAGGTCTTTCTGGCCGATACCTCCTATGCACTGGCTATGGCGCAGGAGAAATTTCCGGACATCCGCTTCTATTTCACGTCCGAATTCTGAGCCGCTCCGGCCGCTACCGGAAAGTGCCTGTCCGACAAATCCGGTTTCAATCTCCGCCGGAATGTATTCCGGCGGGGCATTTCGGGGGTGTTTGCCGGATTCCCGGCGGAAAACAGTGCCGTGCCCTTCCCTGAAGGTGCGGCCGGTGCCTGCCGAAAGGTGAATTTTTCCTATTTCCGCCGTCCGGTTTTTTTCAGTTGTTTGAGTTCGCGTTTGCTCATTTCTGCCTGGAGTATCTCGTCTGTCTGCACGGCGCGGTAGCTGCGGCCGGATACGAGCCGGACATGGCCCTCCTCCGTGGCGAATACGGGGTTCAGGTACACATTGGCCGTCAGACGCTTGAAACTCTCGAAATCCTCTTTGCCCAAAGTCTTGTAGTAGAGCCGAACACGGACTTCGTGCCGGCTGCCGTCGAGCGAGCCTGCACATCCCAGTGCGGTGCCGGGGTAGACGTCGTCGCCCGGATTTACCTGATGGGAGCCCGGTTCCAGCACGCAGTAGTAGGCCAGCGTACCGTCGGCGTGTTCCACCAGAATCCCGTTGCTGGTGGTGCTGCCGATCTCCCCGTCTTTCAGTCTGTTTGTGCCGGGGCGGTCGCTCGTGGCGACGACCGTGCCGCGCCGTATGGCGAATACCGTGTCGCCCCGTTGCAGGATGAATTGGTGACTGACCGCTTCGTTGCGGCGGTCAACAGGCATCCGGTCTTTCGATACCCGCATCCGCAGGGTTCTCACAGTGACCGAATCGGGACGGTGGAGGCTGAACGGAAGCCGGTAGACGAACCGTTCGTCCACCTGTTTGGGATTGATGACCCCCTGCTGCGGCAGGTAACGGAAACGATAACGGATGGGGCGGTCGCTGTTTTCCGGGCGGAGCGTGTAGATCAGTCCTTCGTACCGGACCGGTATCATGATGTTTCTCGGCTCCGTGCAGTTTTCCAGATTCTCGAAATTCAGGAAGATCGTGTAGGTGCCCGGCCGTCTCTTGGATGCCCAGAAGGAGATGCTGTTGTCCTTGTTGCGTTTGGACACGATTTCAACCGGGAGATCGGGTCTGTCGGTCCGGGATTCGATGTTCGGCCGCTCCGAAGGGTGCCCGGTGGGATACTGCGCCATGACGGCCGGTGCCTGCGCCATGACGAATGACAGAAGCAGGATTCTTTTCATAGGTAGCGGATTAAGGTATTGGTATTCCGAAAGTAGGGAATTTCCGGAACATATCCTAATCTTCATCCGCTTTTTTGCGGGTTTATCGCAGCTTGTTCTTTTCGAAGTGGGGGGCGACCCGCAGCCGGAAATAGACGATCGAAACGACCGTCAGGCAGGCGCCGAACAGGTAGGCCGTGTCGAACGTGCTGATCTGGCCGATGTAGCCGCCGGCCACCAGTCCGATACCGATGCCCACGTCCCACGACGTGAGGTAGGTCGAAGTGGCCGTTCCCCGCTGGCTGTTGGGGGCGAGGTTGACGAACAGGGTGTTGAAGGCGGGGAACATGGTGCCGAATCCCACGCCCAGCAGCAGGGCGACGCCGAAATAGACACCTGTGCTTACCCGGTCGTCCCACTGGGCGAGGAAAGCGCAGGCCGAGAGGGCGAAGAAACAGACACAGGCCAGATACATGCCCAGCGAGATCACCTGCGGGATACGGCCCTTGTCGACCTGGCGTCCGGAGAAGATCCGGGATACGGCCATGCCGACGGCCATCAGCGTGAAGAAGAGCCCCGAGCCCCCTGTGATACCCAGCTGGCGGGCGTACATGGCCACATAGGTGGTGGTCATGCCGTAGGGAATCGAGAGCAGCAGCAGGGCGAAACCGGCCCGGATGCCCTTCAGCAGGATGAACCGGTCAAGCGATACGGGCTCCCGTTTCACGGGCTGTTTGGGCGGGGTTTTGACCAGCGTGGCCATGACGAAACCGAGCGAACAGGACCCCAGGGCGCAGAGAAAGATGGTCGTGAACGAATAGAAGTCGTGCAGGAAAAGCCCCACCATCGGGCCGATCGACATGGCTATGTTGTTCGAGAGACCGTAGTAACCCACCGCCGTGCCCCGGCGCGAGGAGGGGGTGATGTCGATCACGATGGTGTTGCCCGACACGGTGACCGTGCCGAAAGCCACTCCGTGCAGCACGCGCAGGATGATGAACAGCGTGAGCGATCCGGCCAGCAGGTATCCCGCGAAGATCGCCGTGAAGATGAAGAAGGCGAACAGGTAGAGCGGCTTGCGGGCGAACGTGTCGAGCAGGTAGCCCGAAAATGGGCGGACGGTAAGCGCCGCGACAGTATAGCAGCTGAGCACGATTCCCGCCGTAGCGTTGCCCGTACGGAACACTTCGGTGAGGTAGAACGGCAGGACGGGCATCAGCAGGTAGAACCCGAAATAGAGCAGAAAATTCGCCGAGAGGATGAAGCAGTAGCTCGGCGTAACCAGACGGTCTTGCGTCATACGAAACATCTAATTTGCCGCAAAGGTAATGATGTTTTGGGAAAAACGGTTTCCGTGATGACCGATTATTCCTGCTGCGGTAATCCGTTCTGCGGGGAGATTATTTCGTAAGCGTTGGATCGTAGTGTTGGTTACGGCGCTCCGAATGTGACCGGGACGGTTTCTCCGGCCAGAAGGAGCGCTTCGGCGCGCTCCACGTAGTCGGTCGTGCCGATCCGGTAGGTCAGGGTGAATTCGCTGGGGCGGGCCGGGGTGCCGGCCGATCCGTCGGACAGGGTCGGGAAGAGGTAGATCAGCGACGGGGGCATGTTTTCGAAACGGTCGGCTTCGAATGCTATCGTTCCCGGTTCGGAATAGTTGCCGTCGGCATCGACCCTGCGGGCCACGTCTGCGATGTAGAGCGAAACGGCCTGGTCGAAGTCCGGGTGTACCGTGACGGGGACCCGGGCGGTGACGGGGACCAGGTCGAAGGAGGTCTCCATGAGCCGGCTTCCGATCTGCATCCCGGCGGACTTGCCCAGCAGATAGCCGGACCCGGTGATGTTGTCCTTCATCGAGATGGAATAACGGTCGAACGAATAGACCGACTCGTCGTGTACGTTGGCCCAGCACCAGAGCGTGTAGTCGCCCCGCGGAATGCGTTGCGTGGCGGAGAAACGGAAGGAGCCGTCGGCCTCCTCCACGGCGGACGCCTTCAGTGTTTCGGGGTCGAAGGTCACCGGACCCGAAATGCGTCCCCCGACGTTGTCTTTCAGGAAAAGCTGGAGTTTCCCGACCGGGAATTCCCCCGTGCCGTCGCCCGCGGCGGTGAAGCGGAAGGTCATGTCGCAGAACGAGATGTCGCATGTCTCCTCTTTGCAGGAGCTCAGGAGTGCGGCGGCAGCCGCCAGAATGAACAGGGTCTTTTTCATGGCTAAAAACGATAGGCGAACGAGGCTCCGCCGCGGGTGATGCCGAATTTGTTTTCTTTCACGTGTTCCCGGATCTTGTAGTCGGGCTCGTGCTTGCAGTAGACGTCGTTGTCGAAGCGCCACCAGCCCGCGCCGATAAACAGGTCGAAATACCAGTGGTGGTTGAAAATCCACTGGTGTCCGTAGCTCAGACCCAGCGCCCAGGCGTGTCCCTGGCGGATGTTCTGGAGCTTGCTGGGCTGCAGGCGGTCGTAGTTGGCGTAGTTGCCGTGCAGACCGAGGTAGTGCTTGTTGAACTTTTCGCAGAAATAATAACGGATTTCGGGCGTAAGCATGTAACCCCGCATCCGGAAGTTCTTCACGTTCCAGAACGGCGAATAGTATCCTTCGGCCGCCAGCGTGAAGTGTCTGGCCAGGGCGGTTTCCACGCCGAGGTTGCCGATGGCGATCGCCCATCCGGGCAGGTTGGCTCTCAGGGTGGTCTGGGCGTTGAGGCCGGTGGCCGAGAGCAGGAGCGCCGACACGAGAAGGGTCAAGGTTTTTTTCATAGAGTCCGTATGTTTGACAGTTGGGTACGACGGGCAAAGTTAAAAACTAATCCCGGAAACGCAAGTGCGATTGTGTCCCGGAAAGCGGTTCGGGTGACGATTCGGACCGTTCGGAATGGGAATGTTGATAAAAATACAATAAAAGTGAGGGGTGCGGGTTTTTTTCTGAAAGAAGAAAAATGTAACTTTGAGGTCATGGGAAAGAAACAATGGATTATCTGGGGCGCCGCCGCCGTGGCGGCGCTGGTCGTAATCGCCGCGGTGTGGAGCGTCGTGGCGGACCGCGGCGGGACGGCCTCCGAGGAGGCGGAGCCCGGGGAGGTGGCTTCGGCCGAGCTGCTGTACGGTATCGACAAGGGGCAATATATCATCGAAGAGGGCGAGGTGGAGAGCGGGCAGACGCTATCCACGATTTTCGCCCGCTACGGAATCGGGCCCGTCGTGGTCGATCGCGTGGCGCGGGCGGCGGAAGAGGTCTTCCCCCTGCGCAACATGCGGGCCGGACATGCCTATACGGCTTTCCTGCGGGCCGATTCGACCCGCGCGCTGGAGCATTTCGCCTATGAGAAAAGTCTGACCGATTTCGTGGTCATTTCGCTCGACGGCGACTCGGTGAGGGTGACTTCCGGCAGCAAGGAGGTGCGGGTGGAGCGGCGGCGCTGTACGGCGACGATCTCCAGTTCGCTGTGGAACTGCATGGTAGACAACGACCTGAGCCCGGCACTGGCGATGGACCTGTCGGATATTTTCGCCTGGACGATCGACTTCTTCGGCCTGCAGGAAGGCGACGGCTTTACGGTGGTTTACGACGAGCGGTATGTCGATTCCGTGTCGGTGGGCGTGGGCCGTATCTGGGGGGCCATTTTCAACCATGCGGGAAAGAGTTATTACGCCATCCCCTTCAAACAGGGAACCAAGATCACCTACTGGGACGAACAGGGCAACTCCCTGCGGAAAAACCTGCTCAAGGCCCCGCTGAAATTCTCCCGGATCAGTTCCCGTTTTTCGCGTTCGAGGCTGCATCCCGTGCTGAAGATACGCCGTCCGCACTACGGGGTGGACTACGCCGCCCCTTCGGGGACACCGGTGCATGCCGTGGCCGACGGGGTGGTGGTCTATAAAGGTTACAAGGGCGGAAACGGCAATATGGTCAAGATCAAACATGCCGGAGGGCTGATGTCGGGTTATCTCCACCTGAGGGGATACGCCAAGGGACTGGTCTCGGGCAAACGTGTGGCGCAGGGCGACCTGATCGGATATGTGGGCTCTACGGGTATCTCCACGGGGCCGCACCTCGATTTCCGATTGTGGCGCAACGGCCAGCCGATCGACCCGCTGAAGGTGCCGTCGGAGCCGACGGAGCCGATCTCGGCGGAGAACCGGGCCGATTTCGACATGATCCGGCAGCTCGTGCTGGCCGAGTTGAACGGGGCTTCGGCCGATTCGGCGAGGGTGGTCACCCAGCTCGATTCGCTGGATGTCTACCGGGCGGTTCCGGTCGCGTCCGCCGGGGAGGAGAAGTAGGATGCAGAACAAAGGGGCGGCCTCGTACGGCCGGAATGGGGAGATGGATCGTTCGGATATGCAGAGTAGAGCGGAAGATGCCGCCGGGGACGTTTTCGCTCCCGGGGCGAAAATCATCGTGACCGGGGCGACCGGCATGGTGGGCAGTCATCTGGTGGCGGAACTGTTGCGGCGGGGTTGTTCGCAGTTGGTGCTGCCCGTCCGGAATCCGGCGCGGGCGGAACGGCTGTACGCCACGCTGGAGCGCGAAGGGGTGATCTCTTCGTCGGGGGCGTTGCGTATCGTGGAGGCTGCGCTGAACAATCCGCTCGAACTGGCCGGACTGCTGGAAGGTACGGACACCGTGTTCCATTGTGCGGCCCGGGTGTCGCTGGACGGCGGCGGGGCGGAGGAGATGATCGAGACCAACGTGGAGATGACGGCCCACCTGGTCAATGCCGCGCTGACGTGCGGGGTGAGGCGTTTCATGCATGTGAGTTCGATCGCGGCACTCGGCACGGCGCCCGACGGCGGCCTGACGGATGAGACCGCGACGCTGGAGAGTCTGGCAGGAACCTCCCCCTACGGAATCGGCAAGTTTTTCGCCGAAAACGAAGTCTGGCGGGGCGTGACCGAGGGATTGCGGGCCGTGGTGGTCAACCCGGCCGTGATTCTCGGGGCCGGCGACTGGCGTACGGGCAGTCCCGCGATCGTTCCCGTGCTCGCCGGCGGTTCCTTTTTCTACCCGCAGGGGGCGACCGGATTCGTTGACGTGCACGATGTGGCTCGGGCGCTGGCCGATCTGGCCGGATGCGGGGGAGCTGTCGGAGAGCGTTTCATCCTCTGCGGAGGCAATCTCTCCTACCGGGAGCTGCTCGAAGCCGGAGCCCGGGCCGCCGGCCGGAGGGGACCGAAGATGAAGGCGGGCCCGAAGTTGCTGGCTGCGGCGGTGAAAACGGCCCGGATATTCGGAGGAAGGGCTCTCCTTTCGCAGGAGCTGGCGGATATTCTCTCCCGCAGCTGTCGCTACGACGGCAGTAAAATCGGCCGTTATCTTCCTTCGTTCGTTTATACGTCTCCGGAGCGGAGCGTCGCCCGGCTGGTGGCCTTGTACAGAGAAGACAGAAAAAAGAGATAGTATGGAAAAGACGGCGGTCATCATCGTGGCCGGAGGTTCCGGTACCCGTATGGGATCGGAGGTTCCCAAACAGTTCCTGCCGCTGGCGGGACGTCCGGTGCTGGTGCACACGCTGGAGCGGTTTCTCGCAACGCTTCCGCGGGCCGATGTCGTGGTGGTGCTTCCTGCCGGGGAGACGACCCGCTGGGAGGCGATCTGCCGGGAGTACGCCCTGGAGGGAACACACCGGGTATGTCCGGGCGGGGAGAACCGTTTCCTTTCGGTGAAGGCCGGGCTGGCGATGGTTCCCGATGCGGATTTCGTCCTGGTGCAGGACGGCGTGCGGCCGCTGGCGAGCGGAGAGCTGATCCGCCGTGTGCTCGATACGGCACGCCGGACGGGAGCTGCCGTTCCTGTGGCCGAACCGGCCGATTCGTTCCGTCGGGTGGATGCGGAGGGTGTTTCCGCGGCCGTGGACCGCTCTTCGCTGAGGTCCGTGCAGACTCCGCAGGGTTTTCGCGGGGAACTGCTCCGGCAGGCCTATCGGCAGCCGTGGTGTGCCGCCTTCACGGACGATGCGACGGTCGTGGAGCGTGCCGGAGTACGGATCGCCCTGTGCGAGGGCGAGCGGAGCAATATCAAGATCACCACGCCGTTCGACATGGTGGTCGCCGGGGCCTGGATCGGCCGTACGGAGCCATAGGCTCGGCGGCCCGGAAAAAGACGATGCTATGGAAGAGATTTTCAGATATAAGTTCGACAGGCGCAGCAAGCGCATCACCGCAGCGGTGATCGTGGCGGTGACGGCCGCTTTCTGCGTGATCCTGTGGTTCGGTGTGGGGGGCTACCTCTCTGCGTGGTTCCTCTTTTTCGTGCTGGCGGTGGCGGCGCTCTATATCCTTTCCATTCCGCGATACGTGAGGGTGGATGACGAAGCGTTCGAGATACACTGCGTGGTGGAGCTGACCCGCATCCATATCGGGGATGTGAAGTCGGCGGTCCGGCTCGATGCCGACGCCATGCGCTACGCTTTCCCCCTGCTGGGCAGTTACGGCTTTTTCGGCTATTACGGTTATTATTACGACCTGCGGGAGTGGCAGACGATCAAGGTGTATGCCAAACGATGGGACGATTTCGTGCAGGTCGAGGACATCTACGAACAGAAGTACGTGGTGAGCTGCCCCGATCCCGACGCTCTGGTCGCCGCGGTGAACCGGGCCCGGAAACGCTATCTGGACCGGGACTTCCGGGAGCAGAATCATCGTCCCTGAACACACCCTAGTATATATTTAATGTTTGTGCAGGAGATGCTGAAAAAGTACTGGCGTAATCCGTGGGGATTGGAAAAGACATGGTTTCATATCGTTCCTATTATAGCTTGGGAAATATGGATGATTCCGTATGCGGTGAAACATTGGAGCATGTCGCCGGTGGGCGGTGTGATATCCATGTTTCTGGCGGGTTTGTGTTTGGCGGTAGTATTGTACGGCTTTTCATATTACAACTATGTGATCGTCCGGGATAAAGGGTTCACTGTAAGGGGAGTGTTCTATCGGTTTGTCAATGATAGTTACGAATATTCGGAGATCCGAAAGATCGAATTTGTGAATCGGACGGGACAAATGGGGTATCCTTATATGCGAATCTACACGAACGGAGGGCGCACCCGGCGTTATTTTATCGAATTGGTTGCTCCCGACCGGCTACGGCCTTTGATGCTCGATCTGCAGGAACGGGGCGTGAAAGTGGAAGCCCGGAATATGGAATCTTTCTTGAAATTGAAGTCACGACGATAATGTGTGCGGAATGGTGTATAAGATGAAGATATTTCGCTCGCCGCAATGCAGGAGATTCTTTTTTGTTGAGCGGCGTGTTGCTGGTGGTCGGATGCTTCGCAAGCCAGATATTGCCGGGATTCCGGGAGCCGTTGAGGCCGATTCTGTCATGTCTGCTGGGAGGTGTGCCTGCTTTTTGTGCGATGCTTTACGGTCTTGCCTGTGCATGGTATTTGTCGATTGGAAATGATCGGCTATGTGTGTCGAACGGCGTGTTTAAACAGTCCGAGGAAGTTTTGTACGGAGATATTGTCCGGGTCGGATTGAGAAAATTGTCGCCGAACGCTCTCGGTCTCGAATTGACATGGAAGATCGGAGGTATTGACAATACCAAGTTATGGAGACTCTACCTGGTAGATGCCGGTGAGATCCCTCGGATTGCTGCGGAGTTGAGAGCTGAAGGGGTTCCGGTGGATGAACGTTCGAAATATTGAGCCGTCGTTGTCCTTGTTATTTGTGTTTGCGCACGAGGTAGACGATTTCGTGGCGCAGGGCGTACCGGGCGACCTCTTCGGGGGTGAGGGTGGCGGCGTAGTCGATCGACTCGACGGAGAAACCCGCTTCGGCCAGCCGGTCGGGGTAGTCCCTGCCGTAGTCGCGCACGTGGTCTTTCTGGCCGAAAGCCCGTTCTCGGCCCGCCTCGTCGGTGATCGAGGGGTCTTCGTAGGTGACCTCCCGTTCGTAATTGACCGGTGAGAGCAGGATGCCCCACCCGCCGGGGCGCATCACCCGGAACATTTCGCGCAGAGCCAGCCGGTCGTCCTCCACGTGTTCCAGAATGTGGTTGCAGAAGATGACGTCGAAACTGTCGTCCGGAAAGGGAATCCGCTGAATGTCCATTTTTACCTTGGCCAGCGGCGACTCCAGGTCGGCCGTCACGTACCGGTCGCCCAGCGCCCGCTCGAACCTTTTGATGAAACAGTGTTCCGGAGCCACGTGCAGCACCCGGGGACGGGCGGTGAAAAAGTCGGTCTCCCGCACCAGATAGAGCCACATGAGCCGGTGTCTCTCCAGCGCGAGACAGCGGGGACAGAGCGCATTGGCGCGTGGCGTGACATATCCGTAAGGCAGGAATCTGCGGTAATGCGCCCCGCACACGGGACACTCCGAGCCCCGTCCTGCATAGGCCAGCCCCAGCACCGGGGTCACCAGGTGGACTACCCGCTGGATGTGGCGGCGCGGAACGTGGTTCAGTACGTATCGGATCGCTCGTTTCATCGCCCTATTCCTCTTTCAGCACCTTGGCCACGTCGTCCTCGGCCTTTTTCAGCTTTTTCTTGCAGAGCCGGATCAGCTCCGTCGCCCGTTTCACCTGTGCGGCCAGCGCGTCCACGTCGAACTCCTCCCGGCTGAACCGGTCGAGGATCGTCTCGATCTCGCGGATCGCCTCGCTGTAAGTGGGTTTCGTCTCTTTGCTTTCCATTGACGTATTTCGTTTTTTCGTTCTATCGTATGATCGCCTCTTTTTCGCCGCGTGCGAAGGTGATCCGCACGGGGTCGCCTTCCCGGAGCGCTGCACCGTCCTTGACGGCTTTCCCTCCGCTGCGTACCACGGAAAAACCCAGCGCGAGGATTTTCTCCGGCCTGCGGCTTTCGGTCAGGGATTCCAGCATGGCGATGTGGCGTCCACGTGCGGTGAGCAGCGTGTGCGTCCGTTCGGCGAGCAGCGTCCGGAAGCCGTCCGTGCGGGTGCGGCCTGCCGTGAGAAGCGCTTCGCTGCGGCGGACCACCTCTCCGGAAAGGCGCTCCAGGCGCAGTTCCAGCGAACGGGTCAGTTCCGTGGCCGTCCGGGAGAGGGAGAAGCCGTATTCCTGAAGGGAGCGGCGGGCCTGGTCGAGCATGGTGACGGTCTGCCCCGTCACTTCGTCGCGGAGCGTGTCGAGCCACGTGTCGAACCGGGCCAGGCCGTCGGCCAGATGGGCCGCCACGGCGGTCGGGGTCTTCAGGGCGAGGGCCGCCACCAGATCGGCCACGCTCTGGTCCTTGTCATGGCCGATGCCCGTGAGCACCGGCAGCGGGAACTGGGCCAGGTGGCTGCACAGACGGTAGGAGTTGAAGCAGGCCAGGTCGCTCTGCGAACCGCCTCCCCGGATCACCACTGCCACGTCGAAGCGGTCGGCCTCGTCCGCCACACGTTCCAATGCGGCGATGATCGAGGCTTCGGCCTCGTTTCCCTGCATGAAGGCGTCGAAGAGCGTCACGTCGAAGGCATAGGGACTGCGTCCCAGCTCCTTCATGAAGTCCTGGAAACCGGCCGCGTTGCGCGAGGAGACCACGGCGATCCGCTGGATGACGGGCGGCATGTCGAGGCTCCGGTTCATGTCGTAAACCCCCTCTTCCTGCAGACGCAGGATGGTCTCCTGCCGCTGGCGTTCCATGTCGCCGAGGGTGTAGAGCGGGTCGATGTCGCTTACGGTGAGCGAGAGTCCGTACAGTTCGTGATAGTTGACCGAGACCTTCAGCAGTACCTTCATCCCTGCGCCCAGCGGGCTTCCGGTGGCCGATGCGAAATAGGAGGAAAGGGCGCCCCATGTCGAACGCCACACGATGGCGCTGCATTTGGCGCGGGGCACCTGGTTGTCGCCACCCTTCTCGACCAGCTCCATGTAGCAGTGGCCCGAGTAGTTCACCTTCAGTTCGCTGATCTCTGCCACGACCCACACGGGCAGCGGGAACGCCCCGTCGAGGCTCTCCTTGATCCGGGCCTGGAGTTGTTGCAGGGTGAGGTGTCTGGTTTCGGACATGGCTCTGAATGTTCTTCCGGGCGGTGCCGCCCGGGGGAGGATTGACCGGACAAAGGTACAATTATTAATCCGAATTATGAAATCGGGCACGCCTCTCCCCGGGCGATTGTTCCGTGGCCGGATTTTGCTTACCTTTGTCCGGTAAGAGCATACGTCATGGAGCATATTCTGAAACTGGCCGAAGAGAATCAGCGGAAAGCCCGGGAAGTCGTCCTCTGGCCCGCGGAACGGAGGAATCTTGCGGCGAACCGGTAAAAGGCGGCCGGATTGATTTTTTTTGATTATCTTTGTCGCCTAAAAAAACAGGATTATGGCAGAGAACAGCTTGCTTTCCCGTCTGGAGGGACTGAAACTGAAGTTCGAGGAGATCGGACAGCAGATGACCGACCCCGAGGTGATCGCCGACATGAAGAGATTCGTGGCCCTCAACAAGGAGTACAAGGAGTTGCAGCCCGTCGTCGAGGCTGGCGGCCGCTACCGTACGGCCGTGGCCAATCTGCAGGAGGCCAAGGACCTCTATGCCACCGAGAAGGACGAGGAGATGCGTGAGATGGCCCGCCAGGAGATCGCCGAACTCGAACCCCGCATCGGGGCCCTCGAGGAGGAGATCAAACTGCTGCTCATCCCGAAGGACCCCCAGGACGAGAAGAATGCCATCCTCGAAATCCGCGGCGGTACGGGCGGCGACGAGGCTGCCATCTTCGCGGGCGACCTGTTCCGCATGTACACCAAATATATCGAGCGGAAAGGCTGGAAATACGAGGTCAACAGCATGAGCGAGGGGGCCGCCGGAGGCTTCAAGGAGGTGGTGCTGAAGGTGACGGGAGACAGTGTGTACGGAACGCTCAAGTATGAGTCGGGCGTGCACCGCGTACAGCGCGTGCCGCAGACCGAGACGCAGGGGCGCGTCCACACCTCCGCCGCATCGGTGGCCGTGCTGCCCGAGGCCGAGGAGTTCGACATCGACCTCAACATGAACGACATCCGCAAGGATACCTTCTGTGCGTCGGGACCCGGCGGACAGTCGGTCAATACGACCTATTCGGCCATCCGGCTGACCCATATCCCCACGGGGATCGTGGTGCAGTGCCAGGACCAGAAGTCGCAGCTCAAGAATTTCGACAAGGCGCTGGAGGAGTTGCGTACGCGTATCTTCAACCTCGAATACGCGAAGTATCTGGAGGAGATCGCCTCCAAGCGGAAGACGATGGTCTCGACGGGCGACCGGAGCGCCAAGATCCGCACCTACAACTATCCGCAGGGCCGGATCACCGACCACCGGATCAACTACACGATTTACAACCTTTCCGCTTTCATGGACGGCGACATCCAGGACTGCATCGACCATCTGATCGTGGCCGAGAATGCCGAGCGCCTGCGTGCCAGCGAGGAGTAGGGGAAGGAAACGAAAGAGAATCCAACCGACATACGATGAACGCCAATCAGCTTTTCGAGCAGATCGAGAAAAAACGCAGTTTCCTCTGCGTGGGTCTGGATACCGACCTGAAAAAGACTCCCGAGTGCCTCTCCGGGGCGGACGATCCCCAGTTCGAGTTCAACCGGGCCGTAATAGACGCGACGGCTCCCTATACCGTGTGCTACAAGCCGAACCTCGCCTTCTACGAGGAGAACGGACCGGCCGGGCTGGCCAGTTTCGAGAAGACGTGCCGCTATCTGCGGGAGCGTTATCCGGAGATGTTCGTCATCGCCGATGCCAAACGGGGCGACATAGGCAATACGTCGCAGATGTATGCGCGTGCCTTTTTCGACGAGGGGCTGGTGGACGCCGTGACCCTGTCGCCCTATATGGGGCGCGACACGGTGGAGCCGTTTTACAACTATCCCGGCCGCTGGGCCGTGATCCTGGCCCTGACCTCCAATCCGAGTGCCTCCGATTTCGAGATGCTGCGGCTGGAGAACGGCGATTACCTTTACGAGCAGGTGCTCAAGGTGTCGCGCAGCTGGGGTACGACGGATGACACGATGTACGTGGTGGGGGCTACGCAGGCCCGGATGCTGCGGAGCATCCGCAAGATCGTGCCGCATCACTTCCTTCTGGTGCCCGGGGTGGGTGCGCAGGGCGGAAGCCTGGCCGAGGTGGCCGAGTTCGGGATGAACAAGCGGTGCGGCCTGCTGGTCAACTCCTCGCGCGGAATCATCTATGCCGACCGCACGGAGCGGTTTGCCGAGGCGGCCGGGGCGAAGGCCGCCGAGATGCAGCGCCAGATGGAGACCCTGCTCGGGCGATTCCTCCCCCGCTGACGCACCTCTTTGCACGATTGTTGATACCTATGCTTCACCCGCGGCCACGGCTGCGGGTGTCGTCTTTATCGGGCGGCGGTATCGGTAATCCCTGAGGAGATGGTGCGAGATAAGACGTTCGTGGTGGCGGCGCTCCGGTCGTGGAGCGATACGGAGGCTTCCCCGGGTCAGGCGATGGCCCGGGAGCTTGCGCAGGAGAACCGTGTGCTTTACGTCAATCCTCCGGTCGACTGGATGGCCCTGCTGGGCGGTGGCGGAAACCGGGAGACGGAGCGCAAGAACCGAGTGCTGCGGGGCAGCGAACCGGCCATCCGCCGGGCCGGCTCTTCGCTGTGGGTGCTCGAACCCCCGCTGGTGGTCTCCTCGTTTTCGAAAATCTATTCCGATCTGGTGTTCGACCTGCTGAACCGCCGCAACGGACGCCGCTTTGCGGAGGTGATCCGTTGGGCGATGGATCATCTGGGGATGGGAGAGCATTACCTGCTGATCGAAAACGACTTTTACCGGGGGCTCTACCTGAAGGAATACCTCGATCCCGAACTTACGGTCTATTACCGCCGCTTCGATTTGCAGCAGGTCGATTTCTGGCGGCGGCACGGCGAACGGCTCGAGCCCCGGCTCGTACGCAAGAGCGACCTGGTGGTGACGGCAGACGTGATGTTGGCCGAACAGGTGCGCGCTTACAATTACGATACCTACGCCATCGGCCGGGGCACCGATCTGGAAGGGTTCGATCCGGGACACCGCTACCGCAAACCGTCCCCGCTGTACGGTATTCCACGTCCGCTGATCGGCATGACGGCGCCGCTGAGCGTCATGCTCCAGTCTCCGGACCTGCTCTACCGGATCGCCTGCGCTTTCCCCCGCTGTTCGCTGGTGCTGGCGGGAGGGGAAGACGCCCTTTTCTCCCGGCACGGACTGCACCGGTTGAACAATGTCTTTTTCATGGGGGCGAAGGCGGACCGGGAGTTGCCCGCCTATGTCGCCCAGTTCGATGCGTGCATCAGTCCCGAGGCGCGCAACGGGCATACCCGTGCATCCTATCCCGACAGCGTGGTGCGCTATCTGGCACTGGGAAAAAACGTCGTGGCGACGGCTACCGATCCGCTGTTCCCCTTCGGGGAGCACCTGGCGCTGGCCCGCAGCGACGGACATTTCCTGGAGTTGCTGGAGAGGGCGCTCTTCGAACCTCCTCCGGAGGGACTGCGCCGCGAAAGGGCCCGTTTCGCCCGGACCTTTTCGTGGCGCGACTGCGTGCAGCGGCTCTATGCCGTGATGGAACTGGTGCTTTCCGAGCGGGAGGAGGAAGACGGGTGCCGGGAGGAGGAGCTGACAGTGAGCTGATGCGGGTTTTTCCATATTTTTTTCGTATCTTTCGAACCACACAGAGACGGTTATGGAAAATGCGGAGGTAACAGGAATCCGGGAGAGGTATCGTCCTCTTTTCGAGTTGGCGGAGGCCAATTTCAGCGCCCGGAGCGTAGAGATGATCGGCCGGGCGCTCGAGCTGGCCGAAGAGAAACTCTCCGGGCTGACCCGTTACGACGGGACGCCCCTGCTGGGCCATTCGGTAGCTACGGCGCAGATCGTGATCGGCGAAATCGGGCTGGGGCGCAATTCCACTATTTCGACCTTGCTGCACGACGTGGTGCGGATGAGGATGCTTTCGCCCGAGGAGGCGGGCCGTATGTTCGGCGATGCCTGCGTGGGGATACTCGGAGGACTGTGCAATATCTCGGATGTCGATCCCAAGATATCGAGCGAGCAGGCCGACAATTTCCGGGAGCTGATCGTCTCCTATTCCACCGATCCGCGCGTGATTCTCATCAAGCTGGCCGACCGGCTGGAAGTGATGCGTTCGCTCTCCATGTTCCCCCCGGATAAGCAGAAGAAAAAGTCGTGGGAGAGCCTCAACCTTTATGCGCAGATCGCCCACAAGCTGGGGCTCTATACGCTGAAAAGCGAACTGGAGGACATCGCCCTGAGTTTTCTGGAGCCGGAGGATTACAACTACATCCATACGCGGCTCGAGGAGACGGCCCGCGAACGGAACCTGTTCATCGCGAAATTTCTGGAACCGATCGAGGCGAAACTGCGCCAGAGCGGTCTGAAGTACCATATCAAAAGCCGCACCAAGTCGATTTTCTCCATCTGGTCGAAGATGCGTCGCATGCACATCCCGTTTGAAGAGGTGTACGACATTTTCGCCCTGCGGATCATCATCGACTGTCCGCCCGAGCAGGAAAAACCCCTGTGCTGGAGCGTCTACTCCATCGTCACCGATTTCTACACTCCCAATCCCGACCGGATGCGCGACTGGATTTCGATTCCCAAGTCGAACGGTTACGAGTCGCTCCATACGACGGTGGTGACGCCCGACGGCCATTGGGTCGAAATACAGATCCGCTCCGAGCGGATGGATGCCGTAGCCGAGCGGGGTATCGCCGCGCACTGGCGCTACAAGGGGGTCAACCAGGGCGGACTGGGCAGCGAGCAGTGGCTCGGCAAACTGCGCGAACTGATGGAGAGCACCGATACGAACCATATCGCCGAACGGTTCGACACGAAGCTGGCTTCGGGCGAGATATTCGTCTTCACGCCCAACGGCGACCTGCGCAAGTTGCCCGAAGGGGCCACGGTACTCGATTTCGCCTTCGATATCCACACCAATCTGGGCGCCACCTGCACGGGCGGACGGGTCAACCACCGCAACGTGCCGATCAAGGAGGTGCTCCACAACGGCGACATTGTGGAGGTGCTCACCTCGAAGAACCAGAAACCCAAGGCCGACTGGCTCAATTTCGTCACCACGAGCAAGGCCCGCAACAAGATCAGGGCCTACATGCGCGAGGAGCAGGCCAAGGCGGCCAATCTGGGGCGCGAGGAGCTGGAACGCAAGATCAAGAACTGGAAGCTGCCCGTGACGATGGACGACGCCGTGACGGTGCTCTGCAAATACTACAAACTCCGGACGGGAACGGAACTCTACGGACAGATTGCCTCGGAGAAGATCGGCCTGGCGGACGTGAAGGAGATCATCGGGAAGCATCTCAGCGGCGAGCTGACGGAGACGCGGACCCGGGCCCCGGCCTCTACGGTGAAGACCGCCGCGAAGAACCCGGACGCGCTGGTGATCGACGAGACGATCAACCATCTGGAATACAAACTGGCCAAGTGTTGCAACCCGATCTTCGGCGACGAGATTTTCGGGTTTATCACGGTCAATGCGGGCATTACGATCCACCGGACGGATTGCCCCAACGCCCTGCGCCTCCAGGAACGCTATCCCTACCGCGTGCTGCCGGCCCGTTGGCGCAGCGATACGCAGCAGGGGGCCTTCCGCGTGTCGCTCAAGGTGGTGGCCGAGGATGCGACCGGAATCGTCAACCGTATCACAGAGGTCATCAACCGGGACCTGAAGCTCAATATCCGTTCGATGAACCTCTCCTCGGCCGGGGGAACGCTCTCCGGGCTGGTGAACGTGGAGGTGCCCGGAGCCGGCGTGGTCGATACGGTGATCTATT
Organism: Gallalistipes aquisgranensis; assembly: GCF_014982715.1. Lineage (NCBI taxonomy): Bacteria > Pseudomonadati > Bacteroidota > Bacteroidia > Bacteroidales > Rikenellaceae > Gallalistipes > Gallalistipes aquisgranensis. The sequence continues at coordinate 1,553,769 of NZ_JADCJY010000001.1, read as the reverse complement.
CCCTGATGCGGATCAAGGGGGTTCAGAAAGTGTTCCGCGTCAACAATTAGCCATGGAGGGAGAGACGAGGGGGCGTTTTTCGCGGCCGGAACCTCTCCGGGATACGGCGGGGGAGGGCGGCCGATGCTGAGAACGCTCTGTCTTGCGGGCGGCTTGTTGTCGCTCGGGCTCGGAATGTTGGGCATGGCGCTTCCGGTGCTGCCCACCACTCCGTTCCTGTTGCTTTCGCTGTGGTGCTTTTCGCGCAGCAGCGGACGGTTGGAGAGGTGGCTGCTCACCAACTCCCTGTTCGGACGCTATCTGGACGACTATCGCAGCGGCCGGGGTATTCCCCGGCGGGTGAAGTGGTATATTCTGCTCCTGCTCTGGAGCACGATCCTGCTGTCGGCTTTCGTGCTGACCGACGTGCGGTGGCTCAGCATCCTGCTGCTCGCGGTGGCGGCCGGGGTGACGGTGCATATCGCAGGACAAAAGACCAAACGGAACCTTCCGGAGGGAGAGACCCCCGGGAAAGAGAAGATACGATGATACGAAACGAAAACGGGGGCGCGGACCCGATGGAGGAGCTGTTGAGGCGGCTCGAAGAGGAAAACAATCTGCGCGTACTGCGCCGTACGCGGTGTGAAGGGAAATACATTGAGGACGAGGCAGGCGGGAGGTATCTGAACCTGTCGTCCAACGATTATCTGGGGCTGTCGGACGAGGCGCTGCAACGCGGTTTTTTCGCCGAACTCGCCGGACAGGGAGAGTTTCCGGGGCGTTTCATGATGAGCAATCCCGCTTCGCGGCTCATGACGGGAAACAGTCCCGAGTACGAACGGCTGGAGGGTTCGCTGGCGGCGCTGTGGCCCGGCCGCGAGGTGCTCGTGGTGGGATGCGGTTATCTGGCCAATACGGGAGTGCTTCCGGCCCTCACCGGGAAGGGGGACCTTGTCCTGGGCGACAAACTGCTGCATGCCAGCCTGATCGACGGATTGAGACTGTCGGGGGCCGAGTGGATGCGCTTCCGGCATAACGATACGGGACATCTGGAGTCGCTGCTCCGGAAATACGGTGCGGGCCGGCGGATATGGGTGGCGACCGAGTCGGTTTTCAGCATGGACGGCGACCGGGCCCCGCTGGCGGAGCTTGTGCGGCTGAAACGGAAGTACGGGTTCCGCATCTATCTGGACGAGGCGCATGCCTTTGGCGTGTTCGGCCCTTCGGGAGCGGGGTGTGCGGCGCAGGAGGGTGTGGCGCAGGAGGTGGATGTGATCGTGGCCACGCTGGGCAAGGCCCTTTCGTCTGCCGGGGCATTCGTGGTGACCGATCCGCTGACGCGCCGGGTGTTGGTCAACCGTATGCGGACGCTGATTTTTTCGACGGCGCTTCCTCCGCTCACGCTCCTGTGGAGCGATTTTCTGGTGCGGCGGCTGCCCGGTTTCGGGGAGCGGAGGGAACACCTGCGGCGGTTGGTGTCGCTGCTTTCGGACGATCCCGCCGCTACGCAGATCGTTCCCGTCATGGCCTATGAGAACGGCCGGGCGCTGGAGATGGCCGCCCGTTTCCGTGAGGAGGGGTTCTGGACGACGGCGATCCGTCACCCGACCGTTCCGCAGGGCGAAGCCCGTGTGCGTGTGTCGCTCAGTGCCGCCCTGTCGGCGGAGGATGTCGAACGTTTTGCGGAGGTATGGAAACGGCTTGGTTAGTGAGGACGCGGGACCGCGGGGTGCCGGTGTCCGGCGGACGGCCCAACGATGCGGTCGTGGTGATCGTGCTGGGATGGGCCTGTGCGCCCCGGTGTGTGGAACACGTGCGGCCTGCGGGATGCGATGTGGTCTGCCTCTTCGATTTCAGGGGAGAGATCGCCGATCCGGGGCTGCCGCTGGCGGACTATCCGAGGCGCTATCTGTTCGCTTGGTCGTTCGGCGTATGGGTGGCCGAGCGGATTTTCACGAGGGTGGAATGGACGCGGGCGGTGGCCCTGTGCGGTTCGCCCTATCCGGTGGACGCCCGCAGGGGAATCGACCCCAAACGGATGAATGTCACCCTTCGCGGAATTCATAAATACGGAATCGACGAGTTCAACCGCAGGATGTACGGGCCGAAGGAGTATGCCCGTCTGGCGCCGTGGCTTCCGTTCCGCGACCGCGAAGCCAATGAATGCGAGTTGATCGGCCTGTGCGAGGGTTCGCTCGAGCCCTACGAGCCTTCGATCCGCTGGGACCGGGCCGTGGTGGGGACGGACGATGTGATTTTTCCCGTCGAAAACCTGACCGCCTATTGGGGCGAACGGGCGGAAGTGTTACCTTTGCCCCACTATCCCTTCGGGGATTCGGATTTGATCGAACGGGAAATAAATGGCCGATAAGGAACTGATCCGGGAGCGGTTCGCCGCCGGATTCGAACGATACGATACGCTGGCGCTCGTCCAGCAGGAAATTTGCGACGAACTGGCCGGCGCCGTGATGCGCCACGTGCCCCGCACCGTCGCCCGGGCGCTGGAAGTGGGGGCGGGCACCGGGTTCCTGACCCGCCGGCTGGTGGAGTATTTTCCGCGTACGGCGTGGGTATTCAACGATCTGGCTCCCGCCTCGCGGGAGTATGTCGGGCGCTATACGGGCGGAGTGGAGGCGCAGTATCTGTGGGGCGATGCCGAGACGGCGGAGTTTCCTCCGGAGCTCGATCTGCTGGTGTCGGCCTCCACGGTGCAGTGGTTCGACGATTTGCCGCGGTTTCTCGGAAAGAGTTTCGCCGCATTGCGCAGGGGCGGTTTCCTGGCCCTTTCGACTTTCGGCCCCGATAATTTTTCGCAGATCAGGGCGCTTACGGGGGAGGGGCTTTGCTACTATGCGCCGGATGCCCTCTCCGCGCTGGTGCGCCGTGCGGGTTTCACGCTGCTGTGGCAGCGGGCCTACTGCCGTACGCTGTGGTTCTCCTCTCCGGTGGAGGTGCTCCGCCACATCCGGGAGACGGGTGTGAATGCCACCGTGCGACAGAGTTGGACGCCCCGCCGCCTGCGGGAGTTCTGCGAGGAGTACGGCGAACGGTTTGCCTCTTCGGACCGCGACGGCCGTGTCCCTCTGACCTATCACCCCGTGCTGCTGGTCGCCCGGAAAGGGTAGGAACGGGAAAGGTTGTTTTGATGCCATCGAACATTGCAGGAAAATGGAAGAGTCCGTAACGATCAGGGAGTACGTGCCGGCAGACAGGGAGGCTGTCATGGGGTTGATCCGTCTGAACATTCCGGAGTATTTCGCGCCGGCGGAGGAGGCGGATTTCGCTGCCTATCTGGACCGTGAAAGAGAACTTTACTACGTGTTGCTGTGCGACGGAGCGATCGTCGGCTGCGGCGGGATCAACTTCGCCAATGACGGGTCGGAGGGAAAAATCAGTTGGGACATGGTGCACCCCGGTTATCGGGGACGGTCGCTGGGGACCCGGCTGCTCCGGCACAGACTCGGAGTGCTCGGGAGTTTCGGCACCGTCAGGAGAATAACCGTGCGTACTTCGCAGCTGGCCTGCGGATTTTACAGAAAACGGGGGGTCGAACTGAAAGAAATACGGAGGGACTATTGGGCCGAGGGGTTCGATCTGTACAGAATGGAATACAAACCCCCGTCCCGGGCCGTTCCGGGTTCCGGCGGACGGTTCCGGAAAAAAAGAACACAGCAGGGCGTGTAAGCCGGGTTCTGTGCCCGGAGCGGATCGCTCCCCTGCGGGCCTCTGCCATTTATCTAGGCCGGGAGTCTCCTCCGCGGCTCGTCAGCAACCTACCCCCCGACATCGGGCGAGCAACCCTACGGCGTCGGTATACATGGTCTTGCAACCCGTCAGACGTACGGCCGGACGTGTCACCACATCCGCGGTGGGCTCTTACCCCGCCTTTTCACCCTTACCACGCGACCGTTCGGCGGTTTCGTGGCGGTTGTTTTCTGTTACGCTTGCTATCCCCTCTCGGAGATCTTCCCGTTAGGAAGGACGGCGCTCTGCGTTGCCCGGACTTTCCTCTCCCCCTTGCGGGGCAGCGGCAGAGCCTCCCTGCTGTGTTCGGGGCAAAAGTAGTCAAAAATCGGGAATAAGTATTACTTTTGCGGTGTCATCTTGTCGAAATGGAACATAACGTACGCATATCCGATTACGACTACGACCTGCCCGAGGAGCGGATCGCCAAGTTCCCGCTGGAGAGGCGGGATATGTCGCGCCTGCTCGTCTACGGCGGCGGAGAGATCGCCCCGACGCATTTCAGCGACATCGGGGAGGTGCTTCCGGCCGGGGCGCTTCTGGTCTTCAACAATACGAAGGTGGTGCGGGCCCGCATCGTCATGCACAAACCCAGCGGGGCGCGGGTGGAGATCTTCTGCCTCGAACCCTGCGAGCCGGCCGACTACGAACGGGCGTTCGCCGTGCGGGGCGGGTGCACGTGGCACTGCATCGTGGGCAATTCGAAAAAGTGGAAGGAGGGGCCGCTCGAGATTCCCTTCGGGTACGGAGGAGCCTCCTGCCGCCTTCGGGCGTGGAGGGTGCGTAACGACGGACGGGAACAGGTGGTGCGTTTCGAGTGGGACGCACCGGTGACGTTCGGACAGCTGCTCGAACATCTGGGGCGGATTCCGATTCCTCCCTACCTGAACCGTGAGAGCGAGGAGATCGACAATACACGTTACCAGACGGTCTATTCCCGGTTCGAGGGATCGGTGGCGGCGCCTACGGCGGGCCTTCACTTCTCGGAGGAGCTGATCGGGCGCCTGAAGGGGGCCGGGTTCGGGTTCGCGGAAGTGACGCTGCACGTGGGAGCGGGAACCTTCCTGCCCGTGAAGAGCGACGATGTCATGCAGCACGCCATGCACACGGAGCATTTCGAAGTCACGCCGGCGACCGTGGAACGCCTGCTGGAGAAACGGGGGGCGGTCGTGGCCGTGGGAACGACCACGGTGCGGACGCTCGAAAGCCTCGCGGCGCTGGGGTACCGGACGCTGACCGGGGGAGAGCCCCGGCCGGAGGAGACGGTCGGTCAGTGGGAACTGTACGACATTCCGGAGGAGTACGACGGCCGCCGGCTGCTGGAGGCCCTCGCGGAGTATATGCGGCGCACGGGGACGGAGAAGCTCAAGGCGGCCACGCAGATCATGATTATGCCGGGCTACCGTTTCCGCGTGGTCGATCATATCGTCACCAATTTCCACCAGCCGAAAAGTACGCTGCTGCTGCTCGTCTCGGCCTTCGTGGGGGAGGAGTGGCGTCGGATATACGACTATGCGCTGCGGAACGGTTTCCGCTTTCTGAGTTACGGGGACAGCTCCCTGCTGTTGGGCGGGGGGCGCTGACGGGCTGGTTATGGCAGAACGGACGACACATACTTTCCGGCCGGGTGACTGGCTGCCCACGAGCGTCAAGGAGGTGAAGGCGCTGGGGTGGGATTACCTCGACGTGATCCTTTTCAGCGGCGACGCCTATGTCGACCATCCGTCGTTCGGACCGGCCGTGATCGGGCGCCTGCTGCAGGCCGCGGGCTATCGTGTGGCCATCGTGCCGCAGCCCAACTGGAAGGACGATCTGCGCGACTTCAGGAAACTGGGGGTGCCCCGTCTTTTTTTCGGCGTTTCGGCCGGAAGCATGGATTCGATGGTGAACCACTACACGGCCAACCTGCGCCTGCGCAGCGACGATGCCTACACGCCCGGAGGCAAGGCCGGGTTCCGTCCCGACTATGCCGTGACGGTCTATACGCGGATACTCAAGCGGCTCTATCCCCACGTCCCGGTGGTGATCGGCGGGATCGAGGCGTCGCTGCGGCGGCTCGCCCATTACGATTATTGGAGCGACACGGTGAAGCCTTCGGTGCTGGCCGAGAGCGGCGCCGACCTGCTTATCTACGGCATGGGCGACAAGGCCATCGGCGAGGTGGCCCGGGCCATGGCCAACGGATACAACGCCAAACTGCTGCGGAAACTGAGGCAGGTGGCCTTCATGGCCGACCGCACCTACGTGGACCGGCTCGATCCGCAGCGGACGATCCGGCTGCACTCCTACGAGCGGTGTGCGGAGGACGACCGGGCCTTTTCGGAGAATTTCGTGACGATGGAGACCGAGTCGAACCGGCTGGAACAGGATGCCGTGCTGGTGGAGCCCGTGGGCGACCGCTTCGTGGTGGTCAATCCTCCGCATCCCCGGCTGACGGAGGCGGAGATCGACGCCGCGTTCGACCTGCCCTATACGCGCCTGCCGCATCCGCGTTACGACGGAAAGGGCAGTATACCGGCTTTCGAGATGATCAAGTTCTCGGTCAACATTCACCGGGGGTGTTTCGGCGGATGCAGTTTCTGCACCATTTCGGCCCACCAGGGAAAGTTCGTCAGCAGCCGGTCGGAGCGATCCGTCCTGCAGGAGGTGGAGCGGGTGGTGCGGATGCCCGGATTCAAGGGGTATCTCTCGGATGTGGGAGGACCTTCCGCCAATATGTACGGCATGGGCGGCCGGAACCTGAAGGCGTGCGCCGCGTGCGTGCGTCCCTCGTGTCTTTTCCCGAAGGTGTGCCCCAACCTGGACAACAGCCACGCCCGGTTGCTGGAGCTTTACCGGAAAGTGGGTCGTGTCAAGGGGGTGAAGAAGGCCTTCATCGGGAGCGGCATCCGTTACGACCTGTTCGATCCCTCGGACGGTGGGGCCTATCTGCGCGAGGTGGTGGTAAACCATACTTCGGGCCGACTCAAGGTGGCGCCCGAACACACGGAGGACGAGGTGCTGAAACTGATGCGCAAACCCTCTTTCGCCCTGTTCGAGAGGCTGCACGCCGATTTCGGGCGCATCTGCCGCCGGGAGGGGCTGCGTTACCAGCTGATCCCCTATTTCATATCGAGTCATCCGGGGTGTACGGAGGCCGACATGCGGCGTCTGTCGCAGAAGACCCGGTCGCTGCACATGCGCCTGGAGCAGGTGCAGGACCTCACGCCCACGCCCATGACCCTCTCCTCGGTGATGTTCCGCACGGGCCGTGACCCCTACACGGGCCGCAGGCTCTATGTGGCCCGGAATCAGGACGATAAACGGAAGCAAAAAAGTTATTTCTTTCTCCGGGAAAAATAGCGGAAAAACACTACCTTTACGCTCCCAATCCTTTTGTAAATGGCAAAAAATTATACTCCCTCCCAGCGCAACCGGGAGAGCTACGCAGCCCTGACCGAAACGGGGGCCAACGTTCCGCCGCAGGCGGTGGAGCTGGAAGAGGCCGTGCTCGGTGCGCTGATGCTCGAAAAGGACGCCGTGATCGCCGTGCAGGAGTTCGTGGTGCCCGAAGCGTTCTACAAGGAAGCGCACCAGATCATCTACAAGGCGATCCTCGAACTGTCGATGGAGCTGAAACCCATCGACCTCTACACCGTGACCGAGAAGCTGAAGCTCAAGCGCCAGCTGACGGCCGTGGGCGGGGCGGCCTTCCTCGCCCAGCTCACCCAGAAGGTCGGTTCGGCCGCCCATGTGGAGTTCCACGCCAAGATCATCGCCCAGAAATACGTGCAGCGGGAGCTGATCCGGGCCACGACCGAGATTCAGCGCCGGTCGTACGACGAGTCGACCGACGTGACCGATCTGATCGACTTCGCCGAGGGGGAGATATTCAAGGTGGCCGAGGGGCACGTGAAAAAGGACGTGCAGAAGTCGCGCGATATCCTGGCCCGTACGATGGAGGCGATCGAGGAGGCTTCCAAACGCGAGGGAGGTTTCAGCGGCGTCCCTTCCGGATTCACCCATCTCGACCGGCTGACGCTGGGGTGGCAGCCCTCCGACCTGATCATCATCGCCGCGCGTCCTTCGATGGGCAAGACGGCTTTCGTGCTCTCGCTGGCGCGCAACGTCTGCGTCGATCACGACAAGGGGGTCGCCTTCTTCTCGCTCGAGATGAGCTCCACGCAGCTGATGCTCCGTCTGGTGGTGGCCGAATCGGGGCTCGACTCGCGGGACGTGCGCAACGGAAACCTCAATCCCGAGCAGTGGAAGCATCTGGAGACCTCGATCAAGCCGCTGGCCAACGCCCCGCTGTTCATCGACGACACGCCGGCCCTTTCGGTCTTCGAGTTCCGGTCGAAGGTGAGGAGGCTCAAGACCCAGTACGACATTCAGTTGATTATCATCGACTACCTCCAGCTGATGACGGGAACGCCCGAAACCCGGGGCAACCGCGAGCAGGAGGTGGCCTCCATATCGCGTTCGCTGAAGGCGATCGCCAAGGAGCTGAACATCCCGATCATCGCCCTTTCGCAGCTCAACCGTTCGGTGGAGTCGCGCGGCGGCAGCAAGCGGCCCCAGCTGAGCGACCTGCGGGAGTCGGGCGCCATCGAGCAGGACGCCGACATTGTGGCGTTCATTCACCGTCCGGAGTATTACGGACTGACGGTGGACGAGGAGGGGCTGCCTACGGCGGGTATGGCCGAGATCATCGTGGCCAAGCACCGTAACGGCGCCGTGGACACCGTGAAACTGCGCTTCCGCAAGGAACAGGCCCGTTTCATGGACTACGACGAGGACGATTCGCTGGCTTACAGCACGATGGACAGCAGTCTGAGCGACGTGCCGTCGGCCGGGATGAATGCCGATTTCGACGTTCCTTCCGGCGGAGGAGGTTTCGCGGCCGGGCCCGCCACGGGATTCGACCTCCCCTCGGGAGGCAATTTCGGAGGGACGTTCGGCGGGGGCGGCGATGCCCCGTTCTGATCCGGATCAATAGCGCAGGATATGTTCGTAAAGAGTTTCGCCAGTACCCTCGTGGGGATCGAAGCCGTGACGGTGGCCGTGGAGGTGGATATCTCCATGGGGATCGGCATGTTTCTGGTCGGCCTGCCCGACAATGCCGTGAAGGAGAGCCAGGAGCGTATCCGGGCCGCTTTCGGCAACAGCGGATTCCGCATGACGGGCAGGAAGGTGGTGGTGAACCTCGCTCCGGCCGATCTGCGCAAGGAGGGTTCGGCCTACGACCTGCCGATCGCCGTGGCCATTCTGGCCGCCACGGGGCAGGCCGTGCCCGACAGGCTGGACCGTTACGTTATCATGGGGGAGCTTTCGCTCGACGGTTCGGTGATGCCGATCCGGGGTGCCTTGCCGATCGCCCTGAAGGCGAAGGAGGAGGGTTTCGCCGGGCTGATCCTGCCTGCGGTGAATGCCCGTGAGGCGGCCGTGGTGGAGGGACTGGAGGTGATCGGCGTGCGTTCGCTGACCGAAGTGGTCGGTTTCCTCAGCGGGCAGCGGCCCCTGGAGCCGGTGAGATTGGACATGTCGGAGCTTTTTTCCGCCGCGACCGGCCGCCACGGGGAGGATTTTTCGGACGTGCGCGGCCAGGCCCATGTGAAACGGGCGCTGGAGATCGCGGCGGCCGGAGGGCATAACGTGCTGATGATCGGCTCTCCCGGCTCGGGAAAGACCATGTTGGCCCGGCGTATCCCGACCATCATGCCCCCGATGACGCCGGAGGAGGCGTTGGAGACAACCAAGATACATTCCGTGGCCGGCAAGCTGGGTACCGAAGCGGGTCTGCTCACGCGCCGTCCGTTCCGGGCTCCGCACCATCTGGCTTCGCGGGTGTCGCTCGTGGGTGGCGGAGCCAATCCCCAGCCGGGCGAGATTTCGCTGGCCCACAACGGGATACTTTTTCTGGACGAACTGCCCGAGTTCGGGCGCGGCCTGCTCGAAGTGCTCCGCCAGCCGCTGGAGGAGAAGACGATCACCGTGTCGAGGGCTAAATACAATGTGGAATATCCTGCCAACTTCATGCTCGTAGCCGCGATGAATCCCTGTCCCTGCGGATATTACAACCACCCGACCAAGGGGTGCGTCTGCTCGCAGGGGGCGGTGGTCCGCTACATGAACCGGATTTCGGGGCCGTTGCTCGACCGGATCGACATGCACGTGGAGGTGACGCCCGTGGCCTTCAGCGAGATGGCCGACAGCCGGCCCGAGGAGCCGAGCGAGGCGATCCGGGAGCGCGTGGTGCGGGCGAGGGAGGTGCAGCGGATGCGTTTCGGGGAGTACGAGGGCATCCACACCAACGCGATGATGACTTCGGCCATGATCCGCCGCTTCTGTCCGCTGACGGCCGGGTGCTCCTCGATGCTCGAGAAGGCGATGCAGCGGCTGCACCTTTCGGCTCGGGCCTACGACCGGATCATCAAACTGGCCCGGACGATCGCCGACCTGGAGGGAGAGCCCGACATCGGGACGGCGCATATCGCCGAGGCGATCCGTTACCGGAGCCTCGACCGGGAGACATGGGGACTGTAACGGGACATACATAGAATCACGATCATGGAGGGCGGTCTGGCCAATGGCATACGGAATACCCCTTTTTTGCGGATCATCCTGCCGATGATCGCGGGAATCGTCGTGGCCCGCAGCTACACGCTCCCGTGGGGCGTGCTGTGCGGATCGCTCGCGGCGGCCTGGCTGCTGGCCTGGGCGGGATACCGGCGGCGGGAGTCCTGGTGCTATGTCACGCTCTCCGTCTTTCTCTCCGCTGTGCTGTTGGCCCAGCTGCACCGCACGAACGATCCGCTGCCCAAGGGCGAGCGTCTGCTGCTGACCTTCCAGGTGATCGAAAATCCTTCCGATCGCGGACGTTGGCAGCGGACGGCGGCCGATGTGGGGTATTTCCGGTATGAAAAGGACGAAAAGGCCCGGTGGCGGGCGGCCCGTGCCCGGGTGTTGCTTTGGGTGGATACCTGCCAGAGGGTGGAACAGGGCGGACAGTACGCCGCGCTGGCCTACGTGAATCCGATCGACACGACACGGAGCGGGTACGGGAAGCTGATGCGTACGCGCGGTTTCTGCGGCAAGGTATTCGTCACGCCCGGCAGGCTCTTGACCCGCAGTCCGGCGCAGACCGCGACGCCGCTCTCCTGGGCCCGTAGGGTACAGGGCGGTGCGGCCCGTCTGCTCGGACGGCTTTCGCTCTCGGACGATGCGCGGGCCGTGGTTTCGGCCATGGCGGTAGGCGACAAGCGGGAGATGAGCCCTGAGCTTCGGGCCGCGTACGGCAGGGTGGGGGCTTCGCATCTGCTGGCCGTGTCGGGACTGCACGTGGGGATCGTCTTTTCGCTGGTCAATGTCCTTTTCTATCTGTTGCCGGCCGTGCGGAGGGGACATATTGCGAAGAACGTGGCGGCGGTCGCGGCGATCTGGCTCTATGCCGCGGCGGCGGGACTTTCACCTTCGGTGATCCGTGCGGCGTTCATGTTTTCCGGTATCCAGGTCGCACTGGCGGCCACCCGGTACCGCAATCCGGTCAATACGATGCTCGCCACGGCGGCCGTCATGCTGGCCATCGACCCCAACTACCTGTTCGACATCAGTTTCCAGCTTTCGTTCCTGGCCGTACTGGCCATATTCGTCGCTTTCGGTCCGCTTTACCGGCGGCTGCGCACCCGCTGCGGGCCGCTCAACCTGCTGATTTCGGTCGTGATTATCGGCGTGGTCGCCACGATGGGCACCGCTCCGCTGGTGGTGTGGCAGTTCGGCAGTTTTCCGCTGGTGGGTATGCTCATCAATCCGGCGGTGGTGCTGACGGCCCATCTGATCGTGCTGCTGGCCGTGGGGTGGATGATCCTTCCCTTCCCGGTGCTGGCTGGTGTCTTCTCGGCCGGGCTGGAAGGGTGTGCCTGGCTCCAGAACGCCGTGGTGAAATGGTGTGCGGAGCTGCCGTGGGCCGCTTTCGACGTGCGGATTCCGCTCTGGTTCGTGGCTGGATATTACCTCGTCTATCTTCTGCTCGCCGTCTGGTGGTACGGGCGGGACGACCGTAAATTCTCCCTGGAATATGACGCCTGATGATATAAAACGCCTGTTCTCGCCCGGTGTGAGGGCACTCGTGGAGCGGTACATCGGTTCCGATCCGGTGCAGGTGGCCCTGCGTGCGGGTGGTCCCGACGCTGCGGAGGCTGCCTCGCAGGTGAAGTACCTGCAACGGGCCCGGAAAAAGCTCCCGTCCTATTATGTGGTCCGGTGTGTGTTGCCTCCGCTGGCTTTCGAGCAGTCGAGCAGCGAGGCGTGCGCCGATTTCCCGGAGCGGGAGGGAGCCTGTTGTATCGACCTGACCTGCGGACTGGGTGTCGATTCGTTCGGGTTGTCGCGTCGTTTCGCCCGTGTGGTGAGCGTCGAGCGCGACCCTGCCGTGGCGTTGCTGGCGGCATCCAATTTCAGGCTGCTCGGGGCTTCCGGCATCGAAGTGGTGAACGCTTCGGCCGAGGAATTCGTCCGGTGGCTGGAAGAGGGCGGAGACGGGAGTTTTCCGTGTGTGCGGTCCTGTACAGGGGAGGAAGAGCCCCGGCGTGCGGCTTTCCCTGTGCTGCCCGTCGATCTGATTTACGTCGATCCCGACCGCCGCGGTGGAAAGGGCGAGAAACGGGTGCTGCTCGAAGATTGTTCGCCGGACGTGATGGCGCTGATGCCCCGTCTGCTGGCCCTGGCCCGTCGGGTGGTGGTCAAGTGTTCGCCGCTTTTTGACGTGGAGGAGGCTTTCCGTCTGTTCGGGCCGGCCTGCCGCGTGGAGGCGGTCTCCGAGGGAGGGGAGTGCAAACAGGTGGTGATCGAGACGGGGGAGGGGATCGTCTCCCCGACGAAGGCCGTGCGTGCGGTCGGCATCGGCCGCATGGAATTTCCCGCGGTCGGGGAACGGGATATGAGGCATCCCGCGCCCTCTTCGTGGGAGCGGTTCCGGTGGCTGATCCTGCCCGACGTGGCGTTGCAGAAGGCGCGGCTCGTGTGCCGTCATTACGACGGGCCGGGCCTCTGGTGCGGCGGCGAGAACGGCTGCGTTTTTGCAGAGGAACTGCCGGAAGGCGGACTGTGGGGTCGGGCCCTTCGGATCGTCTCCGCGGAGCCCTACCGGCCCAAAGAGATAAAGAGGCGGATGAAGGAGCAGGGTATCGCCCGCCTGACCATCCTGCGGAGGGACTTTCCCTTCTCCAACGGGCAGATCGCCGCGGCGCTGGGCGTGAAGGAAGGGGGAACGATGCAGGCGGTCTTTACCCGGGCAGGTGAAAAACTGCTGGTCGTCTGGGTCGATTAACGGGCGAAAATGCTATCTTTGCACACCGGCCGGTACGATAAAACTGCGCACGCACCATGATAAAGCGGATCATAGAATTCATCACCGAAGGCATCTGGCAGACGAAGGAGAACGACTACAAGTCCCGCAAGATGCGTTGGGCCGTGCGCCAGTTCAAGGTCGTCATCTTCATGGCGCGGGGACTGGGTGAGCACAACCTGGCGGTGCGTTCGGCTGCGCTGACGTTCTACACCCTCATGTCGATCGTGCCGATCGCGGCCCTCGTGTTCGGGGTCATCAAGGGGTTCGGCATGGAGAACAGTTTTAACGAATACCTCTACCGCGAGTATCCGCAGTACACCCTGATCATCGATCAGATCATCGACTTCGCCAACAACATGCTGATCCGGGCCCGGGGAGGCGTGATCGCCTCGGTGGGCTTCGTGGTGCTGCTGTGGTCGGTGATGAAGGTGTTCGGCAATGTCGAGAGCGCCTTCAACAATATCTGGGAAGTGCGCAAGGCCCGCAGCATCACCCGCAAGTTCAGCGACTACATGGCCGTGGTTTTCGTGGCGCCGATCCTGTGGGCCATTTCCAACAGCATCTCGATCTATCTGCGCCGTAGCCTTACGGATGTGGCAGGGTCGTTCTGGGTGGACCTCCTGTTCGGGCTGGCCTCGCTGGTCTCGATCTGGATCATGTTCGCCCTGATCTACCGGGTGATGCCCAACACGAAGGTGAGGTTCCGCAGCGCCCTGATGGCCGGTGTGATCGCCGGTACGGTTTTCCAGCTTTTTCAGATCGGCTATTTCTATATCCAGTCGCAGGTATCCTCCTACAATGCGATTTACGGAAGTTTCGCGGCGCTGCCCCTCTTTCTGATCTGGTTGCAGACCAGCTGGCAGATTCTGCTGTTCGGCGGCGAACTCTCGTTCGCCTACCAGAATATCGACAAGTACGAGCAGGAGCGGCAGGCAATGAACATGAGCTACGACCACCGGCGCAAGGTGACCGTGGCCGTGATGCTGGTGGCCGTGCGGCATTTCCTGAAGGGGGAGGGCCCCGTCTCCACGGAGATCGTGGCCCGGCAGCTGGACCTTCCCGTGCGGATCGTCCGCGACGTGATTTTCGATCTGGAGCAGTGCGGTATGCTGGTGGCGGTGGAGAACGAGCGGGACGAGCGGGTGAACATGTACATGCCGGGACACGACGTGCATGCGATCACGGTATTCGACGTGGTCAACTGTGTAGAGGGCCACGGTGAGTCGAATATCGAATGGGACCAGAGTCCCGAGATGAGGAAAGTGAACGAACTGGTCGACGGGGTGCGGCTGTGTGCCGTCGATTCGCCGTCGAACCGGCTGTTAATGGATATCTGATGAAGGAAATCGTTGTGATCGGAAGCGGCAATGTGGCCGAAGCGTTGGCCCTGGCGCTGAAAAAGAAGGGAATGGGTCCCGTGCAGATTTTCGCCCGCAACCGGGAGACGGGGCCGGAACTGGCCGCCCGGTGCGGATGTCCGTGGACGGACGATCCTGCGGCTCTGGCTCCGGCGGGGCTCTACGTGATCGCCGTGTCGGACCGGGCGATCGGAAAGCTCTCCGCCCAGCTCGATTTCGGCGGGGCCGTGGTGGCCCATACGGCCGGGAGCGTGGAGTTGGAGGCCCTCTCGCCCCGCATCGTCCACCGGGCGGTGCTCTATCCGCTCCAGACATTTACTCGGGGACGCGAAGTGGCTCTGGACGACGTGCCTTTCCTCGTGGAAGGGGCCACGTCCACGGCGCTGAATGCGGTGTCGGAGGTGGCGTCGGCGCTCTCGTCGAACGTGCGGGAGACCTCGTCGGAGGAGCGGGCGCAGTTGCATCTGGCCGCCGTCTTCGCGTGCAATTTCACCAATTATATGTACACGATCGGCGAGGACCTGCTCTCGTCGGCCCGGCTGCCGTTCGACCTGCTCAAACCGTTGATCCGGGAGACGGCGCTCAAAGCCGTGGATGCCTCCTCGCCCCGGATGATCCAGACCGGGCCCGCCGTGCGCAACGACTACCGGACCAAGAGCCGCCATTGCGACATGCTGGTCGAGAGGCCCGATTACCGTAACATCTATATCAATCTGAGCAAAAACATATGGGAAACTTCAAAGAAGATATAGCCCGGGTGAGGGCTTTCGTGTTCGACGTGGACGGTGTCTTCACCGACGGGGGGATCACCGTGACTCCGGAAGGGGAGTTCATCCGCCAGTATTATGCCAAGGACGGCTATGCCGTGGCCTATGCCCTGAAGGCGGGCTATCCGGTATGTATCATTACGGGGGGCCGGGGCCGCGGGCTGGAAAAGCGGTTCGAGATGCTGGGCGTCACTCGTCTGTATGCCAACTGCCGGGACAAGATCGATGCGTTGAAGGAGTTCATGTCCGATTTCGGTCTGGAGCGGGAGGAGGTGCTTTTCATGGGCGACGACATTCCTGACGTGGAGGCCATGGCCTACGCGGGCATGCCCGTCTGTCCGGCCGATGCGGCGGCGGAGGTGATCGGGGTGTCGCGCTATGTCTCCGGATTCGCGGGCGGCCGCGGATGCGTGCGCGACGTGGTGGAGCAGGTGCTGCGTGCCCGGGGCGACTGGGCGAAGGATTCGCGCGGGGTCAACTGCGTGGCCTCGGCGTAGGACCGGCGGAAGAGCGGAATGTATCCCGGCGGGCCGGGCGGCAGGAGCCGTCTGCCGCCGGGTTTCGTTTTACAGATTGTCCAGCAGGGGTTTGATCCGGTCCGTGGTGTCGGCCACGATGATACGGGTCGCGTCCTTCCCGATTTCCAGATAAATGTCGGCCGGTTCGGGAAGGCTCAGCAGCATTTTCCCGTTGCAGGCGATCTCGCGGAAGCGGTGGGCGGCCAGTTTCTGCAATCCTTTTCCAGGATCGGCCTGCACGGCTGCCATGCCGTGATAGAGACCCGTGTAGCGGTCGTCGCCCACTGTGAAGGCAAAGGCGGCGGGGCGGTCGCCCGTGAGCGACTGCCGGTCGGTGAATATCCATGAACCGTCCTCCATGCGGACTCCCTCCGCATCGTCGCTGCGTTCCACGCCCAGCGAGGGGAACACCTCCTCGAACGAAAAGGTGAGCGATTTGGCCAGCTGGTAGATTTTCAGCCAGCGGGAGGTGTTGATCCTCTCGCCCCGGAAATCGTGCGAGGTGTTGCCCTCGATCATCAGTTTACCTCCCCGGCTCACGTATTTGTCCAGAAAGTCGACCACTTCGCTGCGGGCGTATTCGGGATAAAGATAGATGACGGCGTCGAACGTGTGGCCGTTCATGGTGGGTTTGTTGTCGGCGTCCAGCTGCAGTTTCCCGTCCACGATCACGTCGCTCGGCACCAGCGCGTGCATGTAGCCCGCCTGCCAGAGCCGTTCGATCTTCTCTTCGACGGCCAGTTTGCAGTTGATGTCGTAGGCTCCGCGGCTCTCCTGGTCGGGATACCAGTTCGAGAGGGCCTCCACTCCGAAGACGACCAGCAGTTTCACGTCGGGCAGCGCCGGGTCGAAACGGTTCAGCAGCCGGGTGCACTGCTCGATGGCCCGCAGCCGGGAACGGGTGAGGGGATCGTCGATGTCTGTCCTGCGGTCGAGCATGTAGTGGGTGCGTATGCCGTACCGGAGCCCGGTGAGGGCCCGGCCGATCATGCGGTCGATATCTTCGTCGCGGGTGGTGCGGTAAAGCAGGTTGCCCGTTCCCGACATGGCCAGTCCCAGTTGCAGGCCGAGGGGACCGTTGCCGTCGCTGTACGTGTAGTCGCAGGGCGAGGACCACTCCTTGAGCCCCGTCGTCCATATCTTTTCGCCGTTGAGCCCGAACTGTTCCGAATGAAGGTCGCGGGCGGTCAGATAACGGCTTATGAAGGTCTTCTCGCCGAAGAGCTTCCGGGCTTCGTAAGCGACGGTCTTCTCCGTGCGCAGGACGCTTCCCCGCATGATGTCCATGTAGGCGTTGATGGCTTTCATGCGTATTTCGGGCTTCCCGACCGGCACGTACCGCATGTCGAAAAGCGTCCGGGGCATGTCCATCCAGTATTTCTGGTTCAAGGCTTCGGACATGGCCTGCGAGCAGTAGCGTTCGGTGAGCGTGTCGCCCTTCATCCGGGACGGGGGCAGGATGCCCAGGTTCGTGAAACCCTCCAGACCCACGCCGTCGAAGGGGATGTGCCGGTAGGCCTGGAGCGCACGGACGAAGTGCTGTGCGGAGCTCTTGTCGTAGGGGGCGCAGGCATCCGATGTGTGGCGGGTGAGGATGTAGGCCGTGTACCCGCCCAGTTCGGGACTGCCGATCACCTCGATCGCGGCCCGGCGGGAGCCGGCCGAGTCGGTTTTGCAGCGCGGGGTGATGTCGATGAGCGATCCGGGTTCGTACTCCCCGTCGGCCGTCTTGCGGAACGCCCAGGCCCGGTAGAGTTCGCTTCCCGTGATCCGGTCCGGTTCGCTCAGGTGGCGTACGGAGTCGCACACGCGGCCGTACCCTTCTCCGTCGAGGGTGATTTCCTGTTCGGTGACGACCCACTGCGCCTGGTCGGGTGCGGGGGAGGCATGCCGGTCCTCTCCCAGCAGAAGGCCGATTTTCAGTCCCTTTTCATGGGCGCGTTCCACGATCTGCGAGAAGACGGGCTCCATGCTGTCGAAATCGTAGAAGTCGGTTCCCTGGCGGGCCGTGAGAAAGAGCAGGTCGAAAGGTGCGTGGCGGGCCAGCGTGTCCAGGTCGGACAGGTATTGCCTTTCGCTCAGATCCTGCGGCGTGAGGACCCAGCAGGCGATCTGCGGGTGGTTGACGTTTTCGAACTGCGGCACGTACTCCACGTCGATCGTCCGGGCCTTCTTCGCGCATCCGGCCGCCAGCAGCATGCCCCCTGCGAGAAGCAGCCCGCAGATGCGCCGGAGGGATATGTTCTTCGTTTCTGTCATGATGTCTTTGCCGGTTGACGGCTCCTTCTGCGTTCATTTTTCGGATGCCGACTCTCAAATATAGTAAATTAATTTAAAAATTCGGGCAAATTTCGTACATTTGTCCCTTGTATCAACCACCGAACTATCAGGTAAGATTATGGCAGAACTTAGCGAACAGGAACAAATCCGCCGGAACTCCCTCGCTCAGTTGCGTGAGCTGGGAATCGACCCCTATCCCGCAGCGGAGTGGAAAGTGACGGCCACGGCCGCCGAAATAGCCGCCGGCTTCGATCCCGAACAGGGCAACTTCGCCGACGTGACGCTGGCCGGCCGCATCATGAGCCGCCGTATCATGGGCAGCGCTTCGTTTTTCGAGTTGCAGGACCATACGGGCCGCATCCAGGTCTATATCCGCCGCGACGACGTGTGCGATGGCGATCCCGAGAGTACGATGTACAACAAGGTCTTCAAAAAACTGCTCGACATCGGCGACATCGTGGGGGTACGCGGGTTTGCGTTCATCACCAAGACGGGCGAACTGTCCGTCCACTGCCGCGAGTTCCGTCTGCTGAGCAAGTCGGTGCGTCCGCTGCCCATCGTCAAGGAGAAGGAGGGGCAGACGTTCGATGCCTTCACCGATCCGGAGATGCGCTACCGCCAGCGCTATGTCGATCTGGTCGTGAATCCCCAGGTGAGGGAGGTTTTCGTGAAACGTGCCAGAATCATCTCCACCATGCGCGAGTTCTTCAATGCGCGGGGCTATCTGGAGGTGGAGACTCCGATTCTCCAGCCCATTCCGGGCGGCGCGTCGGCCCGTCCGTTCATCACGCACCACAATACGCTCGACATACCGCTCTATCTGCGTATCGCCAACGAACTGTACCTCAAGCGGCTGATCGTGGGCGGTTTCGACGGGGTGTACGAGTTCGGCAAGGATTTCCGTAACGAGGGCATGGACCGTACGCACAATCCGGAGTTCACGGTGATGGAGATTTACATCGCCTATAAGGACTATGTCTGGATGATGAACTTCGTGGAGGAGATGCTCGAGCGGGTGGCCATGGCCGTCAACGGTACGACCGAGCTGACGATCGGCGGCCGGGCGATCAGTTTCGCCCGTCCGTTCCGCCGGGTGACCATGA
Source organism: Gallalistipes aquisgranensis (assembly GCF_014982715.1). Taxonomy (NCBI): domain Bacteria; kingdom Pseudomonadati; phylum Bacteroidota; class Bacteroidia; order Bacteroidales; family Rikenellaceae; genus Gallalistipes; species Gallalistipes aquisgranensis. Next base: position 1,534,692 of record NZ_JADCJY010000001.1, on the reverse strand, counting down.
CCGACGCCATCCGGGAGAAGACCGGTTTCGACATTACGGGCAAGAACGAGGAGGAGTTGCGCGAGGCCTGCAGGAAGCTGAACGTCGAGACAGACGAAACGATGGGCAAGGGCAAGCTGATCGACGCCATTTTCGGGCAGTTCTGCGAGGACGATCTGGTGCAGCCGACCTTCGTGACGGACTATCCGATCGAGATGTCGCCCCTGTGCAAGCGCCACCGCGGCAATCCGGAACTGACCGAGCGGTTCGAACTTTTCGTGAACGGGAAGGAGCTCTGCAACGCCTATTCGGAGTTGAACGACCCGATCGACCAGCTGGAGCGTTTCCAGGAGCAGTTGCGGCTGAGCGAAAAGGGTGACGACGAGGCGATGTTCATCGACATGGATTTCGTGCGTGCCCTGGAGTACGGGATGCCGACCTGTTCGGGCATGGGAATCGGTATCGACCGGCTGACTATGTTCATGACTGACCAGCCCTCGGTCCAGGATGTGCTTTTCTTCCCGCAGATGCGTCCGGAGAAGGCGGCCGTGAAGGATGCCGAGGAGAAGTACGTGGCCGCGGGGATTCCGGCGGAGTGGGTCCCCGTCCTGCAGAAGATGGGGTACGTGACGGTCGAGTCGCTCTCCAAGCCTGCTCCCGGCAAGTTGTTCAATGACCTGTGCGGGTTCAACAAAAAGAATAAACTGGGGCTGAAAAATCCGACGCCGGATGAAGTGAAGGCCTGGGTGGAGCAGAAATGACCGGAACGAACAATATCGAATCAAAATAACGAAAGATTATGAGAAGGAAAATCGTTGCAGGAAACTGGAAGATGAACACCACGCCCGTCGAAGGCGTGGAACTGGCGAAAGCCGTGGCCGCCGGCAAAGGCGAGGTGTGCCCGTGCGTGGACTTTATCGTAGCCCCTCCCTTCACCCACCTGTCGGAGGTGGTTAAAGCGACCCGCGGAACCGGTATCGCCGTGTCGGCCCAGAACTGTGCCGACGAGGCCAAAGGGGCCTATACCGGCGAGGTTTCGGCCGCCATGATCGCTTCGCTGGGTGTGGAATACGTGATCCTCGGCCATTCGGAGCGTCGCCAGTATTACGGTGAGACGAGCGCTACGCTCAACAAGAAGATGGCGCTGGCGCTGGCCAACGGCCTCCGGCCGATCTATTGCGTGGGCGAAAATCTGGCCGAGCGCGAGGCCGGCAAGCATCTGGACGTGGTGACGGCCCAGATCGAGGAGGTGGTTTACAACCTCACGCCCGAGCAGTTCGCCAACGTGATTGTCGCCTACGAGCCCGTGTGGGCCATCGGTACGGGTAAAACCGCCACGGCCGAGCAGGCACAGGAGATTCATGCGCATATCCGCGAAGTGCTCCGCAAGAAATTCGGTGCCGCGGCCGAGCAGACTCCGATCCTCTACGGAGGCAGCTGCAAGCCGTCGAATGCCGCCGAACTGTTCGCCAAACCCGATGTGGACGGCGGTCTGATCGGGGGCGCATCGCTGGTAGCTGCCGATTTTCTGGCTATCGGCAAGGGATTTGCGAAATAGTCGGATATTCCGAAAAGATAAGCGAGGGGCCGTCCGGTAACGGACGGCCCCTCGCTTTTTTCTTTGGGGAACCTTTTCTGGAGAGGTGTTTGGCGGGACAGGTCATGCGGGAGGGGTTGTGGATGTGTGGATGCTGGTCGTCGGGAAGGGTTTTCCGCGAATGCGGCGGTTGATTGCCGGACGGTCCGGGGTTGGCATCTCCCCGTCCCGGGGGGGGAGCGAGCAAAAAAAACCGCTTCGGAAAGAAGCGGTTTCTTATCACGGAGACTGTGCCTATTCGAATTCGATCAGCAGCGTGTCCTTGGGTACGTTGGCCCCGACTTCCGCGTCGATCTTCTTCACCACCCCGTCGATCGGGGAGAGCACGTTGTTATTCATCTTCATGGCCCGGAAGGTCATCAGGCAGTCGCCCTTGCGCACCTTGTCGCCCACCTTCACGCGGTATTCCACCACCGAACCCGGCATGAACGAAAGAATGTGCCGGGGATTGGCCGGCTCCCATTTTTTCCGGTTCAGATAGGCCTTGTTGAAGGTCGTCCGGAACTCGCCGCTTTCGGTCGAAAGTACTTCGTAGTTCTTCTCTGACATGGCTTCGGCGGTTTAGAACGGGGGCAGACCGTGTTTTTTCTTGGGACGGCCCACGTTTTTGGTTGCGGCGACCTTGAGGGCCTCCACGATGAATTTACGGGTTTCGGCCGGGGCGATCACGGCGTCGATATAACCCTTCGAAGCGGCTACGTAGGGGTTGGCGAACTTCTCGCGGTACTCCTGGATTTTGAGCTTGCGCATCTCCTTCGGGTCCTCGGCGTCCATGATCTCCTTGCGGAAGATGATGTTGGCGGCGCCCTCGGCGCCCATCACGGCGATTTCGGCCTGCGGCCATGCGAAGACGAAGTCCGAACGCAGGTGGCGCGAACCCATGGCGATGTAACCGCCGCCGTAGGCCTTGCGCATGATGATCGTGATCTTGGCCACCGTACTCTCGCTGTAAGCGTAGAGCATTTTGGCTCCGTGGCGGATCACGCCGGCATGTTCCTGGTCGATGCCCGGCAGGTAGCCCGGCAGGTCTTCGAGGGTGACGATCGGAATGTTGAATGCGTCGCAGAAACGGATGAAGCGGGCGGCCTTGTCCGACGAGTCGCAGTCGAGCACGCCGGCCAGTACCAGCGGCTGGTTGGCCACGAAGCCCACGGTCTCGCCGTTGATCCGGGCGAAGCCGACCACGATGTTGGCGGCGAAGAACTCCATCACCTCCATGAATTCGCTGTCGTCCACAATCGAACGGATCACGTCGCGCACGTCGTAGGGCTGCGACGGATCGGCCGGAACGACCTCTTCGATCTTGTATTTGGCCAGCGGTTCGGCAGGGGCTACCTTTTCGGCTTTCTGGGTGTTGTTGGCGGGCAGCATGCTGATGAGCGTGCGGATCTGCTCGAAGCACTCGTCCTCGCTGTGGGCGAAGAAGTGTGCGTTACCCGTCTGCTCGGCATGTACGCGGGCGCCTCCGAGCTCTTCGTCGGAAATCTCCTCGCCGAGCACGGTCTTGATGACGGCCGGGCCCGTGATGAACATTTTCGAAATGTTCTCCACCACGAAGACGAAGTCGGTGAGGGCGGGCGAGTAGACGGCACCGCCGGCGCAGGGGCCGAGGATCACCGAAATCTGGGGAATCACGCCGCTCGAGAGGGTGTTGCGGAAGAAGATTTCGCCGTATCCGGCCAGGGCGTTCACTCCCTCCTGGATGCGGGCGCCGCCCGAGTCGTTGATGCCGATCAGCGGAATGCGCATGTTCAGCGCGTAGTCCATGATCTTGGTGATCTTGCGGGCGTGCATGAAGCCGAGCGAGCCGCCGGCCACGGTGAAGTCCTGTGCGAAAACGGCCACGGGCGATCCGCAGATGGCGCCCGTACCTATAATAACACCGTCGCCGGGCAGGTCTTTGTCCTGCATTCCGAAGTCGATGTTGTCGTGCTTGACGAAAATGTCGTACTCCTGGAAGGTGTCTTTGTCCAACAGGGCGATGATTCGCTCGCGGGCCGTGAGCTTACCCATGGCCTTCTGCTTCTCGATGGCCTTCGTTCCGCCTCCGCAGAAAATCTTCTGTTTACGCTGCTCGAGGTCGAGAACCTTTTTGTCTTCTGACATAAGAATCCTATTTAAGTGGTTAGAATTGAGTCCGTTAATTTTCCTTTCCCGCCCCGGGGGACGGGAAAGTTCCGTTGCAAGTTTACGAATTATTTTCCAAATCGGAGCATTTTCCGTCCCGAATCGTGTCCGACTACCGGATAAGTTCCTGGTATACAAAACATTTATTGGGGAAGGCCGCCCGGGGAACCTCGTTTTCGAAAATGCCGTACAAGGCCGAGCCCGAGCCCGAGAGGGAGGCGTATACGGCGCCCGCATCGTAAAGGCCGCGTTTGATCTGCGCCAACTGCGGATAGAGGGCGAACACGGAGGGCTCGAAGGCGTTGACCACCGTCTCCCTCCACCTGTGCAGCGGGGCGGCCAGCCGTTCGCGCAGCGGAGTTTCCGGCACGGAGGGCCGCACGTCCCGGTAGGCTTCGGCCGTGCCTACGCCGAACGGGGGTTTGACAATGGCCAGGTATTTGCCGCGCAAGGGTTCGGGAACCGATCCGTCCTCCGTCCACGGAGTGAGGATTTCGCCCCGGCCCGAGGCCAGGGCCGGCCGGTTGCGGATGAAGAAGGCCGTGTCGCTTCCCAGCCGGGCCGCCAGCGATTCCATTTCTTCGTCGGAAAGTTCCAGCGAGAAGAGTGCGTCGAGCAGCCGGATCGTGAAGGCTGCGTCGGACGATCCGCCTCCCAGTCCCGCCCCGAACGGGACAGCCTTGAGCAGGTGGAGCGATACGGGGCCGACGGCATGCCGTTCCCGCACGAGGCGGAGCGCCTTCAGGCAGAGGTTCCTTTCGGGCGGGCAATCTACGGCGAGGCCCGCGCAGGAGAAGGCGTCCCGTTCCGCGGGGAGCGCCTCCACGGCGTCGCAGAGCCCGCGCACGGGGAGCATCAGCGTTTCGATGTCGTGGTAACCGTCCGGCCGCCGGGCGAGGATGTCGAGCCCTATGTTGATTTTACAGTTGGCGAAAAAGAGCATGGCGTGTGCGCATGAGTGAAGTCCAAAGGTAGTGATATTCGAGAATAAATTCGTACCTTTGACCGTTATCTTTCAAAAAAACGGACGAATCTATGAATTTCAGCAAAACGTGTATATGGGCCGTGTCGCTGCTGCTGGTGGGTGCGGTTTCCGCGAAGAACGTGAAGGTGAACTATGTGGTGACCAATCCCGACAGTGAGCCCCGCAAGGACGAGCCGGTGGTGATTCCCGTTTCGGCTTCGTGGGTGAAGTCGGCCACGGTCTATGCGGACGGGAAGGAGATTCCCTCTCAGATGGACGATCTCGACCGCGACGGACGGGCCGAGGAGCTGGCTTTCGTGGTCGATCTGGAGCCCCGCGAACAGAAGGAGCTGAAGATCGTCTATTCGGACAGGAGCGTCTCCGCCGACCGCTATCCTTCGCGGGTGCATGCCCAGATGTTTCTGAAGGACCCCGGGACCAGGGAGTTGACGGCTACGGATGTGGTGACGGCCACCGAGGACAACATGTACAATAGGCTGCATCACCACGGTCCGGCGTTCGAGTCGGACATGATCGCTTACCGCATCTACTTCGACAAGAAGCAGACGATAGATATATACGGTAAAAAGAACAAGGGACTGGAGCTGGCCGAAACCATGTGGTACCCCACCGACGAGCAACTGGCCCGGGGGATGGGCGACGACATCATCCGCGTTTTCGGCAGCGTGGGCGTGGGTGCCCTCAAGGGCTGGGACAACATCGGGCAGCAGGCGATCCATATCGCCCCGATGACCGAGCGTCAGGCGCGGATTCTGGCCAAAGGTCCCGTGCGCACGGTGGTGGATATGCAGGTGAAGGGCTGGAAATACAACGGCCGCGACATTGATATGAACTCCCGGTACATTCTTTGGGCCGGGCACCGCGATGCCCAGGTGCAGAACACGCTCGGGGGCGACCTGCGGAACCTCGTGTTCTGCACGGGCGTGATGAAGATGGCCGAGCACACCTCTTATGTGGACGATCGGGGCGTCGCCGCCGTGTGGGGAACGGACTATCCGGTGAACGACACCGTGAAATACCCCAAACAGACCTGCGGGCTGGCCGTGGCCATCGCTCCGGAGTACATCAAGGAGCGCCGTGACGACAAGGTCAACTATCTCTACCTGCTCCGTCCCGACGCGCGGGGCCGGATCGACTACCGCATGACGGTGGCCGCCGAGAAGGAGAGTTTCGGATATAAGAGCGCGGAACAGTTTTTCGATTACGTGAAGGCGTGGGCCGGGACCCGGCCCGCCCGGATCGGCGTGGGCCGCATGAAGATGGTGACGGCCGCCGACGGCATTACGCGCGAACGCGCTTTCGTGGCCGAGGAACTGCCCCGCGAACTGACCGAATAGCGCGCATACGATGGAGTTCCGCACCCCGATACGGATTCCCGCGTTCGGTTTCGGAATCGACCATTCGGTTCCGGGGCTGGCCGTGGGTTCCTGCTTCGCCGAGGAGATCGCCGGGCGGCTGGCCCGGGCGAAATTCCCCGTCGTGTGCAATCCGTTCGGCGTGCTGTACAATCCGCTCTCGGTGGCGGGCATGTTCCGGTCGCTGGCCGGAGGACGCCGCTACGGCAGGGCCGATCTGGTGCGCAACGGGGAGCTTTGGGTCAGCTTCGACCATCACGGCAGTTTTTCCGATCCCGATCCGGACGTGGTGCTGGAGCGGATCGCCCGTGCTTCGGCAGCCGGAGAAGAGGCGTTGCACGGTGCCGGCTACGTGATCGTCACGCTGGGAACGGCCTGGGTGTACGAACGGAAGGCGGACGGAGCCGTCGTGGCCAACTGCCACCGTTTCCCCGCCTCGGAGTTTGTCCGCCGCCGGCTTTCGGTGCGGGAGGTCGTGGAGGCCTTCGCACCTCTGCTCGAAAAGGCGCCGGAGGGGGAAGACGGCCGTGCTTCCGGCGGCTGCCTGGGCGGAAAGAAGGTGATCTTTACGGTGAGTCCGGTCCGTCACCTGAAGGACGGGCTGGCGGAAAACGCGCTGAGCAAGGCCATGCTGCTCGTGGCCGTTCACGAGCTGACGGAGCGTTATCCCGATACGGTCTATTTCCCGGCCTACGAAATCCTGACGGACGATCTGCGGGACTACCGGTTCTATGCCGCCGACATGGTGCATCCGTCGGAGACGGCGGCCGAATATGTCTGGCAGCTCTTTCGGGAGGCGGCCCTCTCTCCCGCCGCACGTGCGCTGGCCGACCGGATCGGGGAGATCGTCCGGGCGGCCGCCCACCGTCCGCTGCGGCCGGACACGGAGGCTGCCCGCCGCTTCCGGCACACTTATTACGAACAGGCGCGTCTGCTGATGCAGGAGTGTCCCCCGGTGGACATGAGCGCCGAAATGGAGCGGTTCCGTGAGTAACTTCTTTTCGCTGAAACGGACTTTTCCCTGCCCGGGATGCGGGGCTCAGGTGCGCCTGCCGGGGTCGTGGTGCGCGGGCGTGGAGCGGGTATTCCGCTGTCCGGAGTGCCGCAGGGTCTTCAAAACGGGCTACAAAACGGGGGCGTCGCTCTTCGGGCTGGCCCTTTCGCTGGCGCTGGTGACGGTCAATCTCGGCGCGTGGCTCCTCTCCTCCCTTTCGCTGCCGCTGCTGGCGCTGGGGATCGTTCCTCTGTGGCTGCTCTACGGTTTCTGGCTCAGACGCTGGTGGTTGCTCCGAAAATGCGGCAAAACGAAATAAAAATGGTAAAAAGACGATAGTTTTTGCTACCTTTGCGCGGTTAATGTCTGTCATCCATGCGTGCGATTTCCCTCTTTTTCCTCTCGATAATCACCGTAGGCGCTTCGGCCCAGGGTGTCCGCAAGCCCCGGCTGGTGGTCAACGTCGTGGTCAGCCAGTTGCGCTACGACGATCTGGTTCGTTACGGGGACAAGTTCACCGAGGGCGGTTTCAACCGTTTTCTGCGGGAGGGCATGACCTTTACCGAGAGCGAATACGACTATATGCAGACCACCACGCCGGCCGGTCTGGCCACCCTTACCACGGGGGCCAATCCCTCGGCGCACGGAGTGGTGAATGCGGGGTGGTACGACTACGTGAACAACAAGCCGGTCTCGCTGGCCGACGATCCCTCCGTCTCCGGACTGGAGTGCGATGCCGGAGTGGGGCGCTATTCCCCCCTTCATGTGGTGGTGCCCACGCTGGGCGACCGGCTGAAGGAGGAGAGCCCCCGCAGCAAGGTGGTGACCGTCGCGTCTGATCCCGTGTCGGCCGTGGTGATGGGAGGACAGACCTCCGACGTCTACTGGATGGACACCACCCGCTGCACCTGGATATCCTCGACCGCCTATATGCGGACGCTGCCCGACTGGGTCGTCCGCTACAACGGGCAGCGGCTGGCCGATACCTATCTGGACTACGAGTGGAAATTGCTCAACCACCGGGAGAGCTATCGCAATGAGAGCTATTCGGTGATCGACTTCGAACCCGAGAGCCGTTTCAGAAAGATCGCGGCGCTGGGCTTCCTGCGCAGGAAAGAGATATCCCGCGACTATGCCCGGATTCCCCATACACCGGCCGGTATCACGCTGGTGAAGGATTTCGCCAAGCAGGCGGTCATCTACGAGGACCTGGGCAAGGACGAACACGCCGACCTGCTCAATATCTGTTTCGATACGCCCCGATATATCGGCAGCGCTTTCGGAGGCGGGTCGATGGAACGGGAGGACATGCTCTACCGCATGGACACCGAACTGGCCGACCTGCTCGATTTTATTTACGCGCAGGTGCCGGAAAAGGATGTGTTGGTCGTGCTGACGTCCGATCACGGGGTCAGCGATCCGTTCGACGCCGGGGCCCGTCCCCGGGAGCGGTTCAACGCGGCGCAGTTCCGGGTGATCGTGAACGGCTTCCTGTGTGCCCAATACGGATCGGGCGAGTGGGTCGTGGGATACCGCGACCGGCAGCTCTACCTGAACCGGACGCTGATTTACAGCCAGAACCTTTCGCTGGAGGAGGTGCAGAACCGCACGGCGGCCTTCGCTCTCCAGTTCCGGGGCGTCTCCCATGCGCTGACGGCCACCGCGCTGAGCGGCGGGTCGTTCGCCGAGGGGTACGGCAAGCGGATGCAGAACAGTTTCTATCCCAAGCGCTCGGGCGATGTGCTCATCAATCTGATGCCGGGATGGATCGAAGAGGACGAACAGGCGCGGGCCCTGTCGGGTTCGCTCTACGACTACGACACCCATGTGCCGCTGATGTGGCTGGGAGCCGGTATTCCCGCCTGCCGGGTGCGGGCACCCGCCGATATGCGGGACGTGGCGCCCACTTTGGCACGTATCCTGCGAATCACGAGACCCGTAGCTTCCGAGGGCAAACCCATCGAAGCGCTTGTATCACTACTTGAAGAGTAAATTTGCCATGACGACAGATCACGTACAGGAACAGATCATAGACGATTTCTCCGTCTTCGACGAGTGGCTGGACAAATACAATTATCTGATCGAACTGAGCCGCGAGCTCCCCGCGATCGACGAACGGCACCGCACCGAACAGTACCTTATCAAGGGGTGCCAGTCGAGGGTGTGGGTGGATGCCGAGCTGCGCGACGGCCGGGTGTACTTCGCCGCCGACAGCGACGCGATCATCACCAAGGGGATCATCGCCCTGCTCATCAAAGTGCTCAACGGACGCACGCCGCAGGAGATCATCGACACGGAACTCTATTTCATCGACCGGATCGGCCTTTCGGAGAACCTCTCCCCGACCCGCTCCAACGGGTTGCTGGCCATGATCCGGCAGATGAAGATGTACGCCGTGGCGTTCGCCGCCAGGGAGGAAGGAGGCGCGGCATGACGACCACTCCGCAGGAAATCCTGCGCATGGAGCAGGATATTATCCTCACGCTGAAAAACATTTACGACCCGGAAATCCCGGTCAATATCTACGACTTGGGACTGGTGTACGAAATCGACGTGGAGCCGGGCGGCGTGGTGAACATCCGCATGACGCTCACCGCCCCGAACTGTCCCATGGCGGACCAGCTGGTGGAGGACGTGAACAACAACGTGGCCAAAGTGAAAGGCGTGACCGAGGTGAATGTCGTACTGACGTTCGATCCCCCCTGGGACCGGAACATGATTTCGGAGGAGGCGCTGCTCGAACTGGGCATGCTGTGATTTCCGGCGTTCCCGGGGTGGGGACGCATCGTTGTCTGACTCTAAAACCCGACGAACATGAAACCTAACGCAGACAATCGGCTGCTCCGTCTGGTGTGGGGCGAACGGCTCTATCGTCCGGAGAGGCTGAACCTTGTCGACGGGGGACGTATCGAGGTCGTTTCCCCGGGCGATCCGGACGATGTGACGGGCTCTTTCACCGGAGCCCAGATCGTGCTGGAGGGTGCCGTATGTCGCGGAGACGTGTTGGTGGGAGAGTGCGGAGGGGATCGCAACCCTCGGCTTCGCGCGGTTGCCGACCGGGCGGTGCTTCAGGTGGTGGCCGCTCCTTCCGTGCCCGTCTGCCGTGCGGGCGGCGATCCGCTGCCCCAGGCGGTGATGGCCGTGGAGGAGTCCGTTCTGGAGGTTTACGGTGAGTTGCTTTCCCGGGCGGGCAGTTGCCGGTGCGGGGAGGAGATCGCGCGGATGGACGGTTTCAAGCGTCTGTCGCTGATGACCCGGCTGCAGGTCGAACGCCTCCACCGCAAGAGCTGCGAACTGATGGAGATTCATGCCGGGGGCGGGGAGAACTGGAACGAAACGCTTTATGTGATGCTCTTCCGTGCGATGGGAGACAACCGGAACAAGGAGGCGTTCACGCGTCTGGCCCGTACGGTGCCTTACACTGCGGTCTCACGCGAGCGGGGCTCGCTCTTTTCGGTCGAAGCCCTGCTGCTGGGCGGTTCGGGACTGCTCGAAACCCGCAGCGAGGACGATTATATCCTACATCTGCGGAAAGAGTTCGAGTACCTGCGGCGCAAGTACGGAATCGTTCCGATGCGGCCGATCGCCTGGAAACTGGGCGGTATACAACCCTACAATGCCCCGGTGCTCCGGATCGTGCAGATGGCTGCTTTCCTGACCGCGAAGGAGTTCGTGTTCGACAACCTGCTTGCCTGCCGTACGCCGCAGGACGTGCAGCGCCTCTTCAGTGCCGAGGCATCCGGGTACTGGACCACCCACTTCACCCCTTCGCGCCGTTCGGCGTTCACGCCCAAACGGATCGGGACGGAAAAGGCCAACCTGCTCGGGATCAATCTGGTGAGCGTGCTCCAGTTCGCCTATGCCAACAGCCGGGATGACGACCGGCTGCGCGAGGCGGCCATCGCCCTGCTGGAACAGACTCCCTGCGAGAGGAACCGGATCGTCGCCGGGTGGCAGGCGTGCGGTGTGGAGATAGGGAACGCCTTCGACTCGCAGGCCATGCTGGAGCTGACCCGTCTGTACTGCGGGCAGAAACGGTGCGCCGAATGCGGATTGGGTAAATATCTAATAAAACGGCGTTTCGCATAGGTATGTTCCCGGAAAAATCGTATATTTACACCTTCTTAACCGAAAAAATTTAAAGTAAGCATACATTATGGACATTTTATCAGGATTGATAAAGCTCTTCTTCGGCACCAAGAGCGACAAGGACCGCAAGGAGATCGAACCCTACGTGGAGAAGATCAAGGCCGTCTACCCCTCCATTGAGAAGCTCTCCAACGACGAGCTCCGCGAACGCTCGGAGGCGCTGAAGAGGGCTATTGCGGAGTATATCCGCCCCGACGAGGAGAAGATCGTGGAGCTCAAGGCCGAGCTGGAACATGCCGACACCTCGCTCGAGGATAAGGAGCGCATCTCGAAGGAGGTGGACCGCCTGACCAAGAAGATCGACGAGGATATCGAGGTGAAGCTGGAGGAAATTCTGCCCGAGGCGTTCGCCATCATGAAGGACACGGCCCGCCGTTTCAAGGAGAACGAGGAGGTGGTGGTGACGGCCAACGATTTCGACCGCGAACTGGCCGCCACGAAGGATTTCGTGCGGATCGAGGGCGACAAGGCCGTGTACAGCCACACGTGGAATGCCGGCGGCAGCCCGATCACCTGGGATATGGTGCACTACGACTGTCAGCTTTTCGGCGGCGTGGTGCTCCATAAGGGAAAGATCGCCGAGATGGCCACGGGTGAGGGAAAGACCCTCGTGGCTACGCTGCCCGTGTTTCTCAATGCACTGGCCCGCAAGGGTGTGCACGTGGTGACGGTGAACGACTACCTGGCACGGCGCGACAGCGAGTGGATGGGGCCGATGTACGAGTTCCACGGTCTGTCGGTGGATTGCATCGACCGCCACGAACCCAACTCGGAAGCGCGTCGCAAGGCATACATGGCCGATATCACCTTCGGTACGAATAACGAGTACGGTTTCGACTACCTGCGCGACAACATGGCCATTTCGGCCGAGGACCTCGTGCAGCGCAAGCACCATTTCGCCATCGTCGACGAGGTAGACTCCGTGCTGATCGACGATGCGCGGACGCCGCTCATCATCTCCGGTCCGGTGCCCAAGGGCGACGACCAGATGTTCGAGCAGTACCGCGCCCCCATCGAACAGCTCTACAACATGCAGAAGAACCTGGTGACCCAGCTTCTGGCCGATGCCCGCCGCCTGATCGGCGAAGGGAAGAACGAGGAGGGCGGCGTGCTGCTCTACCGGGCCCACAAGGGGCTTCCCAAATACAAACCGCTCATCAAGTTCCTCAGCGAGCAGGGCGTGAAGGCGCTCATGCAGAAGACGGAGAATGTCTACATGCAGGACAACAACCGCCGTATGCCGGAGATCGTGGACGACCTCTTCTTCGTGATCGACGAGAAACTCAACTCCGTGGAGCTGACCGACAAGGGACACGACGTGCTTTCGAAGGCCGTGGGCGAGGACAAGTTCTTCGTGCTGCCCGACGTGGGAGCCATGATCGCCGATCTGGAGAAGTCCGGTCTGACGGCCGAGGAGAAGGCCCGCAAGAAGGACGAGATCGTCAACGACTATGCCGTCAAGAGCGAACGGGTGCACACCGTCAACCAGTTGCTCAAGGCATACGGCATGTTCGAGCGCGACGTGGAGTACGTGGTGATGGACAACAAGGTGAAGATCGTGGACGAGCAGACGGGCCGTATCCTCGAAGGCCGCCGTTATTCGGAGGGGCTGCACCAGGCCATCGAAGCCAAGGAGCGCGTGAAGGTCGAGGCCGCTACGCAGACTTTTGCCACGATCACCCTCCAGAACTATTTCCGTATGTACCACAAGCTGGCCGGTATGACCGGTACGGCCGAAACGGAGGCATCCGAGTTCTGGAGCATCTACAAACTGGACGTGGTGGTGATCCCGACCAACAAACCGGTGATCCGCGACGACCGCGACGACCTGATCTACAAGACCAAGCGCGAGAAGTACAACGCCGTGATCGAGGAGATCGTGAAACTGGTGGGCGAGGGGCGTCCCGTGCTGGTGGGTACCACCTCGGTCGAGATTTCCGAACTGTTGAGCCGCATGCTGAAACTGCGCGGTATCAAGCATAACGTGTTGAATGCCAAGCAGCACCAGCTGGAGGCCCAAGTGGTGGCTGAAGCCGGGCGCACGGGCCAGGTGACCATCGCCACCAATATGGCCGGCCGCGGTACCGATATCAAGCTGACTCCGGAGGTGAAGGCTGCCGGAGGTTTGGCCATCGTGGGTACCGAACGCCATGAATCGCGCCGCGTGGACCGCCAGTTGCGCGGCCGTGCCGGACGTCAGGGAGACCCCGGTTCGTCGCAGTTCTTCGTCTCGCTGGAGGATAACCTGATGCGTCTGTTCGGTTCGGAGCGTATTGCCGGGCTGATGGACCGCATGGGACTCAAGGAGGGTGAGGTGATCCAGGCCGGCATGATGTCGAAGGCCATCGAGCGCGCCCAGCGCAAGGTGGAGGAGAACAACTTCGGTATCCGGAAGCGGCTGCTGGAGTACGACGACGTGATGAACGCCCAGCGCGAGGTGATCTACACGCGCCGCCGCCATGCCCTCTACGGCGAACGGGTAGAGATCGACCTGAACAACATCATGATGGATTTCGCGGAGACTTTCGTGGAGAATTACGGCGGGGACGATTTCGAGGACTTCTCGCTGGAGATGATCCGCCAGGTGGCCGTGCAGCCCTCGTTCGACGAGGAGACGTTTAAGAACTCCCGGAAGGAGGAGCTCGCGGACCGGATTGTGGCCGATCTTCAGGCCGCCTATGCCCGCCGGGCGCAGGCCGTGGCCGAGACCGCGATGCCCGTCATCAAAAACGTGTATGAGAACCAGGGCGGCCAGTATGAGAATATCTACGTGCCGATGACCAACGGTACGCTGGGGTACAACGTACCGGTCGAGCTGAAAAAGTGTTACGAGAACGGCTGTGTCGAGATCTACAAGGTGTTCAGCAAGATCGTGATGCTCACCACGATCGACGACAACTGGCGCGAGCACCTGCGCGAGATGGACGACCTGCGCCAGAGCGTGCAGAACGCCACCTACGAGCAGAAGGACCCGCTCCTGATCTACAAGTTCGAGTCGTTCGAACTGTTCAGCAAGATGCTGAACAAGGTGAACCGCGAAGTGCTGGCCGTGCTCAACAAGGGATATATCCCCGTGCGGGACAGTTCGGGCGAGGCGATGCAGCAGCGCCGCGAGCCGGAGCGTCCCAAGACCGACATGAGCAAGCTCCAGACCTCCCGCATGGAAGCCGCCCGTAATGCCGGGGCCGAGGACCGCGGCAAGCCGGCTCCGGTCCACGTGGAGAAGAAGGTCGGGCGCAACGAACCCTGTCCCTGCGGCAGCGGCAAGAAGTACAAGAACTGCCACGGACGGGGCGAATGATCCGTCCTCTCCGTGCCGGGGGATTTCCCGGCGGAAAATAGCGGGACGGAATGACGGTCCCGGAACGGAATACACCCCGGCTGCGAAGATATGCGGCCGGGGTGTGTTCGTGGTACGGGCCGGAATAGGAGAACGTTTTTACGGAGGGGCCATCTCCGTCCGTCCGGAAAAATATATGATATAAAAGAGAGGGATGAAGATAATTTGTAACAAAATTTTATAGATTTGTAGAAGATTATCACAAACTAATTCTTTTTAGTATGGATATAACACTTCGGCCCCTCTCGGGCAAGACCCGTCAGGAACATGACCTGCTCGGGAACATGAACGTCCCCGAAGAGTATTATTTCGGAATCCAGACCATGCGCGCGCTGGAGAATTTCCACATCAGCCGCGTACGGCTCTATTTCTTTCCCGAGCTGATCCGGGCGCTGGCCGACGTGAAGGAGGCTGCCGCCATGGCCAACCGCGACCTGGGACAGCTGGACGGAACGATCGCCTCGGCGATCATCGCGGCCTGCGAGGAGATCAAGGGCGGGGCGCTGCACGACCATTTCGTGGTGGACATGGTGCAGGGCGGAGCGGGCACTTCGACCAACATGAATGCCAACGAGGTGATTGCCAACCGGGCGCTGGAAATTCTGGGGCACGAGCGGGGCGAATACAAATATTGCCATCCCAACAACCATGTCAACCTCTCTCAGTCTACGAACGACGCCTATCCCACGGCGGTGAAGATCGCCCTGATCCGCAGCATAGGGAAGCTGGTCGGGTCGATCAAGTGGCTCGTGGAGGCATTCCGGGCCAAAGGCGTGGAGTTCGCGGGGGTGATCAAGATGGGACGTACCCAGTTGCAGGATGCCGTGCCGATGACTCTCGGACAGGAGTTCGAGGCCTATGCGGCCACTCTTTCGGAAGAGGTCGATCGGCTGGAACAGAATCTGAAGCTCTTTCTGGAGGTGAACATGGGCGCCACGGCCATCGGTACCGGGATCAATGCCGATCCCGACTATTCGCCCCTTTGTATCAAACACCTGCGGGAGATCACGGGCTTGCCCGTAGTGGCGGCCAGCAACATGATCGAGGCCACGAACGACACCGGTGCCTTCATCATGAACTCTTCGGCCCTCAAGCGGTTGGCGGTCAAGCTATCCAAAATCTGCAACGACCTGCGCCTGCTCTCTTCGGGACCGCGTACGGGGCTTAACGAAATCAATCTGCCGCCGATGCAGCCGGGCTCTTCGATCATGCCGGGAAAGGTGAACCCCGTGATTCCCGAGGTGGTGAACCAGGTGGCTTTCCGGGTGATCGGCAACGACCTGACGGTAACCATCGCCGCCGAAGCCGGACAGCTGGAGCTCAACGTCATGGAGCCGATCATCGTCCATTCGATTTTCGAGAGCATCGAGATGCTGGTCAACGGGATGAACACCCTGCGCGACAAGTGCGTGGCGGGTATCACGGCCAATGAAGATGTCTGCCGCAACATGGTCTACAACAGTATCGGGCTGGTCACGGCCCTCAATCCTTACTTGGGTTACGAGACTTCGACCGAACTGGCCCGCGAGGCGCTGAAGACGGGCCGGGGCATTTATGATCTGGTGCTGGAGAAAAAACTGATGAGCCAGGAGGAATTGGACAACGTCCTGCGTCCCGAGAATATGATAAAACCCCGGAAGTTCTGGCACAAATAGGAGCCGGAGAAACCGGATAAGGTCCGCGTGTGGCCGGTTCGCTTCAAACGGTTCCGCCCCTGCCGCAAACACCAGCGGCAGGGGCGTGCTTTTTGCCGGTCCGTTGTCCGGTTTCAGAGCTTCTTTCGGTAGCGGCAGTAGGCCAGGAACAGCGGCATGCAATGCCTGTACAGGAACCGCTTGTGGCCGGACAAGGGCGATGAGAGGGGTTCCAGGCCCGATTCCCGGCAGTAACGCAGGAGTGCCAGCAATTCTTTCCGGTTTCCACGGGACTCCTGGAAGACCGAACGGACGAAATATCCGATTTTCGCACGCAGGAGTGCTGCAGCTTCCGGGTCGCCTGCCTCCACTTTCTCCGTGACGAAGTCCGACAGGCTCTTCATGGTCATCAGCCGCTCGATCCGGTTCCGGAACCGGACGCTGTGGGTGCACGAACCTTCGCGGGCAACATAGTGATACACCACTTTCGGCACGTAGCGGATACTTTGCGCGAGGAAAAGCGCCCGGGGAGTGAACTCCTCGTCCTCATGCAGGGTGCGGACCATCCGCAGCGAATGACGTTCGAGCAAATCCCGGCGGTAGATATAGCAGTAGACCATGACGACGTAGCGGTCGGCCAGCAGGAAATCCCGGCCGCGCATCCGTCCGGTCGGGTTCTGTTCCGCCCGGACCAGATAGGGGTCCTTTTCCAGCAGGGTGCCTTCGGGTGTGACGCGGTCGAAGTTCAGACAGAGGACTTCCAGCCGCTCCTCTTCCATGATGCGGAGCAGTCCGCCCAGCGTGTTCGGTTCGAGGTAGTCGTCCGAATCCAGAAACAGGATATAGCGGCCCCGGGCCTGTGCCAGGCCCGTGTTGCGGGCCGTGCCGATGCCGGCATTGGGCTGTGGGATGAGTATGATGTTCCGGTGTTCGGCGGTCATCTCCCGCACCAGGGCGCCGGAGCGGTCCGTGGAACCGTCGTCGACCACGATGATCTCGTAGTCTTCGGCGGGAATGTCCTGGTCTGCGGCCGACCGGAGGCATTTGACTATATATTTTTCCGTGTTGTAGAGCGGAACGATGATGGATAACAACATGGCCGGTTAAAAATGTTTGAGACGGAGTTTGAAAATTCTTTTCTGGATACTGACCAGCGGATGGGGGTACAGTTTCAGATGGAATTGTTTGTAGTCGCCCATGATCTTCCGCTTGAGGAACAGGGGGCTCAGTTCGCCCGATGCGCAGCCCGCGCGGAAAATCGTCCGGAGAAAACGGCTGTGGCGCCTCAGATCGGAACGGGTGAAACGGAAATCCCTGTCGAGGTACATGTGCGTGTGCAGGTCCAGCTCCTGTTCGGTGTAGGGAATGTTCAGACGGTCGAACGTTTCGGCGAACACTTTTTTGGCGCTTTCGTCCTGGAGATGTTTCAGCCGTGTCGAGATCTGGTTTTCCCAGCGTACCCAGTAGAGCAGGTGTTCCGGGATATTGGCGAACCGCAGGTGGAAGGCGAGCCGGTTCCACAGGTCGAAATCCTCGGCCATGCCTTCGCGGTAGCGTTCGCCCGTGGCCAGAAACTTCTCCCGGCGCATCATCACTCCCGAGGTGGATAATACCGAGCCGAACAGCGTATGGACCTTCAGGTCGTCCGGACCCGTAGGCGCCTGAATGTTCAAGAGCAGGTGTCCCGCTCCGTCCACCATCCGGTACCACGTGCTGCACAAGTCGATTTCGGGATGGGCATCCAGAAAGGCGACCTGTTTTTCCAGCCGGTCGGGTGTGCAGTAGTCGTCCGAATCCTGCTGGGCCAGCAGCTCCCCGCGGGCCAGGTCGATCGCCCGGTTGCGCGTGGCGGCGGCCCCTAGGTTCCGTTCGTTCCTGTAAAAGCGGATGCGTTCGTCGTGGAAGGAGGCGATCACCTCCCGCGACCGGTCGGTCGAGCAGTCGTCTACGAGAATCAGTTCGAAATCGCGGAAAGTTTGCCCCAGCAGGCTTTCGATGCAGTGTCCGACCCATTGCTCCGTGTTGTAAACGGGTATGATGACGCTGACTTTGGGTATATTCATGTAAAATAACGGTTTTATCGGGGTTGTTGCAACGTGGGGTCAATCGTTTTTTCCGCCGCAGGTCTCTTCGAAGAAGACCCAGAGCCGGTCTTCGGCCGGTACGGGGGCGGTGATGCGTACCGGTTCCCGGCGGACGGGGTGGACGAACTCCAGCGTCCGGGAGTGGAGCGAGATGCCTCCGCCGGGCAGCGAACGGGCTGCGCCGTACTTCAGGTCGCCGCGGATCGGGCAGCCGATCCGGGCGAGCTGGCAGCGTATCTGGTGGTGGCGTCCCGTCAGCAGGCGGATGCCCAGCAGGTGGTAACGTTCGCCGCTGCCCAGCACGGTGTATTCGAGCCGGGCCTCCTTGCCCTCCTTCACCGGGCGGTCATAAGCCCGCGAACGGTTGCTCTTCCCGTCCCGTACGATGTAATGGACGAGAGTGTCTTCCGTCTTCCCGGGCATCCGTTCGGTCACGGCCCAGTAGGTCTTGCCGATCTCGCCCCGGCGGATCATCTCGTTCAGCCGCACCAGCGCCTTGCTCGTCTTGGCGAAGAGGACCGCGCCGCTCACCGGGCGGTCGATGCGGTGCACCACTCCGAGGAACACCTCGCCGGGTTTGTCGTCCCTCCGTTTGAGAAAGGCCTTGATCTGGTCTTCGAGGGCGCTTTCGCCCGACGGATCGGGCTGCACCAGGTCGCCTGCGTGTTTGTTGACCACCAGCAGGTGGTTGTCTTCGTAGAGGATGTCTTCGGGGCGGAACATACGTTCGGGTCGGGCGTGGATCGGTTAAAGTTCGAAAAGGAAGGGAAGCAGGTGGGTGGCCGTGTCGATCGCCGTGGCGCTGTCCGCTCCGGACATGATGACGCGGATCGGGGACCCCTGCCTGCGCTGGGTGTCGTTGATGACCTGCCGGCAGATGCCGCAGGGGTAGCACTCCCGCCGGTCGGGCAGCGAGGCGATGGCCAGCGTTTCAATCGGATCGCCGGCGTGGTGTGCCTGGTGATAGTAGAGCAGGCTGCGTTCGGCGCAGACACCCGCCGGGAAAACCTCGCTCTCCTGGTTGCTTCCCGTGATGATCTTGCCGCTGGCGAGCCTGGCCGCTGCACCGACCCGGAAATTCGAATAGGGAGCATGGGCCGTTCCACAGGCCTCTTTGGCCCGATCTACCAGTTCCCGGTCCCGGGGGGAGAGATCGGCCAGCGAATCGTAGTGGCGATAGTCGAAACTGAATGTCTGTTCCATAGTGCGTTTCATTTGAGGTTTGCGTCGCTTTCGTTTTTCCGGGGCCGTACGGCGCGCACCATGTGGCGTTTGCCGGGCGCTCCGGGCAGTCGGGTCACTTCATAGCCGGCCGCACGCAGGGCCCGTTTCACCGTCCCTTTGGCGGAGTAGGTGACCAGTGCGCCGCCGGGGGCGGTCTGGGCGAACAGTTTCCGGAAGAGTCCTTCCGTCCACAGTTCGGGTTGGGTGTCGGGCGCGAAGGCGTCGAAATAGATGATATCAAAGATAGCGTCCATGCGGGCGAAAACCAAATCTTCCGCCCGTTTCTCGAGCCGGAACCGGGGCGTGATCTCCGTCGGCTCGCCCCACGGGGCCCGGTGCAGCGCCCCGAAAAGCGGATCGTCCGCGTAGCGGAGCGCTTCGGCCGTCCGTATGTCCACGGGATAGGCTTCCACGGCCGTGTACCATACCGTTCGTCCGCTCTCTTCCGCCTCCCGCAGTGTGAGCCATGCGTTGAGCCCGCTGCCGAAACCCGCCTCCAGAATGTGCACGTGCGGCAGCGGACACCTTTTCAGACCTCCGGCGATGAATACGTGCCGCGCTTCGGCCACCGCCCCGTGCAGGGAGTGGTACGTCTCCCCGAAGACGGGATGCCGGAGCGTGGGCGACCCGTCTTCCGTGGGTTCTATGGCGGGATGGATCGCCTGCATCGGAAGTCTGTTCGGCGGGCGGGAGAGGCTCCCGCCCGTCATCCGGATTTACTGGGGCAGCGAGAAACGGATGGTCACCGTACTCTCTACCTTGATTTTCTTGAATTCCACGGTGGGGGCGCTCTCTTCGAAAGTGATGCCGTCGGCCATCTTCGCGGAGGCGCGGGC
This sequence comes from Gallalistipes aquisgranensis, assembly GCF_014982715.1. Classification (NCBI taxonomy): domain Bacteria; kingdom Pseudomonadati; phylum Bacteroidota; class Bacteroidia; order Bacteroidales; family Rikenellaceae; genus Gallalistipes; species Gallalistipes aquisgranensis. The sequence goes on along the minus strand of NZ_JADCJY010000001.1, from coordinate 1,514,388 downwards.
CAGCATGATGTTGTTGTAGACCACGGCGTTGCCGTTGTCGTAGTTCTGTATCTGCATCGCCTTGCCGATCTCCTGTCCTACGGCCTGAGCCAGCATCCGGGCCCGGGCCTGGGCCGCTTTGGCCGCCTCCACGCGCAGCTCGTCGCGCAGAGCCGCCACTTTCGAATAGCGGGCGCTCTGGATGTTCACGTTCGAGATGCCGGCTTCGTCCAGGGCGGTGAACAGGGGGGCGAGCTGTTCGCCGCCTACCATCAGCAGGAACGTCTTGGTGGTGCGTCCGTCGCTCTTGCGCAACAGGTAGGTCTGATATTGCGATTCGATGTTGTCGATGGTGAGGCTCTTCTCGAAATCAATACCGGCCTTTTTGATGGCCCGCATCATGTCGCCCTGGAGTTTGTCGATCGAAATTTTGCCTTTCGTGTCGTTCTCGCTGAGGACGATGCGCACGAAGATTTCGTCCGGGGTCACTTCGCGCGACGCGGTGGCCGAAGTCTCGATGTAAGGGGTATTGTTTCCGTTCTGGGCGGCGAGTCCGCTGCAAAGCATCAGCGCGGCTGCCATGAATAATAACCTTTTCATAATCGTCTGTTATTTTTTATTGTATATAATAAAAGTAGCCTATCGTCTCCTCGACAGTTTCACCACGTTCTCCACATGGTGCGTGTGGGGAAACATGTCCACCGGCTGCACCCGCTCCACGCGGTAGAGTCCGTCCAGCAGGGCGATGTCGCGTGCCTGTGTGGCGGGGTTGCAACTTACATAGACGATCCGCCGGGGTTCCGCCCGCAGGATGGTCTCCGCCACGTCCGGATGGATGCCCGCCCGGGGAGGATCGAGGATCACCACGTCGGGCCGGCCGTTCTCCGCGATAAAGGCGTCGCTCAGCACGTCCTTCATGTCTCCGGCGTAGAACACCGTGTTTCCGATGCCGTTGATCGCCGAATTGACCTTCGCATCCTCGATGGCCTCGGGCACGTACTCCACTCCAACAACCTTGCCGCACTGCCGGGCCACGAAGTTGGCGATGGTTCCCGTTCCCGTGTAGAGGTCGTAGACGGTTTCCCCGCCCGTGAGCTCCGCGAACTCCCTGGCCACCCGGTAGAGCCTCAGGGCCTGCGCCGAGTTGGTCTGGTAGAACGATTTGGGGCCGATCTTGAACCGGAGACCCTCCATCTCCTCGAAGATATGGTCGCGTCCCCGCCACAGCAGGACTTCCAGGTCGCCGAACGTGTCGTTCAGTTTCGTGTTCACCACATACATCAAAGATGTAATTTCGGGGAATTTCGTTGCAAGGCGGTCCAACAAAAGGGCGATTTTTTCCCGGTCGTCCCGTGCGAAGACCGCGATCACCATCACTTCGCCCGTCGATGCGGTGCGGATCACCAGGTTGCGCATCACTCCCCGGTGCTCCCGCATGTCGTAGAATTCGTAACCGTTCTCCAGGCAGAACCGTTTCACTTCGAGCCGGATCGGGTTCGACGGGTCGGGCTGGAGCCAGCAGCGGCGGATGTCGAGCACCTTGTCGAACATGCCGGGAATGTGGAAGCCGAGCGCCTCCGGATCGGCTATTTCGCCTCCGGCCTCGACCTCCTCGCGGGTCATCCAGCGTTTGTGGGAAAAGGTGAATTCCAGCTTGTTGCGGTAGAACTCCGTCTGTTCCGAGCCGAGGATCGGCTCCACCGGGGGGAGTTCCACCCGGCCGATGCGGGAGAGCTGGTCCTCCACCTGTTTCTGTTTGAACCGCAGCTGTTCGGGGTAGGGCAGGTTCTGCCACTTGCAGCCGCCGCACACGCCGAAATGTTCGCAGAAGGGTTCGGCGGCGAGTGCCGACCGTTTCACGTAACGCACGATCCGTCCCTCCATGAAACGCCTGCGTTTGACGGTCACCTGTACGTCCACCACATCGCCCGGCAGGGCCAGCGGGACGAACACCACCTGTTCGTCGTACCGGCCGAGCGCCTTGCCTTCGGCCGCGATGTCCACGATCTCCAACGCCTCGATCAGAGGCAGATTTCCTCTCTTTCTTGCCACGGTTGTTCCTGATTTGAAATGGATGACAAAGGTAGCGAATCCCATCCGTAATACAAAAAGAATTGTGGGCGGCCTTCCGGTGCCGGGAGATTCCGGAAACGGCCGTGACATGCGGATTCCGGGTACGGCCGAGGCGGACCGGGCCGAAATTTCTTAGCGTAAAAAATACGTAAATAGGAACGGGCGGCCGGGTCGGGTGCCGGACGGATTCCTGCAATCCGAAAGCGGGAAATAAACGGATTTAGCCGGGATTTTCCGTCCCGGACCCGGCACCGGAGACCGGAGGAACTTATGGGTAAAAATGAGCCGAAATGCTTATTTATGTATGGGCCAGTCGGTTGCTTTTAAGAAATAATCTTTTTTTATTTGTGTAAATTTATATTAATGGAATGGCTTGTTCGGGGGTTCGGAGTGTAATGCCTGTGTGTGTTTATAATTAATTATTAAATGTCGCGGAAAATACCGGCTTGCGACGGATCGGGGAATTGCAGTGCCATTTTTTTCAACATAATCCAAAACTATTTTAAAATGAAACTATTGACTAAAGTTCGTTTGCTGTACGTCGGCCTGCTGGCGGTCGCACAGTTGTATGCGGGACTTGCTGTCGCCCAGAGCGGGGAAAAGTTCACCGTCTCGGGGACGGTTTCCGGGGACGGGCAGCCGCTGATCGGCGCCACGGTCGTCGAATCCGGCACCTCCAACGGTACGGTGACCGGCAAGGACGGTAAGTTTACGCTGACCCTTTCCAAAAAGGGCGCTTCCGTGGAGGTCTCCTTCATCGGGTACCTCACCCAGAAACTCACGGTGAATGCCAGCTCGCTGAAGATCACCCTGCAGGCCGATACGAAAGAGATCGACGACGTGGTGGTCGTGGCCTACGGTACCATGCGCAAGCGCGACGTGACGGGGTCGATCGCCTCGATCTCCTCCGAGGCGATCGAGCGCAAGATTCCCTCGAACGTTTTCGAGGCGTTGCAGGGCCAGGTGGCCGGCGTGCAGATCACGGCCGGGTCGGGTCAGCCGGGTGAGAGCGCCCAGATCAACATCCGCGGTATCTCCACCTTCTCGGCCGACGGCGTGAAACCCCTCTACGTGGTGGACGGTATCCCGATGGAGGACATGGACGCCATCAACCCGGGCGACGTCGTTTCGATCGAGGTGCTGAAGGATGCCGCTTCGGCCGCCATGTACGGTTCGCGTTCGGCCAACGGTGTGATCCTCGTGACCACCAAGAGCGGACAGACGGGCACCCCGCGCATCGACCTGAAGTATTACCATTCATTCAGCCAGCTGTCGCACAAGCTCGCGCAGGCCACCCGTGCCGACCGCCGCTATTACGACCAGTTGCGCCGCGACTATTTCCTGGAGTACGGGGTGGGCTCTCCCAATGAGAACATGGTCATCATACAGGATTCGCTCAACGCCGCATTCAACGTGGATAACGACTACCAGGACCTCCTGTTCCAGTGGGGACAGAAAGACCAGGTGGACCTGAGCGTTTCGGGCGGGTCGAAAAAGATGAAGTATTTCGGCTCGACGAGTTACTACAACGAGCGCGGTATCATTCCCAACACGGATTTCCGGCGTCTCACCGCCCGTATCAATGCCGACTACACGGCCAACGAGTGGCTCAGCCTGCGCAGCCGTCTGTCGCTGGGCTATTCGCAGAAGAACGGCCTCAACGAAGGTCAGCTGATGACCGCCATGCTCTCGCGGCGTCCCTATTTCAACCTCTACTATCCGGACGGGACGCTGGCCGGCGTATTCCAGGGACAGAAGAGTCCGCTGGCGCAGGTGGAGTACACCACCGACCGCACGGAGTATTACCAGGCCAATTTCTACCAGGGATTCGACATCAAGCTGGCCAAGGGGCTGACCTTCCAGACCAGTATCAACGCGAACGCCTACCTCAATAAACGCAGCCGCGTCTATCCGAGCATGATTACCGACGAGTGGCAGACGAGCAACAGCGGCTACGCCACCGATTACCTGAACTGGAACTGGCTGAACGAAAATATCCTCACCTATAAGAACAAGTGGGGCAACCACAATTTCCAGGCCCTCGTCGGATTCAGCGAACAGCAGTGGCGGACCGATTCGAATGTGATGGAGGGTATCAACTCCTCCACCGACTTCATCCCCACGATGAACGCTTTCGCGGCGAACCTTACGCTCAGTTCGACCGGTACCTGGCAGCAGAACCACTCCATGGCGTCGCTGTTCGCCCGCGTCGCCTACGACTGGAAATCGAAGTATCTGATTCAGGCTACGTTCCGCCGGGACGGCTCTTCCCGCTTCTCGAAGGAGAACCGCTGGGGTAATTTCCCCTCCGTGTCGGCGGCATGGCGCATTTCGGACGAGCCTTTCATGAAGTTTTCGCGCCGGGCCCTCGACGATGCCAAGATCCGTGTCAGCTGGGGTATCACCGGTAACGAGCAGATCGGCAACTACGATTACCTCTATTCCTATGCGACGGGCGACATTTACGACGGCGTGGGCGGCGTCTATCCCGCACGGCTCGCCGTGGACAATCTGCGCTGGGAGGAGACCCGGCAGATCGACGTAGGTCTCGACCTGAGCTTCTTCGACAGCCGCATGACCGTCACGGCGGACTACTATGACAAATACACCGACGGTCTGCTGGCCAACCGCGAGCTGCCGGGCGAGTCGGGATTCTCGTCCATGCGGATGAACATGGGGGCCGTGAGCAACAAAGGTTTCGAGTTCTCGATCGCGGGCGACCTGATCCGCCGGCCGAACTTCCGGTGGAACGCTTCGTTCAACATCTCCCGCAACTGGAACAAGATCGAACAGCTCTCCGACGGCGATCCCTATCTGGAGAGCGACCTGTGGTGGATATCCGAAGGCGGATCGCTGGGCGACTTCTACGGCTACCGCCAGATCAACATCTTCCCCTACGACGAGTCGAACGCCTTCGTTCCCGGTTCCGGACAGCAGCTCACGCCCGTTTTCGAAAACGGCACTTTCAGCCACTATACGCTCAACGGCGAAGTCTATACGGGTGACATCGTGCAGAAGAAGCTGGCCAACGGCAAGGCGTTCCGCGGCGGCGACGTGAACTGGGTGGACCGCGACGGCAACGGCATCATCGACGAGAGCGACCGTATGATTATCGGCAACGCCCTTCCGACCTATACGGGAGGTCTGAGCACGACGATCACCTACAAGAGCGTCAGTCTCTTCGTCTCGTTCTACTATTCGTTCGGCGGGCAGATCTACAATTCGGCCGAACACACCCGCAACATGTTCCAATACAGTTCGACGACCCCTTCGCCCGACGTCATCTACAACATCTGGACCAAGCCCGGCGACCAGGCGCTCTACCCGCGTCCCTACAACGACGAGTACAACAACGCCCGTTACGCCAATTCGTTCTACGTCGAGGATGCCGATTACATCCGTCTGTCGAACATCCGCCTGTCGTACGATCTGCCCGAACGCTGGGTCAAACCGTTGCGCATCCAGGGCGTCCAGGTCTATTTCTTTGCGAACAACCCCCTGACGTGGACTTCGTACAGCGGATACGATCCGGAGTTCTCCACCTCGAATCCCCTGCAGATCGGCAAGGATACCTACCGCTATCCCAAGAAACGCGAGTTCGGTCTGGGTTTGAACGTTAAATTTTAATCCGTTGATCATGAAAAATATATATCGTACATTTATCGCTGTGTCGCTGGCGGCGGGATTCGTTTCGTGTGCCTCGTTCCTCGATGAGCAGCCCGTCAGCGAAGTCCCGGCCAACCAGATGTGGTCTTCCTCGCGCGATGCGAAGGCCGGGGTCAGCCAGATTTACAGCTATTTCCGCACGGCGATGCGTGCGAACTACTTCTACTGGGGCGAGTTCCGTTCGGACGATTTCGAACCGGGTTCTTCGTCGGCGGCCACGCAGCAGCGCGTGATGGAAAACCAGCTCACCACGGACCTCGATTGCGCCGACTGGTCCGACCTGTACACGGTCATCAACCAGGCCAACCTCTGTATCAAGTACCTGCCCAAGGTCGACATGCCCTCGGTGACGGACCAGAACGACCTGTTGGGACAGGCCTATGCCATGCGGGCGCTGGCCTATTTCTACGCCGTGCGCCTGTGGGGCGACGTGCCCCTGTTCACCGAGCCGAACGAAAAGTTCAGCGACGACATCTACCGCGAGCGCACCGACAAGGACTACATTCTGCGCGAGGTGATTCTCGAGGATCTCCGGAAGGCCGAGTCGCTGATCGACCGGACGGGAAACAAGGAGCGCAAGCGTATCTCGATCTACGGCGTGTGGGCGATCATGGCCGACGTCTACATGTGGCTGGGCGAGTATAACCTCGCGGACCAGACCATCGAGAAGATGAAGGGCGACGCGACCTTCATGGCGCTCGAAACCGATATCAACACCTGGAAGAAGATGTTCACCGAAGAGCTCAACAACAAGGCGTCGGACAACACGCCCGAAAACGACGAGTATTCGACCAAGGAGTTCATCTTCGTCGTGCATTTCAACATGGACGAGGTGGGTGCCAACGGATACAGCTACATGTACCAGTGGTTCACCGGTTCGGGCAACCGTGCCGCCGTGGTCTCGGAAGTGCTGCGCAACAAGTACGATGCGGCCGACCTGCGCCTGCCGCTGGTGGCCGTGGAATACCAGTCGGGCTGGGAGATGCGCAAGTACATATCGGGCACTATCTCCTCGACGCTGAACAAGACCTGCGAAATCGGTTACCCGATCTACCGCTATTCGGACATGATCCTGCTGCAGGCCGAGGCACAGGCCCGCCAGAGCAAGTGGGAGGAGGCGCTCGACCTGATCAAACCCATCCGTACCCGTGCCGGGCTCGAAACGCCTACGGCCGACGATTTCGGTACCGAGGACCAGATCGTGGACTTCATCCTCGACGAGCGGCAGCGCGAGCTTATCGGCGAGGGACGCCGCTGGTTCGACCTGGTGCGCACGGGCCGCTGGAAAACGGTCATGGGTCCCATCAACGGCTGCCAGGAGGACGGCAACGAGCTTCTGCCGATCAACTATTCGCTCATAGACCACAATCCGAAGCTGGTGCAGAACAGCTATTATGCGACAACCGAATAAATCCGTAAATCCAAACGAGTCATGTGTAAGAATATATTTGCAAAGATTGCATGTTTTGCGGTGCTCCTGCTGGCGGCGGGATGCGACGACATGAAGCTGCAGACCGATGCCGAATACAACGGTTCGGTGCTCGACCCCCATATCAATATGACGGCATGGGAGTATTTCGAGTCCCGCAGCGATATTTTCAGCGATTTCATGACGGCCATCGACCACGCCGGCATGAGGGATTACTACACGCAGACCGGGCATGAGTACACGTTCCTGGCGCTGACCAATACGGCTATCAGTTCGTTCGTGAACTCCTACGGCACCTATACGAGCATTACCGAAGTGCCCGCGGAGGATGTGAAGAATCTGCTGCTCTACCATATCGTCGACGGCCGTTACAGCGGGTACGGCGAACTGCAGGTCGAAGCGATGTTCGTGCTGACGCTGCGCCGGGGCGAGCAGGGCCTGATGACGATGCTCACCCGCAAGAATCCCTGGATGGCCGACGCCGGCGCCATCATCGTGAACGACACGGGGACCAATGGCAACTCTCCCCTGCGTCATGCCGTCAGCTCGAATATCATGCCCACCAACGGGGTGATCCATGTCTTCGACAACTACTGCTACTACAAGAAATAAGACGGAGGTGAATCTTTAAAACAGGAAAATGCCATGAACAAAAGATTATTGATAAGTTTACTTGCGGGATGGTGCCTCGCCCTGTCGCTTGCCGGATGCAAGGACGACGACGAGACGATAGATCCCTCCTCGGCCGAGCCCGTCATCACGTTCGTGTACGACGAACTGGATGCGGACCTCAATCTGGTCGACAACCTGCCGGTCGTTGCGGTCATCAAGTCCGAAGCCGGGCTGAAGAGCGTGGCGCTCAGTATCCTCACTTCGGAGGGCGAGACGGTTCCCGTCACGACCGTGACCGAATTTTTCAACGACAAGAGTTACAGTCTCGCGGAGGAGGTGGAGTATGAGGCGGACTACACCGAGGCCGTGATCGAGGCCGTCGACAAACTCGACCGCCGGGTGAAGTCCTCCATGCCGATCTCCGTGACGGATATCGTCGAGGCGCCGTCCATTACGTTCGATCCCGCTTCCATCGAGTACGACGAGAGGGACCAGGTGGATATGCCCGCCACGGGTATCACGGTGACGACTTCGGCCCTGCTGGCCTCCGTCGAGCTCACCCGTGTGAAGACCACCGGACAGGTGGACTATGCGTCCGTTTCCTTTGATCCGGATGAGGATGCCAGGAGCACGTGGACCTACAACGAGGTCATTCCCTACGACGAGTTCGACACGGGGCTGAAGGTGAGGGCCGTGGACAGCTACGGACAGGTGACTATCCAGACCCTCCCCGTGCACTATACGACCGTGGCTCCTCCCGTCCTGACTTTCGCGCAGAGCACCATCATCGCCGACAAGGACGAGCAGAAGGCCGTGGAGGTGCAGATCGAATCGGAGGGCGGCCTGGCGAAGGTCGAGCTTTACCGGCTGGAAGGCTCGAACGAGGAGCGGATCAAATCGACGGATTATTCGAACGAGACCTCCGTGGCCTATGCCGAGACCATGACCTTCACCAATAAGACGACGGGTGTCAAGGTGGTAGCCACCGACCGGCTGGGCCGTTCGGCGACGGCGACGGCCGACGCTCTGGTCAACCTCTACTATGTGCAGAATATTCTGGTCAATACGGCTCCGGCCAACGACGGTGTGGACGGCGGCAACCGCATGCTGTCGATCAGCGACCGGAAATCCTATTCGGTACAGGCCTGCTTCGACGATCCTTCGTTGCAGTCGCATATCGACGTGGCGGTTTACTACATGACCGGAAACGCTAATCTGATCCGTATCTACGATATCGCCAAGAACCCCAAACCGAAGGAGTATTCCGCTGCCGGGGGAAATCTCCAGAATTTCACGGTGAAGAATGCCACGACGTTCGCCAAGTCGAGCCTCAATTTCGAGAGCGCCACGGCCGCCGATATCCAGGCGATCGACCCCTCTTCGGTTATCTCCACTGTCATGCAGGGAGGCGAGGATATGGTCGGAAGCGTGTGGGTCGTGAAGCTGGCCCCGACCTCTCCCGCCGCCGGCAAGGTCGCGTTGCTGAAGCTCGTTTCGGTCGGCGAACCGAGCGGAACGAACAAGAACGCACGAACCTTTACCTTCGCCGTCAAACTCCCCAAGGAGTAGGCGTCTGAAACGGAACGGAAATCCTACGGTGTAAAGCCCGGAAGGATTTCCGTTTTTTTTGCTACTTTTGAAACAGACAGAGACTTTTTTGAGTATGAAATTGTTCCGATTATTGTGCGTGGCGGCCCTGGCCACCTCGATGGGCGTCTCCGCCCAGAACGGCAAGAAGATCTATGCCGATTACCACGGCGTGCGTTATACGCGTGCCCACGACGGCAAGCTGGGGCGCTGGGAGATGCACGCCGACACCCGCAAGTCGAAGACCGGACGCGGGACGATCTGTCGCAACGCCGATTTCATGGACACGACCGGACGGCACGACATCGCGGCCGTGGCCTATCCGCGGGTGGGTATGCAGTCGAATCTCGATCCGGATTACCTCGAATACCAGATACTTTCGGCCAAGGCGGCCGGCATCGACGGCTTCTTCATCGAATGGGGGTTCATCGGCCATGAAAACGACGCGCTGCTCAAGGCCATGCAGACCGTGGCGGCGAAGTACGGTTTCGAGGTCGGCGTGAACTGGTGCGACGGCTGGCTTTACTACGACTGGATCACCCGCATGCACCCCGAGATCGACACCCGCGAAGCGAAGACCGACTACTATGCCGTGTGCTATCAGTATCTGGCGGACCATGTCCTGTCGGGCGCTACGGCCCCGACGGTGAACGGTCGCCCCGTTTTCTACCTGTTCGGGCCCGGCGCCAAACCGGCCGAATATGCGTCGGCGGCTTCGAAACTCCGTCTGCCGGAGGGGATGGAGCGGCCGGCCGTGCTGCGCCGCTGGGCCGAGTGGGGCCGGCTCGAAAACGACCGCTACGTCCCCGTCCGCTGGAGCGAGGAGATCGAGTCGTGGAAACGGCTGGGCATGATTCCTACGGCGTGGCTTCCGGCCCGCGTGCGCGGTATGGATGCCGGACATCCCCGTTGGGACCATTATGCCGAACCGGACGATCTGATCGAGTTCATGAAACCTTTCCGCGATTCGGTGTGGATGAGTTCCGACCCGGATTATGTTGTGAAGTCGGGTTTCGTGATGCCCGGGATGGACAACAGCGGATGCGCCGGGTGGGGCGGGCAGCACTACTATTATATCCCGAGGGCTGACGGCGCCACTTACGAACGTATGTGGGAATTCAACATGGCTTCGAAGGACAGTCTCGACATGGTGTTCATCGCTTCGTGGAGCGACTACACGGAAGGACACGAGATCGAACCGACGGTGGAGAACGGGGACCGGGAGTTGCGCACGACGCTGAAATATGCCGCCGAGTTCAAGCAGATTCCCGCCGATACGTCGGGTCTCCTGCTGCCGGAGAAGTTGTTCGGGCTGCGCAAGCGGAGCGAATTTCTCGCCGCGGCCCGCCGCAAGACGGCCGATGCCGACGCACTGCTGGACGATGCGGCCCGGCTGATCTCGCAACGGGAATATGCCCGGGCCGGGGAGCGGCTCGCCGAGGCGGAAGCTGCTGTCGGAACATTGGAAAAGGGGCTCAAAACCCGGACCATCGACGTCCCCGTTTCGCAGCTTCGTTTCAGCCAGGATGCTTCGGCCGGCGAGTGGAGCGCCGATCCCGAACTGAAGGTCTATCTGCCCGAGAACGTTACGCGCGAACTGATCGCGGCGCGTACCCACCGGGGGTATCTCGAATTCGAATACCTGGATTGGGAGGTCAACGGCAGCTATTGTTTCATCTATTCGCGTACGGAGCGCCAGCCGAAGGACCGTTTCGCCACGGTGGCAAAGTTCAAGACCGACGGTTCGAAGCAGTGGAAGAGGGTGCGTGTGGAACTCGCGCCGGAAAACGTGCTCTATACCACGGCTCCCGGGTTTACGCTCATGTTCAAGGGGCCGGTGGAGGTGCGCGATCTCAGTTTCCATTATACACTGGTGCGGTAATCCCGCCGCCGTACTCTGTCCCGGAAAGACGGCTCCTGGCGGAGGGAGGCTCCGCAGGGGAGGGGTGTGCCGCGTCCGTTGCGGGGCGGGAGGAGTGTCCGGGCGCAGCAGAGGATAGTATATGCTGATTTTTTTGAATGACGGTTATGAAATATTCGAGATTGTTTCTCTTTTTGGCATGGATACTGGCCGCAGGTACGGTCGATGCCCGTGTGAAATATACGATTAACGAGGCCTGGCGCTTCACGAAGGGCTCGCCTTACCAGGCGTTCCTGCCTTCGGCCGACGACTCCCGCTGGGAGACGGTCGATATTCCGCATACATGGAACGCGCAGGATGCCGATGACGACGAGCCGGGCTTCTACCGCGGTCCCGCCTGGTACCGCAAACGGATCACCCTGCCGGCCGATGCCGCCTCGAAGCAGGTGTACCTCTGTTTCGAAGGGGCCAACCAGGTGGTGCGCCTCTATGTCAACGGCCATTTCGCCGGCGAACACCGGGGCGGTTACACCCGTTTCCTGTTCGATATCACGAAGTTCGCCGTTCCGGGCGGGGAGAACCTGCTGGCGGTGGAGGTGGATAACGCCCATGATCCGAACATTCCGCCGCTTTCCGCCGACTTCACCTTTTTCGGCGGCATCTACCGCGACGTGAGTGTGCTGCTGACCGACAAGGTACATATTGCGCCGACCGACTATGCCTCGTCGGGCGTCTACCTGACCACGCCCGAAGTCTCCGCGCAGCATGCTTCGGTGGAGCTGCGCGCACTGGTGACCAACTGCGGGGAACGGTCCGCCCGGGTACGGGTCGAACATCTCGTCCTTTCGCCCGGGGGACAGGAGGCGGCCCGGGTGCAGGAGACCGTGGAGCTGGCGCCCGGTGCGTCGGAGGTGCCGGTGCGGTGCACGGTCGGGATCGACTCGCCGCAGCTCTGGGACATCGACTCGCCGAATCTTTACCGGGTCTTCACGCGGATTGTGGACGAAGACGGACGGGTGCTGGACGAGGTGTCGAATCCGCTGGGCCTCCGCTGGTTCTCGTTCGATCCCGACCGGGGCTTTTCGCTCAACGGCCGTCCGCGCAAACTGGCCGGCACATGCCGCCACCAGGATTACCTGGGCCGAGGGTGGGCGCTGACCGACGGGATGCACGAGCGCGACATTCTCCTGCTGAAACGGATGGGAGGCAATTTCCTGCGCGTGTCGCACTATCCGCAGGACCCCGTGGTGATGGAGATGTGCGACCGTTTGGGGATCGTCGCCTCGGTCGAGATTCCTCTGGTCAACGCCATCACCGAAACGGATGAATTCCTCGAAAATTCGGTGGAGATGGCCCGTGAGATGATCCGGCAGGATTTCAACCATCCTTCGGTGATGATCTGGGCCTACATGAACGAAATCCTGCTCCGCGAACCCTATACGGATTCGGTCCGCAGGGCCGCCTATTACGAGACGCTCGAACGGGTCGCCTCGACGCTGGAGAAGACCGTGCGCGGGGAGGACCCGGCCCGCTACACGATGATGGCCTATCACAATGCGCCGGACAGGTACGCCGCGGCCAATCTGACCCGCATCCCGATGATCCAGGGGTGGAACCTCTACCAGGGGTGGTACGAGCCGGACATCACCGAGTTCGAACGCATTCTGGACCGGCTCTACGCACAGTATCCCGACAAGGTGCTGATGGTCACCGAATACGGTGCCGACGTGGACCAGCGCGTCCATTCGTTTGCCCCCGAGCAGTTCGACTTTTCGCAGGAGTACGGTCTCGCGTACCACCGGCACTACATGCGGCAGATGCGGCAGCGTCCCTTCGTGGCGGGTTCGTCGGTCTGGAACCTGAACAGTTTCTATTCCGAACCGCGGGCCGACATCGTGCCGCATGTCAATAACAAGGGGATCACGGGGCTCGACCGGGAGCTGAAAGATTCGTACCTGTATTACCGCACACTGCTCGATGCGACGCCCCGGTTGACGATCGGCAACCGGGAGTGGATCAACCGCGGCGGGGCGGACGACGGCGGGGGACGCTGCGTGCAGCCCGTACCGGTCTTCACCAACCGTCCGCAGGTGACCCTGTGGGTCAACGGCCGCAAGGTGGGGACGAAACGCCCCGACGACGGCGTCGCGTTTTTCGATGTTCCCTTTACGGACGGGGAGAACCGGCTCGTGGCGAAGGCCGGGACGCTGACCGATGCACTGACGGTGGATTTCCGTCTGGCGCAGGCGTCGCCCGGAACGTTCACCGAACTGAACGTGATGCTCGGTTCCCCGCGCTATTTCGACGACCGGACGGCCGGTCTGTGCTGGATACCCGAGCAGCCCTACGTTCCGGGCAGCTGGGGATATGTCGGGGGCGAAGCCCTGCGCCGTTCCGGAACGGGATGGCTCGGTACGGCCACCGACATTCTCGGCACGGAGAACAATGCCGTGTTCCAGACACAGCGGGTCGGCATCGAATCGTTCCGGGCCGATGTCCCGGACGGGTGTTACTCCCTCTATCTCTGCTGGGCCGAACTGGATGCCGTGGAGAAGCGCGAGGCGCTGGCCTACAACCTGGGGGCCGATGACGTGCAGCGGGCTTACAAGGGCCGCCGTTTCGACGTCTCGGTGAACGGGACGAAGGTGCTCGAAAACTTCTCGATCGCTTCCGAAGCCGGATTCGCCCGGGCCCTCGTCCGCAAGGTCGAGGTGATCGTCCGCGACGGACAGGGAATCCGGGTCGATTTCGGCCGCATCGAGGGAGAGCCCGTACTGAACGCCATCCGCATCTATCGCAACTACTGATTCGCTGTTAACCGACTATTGACCTGAATATTTGTTTTTTATGAATCGTATGACTTTTCTGTGGACCGGAGCCCTGCTCGCGCTCGCGGCCTGTGCCGATGAGAATGCCGACGGAGCCTCCGGCGGGACGGGACACGGCGACCGGCCCGAATATACCTATACTGCGGTCGAATACCGCAAAAAACAGAACGGCGGTTTTCAGGCCTGGACGACGGCCGATTCGCGGGAGACGCGGACGATCGGAGGAATGAACTGGTTCTCTCCGGTCGCAGCACATGTCGAAACGGCCTGGGGCGGCCGCCTCGACTACGAACAGCCGGTTTCGGTGGTCGGTACCGAAGGGTTTTTCCGTATCGGCAAGTCGGGCGGACGCTGGTATTTCCTCGACCCGGACGGCGGGGCCGCGATCCTGCACGGCACACAGCACGTGCGTCCCGGCACCTCCGACGAGCATGTCGCGGCTTTCGGCTCCGAATTCGGCAGCGATGCCGCATGGAGCGCCGAAACGGGCCGACTGCTCGCCTCCTGCGGGTTCAATTACGTCTCCTACGGATCGAACCGCATCGAACGCTTTCCGGAGGAGGTGCGAGACAACCTGCTTTCGCCCGGCCGGCGGAAGATGGCCTATGCCGAGAACCTCTACCTGCTGAGGACGTTCATGTGGGACATGTCCGAAAATCTGGGCTACGCTTTCGAAGACGGTACGTACAACCGGCTGGTCCTGGCTTTCGAGCCGACCTTCCAGGAGTACGTCGAGGATCTGGCCCGCGAGAAGTGCGCCCTGTTCGCCGGGGACAGGCACTTCGTCGGGTACTATCTCGACAACGAACTGCCCTTTGTCGCCTACCGGAATGCGAGCGACGTGGACGGCGTCGAACTGAAACACTTCCTCTCCCTGCCCGACCGGTACCGGGGGGCCCGGGAGTTCGCCGAGGCTTTCATGGCCCGGGAGGGAATCGCCTCGGAGAGCGACATCACGGAGGCGGACCGCGAAAGGTTCCGCGAGGCGGTCGCCGACCACTATTTCCGGGTGACGGCCGAAGCGGTGCGGCGGGCCGATCCGCAGCATCTGATCCTCGGCGTCCGGCTCCACGACTGGAGCAAATACACGCAGGGCATCGTACAGGCCTGCGCCCGGTATTGCGACGTGGTTTCGCTCAACTACTACGCCCGCTGGCAGCCCGAACCCGATTTCATGGCCGATCTGGCCGTGTGGTGCGGCGACAAGCCTTTCATCGTGACGGAGTTTTACGTCAAGGGGGCCGATGCCTCCTACAACGGGGCGGCCTATTCGAACCTCGAGGGGGGCGGCTGGCTGGTGCGCACGCAGCGTGACCGGGGCAGATTCTACCAGAACTTCTGCCTGCGTCTGCTCGAGACGCGCAACTGCGCCGGATGGATGCACTTCGAGTACGGCGACGGATACGGCGACGGTTCCGATTCGAACAAGGGGCTCGTGTCGGTCAAATACGAACCCTATACCGATTTCCTGGATGCAGTGAAAGAGCTCCACAACAATCTCTACGCGCTGGCTTCCTATTATGACAAGGCACCGGCCGACCGGTAGGGAACGGTCCGTATAATAAGGTGTGTCCGGCTCGTGCCGGACACACTTTTTCTTTTATCCGGATGGCCGGATGCGCAGAGGTGTCCGGGGGGGGATCAGTCGTCTTTTTTCCTTCTCTTGTCGCGGCGGGTGCGTGCCCTGCCCAGCAGGAAGCCGAGCGCGAAAGGCACTCCGAACAGGACGGCCAGCGCCAGTACGAGATAGAGCAATACGCTGCCCACGAGGCCCGGAAGCCCGTCCAGCACGTTCTGCACGGTGTCCCGTGCCGTCTGCCGGGCCTCCTGCATCAGGACTTCGCGCTGGGCGTCGACGAACCGCTGGAGCTCCGTGCGCTGGCGGTCGATGGCGGCGAAGGCATGGGCCATGCTTCCGTCGAGCGTGGCGATCAGTTCCGCGATCCGGGCGTTGAAGCCGGCCGCGAGCGTGTCGGCCAGCTGCGGGGAGTGTTCCAGAATGAGTACCATGCGGCTGAAATCTCCCGCCAGGCTGTCCAGTTGCATCGAGAGCCGGTCGCGGATGCTGTCTTGCTCCATGCGCAGGGCGATCAGGTCGGCCGTCCAGTCCACCCGGTCTCCGAACTGCCGGGCCGCCCCCGACATGCGGTCGCCCATGTCGGCGATCACCTCCTGTACGGAACCGACCGTCTTGACATAGTCCTGGTCGGAGATGCCCAGATGGCGCACCCATGCCAGCATCAGGTCGGGGGCCGCGAACCGCATCTGCTGCACGGGATGCGCGGCGGCATACTTTTCTGTGAATTCCGCCATTTCCGCCAGCCGGTCGGGGGCGAGCAGGCCCGCCGCCAGCGTGTCCATCTGGCTCAGCAACTCGTCGGATACCGTGCGGGCGATGCCGCTCCGGGGACCCAGCAGCAGGGAGTCGGGCGTGGCGGCCATGTAGTGCTGCATCTGCCGGCAGAGCACCCAGGTGTTGAGCAGGGCCACTTCCGGCACGCTCTGGTAGACGGCCGACGCACAGGCGGCCGTGGCGTTCATCTTCCAACGCAGGGCCTCGATCCGGATGGCCGGATCGGCGCTCCCTTCCGCAATGGAATCGGCGGCCCGGGCCACCCGGGAGATGAATTCCGCCCCGAAGGCGCGGGTCATGGTCCGGATGCTCAGGTCGCGTCCGGGCAGCGGCGTGCCCCCCGTGTCGACCGAGAAGCGAAACAGGGAGCAGCTGCCCAGCGTGAGGGCGCAGAGGATCAGAAACAGGCTTCGTATCATACGGCAAATGTAGTGGAATGCTTTCATCTTTGCAACCAGAGCAGGAAATATGCCGGAAATTGACGGCGAATCACTATCTTTGTTTCCAAAACAACCGTTTGCTATGATTAAAATCGGCGTTCTGCCTTTCAATCCCTTTCAGGAGAATACCTATGTCGTCTCCGATCATACGGGAGAGTGCGTGGTGATCGACGCGGGCAACTATTCGGCCCGCGAGGACAATGCCCTGACCAACTATATCCGGGAGAACGGGCTCACTCCCGTCCTGGCGCTCAATACCCACGGCCACGTGGATCACATCCTGGGCGTGGACTACGTGAAGCGTACGTTCGGCGTGCCGTTCGCCCTGCACGGCGACGACCGTTTCCTGGTCGAGTCGGCTCCGCAGCACGGGGCGATCTACGGATTCGACGTGAAGAGCGTGCCCGCGGCGGAGGTGGACCTGAAGGGGCGGGACGAGGTGACGTTCGGCGAAACCGCGCTGCGGGTGATCCATACGCCGGGCCATACGCCGGGCCATGTGGCCTTTTACGAGGAGGGGGAGAAAATCCTCTTCACGGGCGACACCCTCTTCCGCGAGAGCATCGGCCGTACGGACCTGCCGGGGGGCGATTACAGCTGGATCATGAAGAGTATTCTCGAGAAGCTGATTCCGCTGGGCGACGACGTGCGTTTCTATCCCGGCCACGGCCCGCAGAGCACGATCGGCCACGAGACGCTCTACAATCCATTCGTGGTGGAGGTCATCAACGGCGAAGTAAAGTGCTGAGGCCATGATGCGCATCGACATTCTGACCGTGGTGCCCGAGCTGCTCGCCAGTCCGCTGAACGAATCCATACTGAAGCGGGCGCAGCAGGCCGGGCAGGTGGAGATCGCGGTCCACAACCTGAGGGACTACACCTCCGACCGGCGCCGCACGGTGGACGACTATCCTTTCGGCGGCGAGGCGGGCATGGTGATGAAACCGGAGCCCATCTTTCTCTGCATCGAAAAGCTGAAGGGGGAGCGCGACTACGACGAGGTGATCTACACCTCGCCCGACGGCGTCACCTACGACCAGCACGAGGCCAACCGCCTCTCCACGCTGGGCAATATCATCATCCTCTGCGGCCACTACAAGGGGGTGGACTACCGGGTGAGGGAACACCTCATCACGCGGGAGATATCCATCGGCGACTATGTGCTCACGGGGGGCGAGCTGGCGGCGGCCATCATCACCGACAGCGTGGTGCGCCTGCTGCCGGGAGCCATCGGCGACGAGGCGTCGGCCCTGACCGACTGTTTCCAGGACAACCTGCTGGCGCCTCCCGTCTATACGCGTCCGGCCGAGTTCAACGGCTGGCGGGTGCCCGACGTGCTGCTGTCGGGCAATTTCGCGGAGATCGCCCGCTGGCAGGAGGAGACGGCGCTGGAACGCACCGAACGGCTGAGGCCCGACCTGCTGGAAAAATAGACGAACGAACCAAAGAAGAGACCGTATGAGATACTATCTGATTGCCGGCGAGGCCTCGGGAGACCTGCACGGGGCGAACCTGATGAAGGGGCTGTTGCGGCACGATCCGCAGGCGCAGTTCCGTTTCTGGGGCGGCGACAAGATGGCGGCCGTGGGCGGCGCCGGAAATCTGGCCCGGCACTACAAGACCGCTTCGTTCATGGGATTCGTGGAGGTGGTGATGAACCTGCCCACGATCCTCGGCCAGTTGCGTGAGTGCAAGGCCGACGTGGCCGCCTATGCCCCCGACGTGCTGATCCTGATTGACTATCCGGGCTTCAATTTCAAGATGGCGAAGTTCGCCCATCTGGCGGGTATTCCCACTTTCTACTATATCTCGCCCAAAGTGTGGGCGTGGAAGGAGTCGCGCGTGAAGCTGATCCGCAAGTACGTGGACAGGCTGTTCATCATCTTCCCCTTCGAGGTGGAGTATTTCCGCCGCCGGGGAATCGAGGCGATCTACGAGGGCAATCCCATCGAGGATGTGCTGGTGGAGCAGAAGCGTTCGATTCCCTCCCGCGAGGCGTTTCTTGCGGAAAACGGACTGGACGACCGTCCGATCGTGGCCCTGCTGGCCGGCAGCCGCAAGACCGAAATCCGGTACAACCTGCCCTTCATGGCGAAACTGGCGGCGGAGTTTCCCGGCTATCAGTTCGTGGTGGGGGGCGTATCGTGGCTCGACCGCAGCCTGTACGACGCCGTGCTGGGCGGGGAGAGTCCCGTGAAGTACGTCTGCGACAAGACCTACCCCCTGCTGGCCCATGCCGAGGCCGCCGTGGTGACCTCCGGGACGGCGACCCTGGAGACGGCCCTGCTGGGTACGCCCGAGTTCGTCTGCTACCGGGCCGGATCGGTGACCATCGCCATCGGGCGCCTGCTGATCCGTTCGATCCGCTACATTTCGCTGGTGAACCTGATTATGGACCGCGAGGTGGTGC
This sequence comes from Gallalistipes aquisgranensis, assembly GCF_014982715.1. Taxonomy (NCBI): domain Bacteria; kingdom Pseudomonadati; phylum Bacteroidota; class Bacteroidia; order Bacteroidales; family Rikenellaceae; genus Gallalistipes; species Gallalistipes aquisgranensis. Next base: position 1,495,150 of record NZ_JADCJY010000001.1, on the reverse strand, counting down.
GCGAGATGATACAGGGCGACATGGAGGTACGCCATGCCGCCGAAGAGCTGCGGGCCGTGCTGCCCGGAGGCGCCAAGCACGAGAAAATGCTCGCCGACTATGCCGCCCTGCGCGAGCGGGTAGGGGGACCGGGGGCATCCGACCGTTTCGCCGCCCGCATGGTGACCCTGCTGCGCGAACGCCTCGCCTCGTCCGAAACACCGAAAACCGAATAGAACCATGAAAATCATTTGTATCGGCAAAAATTACGTCGAACATATCCGGGAACTCGACCGCAATTCGAACATCCCTTCCGAACCGATCTTCTTCATGAAGCCGGACACGGCCCTGCTGCGCAACAACGAGCCGTTCTACCTGCCCGATTTCAGCCGCGACCTGCAGTACGAGACGGAGCTGGTGGTGCGTATCTGCCGGGTGGGCCGTACCATCGAAGAGCGCTTCGCGCACCGTTATTACGAGGAGGTGGGGCTCGGAATCGACTTCACGGCCCGCGACCTGCAGCGGGAGTGTGTCGCGAAGGGGCTGCCGTGGGAGGTGTGCAAGAGTTTTGACTATTCAGCCGCCCTTTCGCCCCGTTTCCTGCCGCTGGCCGGACTGGGCGGAGACGTGCAGCGGCTGCATTTCGACATGGAACTGAACGGAGAGCCCCGGCAGGCGGGCGACACCTCGAAAATGATCTTTACGGTGGACAGGATCGTCTCCTACGTCTCTCATTTCGTCACTCTCAAGATGGGCGACCTGATCTATACGGGGACTCCCGTGGGCGTGGGCAGGCTCTCTCCCGGCGACCGTATCACCGCATCGCTCGAAGGTGAGCGGCTGCTCGATATCGAGATACGATGAGCGGGGGACGGGAAAGGCGGGCCGTGGTGATCGGAGCCACTTCCGGCATCGGGCGCGAACTGGCCCGGTTGCTGGCGGCCGACGGATACCTGGTCGGGGTGACGGGCCGGCGGGCCGACCTGCTCGGAACGCTGCGGGCCGAATCGCCGGAGCGTTACGTGACGGCGGCGTTCGATGCTGCGGCATCCGATGCGGCGGAGCGTGTCGGGGCGTTGATCGACCGGATGGACGGGGTCGGTCTCGTGGTGCTCTGTGCCGGAACGGGTCACCTCAATCCGGAGCTCGACGCGGAACCGGAGCTCGAAACGGTGGCCTTGAACGTGGCGGCCTTCACGCGGCTGGCCGGTTTCGTCTATAACTATTTCGCCGGATGCGGAGGAGGTCACCTGGTGGCCGTCACTTCCGTGATGGGATTGCGGGGCAGCGGCCCGGCACCGGCCTATGCCGCTTCGAAAGCCTACCAGATCAACTATCTGGAGGGACTGCGCCAGCGGGCCTGCAAGCGGCGCGAACCGGTCGCGGTGACCGATGTCCGGCCCGGTTCGGTCGATACGGCCATGATGAAGGGCGAGGGCCATTTCTGGATCGCTTCACCCCGCCGGGCCGCCGAAGTCATTCTCCGGGCCGTCCGGCGCCGCAGGGCGGTGCAGTACGTCACGCCGCGCTGGCGGGCCGTGGGGCTGCTGCTGAGGGCGGTGCCCCGCGCATTGTACGAAAAAATGTGAGAAATAAACTATGTTGTTGCACGAAAAACTCAGAGACAAACGTCTGATTCTGGCGAGCCGGTCGCCCCGTCGCCGCGAACTGCTCTCCGGGGCCGGGCTGGAGTACCGGCTGGCAGGCGATTACGAGGTGGAGGAGCGGTATCCGGAGACCCTGCCCGCAGAGGAGGTGCCGGAATACCTGGCCCTGCTCAAGTCGCGCAGCTATCCGGAGGCGCTGGCCCCGGACGAGATACTGCTCACGGCCGATACGGTGGTGGTGCTCGGCGGGCGCATCCTCGGAAAGCCGCACGGCCGGGAGGAGGCCGTGGAGATGCTTTCGGCCCTGTCGGGCAGTCGGCACCGGGTGGTGTCGGGCGTGGCGATCCGCACGGCGGAGCGCTGCGAGCACTTTTCGGTGTCGACCGACGTGTGGTTCCGGCCGCTCGCGCGGGAGGAGATCGAATACTACATCGACACGTTCCGCCCCTTCGACAAGGCGGGTTCCTACGGCATACAGGAGTGGATCGGCTATGCGGCCATCGAGCGGATCGACGGGTCGTTCTACAACGTGATGGGGTTGCCGGTCCAGCAACTTTACGTGCGGCTCGGCCGTTTTTTGGAAAACAGATAAAAACGATACTGGCATGAAAACAAAGATGATGAAAATGTTGAGACGCTGCGGCCTTCTGCTGGTCGCCCTGGTGATGACGGTCCCTTCGCGCGCCGACGAGGGCATGTGGCTTCCCAGCCTGATCGGGGAGCGGATCAGGGATATGCGGCAGAAGGGTTTCCGCCTGACGGCCGAGGATATTTACAGCGTGAACCGCGCTTCGATGAAGGACGCCATCGTGCTTTTCGGCGGCGGATGCACGGGCGAACTGGTCTCCGCAGAGGGCCTGCTGCTGACCAACCACCATTGCGGTTACCGCCAGATCCAGCAGCACAGCAGCGTGGAGCACGATTATCTCACGAACGGCTTCTGGGCCATGAACCGGTCCGAGGAGCTGCCCAATCCGGGGCTGACCGTCGCGTTCCTCGTGCGGATGGACGACGTGACAGAGGCCGTGCTGGAGGGGGTGGCCGAAACCATGACTCCGGCCGAACGCGATACGCTGATTGCCCGCAACACCGCCCGCGTCATCGAACGGGCGACCGAGGGGACGCACTACACCGCGTCGGTCAAGCCGCTCTACTACGGCAACCAGTATTTCATCTACGTGACCGAGGTGTTCCCTGACGTGCGCCTGGTGGCGGCTCCGCCCTCGGCGATCGGCAAGTTCGGCGGCGATACCGACAACTGGATGTGGCCCCGTCACACGGGCGACTTCTCCGTCTTCCGCATCTATGCCGGCAAGGACAACAAACCGGCCCCCTACTCGAAGGAGAACGTGCCCTACCGTCCGAAGAGGCACTTCACGATCGCCACGGGCGGCGTGGAGGAGGGCGACTTCACCATGATCTACGGCTTTCCCGGCCGTACGCAGCAGTACGTGATCTCCGATGCGGTCGATTTCGTGCTGAACCGTTCGAATCCGCTCAAGATCGACCTGCGCACGCGCAGGCTCCGCATCTTCAACGAGGAGCAGGCCCGCGATGTCCGTACCCGCATCCAGTATGCCGCCAAGAACGCTTCGGTGGCCAATGCCTGGAAAAAGTGGCAGGGGGAGAGCAAGGGAATCGCCCGGCTCGGTACGATCGGGAAAAAGCAGCGGCAGGAGGCCGCTTTCGAGGCGTGGGCGGCTGACAAGCCCCGTTACCGCGACGTGCTGCCCCGGTTGAAAAAACTCTACCGTGAGCTGGACGAGAACGCCTTTGCGGTGGACTGTTTCAACGAGGGAATGGCCGGTATCGAACTGCCCGTCTTCACGGGACGGATCGCTCCCGGCACTCCGGTTTCCGTGATCCGGGAGCGGGCCGGGAAGTTCTACAAGGACTATTCGCCCGCGATCGACCGCCGGGTGGCCGCCGAACTCTTTACGGAGTACGTGAAGCGTCTGCCCGCCCGGTTCCTGCCCGATTCGCTGCGGCGTGAGATCGACGCGGCCGGAGGGGCGGCGGCCTATGTCGCTTCGGTGATGGAGCGTTCGCCCTTCGCCACGGCCGGGGGATACGAGGCGCTGAAGAGTGACAGTGCGGCGCTGATGAAGGCGCTGGCGGACGATCCCGCGGCGGCTCTCTACCGCCGGGCCCGGCAGGGAGTGGTCCCGGCCGGCCGGGAGGCGAAGAGGCTGAACGCCGAGATCACCGAGCTTTACAGGACCTACATGCAGGGATTGCGGGAGATGTCGCCGGAACAGGACTTCTACCCCGATGCCAACCTCACCCTGCGCGTGGCTTACGGGCATGTGGCCGGTTACAGTCCGCAGGATGCCGTGTGGCATGTGCCCTACACCACGCTGGAGGGGATCATGGAGAAGGACACGCCCGAAGTGTACGACTACAACGTGCCGCAGGGCCTTCGTGACCTCCATGCCGCGAAGGACTACGGCCGCTGGGCCGACCGTGACGGAGCGGTGCATGTGGCGTTCCTGGCCACGAACCACACCACGGGCGGCAACTCCGGCAGTCCGATCCTCGACCGCCGGGGACGGCTGGTGGGAATCAATTTCGACCGGACGTGGCTCAGCACCATGAGTGACATCGAGTTCGACCCCTCGGTGTGCCGCAACATCGCCGTGGATATCCGTTACGTGCTCTTTCTGATCGACCGGCTCGGCGGGGCGGGTTACCTGATAGAGGAGATGACACTCGAGAAATAACGCTCCGGCCGGGCATATTCCGGCCGGATTCATACCGGAGAGAGGATATGGAAAAGAAGGAGAAAAGGTCCCGGTTCATTACCGGGCGGGAGGAATCGGGATGGAAGGTGCTCTCCAGCGAGTACCTTTTCCGCCGTCCGTGGCTGACGGTGCGCCGGGAATGTCTGCAACTGCCCAACGGCAACCGCGTGCCGGAGTATTACGTGCTGGAGTATCCCGACTGGGTGAATACGATCGCCGTCACGCGCGAGGGGCAGTTCGTGATGATCCGCCAGTTCCGCAACGGACTGGGGGTGACGGCCTACGAACTTTGCGCCGGCGTGTGCGAGAAGGAGGACGCCTCGCCGCTGGTCTCGGCGCAGCGGGAGCTGTGGGAGGAGACGGGCTACGGCGGGGGACACTGGCGGGAGTTCATGACGATTTCGGCCAATCCCGGTTCGCAGAACAACCTGACCCACTGTTTTCTGGCTACGGATGTCGAGCGGATTTCCGATCAGCACCTCGAGGCGACCGAGTCGATCTCGGTCCATCTGCTCTCGCTCGACGAGGTGAAGGAGCTCCTGCTCGCCGACGCCATACCCCAGGCGCTGAACGCCGCCCCGCTCTGGAAGTACATGGCGGAGAACAAGCTGATGTAAGGGGCGGTTCCGTAAAGAGTCGCCGGAGGGCCTCTATACGATTTCGATGCCCGCCTTTCCGAGCAGTTCGACCCCCAGGTCCTTGAGCCGGAATTTCTGGATCTTGCCGCTGGCCGTCATCGGGAATTCGTCCACGAAGAAGATGTATTTCGGAATCTTGTACCGAGCGATGTTGCCCCGGCAGAAGAGCTGTACCTCCTCTTCGGTCATCTTCTCTCCTTTCTTCATCTTGATGAAGGCCCCCACCTGTTCCCCGTATTTCGGGGAGGGGATGCCCACCACCTCGACGTTCTCGATGCCGGGGATGTTGTGCAGGAAGTTCTCGATCTCCCGCGGATAGATGTTTTCCCCGCCCCGGATGATCATCTCCTTGATGCGGCCCGTGATGCGGAAATAACCCTCTTCGTCCATCACGCCCAGGTCGCCCGAGTGGAGGAATCCGTTCTCGTCGATCACGGCGGCCGTGGCCTCGGGGTTCTTGTAGTATCCCTTCATGATGTTGTAGCCCCGGCAGCACATTTCGCCCTGCACGCCCACGGGACACTCCCGGTTGGTCTCCGGGTCGAGCACCTTCACCTCCACATGGGGCAGATGGCGTCCGACGGTCGTGGCGCGGATTTCGGTCGATTCGCTCACCCGCGTGGCGGTCATGCCCGGCGAACTTTCCGTGAGACCGTAGACCGAGATCACCTTGCAGTGCATCCGTTCCATCACCTCGTTCATCGTCTCGATCGGACACACGGCCCCGGCCATGATGCCGGTGCGCAGGCTCGTCAGGTCGAACATGTCGAACATCGGGTGGTTCAACTCTGCGATGAACATGGTGGGCACGCCGTAGAGCAGCGTGCACCGCTCCTTGTGTACGGAGGCCAGCACCTTGAGCGGGTCGAAGTCCTCGACCATCACCATCGTGGCCCCGTGGGTGATGACGGCGCAGAGCGCCAGCACGCATCCGAAACAGTGGAACAGCGGTACGCATACCAGCAGTTTGTCGTCCTTCGTGTACTCCATGCACTCGCCGATGTCCCATCCGTTGTTGAGGATGTTGTGGTGGGTGAGCACCACACCCTTCGGAAACCCGGTGGTGCCCGAGGTGTACTGCATCATCAGCTCGTCGTGGGTGTCGATGCCGGCGTGTATCCGGCGCAGCTCGGCCGAATCGGTGTGGGCGCCGACCATGATGAGCTCGGCCGTGTTGTACATGCCCCGCTGCTTCTCCTGCCCGATGTAGACCACGTTGCGCAGTTCGGGGAACGTCTCGCTTTTCAGGTGGCCCCGCTCCTGGGTGCGCAGTTCCGGCACCAGGTCGTAGATCATTTGCACGTAGTCGCTGTCGCGGTAACCGTTCACCATGCACATCGTGTGAATGTCGGCGTTCTGCATGATATACTTCACCTCGGCCGACTTGTAGTTCGTGTTGACGGTCACCAGGACGGCGCCGATCTTCGAGGTGGCGAACATGAACGTGAGCCAGTCGGGCACGTTCTTGGCCCATACGCCCACCTTGTCGCCCTTTTTCACGCCGATCGAGAGCAGCCCCTTGGCCAGGTTGTCCACCCGTTCGTTGAATTCCGCGTAGCTGAAACGCAGCCCGCGGTCGGAATAGACCATGAATTCGTGGTCGGGCTGTGAGGCCGCCCAGCCTTCGAGCAGTCCGCCCAGCGTGTAGTCCTTCAGTTCCTGTTCCATAAAATTACGGTTTTCTACGAAGTCCAGTCCCGTGAATTTTCAATACGGAATATAGGTTACGGCCAGAACTTTCGCCTGCGTGTCCGGTTTTGCCGCCGAAATGCAGTGGGGCACGATCGAATCGTAGTAGATGCTGTCTCCCTCCTCCAGCGTGTAGGTGTCCGTGCCGTAGCGCAGTTCCACCTTTCCGCTCATCACGTAGATGAACTCCTCGCCCTCGTGCTGCGACTTCTTTTCCTCGTTTTCGGGAATCCACTCCACCTCGATGATGTAGGGCTCCATGTTGCGGTCGCTCTTGCCGGCGGCCAGGGCGTAGAAATTGAGGTTGCTGCGGTCTCCGGCGCTGTCGCACGAGAGGCTCACGGTGCGGGGCTTCTGTTCCTGCCTCTTGGAAAGGGCGGGCCCGGGGTGTTCCGCGCCGTCGAGCACGGTGCCCAGCCGCACGCCCATGCTGCGGCACAGTTTTATCAGACACGAGAGGGTGGGGATCACCTTCCCGTTTTCGATCAGTTCCACCTGCGAGGAGGCGATGCCGGCCGCTTTCGCCAGCTCTTCCTGCGAAAGGTTCGCCGCTTCTCTGAGCTGTTTGATCTTTACTCCTGTCGGTTCGGTCATGGCTGTGTGAATTTTTTGTTAAACAAAAGTACATGATCGCCGCTCCCGACGGCTCGAAATTTTGGTCGATTTTACGATGTCCAAATCCGTTATTAAGATTTTTTGCCGCCCGCGGAAATTTTTTTAACTTTGACCGATAAATTTGAACAAGATGAAAATTGCTGTCATAGGCGGAGGAAACATGGGCGGGGCGGTCGCTTCGGGTGCCGTTGCCGCGGGCGTGGTGGCCCCGGGCGATGTGGCCGTGTCGCACGCACGTCCCCTGCTGCTCGAAAACCTGAAAAAGCTGGGGGCGGAGATCGTCCTCACGAACGACAACCGCGAGGCGGTGAAGGGGGTCGACCTGGTGATCGCGGCCGTCAAGCCGTGGCTGATGGAGGGAGTGCTGGCCGAAATCGCTCCGGTGCTCGACCGCAGCCGCCAGGCCGTGGCTTCGGTGGCGGCGGGAATCTCTTTCGGCACGCTGGCGGATTATCTCCGCTGCGGGGAACTGGGGGCCGTGGGGCTCTACCGGGTCATTCCCAATACGGCCATCTCGCTGGGCGAGAGCATGACTTTCCTGGCCAAGGAGGGTACGTCGGCCGCGCAGGACGAGGCCATGCTGCGCCTGTTCGGGGCGCTGGGCCGGGTGACGGAGGTGACCGAAGAGCAGATGACGGGCTGCACGGCGCTGGCTTCGTGCGGCATCGCCTATATTTTCCGGTATATCGACGCGGCCGTGCGGGGCGGCGAACGGATGGGCATACCCCGCAGCGAGGGGCTTCCCATCGTGATGCAGACCGTGCGCGGGGCGCTGGCCATGCTGGAGCGCAACGGCACGCAGCCCCAGGCCGAGATCGACAAGGTGACCACCCCGGGCGGCATCACGCTCAAGGGGCTCGAAGCGATGGAGGGGGCCGGTTTTTCGGAGGCCGTCATCGCGGGTCTGCTGGCCAGTAAATAGAGAGCGGGTATGCGACAGTCCAATTATAGACGGATCGTGGTCAAGGTGGGCAGCAACGTGCTCACCCGGGCCGATGCCACGCTCGACGTGACGCGCATTTCGGCGCTGGTAGACCAGCTGGCCGAGCTGCACCGTGCCGGGGTGGAGGTGGTGCTGGTGTCGTCGGGAGCCGTGGCTTCCGGGCGGAGCGAGCTGAGGGGCCTTGCGCGGAAACTCGATTCCGTGTCGGCCCGCCAGCTCTTTTCGGCCGTGGGGCAGGCGAAACTGGTGAACCGCTACTACGACCTGTTCCGCGATCAGCAGATCGTCTGCGGCCAGGTGCTAACCACCAAGGAGAGCCTCTCCACGCGCGGGCACTACCTCAACCAGCGCAACTGTATGCGGGTGATGCTCGACCACGGGGTGATCCCGATCGTCAACGAGAACGACACGATTTCGGTGAGCGAGCTGATGTTCACCGACAACGACGAACTTTCCGGCATGATCTCCACCATGATGGGGGCCGAGGCGCTCATCATCCTGAGCAATATCGACGGGGTGTACAACGGCAATCCTGCCGATCCTGCCTCCTCGGTGATCCGCGAAATCCGCCCCGAGGAGCGCGACATTTCCGCCTACGTGCAGGCCCGGGGGTCGCAGTTCGGGCGGGGAGGGATGCTCACCAAGAGCCGTATCGCCGCCAAAGTGGCCGACGAGGGCGTGGAGGTGATCATCGCCAACGGTCGCCGGGACGGCATCCTCACCGATCTGGTGCTGGGCGGGGAGCAGGCCGCTGAGGTGGTCTGCACGCGCTATGTCCCTTCGTCGCACCCCATTCCGGCCGTGCGCAAATGGATCGCCCACTCCGAAGGGTTCGCCAAGGGTGAAATACACATCAACGAGGGGGCGCTCGAAGCGTTGCTGCAACCCAAGGCCACGAGCCTGCTGCCCGTGGGCGTGGAGCGGATCGAAGGGGATTTCGAGAAGGACGACATCGTCCGGATCGTGGCCCCGTCGGGCGAGGTGATCGGCGTGGGCCGCGTGTCGGCCGACAGCGCCCGGGCCCGCCAGTCGGCCGGCCGCAAGGGAGGCAGGCCCCTCATACATTACGATTATCTCTATCTGGAATAGGAACGGGACCTTCGGGGCCCCATAACGGACGATGCGATGAATCTGAACCCGATATTCGAAAGTGCCCGCGAGGCGGGCCGGAAACTGAACCTGCTCTCTGCGGAAAAAAAGGATGCCGTGCTGCGGGCCGTGGCCGACGAGGCCGAGGCACGCACGGAGGAGCTGCTCGCCGCCAACCGGCGCGACCTGGAGCGGATGGACCCGGCCGATCCCATGTACGACCGGCTGAAACTGACGGCCGCACGGATCGCGGGAATCGCCGCCGACATGCGCAATGTGGCTTCGCTTCCCTCGCCGCTGGGCGAGGTGCTCGGACGGACGACCCGCCCCAACGGCATGACCATCGAGAAGGTGCGCGTGCCCTTCGGCGTGGTGGGGGTGATCTACGAGGCGCGTCCCAACGTCAGTTTCGACGTTTTCGGGCTCTGCTTCAAAACGGGCAACGCCTCCGTGCTCAAAGGAGGACATGACGCCCGCTGCTCCAACGAGGCGATCGTGGGGCTGATCCGCGGCGTGCTCTCCCGTGAGGGGATCGACCCCGCGGCGGCGACGCTTCTTCCTGCCGACCGGGAGGCTACGGCGGCCCTGCTCGGGGCGCAGGGGTACGTGGACCTGCTGATTCCCCGGGGAAGTTCTTCGCTGATCCGCTACGTGCGGGAGAATGCCCGGATTCCGGTGATCGAGACCGGTGCGGGTATCTGCCACACCTATTTCGACCGGGCCGGCGATACGGAAAAGGGCGCGCGGATCGTCTGCAACGCCAAGACGCGCCGCGTGAGTGTCTGCAATGCGCTCGACTGTCTGATCGTCCATGCCGACCGCCTGGGCGACCTGCCGGCCCTGTGCGGGGCGATGGCGGACAGGAACGTGATCGTCTATGCCGATCCCCGGGCTTATGACGCGCTGGAGGGGCATTATCCCGGCCGCCTGCTGGAACATGCCACGCAGGAGAGTTTCGGCACGGAATTCCTTGACTACAAGATGGCCGTGCGCACGGTGGATTCGCTGGAGGAGGCGCTGGAGCACATCGGGCGCTATTCGTCGGGACACAGCGAGGCGATTGTCACCGAGGACGGGGAGGCCGCACGGGAGTTCCGTCTGCGGGTGGATGCCGCCTGCGTCTATGTCAACGTCTCGACCGCCTTTACGGACGGAGCCCAGTTCGGGCTGGGGGCCGAAATCGGTATCAGCACCCAGAAGCTCCATGCCCGAGGGCCGATGGCTCTGGCCGAGCTCACCAGTTACAAGTATCTGATTACGGGCGACGGGCAGACGCGGGAGTGACGGGCCGGTCCGTCACTCTTCCGGAGAGCCGTTGCGTGCCGTTTTTTGCGAAAATCGGCCGGGGAGGGTACACCGCGTCGTGAAAAACGCTACATTTGCGGCCGGAACAGTTTCTTTACTCCGCATGAAAGCTCTGATGACCATCGGCCTGCTGGTCGTTTCGAATATCTTTATGACCTTTGCGTGGTACGGCCACTTGAAGTTCCGTACGATGAAGTGGTTCGACGCCCTGCCGCTGATCGGCGTGATCGTCATCAGTTGGGGAATCGCCTTTTTCGAATACTGTTTCCAGGTGCCTGCCAACCGGATCGGTTTCCGTGAGAACGGAGGACCCTTTTCGCTGATCGAACTCAAGGTGTTGCAGGAGGTGATCTCCCTGTCGGTCTTCACCCTCTTTGCCGTCGTGGTGTTCCGCACCGAGACGTTTCGGCTCAATCACCTGATTTCATTCGGTTTTCTGATTCTGGCCGTCTTTTTCGCCTTCAAAAAGTAACGGGGGAGAGGAGACCTCTCCTTTCTTATTCCCGTCCGGGATGGGGGAATTGCTGTCCGGACCGCGAAAAGGTACCGTTATAAATCGGGTGTGACCGTCGCCGGTGAAGGGTGTCCGGAGAAATCGGTTTCCTCTGTTCCGTTCAGAAAAACAGGACGGGCGGAGATGCGGTGCAATACATTGTGGGTCTGTGCGATAAGGAGGGACGGGCGGGCAGGAAACGGAACGGTTCCGGAAAAAATCCGGAAAAAAGTTTGCGGTTCCGTGATTTTGTCTTATATTTGTACTCGTTACAAATTTAAAAACAATGCAATTGAAGGATACGACGGAACGGGCGATGCGCTACCTCGCGGAAAACGGGGTGAAGCCTTCGGTGCAGCGGGTGGCGGTCATGGAATACCTCCTGACCCACAAGACGCATCCTACGGCGGACGAGATCTTCTCGGCGCTCTATCCCCGGATACCGACCCTCTCGCGCACGACGGTCTACAATACGCTGAACCGTCTGGCCGAACAGGGGGCGATCCTTTCGCTGGACATCGATCGGGAAAAGACCCGCTACGACGGGGACACCTTTTTCCACGGCCATTTCCTGTGCCGCAGGTGCGGGAAGATTGAGGACATTCCCGTCGGGAATCCGGGCTATGTGAGGGAGATGGTTCCGGCGGGCACCCGTGTGACGGATATTCAGTTGCTGTACAAGGGGCTCTGCGCCGAGTGTGGCAAAAAGAACGATAACTAACTCAATTTAATCGGTAAAGCTATGAAAAAATTCAGATGTACGGTTTGCGGTTACATTCACGAAGGTGACGCCGCTCCCGAGAAGTGTCCCCAGTGCGGTGTGCCCGCGTCGAAATTCGTAGAGGTGGAGGAGACCGAAGGTGCCCTGACCTTCGTGGACGAGCATGTGATCGGCGTGGCCAAAGGCGTGGATGCCGAGGTGCTGGAGGGTCTGAAGGCCCACTTCACCGGTGAGTGCACCGAGGTCGGTATGTATCTGGCCATGAGCCGTCAGGCCGATCGTGAAGGGTATCCCGAAGTGGCCGAGGCTTTCAAGCGTTACGCCTGGGAAGAGGCCGAACATGCCGCCAAGTTCGCCGAGCTGCTGGGCGAGGTGGTTTGGGATACCAAGACCAACCTCAAGAAGCGTATGGAGGCTGAGGCCGGTGCCTGCGAGGACAAGAAGCGGATCGCCACGCTGGCCAAGAAGCTCAATCTGGACGCTATCCACGACACCGTGCACGAGATGTGCAAGGACGAGGCCCGTCACGGTAAAGGTTTCGAGGGACTGTACAACCGTTATTTCAAGTAGCGTTTTTCCGCCGGCCGTACTCCGGCGCAGACGCTGCAAGAAGGGGCCGTCGATGCCCCGCGAGAGATTCACCCCAGCCGCTTAGCGGCTGGGGTGAAGTCGTTTCGGGAGATAGGTCAGGGATAGAGGTTGACCACGGGCAGACCCGCTTTCAGGGCCCGGCGCACGGTGTAGCGGGTGCCGCCCTGCGTGCCGTTGTAGTAGCACAGGAGCAGGGAGGCATGGTCCACCAGATAGTCGTTGCGGACGTGGAAGCAACCCGCGTGGTAAACGGGCGAAAGCAGGATGCGTTCGTCGGCCCGTTCCAGTACGGCTTCGTACCGGGTCCGGTCGGCGGGGGAGAATTGCGCCGCCTGCCGGGCATAGGGAATGACGGCGATCAGCCGCACCGTACCCGGTGTGCTTTCCGTTTCCGGGGCGTGGGGAACACTGTCCGGTTCTCCGGCCGTCCGGTCCCTGAGACGGAGGACGGCTTCGGCGGCCTCCAGGTCGAAACCTTCGGCCATGCCGCAGAGGAACGTGTCGTATCCTTCGCGGTGAAGCCGTTCGAGCTGGCGGTCGAGGCGGAGGGCCAGCGTGTCGGCCGGCCTCCCTTCCCCGGCCGAAGGGGAGAACAGGTCGTCGCCGCTCATTTTGAACGTCCGGTGTCCGGAAAAGGCGACCGTATGGAGACGGGGATCGGTCATGCCTCTTCGGTGTTTTCTTCCCGGTATTCGGCGGTCAGGGCGAGAACCGCGTCGGCGTAGCGTTCGATGAAGCGGGGACCGATCCCTGCGATCCGGGAGAGGGCTCGGCGGTCGGAGGGAACGGTGTTGGCGATTCCGATGAGCGCCTTCTGCTTCAGGACGATGTAGGCGGGAACGCCCTGGCTGCGGGCCTCTTCGCGGCGCCATTCGCGCAGCAGGTCGAACAGGCCGGGGTGGAGAATGTCCTCTCCATCCTCCGCGGCGGTCGCCTCCTCCGGCAGACCGGGCAGGGTATCTTTCGCCGCACGCTCCTTTTTCGGTCTTTCCCTGCGTTCGGCGGCCGGTTTCGGGGTGCGCTGTTTCGGGGCCGTGCTTTCGCCCGCCACGGCTTCGGCACGGGCCTGCAGGTATCCGGATATGGTGAATCCCCCGGCGGCGCGGTCGAGTACGGCCAGTTTGACGGCCAGCGGTTCGTTGGCCCGTGTGAGGGCCTCCCCGACCGCTTTGCGGGTCTCTTTGTTGTCGATCTCCACCCGGCTCAGGGCGAGCAGCGGAAGGATCAGTTCCCGGGTCTTTCCCGTGAAGTATTCCGTGCCCTTGGCGATCCGTTCGGCCAGTTGCGGGTCGCGGGCGTAGTCGTCTCCGGCCCCGTCGCCCAGCCGGGCGAGCTGGCGGCGGAACTTCTCGCTCACCTCTAGGACCTCTTCCACGAACCGGGGCGAGAACTCCTCCCAACGCTGGATCAACCGGGGATAGAGTTTGTTGAGATGCTCGGTGAGCACTCGTTTCAGATGGCGCAGGGTGCGGTTGACCGGGCCGTAGTCGAACAGTTCGTCCAGCAGGGAGAGGTAGTACTCCTTGCGGTGGCGGGCCAGTTCCGCCGTTCCGGGCCGGTTATCTTCGACCCTGCGGGTGAACGCCTCCACGGTGCGGTCGCGGATGATGGCCCGCATGGGCAGCGGCGAGAGCAGGTGGATGCCCTCGAGCGTCTTGCAGCGGCTGAGGGCCACGTAGACCTGCCCGGCGCTGAAGGCGTCGGTGGCGTCGATGGCCACCTGTTCGAAGGTGAGCCCCTGGCTCTTGTGGATCGTGATGGCCCACGCCGTTTTCAGCGGGTATTGGATGAAGCGGCCCTCGACGCTCTCGGTGATTTCACGGGTCTGCTCGTCGAGCGTGTACTTCGTGTTGGTCCATTCGGCCTCCTCCACCTCGATCGGGTCGCCGCCGTCGGAGGGCGCGACGACGATACGTTCGTCGCCGATCTCCGTGACCGTGCCGATCAGTCCGTTGTAGTAGCGTTTTTCGGGCGAGGCGTCGTTTTTGGTGAACATGACCTGGGCCCCTTCGCGCAGTTCCAGTTCGGGATCGGTGGGAAAGGAGTATTCGGGAAAATCGCCCTCGACGGTGGCCGTGAAGGTGCGGGCCGGACCCGGGAGGGCGGCCAGCCGGCGGGCGTTGATTTCGCGGGCGGTGTGGTTGTGCGAAGTGAGGGTGATGCAGCCCTCGCCGGGCTCGAAACCGGGTCGGCAGCGGGAGTTGAGGCGGGCCAGGTCGTCGGGTGAGAGGGTGTTGTCGCGCACGGCGTTGAGCAGGGCGAGAAATCCCTCGTCCTGCTGGCGGTAGACGTGTTGGAGCTCGATGCTCAGGTAGGGCGTCTGCCGCAGGGCCCGGCTGTCGAAAAAGAAGGGCGAGGCATAGTGGTTGCGGAGCAGGTTCCACTCCTCATCCTTCACCACGGGGGCCAGCTGCTGCACGTCGCCGATCATCAGCAGCTGCACGCCGCCGAAGGGACGTTCCCGGTCACGGAAACGGCGCAGGACGGCATCCACGGCGTCGAGCGTGTCGGCCCGCACCATGCTGATCTCGTCGATCACCAGCAGGTCGATGCTACGCAGGATGGCGATCTTGTTGCGCGAATAGCGGGCGTGCTCCATCTGCCGGCCATCCTGCGTCCGCTGCGTGTCGGGCACGTAAGGGCCGAACGGCAACTGGAAAAAGGAGTGCATCGTCACGCCGCCCGCATGGATGGCCGCCACTCCCGTAGGAGCGACGACGATCATCCGTTTCGGGGTGCGACGGCGCACCTCGTGGAGAAATGTGGTCTTGCCCGTGCCGGCACGGCCCGTCAGGAACAGGTTGGTTCCCGTCGATTCCAGAAATTCGAAAGCCAGGTCCAGCTGGGGATTGGGTGTCATGCGGCGATGCGTGGAAATTGAACGGTTAAAGATAGGCAAATCGGACCGGACCGCCTAATTTTCCCCGGAAAATTTTCGCACGTCACTCTCCGAGACGGAAACTGGCGACGGGTTTTCTGAAAGGCCGGTATGCTTTCTCTCCCGGAACGCGGGAGAGATTCCGCTACTTTTTCCAGCGTTCGGCGGCTTCGTTCCGGGCGCGTTCGCGGCGCTCCCGGTATTCGCCGACCAGCGTGGAGATCGTCTCCCGCACGGTGGTGATGCGGTCGGCGAGGTAGGCGTTGGCGCCGCAGAAGGCGTAGCCGTGGCGGAAATTGCCCCGGGCCGCGTTGTAGAGCGCCAGCATGATGCAGTAGGGGCTCTTTTTGTAGTCGCAGGTGCGGATGCAGTGGAACGCACAGGTGCGGGGGCGTTCGAGACCCTGCTCCACGTTGCGGATGAATTCGCTCGAAATGGCGCGTCCGGGCATACCCACGGGGCTCTGGATGATGCCGATATCCTCCTTGCGGGAGGCGATGTAGGCCTGTTTGAACCCTTCGGCGGCGTCGCACTCCTCGGTGGTGACGAAACGGGTGCCCAGCTGCACGCCCGAGGCGCCCAGCTCCATGATGCGGTAGATGTCTTCGCCCGTATAGATGCCGCCGGCCGCGATCACGGGAATCGGTTTGCCATAGCGGTCGCTCCATTCGCGGGCGCAAGCCACCACCTCGGGGAGGGTCTTTTCGAGGGAGAAGGCTCCGTTGTCGATCTCCTCGCGCTTGTAGCCGAGGTGTCCGCCCGCCTTGGGCCCTTCGACCACCACGGCGTCGGGCAGGTAGTCGTATCCGTTCGTCCATTTCTGGCAGATCAGCCGGAAAGCGCGGACGGAGGAGACGATCGGGACCAGTTTCGTGCGGGAACGGCCGTCGAGATACGAGGGCAGGTCGAGCGGCAGGCCGGCGCCGGAGAAGATGATGTCGGCCCGTTCGGCGATGCTGGTGCGAACCATGTCGGCGAAGTTGCTCATGGCGACCATGACGTTCACGCCGATCACGCCGCGGGTCCGTTCGCGGGCCTTGCGCAGCTCCTCTTTCAGGCCGAGGATGCTGGCCTTGCAGTAGTCCGGGGAGAGGCGCCGGTAGAGCAGGCCGAGTCCGGCGCTGGAGATGACTCCCACGCCTCCTTCGTTGGCCACGGCCGAGGCCAGTCCCGACAGGGAGATGCCTACGCCCATGCCGCCCTGGACGATGGGAAGCGATATTTTCAGGTCGCCTATTCTGAGCGACTTCAACGATTTCAGTCTCTTCATATTTTGGGAATTGTGTCCGCCGGGGCGGACGGTTCGACGGACAAGGTAGGTATAATATTCCCGTTCGGTACCGGGAAACGGAAATTTTTACGACGGCCAGCCGGATTTTGGAACCGAATTTGCAGGATATACGATTATATTTTCTAACTTTGTTTAAAACCATTACGATTATGAAACAGTCTAACGTTCTTGCGTTTATCGGCGGAGCTATCGCCGGTGCCGCCGTTGCCCTGCTGCTCGCCCCCAAAAAAGGCGGCGACTTGCGCCACGACATCAAAGCCTACGTGGAAAAAGAGGTGAAAAGGGGTAAAAAACAGATCAAGGAGGCCATCGACGAGGTGCTGCCCGCACAGCAGGCTTCCGCCAATATCGAAAAATAGCCCATGGAACAGGAGAATCAGCCGAACAGGGCTGAACGCCTGATACAGGAACTGGTCTCGTATCTGAACCTGCGACTGGACGCCTTCAAGCTGAACATGGTGGAGAACCTCTCCCTCGTGTTCGGCAACATGACGGCCGTCTTTATTGCCGCGCTGCTGGCCGGAATGGCGCTTCTGCTGTTCACTGCGGCGCTGGTGTGGTGGCTGGGCACGGTGCTGGGCTCGTTCCTGTTGTCCATTATCCTGGTGGGGGCGCTCTATCTGGCGGCGGCCTGGATCGTGTTCCTGCTGCGCGACAGGCTCATCACCGACCGGATGGTGAGGATGTTCAGCCAAATGTTTTTTAACCCGAGAAACAAATACGATGACGGAGACCCGAAATAAAAGACGCTACGACCGGATCGGTTCGCTCTCCGAGCTGAGGACGGAACGGGAGCGTCTCGACTGGATGATCGAGGCCCGGGAGGGTGAACTCGTGCGCGAGTGGGGCCGTTTCCGGGAGATGTTTTCGATCGGTTACGTGACCGGTGTGGTGACGCAGAAGATGGAGCACCTCCAGGCTCTTGTACGCACGGCATACAGCGGTTTCCAGACCGCCCTGTCCTTGTTCCGCAGGGAGAGGGAAGAGGGGGAGGAGGATGCCGCCGGGGCGGAGGAGAATGTCTGATGTCCGGAAAACCGGAGCTGCGGCGGGTCGTGCCTATGCACGGCCCGCTTTTTTGATCCGGACGATCTGCACCGAAAGCAGGAAGATGCACAGGACGGCCGTCTGGGCCAGAAAGAATCCGCCTCCCAGCGGCCGGGCTACTCCGTGCTGCGGACCGGCGACCACGAGCATGACCAGAAAATGGAGAAACGTCCACGACGCATAGGCCGAAAAGAGGCTGCGCAGCAGGTCGGCGGCCTTTCCGTCGGCGGCCAGGCTGATCAGGTTGACTGCCAGTACCAGCGTGCAGCCCGAAACGAGGGCCAGCGTTTTGAGTATCTCCGCCGTCCGTCCGCTCTCCTCGCCGGCGAACGTGTAGCGGAGGATGTCGAGTCCGGTCTGTCCCACGATCTGATGGCCGAACAGGTAGGCGGCGATGGCCACCAGGCACAGGAGGTTTTGCACCGTTTTCATTCGTCTGATCGTTCGCATCGGTATTCGAAGTTTAAGTCGGTGTCTCCGGACGGAAGTGCGTGCTGAAGAATCATGTAAAGGTAGTGAAAATCTTCGGATATACGTACGGGCTCTCCGCAAAAAACGGGCCGCAGCCGATTTTTCGGCTGCGGCCCATTACCGTATTCAGGCCCTCCGGGGGAAAGGGTTATTTCTTCCCTTTGGCCTGCGAGGTGCGCTGCGGGGCTGTCCGGGCTGCGGGGGCCTTGGCCGCTGCCTCGGCCGTCCGGGAGGCCAGGAACTGCACCACGGCGTATTTGGCCGCCGCGATCGTCTCGCGGTTGACCTTCTCGATCACGCTTCCGCGGGCGATGTCGTCCGGGGAGATGTAGTCCTCCATGAGCAGCAGCTGGACGATCATGTTGTTGATGTTGGTCTCCTCGCTGTACCCTTCGGCCACGTAGAGCTTGCCCGTGCGGGCGGCGAACTCCTCGGCGAAGTCGGGGTAGTTCGGCAGGCTCATCAGCTCCTCGAACGTCTCGCCGAAGCTCGTGAGTTCGATGTTCAGGTTGGGCGTCACCAGCAGCGGCGAGAACTCCTTGCTGCGGTCGCTGGGGGTGAAGTCCACCAGGTTGCTGATGTCGACCTTCTTGCTCTTGTTGTCCATGCGGCGCAGGTCGGCCTTGCGCATGTTCTCCAGCTGGTAGAGGTAGAAGTTGTAGCGCCACAGTTCGCTGCTGTTCATCCGTCCGCCGAAGATGTGGTGGTACTTCTCGTTGATGAGGCGTTTCACCTTGATCTTGCCCTCGTTGATCTCGGGCTTGCTGGTGCGCACCTCCTGGATCAGCTGTTTGAGGGCGGCGGCGGCCTTCTGCGGGCCGGTGATCTCGCGCCCTTTCTTGCCGATTTCGGTCGAGAGCACGCCGCACTGGATCAGGCGGGCCTTGCCCTTGCCGTCCTTGCCGCCGCGCAGGCAGTCGATCAGGTGACGCACGCACTCGACCTGTCCCTCCTCGGCGATGAAGGGCTGTCCGCCCGGGGTGGAGGCCAGTGAATCGAAGATGGAGCTGAATATCCGGCGGTCGATCTTCGTGCGGGTCTCGATCTCCGTGCCGCCTTCGCAGTAGACGGTGGTGGCGATAAAGCGGTTCTGGATCATGTCGAAGGCGACGTCGCGGATGGTGTAGGCGATGTCGTTTGCTTTGAACCGCTTGCCCACGAAGATCATCTTCACGATCTCCACGATGTCGATCTTGTCGAGCAGTTTGAACGACGAGGCGAGGTAGTATTTCCGTTCGGAGGCCACCCAGTCCCAGTCGAGCACGTCGTCGAGGTAATTGCCGTGGCGGGCGATCACGTCCACGATGTTCTTGTCGGCCGTGTACCGCTTGAGCGTACGCTGGAAGTTGGGGCCGTCCTGGCTGGTGGCCTTCTCCTTGCGTTCGCCGTGGGCGTCGATGTAGAGCAGGAAGTTTTCCGGATTGTCGACGCGCGTGATGCCGCCCTCCTCCTTGGCATAGTTGCTGGCGCTGAGCATGATGTCGATCTTGAAGGGCATCGTGATGTCGCACATGCCGCTCACGGTGCTCCGCGAGTTGAGGTCGTCCACGTTGCTGTCGGCGCTGGTGTCGAAGAGGTATTTGTAATATTTGATATAGTCGGGGTCGAAGTCCGTGGTACGGGAGAAGTCGCCCACCTCGGTGCCGATGCCGTAGAGGTTGCCCTCGGCATCCTGGAACTCGTGGAACATGTCGCCGGCGATCATCTTCACCGAGCGGATGCCCTCCAGATTGTTCTTCATCCACTTGAGCACGAAGGCCGCGATCATCTCGCTCTTGCCCACGCCGCTGTCGCCGCAGATCTCCACCACGAAGACGCTGCCGTCGTTCTCCTCCACCAGGAAGAGCGAACCGTGCCGCGGGATGCCGCCCAACTCCTTCACCTTTTCGTTGATGACCGTCAGGCGCGGTTTCTTCACGTCGCCGAAGTAGTCGGCTTCGGATTTCAGCGGGGTGACGATCGTCTTGATGTTGCCGGCCGGCCCCTTGATGTCGAAGTAGCCGATCTGTGGGAAGGAGATCAGCTTTTCGGGAGCGCCCAGCAGGCTGATGACGTCGGGCACGAAATTGCGGATGTCATGCAGGCTGATGTCCTCCGTGTAGTTGAGCCGGTAGTTGTCCGTCAGATATTTCATGTAGCCCTTCTGGAAGATGACCAGCTCCTTCACGATGCCGTGCTTGACCACCTTGCAGCGGTAGTCGTCGGAGTCCATGTTGGCGACGAAACGGGCCAGGCGGTCGGCGAAGAAGCCGGGTTCGGGCCGCGGATTGATCCAGCGGATGTAGTCCGTGGGTGACTCGGGATCGGGCTCCCCGTCGCGCTTTTTCAGCTCCACGCGGTCGATCTTGTGGAACGGGTATTCGCGCTTCTTGGCGTCGGTCACGATGCGGGTGTGCTCCTGGACGGGCTGTTCGGAGGAGATCACGCCGCACTTGCTCATCAGTTCGTTGATCCAGCCGATGCGGCCGCCCTCGAAGGTTTCGAGCGCCTTGTTCTCCATCTCGAAGCCCTTGTATAGGGAGATGCCGTGCTGCACCATTTCGTTGACGCTGGAGTTCTGCTTGCGGAAGGCGGTCTCCACGATGCGGACCAGGGTATGGGCGTACCGGTTGTAGTAGTCGGTGCCCTTGGTGCGTTTGACCAGACTGATGTAGAACCGCACCACGCGGCGGGCGACGGAGTAGATTTCGCTCTCGGCGATCTTGATGTCGCGCTTGCGCATGATGTAGTTGCTGATCTCCTGCAGCTGGTCGGGCAGGATGCTCGTCACGAACTCCTCGGTGAACATCTTGATCTCGCCGTCCTCGGTCTCGCCGATGCGGTCGCTGAAGTAGCGGAGCCGCTCGCAGATCATGCGGTAGAACGAGTTGTCGTTGTTGAGCAGGTAGAGGTAGAGAATCTTGTCGGTGATCTCGGCGAAGTTGTTCACCCCGGCCGTGATGGCGTCCTGGATGAAGCCGATGCTCTTGCCCGAGAGGGGGATTTCCCGGAAACGGGGCAGTTCGCGCAGGTTGCGGATGTACTCGTCCACCCAGATGTTGAGGTTCAGTTCGCTCAGCGGAATGCCCGTGATCTCGGTGAAGGTCTCCCCGGCCGTGCGGATGATCTCGCGGCGGCTCGGCTCCAGGCTCTCCTTCTCGAAGGGGAGGTTGAAGTGGAGCAGGATTTCGCGGATGTACTTCTTGAGGATCGAGTTGAGCCCCTCCAGCTTGGCCTTGTCGAGGGCGGGGTCGCCCGTGGCGTTGATGGCCAGAATCTTCATCTTGCTGTCCGAGAAGAGCAGGTTCTCCATCTCGATGAGCACCTCGCGCATGATGTTCTTCTCCTCGGGGTTGTCCAGCACGTGATGGTTGGGCTGGAAGGTCTTCTTGTTGGTGATGTATTTCAGCAGCACGGCCTTCGAGTAGCGCGAGGAGACGGTGTTGAAGTCCATGTCGGCCAGGGCCGGAACGCGCTTGTAGACCTGTGCCAGCAGGTTCTCGTAGATTTTGGTGAACGCCTGGCTGCGGATGAACTCGAAGACGTCGCTGCACGAGCCGATCAGGTCGCCGTGGAGCTCGATCACCGAGTTGGCCGAGCGGCCGATGGTGGTGATCGTCACGCCGCTGCGTTCGGGCGAGGCGTGGTAGAGCGAGCGTACGTCGCGTATCTGGAGCGAGGGGGCCTTGTCCTTCGGGTATTTGGCCGAGGCGGCGTAGTCGGCGATCACCGTGTCGATGAACTCCTGGTCCTTCGCGGCGGAGAACATGCGGCAGAGCAGCTCCTGCGAGCCGACCTCCTTGTTGGCGGCGTCGGCGCGCAGTTCGGCGAAACGGAGCCAGTAGCGGATGAAGATCGAGAAGGCGTCCTCGATCTCGGCCGAGAAGACCTTCATGCCTTCGGCGCCCGAGCGGATGAAACCGCCCACGGCGAAGCGCACCAGTCCCGTGGGGTAGGGAACCGTGGCGATGCCCCGGTTCTCGGCCAGCGCGCCGCAGAAGGCGAGCAGGTCGGCGTAGGAGGCGCCGCCCCGGATGCGGAAGTTGAAGAGGTAGGAGCCGTCCGAATCGACCACTTCCAGCGCGTCCGTGCCGAACTTTTCGAGCAGGCGGGCGGCCGTCTGTTTGGCCATCGAGAGCCTCCGCAGCGATTCGCTGCGGAAATTCTTGTTGACGCGGAAGCGGTTGAGGTTGGCCACCAGTTTGCTCTGGTAGTAGGAGAAGAAGGGTTCGTCCTTGTATTTGAAGTCGTCGGGCAGACCCAGTACGTCCAGCTTGTCGAGGGCCACCAGTTCGTCCAGCAGGAAGAGGTAGAGGGGCGAACCCTCGAATCCTGCCGTGCGGTGGAGCTGGTTGGCGATGCTCTTGCGGTTGCTGCGCTCGGTCTTGTCGATCTGAGCCTTGATGAAGCCCACGATCGCCTTCTTGATATTGGTGCGCGAAGCGTTCTTGGGCAGCTTGGCCTCCATTTCGTCCTTGATGCTCTTGGCCACCTGCGCCGTCTCCAGCGAATTGTTGAGCATCAGCAGCGAATTGTTGTTGCCGTGTTCGGCGCTGTTGCAGCGGCGGGCGAACTCGGCGAACGGGGCGGCCTGCGGCGTGGTGGCGATGGCGCCCAGCCTCTCGCCCGTGGCGGCCAGGTTTTTGGTCGTGGAGAGCGATGAGATGGCGCGTATCTTGCTCTGGGCGTTGATGTTGTTCATGATGTAACGCGAGAGGGTGCGCCATTTGGGCATTTCGGGGTCTTCGATCTTCACGCTCTCGGCGTAGGCCTCGTCGAGGAAAAGGGTGATCCGGCTGCTGTTGAGGAAACGGAGGAATTCGTTGACCGATTCGCTGTTGAAGTCGGTGTATCCCGTGGGGTTGTTCGGGTCGTTGACCAGAATGGTGGTGTTTTCGCAGAAGAGGTCCCACAGCGAGCCGCTGTCGTCGAAGAGCGAAAGGGTCGATTTGATCCGCTTCAGCCGGTCGATCAGCCGGTCGTAGGCCAGCCGTCCGTCGGGCAGGTTCTCGATCTCGATGTCGAACGGATTGATGTCGAACAGGTCGTCCGGCAGCAGGTCCTTGTACTCCCACGCCTGCACGGCGTTGTAAATGACGTAGGGCTTGGGCCGGCCGTTGGGGTTGAAGAGCAGGTCGCGGATGATCATCTGCACGGAGTCGGACACCGAGGTCTGGTCGAGGTTGCCCAGCGCCGAAAGGAAGTTCTTCACGATGTCGCGGTCCTCCTCGCCCAGGGCGAAATAGCGGTCGCGGATGCCCAGGTCGATCAGGAACTTCTCGAAACGGCCCTTGTTGTCGGCCTCGCGTCCTGTTTTGGTGAGGTATTCCTTGTATTTCTCGAGGAAGAGGTTGATGCCGAAATTTTTGTGGAAGTGGTTCTTCAGCGTGCGCTCGTAGCAGCTGGGGATGATGTCCAGGATCAGCCGGCAGGCGTAGCGTATCTTGCTGTTCAGGTTGTTGAACGGCTTCTGGCGCAGGTACTGGCCGAAGGTGCGGATCTGGTTGCGGCCGCCGCCTTCGAGGATCGTCACGATGTCGATGTGCGGGTTGCCGGCGTAGAAATAGCTGTTCATCCGCTTCTCGAACTCGTCGATGAGCTCCTGCGTCTGCACCTGCTTGTTCTCCTGCTTGTGGCAGTTTTCGAGGAAGAAGATGAAGTCGCGCAGTTTTTCGAGCGAATACTTGTCCTGCACCACCTGGCGGGAGAAGGCGTCGAGCTTGAAGAGGGTGATCCGCTTTTCGATGTCCGAGGGATCGCCCGTCTGCTCGGCGAGCATCTGTTCCAGCTCCTTCGAGTAGGTCTCGATCTGGGCTTCGATCTTCTCCCGGAATTCGGTGAGGTAGGAGGCGTTGACGTTCTCCAGGATCAGCCGCAGGTTGAGCTGCGTGTTGGCCGGCGATCCCAGCTTCTTGGTGTGTACCTTGTTCAGGGTGTTGATGATGCCGTTGTGGAAGCAGAATACGAGCGAGGTGTTCGAGCTGCGCGACTCCTTCGAGTCGTCCACGATCACCAGCCGCGTGAGCAGCGGGAACCACCGTTCGCCCGTGTAGTGGTTGATGCGGGCGTGGCGCACCTTCACCACGAAGATGCTGGTGGTGTCGGCGGTCATCCGCTCGTAGAGCTCCTCGGGCGAGGGCGAATCCATCACCACCACCGACGCGGCGTTGAACACGTCGCCCTTGAGCAGTTCGACGGCCTTGTCGGCGTTGCCCGAGACGACGGTGCGGATCATGCCGTTGAGCCCCTTGAAGTTCACCGTCCAGCGGCTCCGGTTCAGGAAATCGGTCTTTTCGGCATTGGTGGTGTAGTGGGTGCTCTGGGAGATCATCTGCTCGAGCGTGTCCATCATGTAGTTCCAGTGGGCCTCGTTGATGTCGCCCGTCACGCCGATCACGTCGCGGTACTTGCGCAGGTCGCGCACGTGGCCGCCCAGCTGGAGCTGGCTCATGAAGTCTATCGTGTAGCTGTTCACGGGCGGCGTGCCCACCGACAGGTCGTGGCTCTCGCGGATGTTGCGCAGCAGGGTCTTCAGTTCGGCCGTGGTGCCGTCGGTGTCGATCAGCCGGTCGATCTTGCGCACGAAGCGGCCCCGCTTGTTGCTCAGCTCGAACGCCTTCGAGTTGTTGTGGGGGATCAGCATCAGCGAGACATCCACGTAGCCGGGTATGTCTTCGCGGAAACGGAGCAGGTATTTGTTGATCTCGGCCTGCTGTTTGGCCGGGTCGTCGGGTTCCTCCATGCAGAGGCTGACGAAATTGGTCAGGTTGTCGAAAATGTGGCGCGGCAGAAATATCTCCGCCCGCTCGCCCAGCGAACGGTAGAGGTCCAGCAGTTGCAGCGCTTCGTTGCTCAGGAATGCCTTGGGCTCACCGACTATCTTCATCTTCTTCTTTCGGTTGGTGATGGTTCGTTGTTTTCCAGTGTTTTGTGTCGTTTTGTCCGGACAGGACGGAAGAACGGGTCGAAATGTAATATTTGTTACCGGAATCCGACGGGTTCTCTTCGGGGACAAATATATGTCTTTTTTTATTAATTCGGAACGGTTGTTAAATATTTTTCTTTTTATATGGAAATTATACAAAAGAGGATGCGTCGTCCTGGCTACATATAATATATATATAAGTATAACCGGTCTGAAGAAACGGGGAAGGAGACGGGCTGTTGCAGGTCGGGTGTTTTTTTGCCCGGTTTTCCTGCGTTCGGCGGACAGATCTTTGTGGGGTGTCCTCCTTGTTTGAGGGGGTAGCTGAAAAAAAGAGGGGGGGCTCGGACCGGATGGTGTTTTTTATGGGATGTCGGATGTTTTTGTTTGTATGTGTTGTTATTTTATGGGGTGTTTTGTTGTGATGTGTCTTTTTTTGTGTCTTGTGGGTGTTTTAGAGGGGGTGTTTTCTGTGAAAAATGATGAAATCGGAAAATATGGGGTGAAAAATTTGGGGGTATGTTTGAAATTTTTATATATTTGCGGTGTGATGGTGTGTTTGATGGGGTGTTTGGGTGTATTTGTTCGGTTTTTTGGGGGGATGTGGGTTGTTTTTTGGGGGTGTTCTTTTTTTTATTTTCCGAAAGGGGGGCGGCGGAAGATGAGGGCGGTTTCTGCTCGGGTGAGTTCCGGCAGGCGGTTCGGTTGCCGGGAAGGGGAGGGGCCGGATGGAAGGCGGTCTCGGGTGGATTCGTTTGTTTCCGATCCGCTTTTCCTGAATGGAGCGAATGGGTACTGATATATTGTTGAGTGATGAATGAAAGACACGACACCGGATTCACGGCCGGATGGTGCGGGCGATGTGAGGGAGTGATGAAATGTGTATGTGCGGAGTTTCGGACCGGGTATGGGACCGGTCCGGCGGAAGGGAGACCGGAGCGGTGGGGATTCCGGCCGTGATTCCGGGTTGTGACTTTCGAAAAAAGAGATGGCTATGGCACTTTGTATTCCGGCCGGTTACCGGCCCAGCCTGGTTCCCGAGACGATGGAGCAGGCGATCAAGGAGATCAAGGATGTTTTTCAGGGGCACCTCGCACGCGAATTGAGGCTGCGCCGGGTTACGGCACCCCTGTTCGTGCTTTCGGGCACGGGGATCAACGACGACCTGAACGGTACGGAGCGTCCCGTTTCCTTCTCGGTGAAGGGGATGGGCGGACGCCGGGCCGAGGTGGTGCATTCGCTGGCCAAGTGGAAGCGCATGAAACTGGGGGCTTACCGGATCGCTCCCGGTTACGGCCTCTATACCGACATGAACGCCATTCGGGCGGACGAGGAGCTGGACAATCTCCATTCGCTTTACGTGGACCAGTGGGACTGGGAGCGGACGATCGCGGCCGAAGACCGGAACCTCGCCTTCCTCAGGGGGATCGTGGAGAAAATATACGGTGTGCTGCGGCAGACCGAAGCGGCCGTCTATGCGAAATACCCTCATATCACGCCGGTGCTTCCGGAGCGGATCGAATTCGTTCATGCCGAGGACCTGCTGAGGGTGTATCCCGACCTGACGCCCCGGCAGCGGGAGGACGAGGCGGCCCGCAGGTACGGGGCGGTCTTCGTGATCGGGATCGGGGGTGCGCTTTCCGACGGCAGCAGGCACGACGGACGGGCTCCGGATTACGACGACTGGTCGACCGAGACGGACCCCGGCCACTGCGGGCTCAACGGCGACATCATCCTCTGGAATCCTGTGCTGGAACATGCCTTCGAACTCTCGAGCATGGGCATCCGGGTGGATGCGGAGGCGCTGGTCCGTCAGCTGGCGATATGCGGGTGTCCCGGGCGTGCGGAGCTGGATTTCCACCGATCGCTGCTCGAGGGGCGGATTCCCCTCTCGGTGGGAGGCGGGATCGGCCAGTCGCGGCTCTGCATGTTCCTGCTGCGCTGCGCCCATATCGGCGAGGTACAGGCGAGTCTCTGGCCCGAGGAGATGACGGCCCGCTGTGCCGAACACGGGATTTATCTGAAATGACGAAACTTTTTTACGCACAATCAAACCAAAAATCAGTTATGGCAACGTTACGGTTCAAAATGGTCGAAGAGGCCATCAAGCGGAAAGCAGTGTGTGTGGCAGCGCCCGAGGGGCGTCCGTCCGGATATTTCGGCAGCCGGGTGTTCGGCCGCGAGGCGATGCGCAAGTATCTGCCCAAACAGACGTTCGAGGCGCTTTCCCGGACGATGGAGCACGGGACGCCCCTGAGCCGTGAGACCGCGGACAGTGTGGCGGCGGGCATGAAGCAGTGGGCCATGGATATGGGGGCCACCCATTATACGCACTGGTTCCAGCCGCTGACCGGAGGAACGGCCGAGAAGCACGACGCTTTCGTGGAGCACGACGGACGGGGCGGCATGATCGAGGAGTTCAGCGGCAAACTGCTGATCCAGCAGGAACCGGACGCGTCGAGTTTCCCCAACGGAGGTATCCGCAACACGTTCGAAGCCCGCGGATACAGCGCATGGGACGCCACCTCGCCCGCTTTCGTGGTGGACGATACGCTCTGCATTCCCACCATATTCATCGCCTACACGGGCGAGGCCCTCGACTATAAGGTGCCCCTGCTGCGTTCGCTGAACGCCGTGGACAAGGCGGCCACGGCCGTGTGCCGTTACTTCGACCCGGCCGTGGAGAAGGTCTTCTCCTATCTGGGCTGGGAGCAGGAGTATTTCCTGGTGGACGAGGGGCTGTGGGCCGCACGGCCCGACCTGATGCTGACGGGCCGCACGCTGATGGGGCACGAGAGCGCCAAGAACCAGCAGCTCGAAGACCACTATTTCGGGGCGATCCCCACGCGGGTGATGGCTTTCATGGAGGATTTGGAGTACGAGTGTCTGAAGCTGGGCATTCCGGCCAAGACGCGCCACAACGAGGTGGCCCCGAACCAGTTCGAACTGGCCCCGATCTACGAGGAGACCAATCTGGCCAACGACCACAACCAGCTGCTGATGTCCACGATCAAAAAGGTGGCCCGCCGGCATTCGTTCCGTGTCCTGCTCCACGAAAAGCCCTTCAAGGGAATCAACGGCAGCGGCAAGCACAACAACTGGTCGCTGGGGACCGATACGGGCGTGAACCTGCTCGCTCCGGGCAAGACGCCGGCCGGGAATCTCCAGTTCGTGACCTTCCTGGTCAACGTCCTGATGGCGGTCTATAAACACAACGGCGTGCTGAAGGCCTCCATCTCGAGCGCCACGAACGCCCACCGGCTGGGGGCCAACGAGGCGCCTCCCGCCATCATTTCGGTCTTTCTCGGCAGCCAGGTGTCGGAGGTGCTCGACCGGTTGGAGCGGAGCACGGCCGACCAGGCGATCGTATTCGACGGCAAGAGCGGATTCCGGATGGGAGGCATCGCGCACATTCCGGAGCTGCTGATCGACAATACCGACCGCAACCGCACGTCGCCTTTCGCCTTCACGGGCAACCGGTTCGAGTTCCGGGCCGTGGGTTCTTCGGCCAACTGCGCCGGGGCGATGATTACGCTCAATACGGCCGTGGCCGCCCAGCTGCGCGATTTCAAGGCCGCCGTGGACGAAAAGATCGCTGCCGGGGAGAGCCGGGAGAAGGCCCTCTTCACCGTGCTGAAGGCCTGTATCGGGGAGTGCAAGCCGATCCGTTTCGACGGCAACGGGTACTGCGACCGGTGGAAGGAGGAGGCCGCCCGGCGCGGACTGGACTGCGAGACGTCGGTACCGCTGATCTTCGACCGCTTCATGGCGCCCGACACGGTGAAGATGTTCACCGGGACCGGCGTGCTGAGCGAAAAGGAGCTCCGCGCGCGGGCCGAGGTCTACACGGAGACCTACACCAAGAAGATTCAGATCGAGGCGCGCGTGCTGGGCGACCTGGCGATGAACCACATCATCCCCGTGGCTTCGCGCTACCAGGCCATGCTGCTCGACAAGGTGGACAAGATCAACCGTATGTTCCCTTCGGGAAAGAGCCAGATGGTGGCTTCGTACGACGTGGGTCTGATCGAGAAGCTCTCCTACCACATGACCGAAATCCACGCTAAGACCGAGGCGCTGACCGATGCCCGCAAGGTGGCCAACAGGATCGCGGACGAGCGGGAGAAAGCGATCGCCTACCACGATACGGTGGCGCCGCTGTTCGACGAGATACGCTACCATATCGACAAGCTCGAGCTGATCGTGGACAACGAGATGTGGCCGCTGCCCAAGTACCGCGAACTGCTCTTTATCCGGTGATCCGGACGAATGACGCGAACGGAAGGAAGATCATGGATATGAGAGGGGACGATACCGTAGGAAAAGCCCCCCGACAGCGGGGGCTCTACGATCCGGAGTACGAGAAGGACGGCTGCGGGGTGGGCCTTGTCATAGATATAGGCGGGGCGAAGACCCACGAAGTGGTCGAAAACGGCCTGCAGGTGCTGGAACATATGGTGCACCGCGGGGCCGAGGGTGCCGACAACAAGACGGGGGACGGTGCCGGGATCATGGTGCAGATTCCCCATGAATTCATTCTCTTGCAGGGGATTCCCGTGCCGGAGAAGGGGCGTTACGCCACGGGGCTGGTCTTCCTGCCGCGCGACGGGGCGCTGGCCACCGTGGCGCTGGGAGTGATCAAGCAGGTGGTGCAGGCTTCCGGGCTGACGCTGATGCACGTGCGCCGGGTGCCGGTCAACCGGGAAATCCTGGGAGAGGCTGCGGCGCGGACGGAGCCCGACATCCGGCAGCTGTTCGTTACGGGCGGCGAGGACAAGGCCGATCTGGAGCGCCGGAGTTATCTGGTGCGCCGCCGTATCGAGCGGGCGCTCGCCGCCTCGCCCGCGCTGGAGGGGGCGTCGCCGCTCTATGTGGTGAGCCTTTCCACGCGCACGCTGGTCTACAAGGGACTGCTCTCCTCACCCCAGCTGCGCCACTATTTCCCCGATCTGCAGAATCCCTACTTCACGAGCGGGCTGGCGCTGGTGCACTCCCGTTTTTCGACCAATACCTTTCCGACGTGGGAGCTGGCCCAGCCTTTCCGGATGCTGGGCCACAACGGGGAGATCAACACGATCCGGGGCAACCGCAGTTGGATGACCACCCGCGAAAGCGTGCTGCGGGCCGAGAGGCTCGGACCGATGGAGGAGCTCTGTCCCATCGTGCAGCCGGGTATGAGCGACAGTGCCACGCTGGACAACGTGCTGGAGTTTTTCGTGGCCAGCGGCATGAGCCTTCCCCACGCGCTGGCGATGCTGGTGCCCGAGAGCTACAACGACAAGAACCCGATTTCGTCCGAATTGAAGGCTTTTTACGAGTATCACAGCATTTTCATGGAGCCCTGGGACGGACCGGCCACGCTGCTCTTCTCGGACGGGCGGTATGCGGGCGGCATGCTCGACCGCAACGGGTTGCGTCCGGCCCGCTATTTCATCACCGACGGAGGAATGATGGTGGTGGCCTCGGAGACGGGCGTGCTGGATGTCGATCCGGCGCGGATCAGGGAGAAGGGGCGGCTGCATCCGGGAAAGATTCTGATGGTGGACACCGAGACGGGAACCATCGAATACGACGCGCAGATCAAGGCCCGCCTGGCCGGGGAGTATCCCTACCGGGACTGGCTGGAGAAGAACCGGGTGATTCTGAGCGACATATCTTCGGGGCGGAAGGTGCGGCACCGTGTGCCCGACTACGGGCGGATGCTGCGGGCGTTCGGCTATTCGAAGGAGGACGTGGAACAGGTGATTCTGCCCATGGCCCGCGACGGGGCCGAACCGCTCGGCGCCATGGGGTGCGACACGCCTCCGGCCGTGTTGTCGGAGCGTCCCCAGCGTCTGTTCGCCTATTTCCGCCAGCAGTTCGCGCAGGTGACCAATCCGCCGATCGACCCGCTGAGGGAGGAGATGGTGATGTCGATTTCCAGCTACATCGGGGCGATCGGCGGCAATATCCTGCATCCGTCGCCCGATCATTGCAAGGTGGTCAAACTGCCCAGCCCGGTGCTCACGAACCGCGATCTGGACATTCTGCGCAACCTGCGCTACAAGGGGTTCCACACGCTGACCCTGCCCATGCTCTTCGATCCGGAGGGCGGAGCCGGGGCGCTGGAACGGGCCGTGGACGATCTGTGCCGCCGGGCCGGGCAGGCCGTGGACGAGGGGTACAACTACGTGATCCTTTCCGACCGCGGGGTGGACGGCGGCCATGCGCCCGTGCCCTCCCTGCTGGCCCTGTCGGCCGTGCACCACTACCTGATCGGGCAGCGCAAACGGGCCCAGACCGCCCTGATCGTCGAGACGGCCGAGGCGCGCGAGGTGATGCACGTGGCTCTGCTGATCGGGTTCGGGGCCAGTGCCGTGAATCCCTATCTGGCTTTCGGCGTGCTGTGCGACCTGGTGGAGCGGGGACGTGTGCAGCTCGACTTCCCGGGGGCCGAGAGCCACTACATTCGGGCGGTCAACAAGGGATTGCAGAAGATCATTTCCAAGATGGGCATCTCCACGGTCCGCAGTTACCGGGGTGCCAAGATATTCGAGGCCGTGGGACTGGGCGAGGAGTTGCTCGGGCGTTATTTCGACGGGATGGTTTCCCGCATCGGGGGCGTGGGGCTGGAGGAGATCGCCGCCGATACGATCCGCACCCATGCGGAGGCTTTTTCGGGCCCCCCGGACGAAAAGGCGGAGCCGGCCCCTTCCGGCGACTATGCCTACCGGCGGGACGGGGAGCAACACGCCTGGACGCCGGAGGTCGTGGCGGCTCTGCAGGCCGCGGTGCGGGAAGGCGATGCGGAGCGCTACGGGCAGTTCGCCGCGCTGGTGAACGGACGGGAAAAGCCGGTCTTCCTGCGGGATATGCTGGAGGTGCGGCAGTCGCCGGTCGATCTGAGCGAGGTGGAGCCCGAGGAGGCGATCATGAGGCGTTTCGTGACGGGTGCCATGTCGTTCGGTTCGATCAGCCGCGAGGCGCACGAACTGCTGGCCGTGGCGATGAACGCGATCGGTGGCCGGAGCAACACGGGCGAGGGTGGGGAGGACCCTGCCCGGTGTCGGGTCCGGCGCGACGGGAGTTCCGCCCGCAGTGCGGTGAAACAGGTGGCTTCGGGCCGCTTCGGGGTGGATGCCCGGTACCTGGTGAGTGCCGACGAGATACAGATCAAGGTGGCCCAGGGGGCCAAGCCCGGCGAGGGCGGACAGTTGCCCGGCTGTAAGGTGGACGGCATGATCGCCCGTACGCGCCATGCGGTGCCGGGGGTGACGCTCATCTCGCCGCCGCCCCACCATGACATCTATTCGATAGAGGATTTGGCCCAGCTGATTTTCGACCTGAAGAACGTCAATCCGGAGGCGCGGATCAGCGTGAAGCTGGTGAGCGAGGGCGGTGTGGGAACGATCGCCGCCGGAGTGGCCAAGGCGAAGGCCGACCTGATCGTGGTCAGCGGGGCCGAAGGCGGTACGGGGGCCAGTCCGCTCAGTTCCGTGCGCCATGCGGGACTGCCGCTCGAACTGGGGCTGGCCGAGGTGCAGCAGACGTTGGTGCTCAACGATCTGCGGGGAAAGGTGACTCTCCAGGCGGACGGCCAGCTCAAGACCGGACGGGACGTGGTGGTGGCCGCGCTGCTCGGGGCCGAGGAGTTCGGTTTTTCGACCGCCGCGCTGGTGGCGATGGGTTGCGTGCTCTGCCGCCGCTGCCACACCAATGTCTGCGGGGCGGGGATCGCCACGCAGGACGAGGCGCTGAGGAAGAAGTTCAGGGGCCGGAAGGAGCATCTGGTGAACTATTTCCGGTTCGTGGCCGGGGAGGTGCGGAGGGAACTGGCTTCGATGGGATTCCGGACGCTGGACGAGGCGGTCGGCCGTGCCGATCTGCTCGTGCCCCGTCGCTATCCCGAGGGAAGCAAGCCGGCGAAGGTGGACCTTTCGCGGCTGCTCTGGCGGCCGGAAGGGGATCGGGCCGTGAGGTGCACGGGAGTGCAGGACCACCGGATCGACAAGGTGATGGACCGGGCGCTGGTCGGCATGCTCGCCCCCTCCGTCGAGTCGGGGCTGGCGGCGCAGCTGGACTTCCCGATCCGCAACACCGACCGGTCTGTGGGTGCCATGCTCTCGGGCGAGATCGCCCGCCGGTACGGAGACAAGGGGCTGCCGGAGGATACGATCCGCATCACCTTCCGCGGATCGGCGGGACAGAGTTTCGGCTCGTTCCTGCCGCACGGGGTGGAGTTCCGGCTGGAGGGCGACGCCAACGACTATGTGGGCAAGTCGCTCTGCGGCGGACGGCTGGTGCTGGTGCCGCCGGAGCGTGCGTCGTTCGCCCCGGAGGAGAATATCATCGCGGGCAACACGCTGCTCTACGGGGCCACTTCGGGCGAACTGTACATCAACGGCCGGGTGGGCGAACGTTTCTGCGTGCGCAACAGCGGGGCCACGGCCGTAGTGGAGGGCGTGGGCGACAACTGCTGCGAGTACATGACCGGGGGCCGCGTGGCGGTGCTCGGGACCACGGGGCGCAATTTCGCGGCCGGAATGAGCGGCGGAGTGGCCTATGTGTGGAACAAGGAGGGAAATTTCGACTATTTTTGCAACATGGAGATGGTGGAACTGCTGCCGGTGGAGGAGCCCGGGGACGAAAGGGAGCTGCACGGGCTGGTGAGTGCCCACTATTACCATACGGGAAGTCCGCTGGCCCGGCGCATGATGGACCGGTGGAGCGAATTTCTGCCCCGTTTCCTGAAGGTGATGCCGTCGGAATACGGGGCGATGTTGAACGCGGCGAAAAAAGAAAAATCCGAATGAGCGACGCTATCAAGCACGAGTGCGGGATCGCTATGATCCGGCTGCTCAAACCCCTCGGTTATTACAGGGAAAAATACGGTACCTCCTTCCGGGGGCTGGACCTGCTCTATCTGATGATGGAGAAGCAGCACAACCGGGGACAGGAGGGTGCGGGCATCGCCTGCGTGAAGCTCGGGGCCCGTCCGGGGGAGGAGTATCTGTTCCGGGAACGGGCGCTGGGAACGGGCGCCATCGGCGAGGTGTTCGACGGAGTGCACCGGGCGATGGAGGAGTACCGGGCCTCCCTCCTCGCCGAGCGGGGCGGGACGCCGGAGGACGGGGAACTGCCCTTCGCGGGGGAGATCTACCTCGGACACCTGCGTTACAGCACGACGGGACGGTCGGGCATCTCCTACACGCACCCCTTCTTGCGGCGCAACAACTGGCGGAGCCGCAACCTCTGCGTGGCGGGAAACTTCAACCTGACCAACGTGGACGAGATACTGGCCGACATCGTGGCGCGGGGACAGCATCCCCGGCACAACGCCGACACGTTCATCATCCTGGAGCAGCTCGGTTACCTGCTCGATGCGGAGGTGCAGCGGCTCTACGACCGTTTCCGGCCCGAAGGGCTGCGAGGGGAGGCGCTCAACCGCCGCATCGAGGAGCATCTGGACATCGAGGGGGTGATCCGCCGGGCCTCCGCGGGCTGGGACGGAGGGTTCGTGATCGTGGGGGCGACGGGCAGCGGCGAGAGTTTCGTGTTCCGCGACCGGTGGGGTATCCGTCCGGCCCACTATTACGCCGACGGGGAGATCGTGGCCGTGGCTTCGGAACGGGCCGTGCTCCAGACCGTGCTGAACGTGGAGACGGAGGCCGTGAAGGAATTGCCCGCCGGCGGGGCGCTGGTGGTCACGCGGGCCGGAAAGGTGCGGCTTTCGCAGATCGCGGAGCCCGTGGGGCCCACGCCCTGCTCGTTCGAACGCATCTACTTCTCGCGGGGGACCGACCGCGACATCTATCGTGAACGCAAGGAGCTGGGCCGGCTGCTGGCCGGGCCGATCCTGGAGGAGGTGGAGGGGGATTTCGACCGCACGGTCTTCTCGTTCATCCCCAACACGGCCGAGGTGGCCTACTACGGCATGACGGAGGGGCTGAACGCCCTGCTCGACCGGCGCAAGGCGGAACGCATCGCGGCGCTGGAGCGGCCCGACCGGGAGCGGGTGGCGGAGATTCTCGCCCACCGGGTGCGGACGGAGAAGCTGGCCGTGAAGGATATCAAGCTGAGGACATTCATCGCCGAGGGCTCCACGCGCAACGATCTGGCGGCGCACGTGTACGACATCACCTACGGAACGGTCGTTCCGGGCGAGGACGCCATCGTGGTGATCGACGACAGCATCGTGCGCGGCACCACACTCCGGCGCAGCATCGTCAAGATTCTGGGGCGGCTCTCCCCGCGCAGGATCGTGGTGGTGAGCTCCTCGCCGCAGGTGAGGTATCCCGACTGCTACGGCATCGACATGGCGCGCATGGGAGAGTTCATCGCCTTCGCGGCCGCCGTGGAGCTACTCCGCGAATCGGGCCGGGAGGAGGTGCCGCGGGAGGTGTACCTCAAGTGCCGCAGACAGGCGGAAGAGCCCCGGGTGCGGCCGGTGAACTACGTGAAGGAGATCTACGCGCCCTTTACGGACCGGGAAATCTCGGAGAGGATCGCGCGGATGATTACGCCCGAGGGGTGCGGGTGTCCCGTGTCGGTGGTTTACCAGAGTCTGGAGAACCTGCACAGGGCCTGTCCGAACCACGGCGGAGACTGGTATTTTTCGGGCGACTATCCCACTCCCGGCGGGGTGCGGCTCGTGTGCCGGGCCTATATGAACTGGTACGAGGGAAACCCGCTGAAACGGTAGGGGGCAGGCGGTGCGGGAAGGTCCGCGAAGGTTCCGGAAGATTCCGGAATCCCTTTCCCGGTGCGGGGCCGGGCCGTGGGGTTCCTCAGAAAACGTCGGATCGGGGAAATTTCGGTCTTGTTCGTCCGGGGGGGGGTGAATATCCCGTTTTATTCTTATCTTTGCGAAACGGACGGAACGCTGTCCGGACAACGGAATATTAACCCTTAACATTAAAAATACCCGTTATGAAAAACCTGACATTATTGACCTTCGTGGCCTGCGCTTCGGCCGTGGCGGTTTCCTGCTCGCAGAGCCCCAAGAAGAGCCGGTTCGACGGCAGCGCGGGCGAGGTGAAGCTGATGACCCTCGATCCGGGGCACTTCCATGCCGCGCTCGTGCAGAAAAACATGTACCCGCAGGTGGACCCCGACGTCTATGTGTTCGCGCCCGAGGGCGAAGACGTGCAGATGCACCTGGGACGTATCGAGAACTACAATACACGGCAGGAGAATCCCACCACGTGGAACGAAATCGTCTATACGGGTCCCGATTTCTACGAGAAGATGATCGCCGAGAAGCCCGGCAACGTGCTGGTGCTGGCCGGAAACAACGGCAAGAAGACCGATTATATCAAAGGCGCCGTGGAGGCCGGAATCAACGTCTTGTCGGACAAGCCGATGGCCATAGACGCCGCGAACTACAGGAAACTGGAGGAGGCGTTCGCCGCTGCCCAGAAGAACGGCGTGCTGCTCTACGACATCATGACCGAGCGCTACGAGGTGACCAACGCCCTGCAGCGCGAACTGGCCAACATTCCGGAGCTTTTCGGCGAGTTGCAGAAGGGTACGCCGGAAGACCCCGCCATCACGAAGGAGAGCGTGCACCACTTCTTCAAATACGTGTCGGGCCAGCCGCTGACCCGTCCGCAGTGGTATTTCGACGTGGAGCAGCAGGGCGAGGGCATCGTGGACGTGACCACGCACCTGGTGGACCTCGTGCAGCTGGCCGTGGTGGGCGAGAAGCCCATCGACCCGGCCCGGCAGATCGAGCTGACCGGGGCCAAACGCTGGGCCACGCCGCTGTCGAAGGAGCAGTACCAGCTGGTGTCGGGCAAGCAGACCTATCCCGATTTCCTGGCCAAGGACGTGGAGAACGACACGCTGAAGGTCTATGCCAACGGCGAGATCGACTATAAGCTCGACGGCGTGAACGTGCGCGTGGTGGTGCTGTGGAACTTCATGGCTCCGGAGGGTGCGGGCGACACGCACTACTCGGTGATGAAGGGTTCGAATGCCGACGTGATGATCCGCCAGGGGGCCGAGCAGGGATACAAGCCGATGCTCTACGTGGCGAAGAAGAGCGGCGTGTCGGACGAGGAGTTCGAGAAGACGCTGAACGAGAGCATCGCCAAGCTGGCCGGCGAGTATCCCGGTCTGGAGATCGCCCGTGCGGGTGAGGAGTGGCAGGTGGTGATTCCCGAGAAATACTATGTGGGGCACGAGGCGCACTTCGGACAGGTGACGGAGAAGTATCTCCAGTATCTGGTGGAGGGCAAGCTGCCCGAGTGGGAGATCGCCAACATGAAGGCCAAATACTACACCACGACCAAGGCGCTGGAGATGGCCAAGGCTGCCGGTGAGACGAAATAGCGTTCCTTCCGGGGAACGGCAGAGGGTAAGGCGCACGGAACGGTGCGCCTTACTGCGCTGAACGGGGCCGGGTGCGGGACGGAATGTATCGTAAAAACATATCCTATGACGAAAGAAGAATTGATGCGGAAAGCGATCGCCCTCTCGCGCGAGAGCGTGGAGCGGGGCGGAGGACCGTTCGGGACGGTGATCGCCCGGGACGGGGAGATCGTGGCGGAGGGGTCCAACTCGGTGACCCTGCGCAACGACCCCACGGCGCACGCCGAGGTGAGCGCCATCCGGGCCGCTTGCGAGCGGCTGGGCAGGTTCAAGCTGGAGGACTGCGAGATATACACCTCCTGCGAGCCGTGTCCCATGTGTCTGAGCGCTATCTATTGGGCGGGGATACGGAGAATCTATTTCGCCAACAACCGGGAGGATGCCGCGCGGATCGGATTCGACGATTCGTTCATCTACGACCAGATTCCGCTGGCGCCCGACCGCAGGACGATTCCCTCGGCGGAGATGCTGCGGGACGAGGCGCTGTCGGCCTTCCGCCTGTGGCAGGCGAAGGAGGACAAGGTGGAGTACTGAGCGGCTTCCGGGGGGGCGTGCGGAGTTCCCGTCCTGCCTGGGGGCTCCGGGGTGGCGTGTCGCCGTATCGGGACTATTTCTTCCGGTTCAGCCGGAGGCTGACGTTCACGGTGAAGAAGCGGGAGAAGAGCTGCTGCCAGGTCCGGGAGACATAGGAAGAGGTCATCCCGGTGGTGAGGTCGCGGTTCCGGTTGAGGATGTCGTAGACCGTCACGCTGATGTTGCCCGTGTTCTTCCGGAAGACGCGGCAGCCGACGGTGGCGTTCCATATATGGTTGTGGGTCAGTGCCGAAGGTTGCAGCGAACTGCGGAAGAAGTGGAACTGGTAGGTGCTGTTGATGAAGATTTTCGGCGTGGGGTTGTAGCGGAGGCCCACGTCCAGCGTCTCACGGATGGCGTGGTCGGTGTCGTTTTCCGTGCTTTTCGAGAGGCGGTAGCCGGTCAGGGTTCTCAGGTTGACTTCGATTTTGCTCGAAAAATTGGAGGCGAGGCCCAGGGTGAGCTGCGGCGTGAAGTCGCGGACGAATCCCAGCCGGCCGTTTATGATGTCGGGTGTCTGGCCGTGGCCTATCTCCAGCGAGGAGGTGAATTTGGACTTCATGAAGTTGGCCGGGGCGGAGTAGTCGGCCTTCAGGCGGAGCGAGTAGGCTCCGTTGACGTTGGTCTGGTCGGTGAGCGTGGCGCCGGGCTGCACCCAGTACCGGTATTGGGGCAGGTAGACGCTGTCGGTGTAGTAGGTCTGCCGTATGGTGCTTTCATTGCGGTAGAGGTCGGCTTCCAGGCTGACGGAGTAGGAACTTTGGGTCTCGACGTTCGTCGAATAGTACCATATCGCAATATTGTGGGTATAGGATTGTTTCAGCTCGGGGTTGCCGGCCTTGAGGCTGAGCGGAAAGCGGGTGTCGAGCCGGTCGCGCAGATCCGTGAGTTGGGGGGCGATGCTGTGAAGATTGTAGTACAGCGAGAAGTTCGATGTTTCTCCGAGATACAGTTGAACCGACAGGTTGGGCAGGAAAAAATGGCGGTTGTCCGGCTGTGACGAGGGAAAGCGCTCGTCGCGGTGGTTGACCGACC
Source organism: Gallalistipes aquisgranensis (assembly GCF_014982715.1). NCBI lineage: Bacteria > Pseudomonadati > Bacteroidota > Bacteroidia > Bacteroidales > Rikenellaceae > Gallalistipes > Gallalistipes aquisgranensis. Next base: position 1,456,189 of record NZ_JADCJY010000001.1, on the reverse strand, counting down.
AGTCCGGGCTGAAATCGAAGGTGTAGCGCACCTTGTCCGAAACCCGGTGATCCCATCGCAGGGAAAAACCGTGACGGGTCTCGTTGACCGTGTAGTCGTGGGTGAGGGTCGTGTCGATGGCTCCCGAGAAGGAGTCGGCCACCAGGCTGGACGATTCGGTGTTCTGGTAGGATACTCCGTACTGGAGGGTCATGCTGATCTTCCGGTTCACCTGGAACATATAGGCCAGGTCGCCCGAGGCCGTCAGGTCGTTGTCCGACCCGGAGGTGGTGAGGACGATCCTGCGGTCGGAGGTGAGCAGCGTGTCGGTCTGTATGCCCGACGGATCGCTGTCGCCGTAGGTGAACGAAGCATAGCCGCGCAGGAGGGGATGGCTTTTGGAGGAGCGGACCGGAATGTAGAAAGAGGTTTTCGCCTTCAGGCTGTATTGGGACGAGGCGGAGCGGGAGTCGGTCTGCGAGCGGTTGAGCAGCGTGCCGTCGGCTTCCGACCAGGTGCGGGCTAGACGGTGCGATTCGCCGTCGTTCGTGCGGAGTTCCACCGAGAAGTCGGAGATCGGGAACCGGGCGAAGCTGCCGCTCACGGCGGCCACGTGGCTCCGCGAGAGGCTCCGTCTGCGGGAGGTGTCGCCCTCGATGCGGGAGAGGACGGCGGCGGGAAAGTAGTCGCGGCGCGAGGCGCTGAACTGGCTGTTGAACATGTCGTCGTACCGGTAGCTGAAACGGTAGGTGTCGCCGAACCGGTTCTGGACGGTTTCCGTGCCGTCTTCGAGGGTGATCTTCACCTCCTCCATCGGCCTCGAGTAGCGGTAGGAGGTGCCGGCGGTCGTCTGACGGTTGTAGCCCGGCTGGAGGAAGTTGAAGGAGGCGGTCGAGGCGGCGCTGACCCTCATGGGCATATGGTCGAAACCCGTGTTGGTGACCGAGGCGTCCAGCGACAGCGTCTGTTTCTCGGAGAAGAAACGCAGGTTGCCACCGCCTGCGTAGCGCTCCCGGAGGCGGCCTTCGGAGTCTTTGCGCGTGTCGGCGCCGTAGCTCACGAAAGCGTCGGCCGTGAGGTTCTGGCTGAACAGGTCGAAGGTAAGGATGTTCAGCACCTTTTCCCGCTTGATGCGGCCCGTGCGGTCGTATTCCCGCATGTCGATCTCATCGTAGGCCTTGATCGCGGCCACGTTCGATGCCTCGACGTAGTTGACGGCCGTGTTGCCCTCCGGACCGTAGATGGGGCGGCCGTTCACGTAGGTGCGGACGACGCTTTCGCCCATGACCTGTATCCGGTCGCCTTCGATCTCCACGCCGGGCATCTTGCGCAGGATGTCGGCGGCCATGTCGCCCTGGAGGGTGCGGACGGACTTGGGGTTGAAGACGACCGTGTCGCCCCGGATGGTGAAGAAACTCATGCGTGCCCGGACGGTGATCTGGTCGATGTGCTGCGGGTCGGGGCCGAGGCGGATCTTGCCCATGTCGAGGATGCGGCCGCTCGATTCGGGGTAGGCGGCGTAGATCTTGTAGCCGAGGCAGGTGATCTCGATCTTCAGCCCTTCGGCCTTCACGTCGGTGAACCGGAAGCGGCCCTTGCCGTCGGTGCCCGAGTGCCGTACGGCCATTTCGGGGGAGAGGATCGAAACCAGCACGTCGCGCAGCGGTTCGGAAGTCAGGGAGTCGATCACGACTCCCTTGATCTCCGTGTAGCGGGTGATCTTCTCCGTGCTGCTTCTCATCACGGCGTTGTCGTCGCCGACGATGAACGACTGGCCCTCCGCATCGAGGACGGCAGCCAGAATGAACAGTATGGACAAGAGATAGAGGTGCTTCATGCGGGTTGGGTTTCCGAGTGGACATGGAGGTGCTGATCGGATGAACCGCCGGGTTCCGTTCTATAAAATTAAATGTGACTTTGTTGATTTGCAAATATTTTCGGTAAATTTTTGCGGAAAAGTTAAAAAATAAAAATACCGGCTCGCAAAGCCGGTATTTTTTTTATGAGTGAGGGGCGGATCAGCCGGGGATCATGCTGCCGTCGGGGGCGAGGTCGGCGACCAGGTCGAGGCTGCCCTCTTTTTTCAGGTTGATGCGATAGGCGTTCACGCCCGAGGGGTACTCCACGAAGTGGCAGAAGTCGAACGTGTAGCCCGCGAAAGCAGGGTCGGAGGCCAGCGCGCTGCGGACGGCCTCGGGCAAGGCGGATTCGGCCACGGGCCACCGGGTCTGTATCCACCGGTCGTCGGCGGTGAAGTAGGCTTCTTTCTGCGTGTCGCCGTCCCGGATGGTCACCAGGAGACGTCCGTCGGGCAGGGTCTCGGAGGAGACGTAGCGGGCGGAGGGGTAGCGCGAGGCGAGCGTTTGGGCGACGGCGGCGGGAACCTGGGAGGGGTAGTCCGGCGATTCCTGCCGTTTGTCGTCGTCGCAGGCGGCCAGCGTGAGGAAGGCGGCCGCGCAGAGCAGCCATCGGGAAAGTCTTGTCTTCATGGTTTCGAGAGATAAGGGGGTTTACCCTCCGTCTCTCAAAATCCGTGCAAATCCTTTCCGTCTACCGTTGCAGTTCGAAGCCCAGCTGCATGCCGTCGTACTGGCCGGAGAGCGAGCCGAGTGCCTGGAGGGTGCTGCTGCCGGAGGCGTTGGCCAGCAGGGTGACCAGTTTGAGAATCTTGTCGGCGTCGAAGAGGATCGAGAGCCGTTCGCCGCTGAGCGAGACGTGGGTGTTGAAGGTGGCCAGCCGGAGGCCCGTGCGGGCGGCGGTGATCGAGAGGGCGAGGGTCTGGGCCTCTTCGTCGAGCGAGTAGGTGCCGCTCAGGGTGCGCGAACCGGAGGCGATGGAGAAGGTGCTGTCGGCGGCGAAAACGAAACGGAACGAGCCGCTCCGGATGCCGGCTTTGGCGTAGTAGTCCGCCAGTTTGTCTTCGATCTGGGAGGAGACGACGCTGCCGCCCGCCTTTTTGAGCAGGTCGTCGCTTTCGAAACGGCAGGCCGGAGCGTTGTAGTTCCACGTGCCGGGCAGGGCGTCGGCCGAGAGCCGGTTGCCCGTGAGGGCCGAGACGGCCTCTTTCACGGCGGAGGAGTTCAGCAGGTCTTTCAGGGATTGGGCCCGGAGTGCGGTTGCCGCGGACAGCAGGGCGAGGGTCAGCAGAAGTGTTTTTTTCATGGTCGTATGGAAATGGTTCGGATTTCGGGAGTTCAGGGCAGCAGGCCCGTTTCGCGGAACATGGTCTCGTAGACGGCGGTCTTCTCGGCGAGGGGTTTGGGGTAGGCCCGCGAGGAGGAGGGCATGCGGTAGAGGCGCATGGAACGGCCGTGCCACAGGAAGGGAGAGAAGCCTCCCACGGGCGGTTCGGCGGTGCCGGGCAGGAGCGACAGCAGGGTGTCGGTGGCTTTCTGGCCGGTGGTGACGAGGGTGCGGCAGTCGGGAATCCGCTCCAGCAGGGAGGCCGCGTCGAACGGGCGGGCCACTTTCAGGAACTGGTCGGAAGCGTTGCCCCGTTCGCGGACGGCCTCGGCCACCGTGTCGCCCAGGGCGATGCCCCGTTCGGCGAGGAACCGTTCGATGCGTTCGCGGCAGAAGGCCTTGCGGCCCTCCAGGACGAAACGGTCGCGGTCGCCGAAGAAGACGAGGCCCATGATCCGCCACATGTCGTTCTGCCAGTTGGGATAGAAGAACTCCATCGACCACCGTTCGCGGGCCGGCGGAAAACTGCCCAGCATGAGCAGCCGGGCTCCGGCGGGAAGGAAAGGGGGAAGGGGGTGGAGTTCGGGGGCGGGAGAGGCGTCGTGTCGTGTCATGGTCGGAAATGGTTGTCGCAGAAGGCTGCAACGGACAAAGATAGCGAAAAATCGGAAATTGTGGAAACGGAACGGGGCGGGCGGTGCTATCTATGCAGTGCGGACCGGCCGGGGAGGCGGGTCCGGGTAATAAGACGACGATGCGATGAACAGACAGGAGATGGTGGTGCGGATCGCGTACCGGAGGGCCCTTGCCCAGGAGCAGGTGGCGGTTGTGATTCAGGATTTCCTTTCGGAGGTGAAGGGGGCCGTGGGCCGGGGCGAGAGTGTCCAGCTGCGCGGGTTCGGGACGTTTTGTCCCCGGGAGCGGAAGGCGCGCCGGGGACGCGATATGGGCCGGGGGGTGGCTGTGGCGATTCCGGCGCGGAGGATGCCCGCGTTCAGACCGGCCGATGAATTTTGCAGGGAGGTGGAGGAGCGATGCCCAGGATACGGTCGATAGTCCCGGAGTTCTGGGAGGACGAACGGCTGGCCCGGATTTCGCCTTCGGCGCTCCTGCTCTTCATCGGTATGAAGAACTTCGCGGACGATCAGGGGGTGATCGTCGCCAACGAGGTGCTGATCCGGAACAAGGTTTTTCCCGTGAGGGAGGATATTCGCAGGCAGCAGGTGGGCGGTTGGCTGCGCGAGTTGTGCGAGAACTCCGTGATCGTACCCTTTGCATACGAGGGCAGAGGCTACTTCATGATGGACTTCTCGAGCGAGCGTATCGACAAGCCCCAGCGGTCGAAGATTCCCCAGGAGGTGATCGACCGGGTGAGGCGTGCGGAGCGGCGGGAAGAGCCGGGAATGTTCGGGAGCGTTCCTGCCGGAGAGGAAAGGAGAGGAACGGAAGAGGACGGAGGAGAGGAGGCCGGGGCGGCGCATCCCCCGGAGGAGGGGTCCCGGAGGGAAGAGCGGCGGGCCGGACCGGAAGATCCGGGAAAGGTCTGCGGAAGGCCGGACGCCGGTGGAGGGGAGTCCGGCCGGACGGAGTGCGGAGCGGCGGACGGAATTCGCGGCGGGGAGCCGGGGCGGTTCGGCAGGTTTTGCCGGTGGGTGGAGCGGAATGCGCCCCGGACGGCCCGGATGGCGGAGCCGGTGACCGAAGGGCAGTTTGCGGAGTTGGTGGCGGCGTTCGGGGCGGAGCGTGTGGCGGATATTTTTCTGGCCATGCACAATTACCAGCCCCTGCTGCGCAGCAACCGGTCGGCCTACCTGACGGCGAAGAGATGGATGGAACGGGACACGGTCAAAGCAAACGGAGATGGAAGAGATCAGACGAACGGGCGTCGTTACGGCTCGACGGACGAGGCCAAGCGCAGGCTCCTGCGGGAGCTCGGAGAGTTATCCGCGGCTGCTCGCGGAGCGGTTCTCCACGGCGATGGAGGTGGCGCGGGCCTTCTCGGTGCCCCGGATGGAGGAGCTGCGCAGGAGGCGTGAGATACGGGGACTGGGTATGTGCGTGAGGATGCCCTTTCCGGCGTTGGCGGATGTGGAGCGTTCGCACGGGGAGGCGGTGGCCGTGAGGCTGGTGAGGATGTACGTGATCGGACTGAACGATTCGTGCAACCAGCAGCGGATGACGGCCGAGCAGATCGTCGAACTGGCCGAACTGCTCTACGAAGAGGGCAGCGGGTTGAAGATCACCGAGATGTTCGAATTTTTCCGGGAGGTGAAGAAAGGTGCCTACGGGGAGTGTTTCGGGTCGCTGGACGGCCTGAAGGTGATGGTGTTTTTCCGGCGGTTCATGCAGGAGCGGGAGCGGCTGGTGCGGCGGGCGGAGGCGCTGCTGCGCAGGACGGCAGGCGGGGAGGGACGCCGGCGGGCGGACTGTGTGCCGATGCCGGAGTCGCTCAGGGCCTTCGTCTCCTCGCTGCGGGACGGAAACGGAAAAAATGACGCTGCGCCGCAGGGGGTTCCGGGGTATTCGGAACGGGGGTATTGACTTCGCCTGCCGGGGGGCGTACATTTGCTGAAGAGAACGGACCCGGCGTTCGGCCGGGATGGAGACTCCGCAGGGCGGAGAAGCGGGACGGAGGTGTCCCGCACCGGGAGAGGGACGGCATGAAGGGCCGCTCCCCCGGTCCCGGAACAAAATGGGAAAGAAACCTTTTTTTACAAACTTTTAAAAATCAGAGAAAATGGCAGAAAATGTTTTGTCGACCGAAACGGCCGAGACTTCGTGGGGCGACGTGCATGTGATGATGGGCAAACCCGGCGAGAGCGGAGCGATGAGTACCACGCTGGAGGACCTCGGGTCGATCGATGCGGAGGGGCTTTCGTTCGAGACGACCGATGGCGCGGTGTATCAGCTCAAGGACATCAACGGCAAGCTGATCGACGAGCTCCGGCAGGAGCCCGATCTGGCGATCAACTTCACGTTGCTGAAGCCTTCGGAGGCGACCCGCGGCAAGTTCTGGGATACGGAGGTGAGCGGTACGGGCAACGACCGCAAACAACGGGTCAAATCGCTCATCACCCAGGAGAAGTACAGTCTCAAACTGGCGAATCCTTCGGTGACGGGTTCGGAGACCTTCGAGGCGCCCTGCTGTCTGGTGACGATGAAGCCCGCCTATTCCTCGCAGAAAGGCTTTACGGCCGAATGTACGGCCCGTCTGCTGAAAGGACAGGCCGGGTACCTGTTCGACTTCGGGGTGGTGGCCGCAGCGGTTTAGCGTTTTTCCCGTGCGGCGGGGGAGGACAGCCGCGGCCCGGACGTCTGCGGGCGGACGGCGGAACGGAGGTTTCGGGCGGGTTCGAATCCCGCTCCGGGCGCCAGATCAATCGACAGAGAGAAGTATGGAGAAGACAGTGGAACAGAAAGTGGCGGAGACCATTCTGCAGGAGTGGGAGACGGTGGAAGTGGCCGGGAAGAGCTACCGGGTGGCGCCGCCGACCGTGGCGACGCTTATCCGGGTGTCGGCCGAGGTGTCGCGCCTGCCCGTGAGGGAGGAGACGGACGGAGAGACGGATATTCTTCCCTACGTGCTGCGAACAGCCCGGGACTGCGGGGCGCTCGGGGACATCGCGGCGGTGCTCATACTGGGAGCGCGGGGACTGGAGCGGCGCCGCAGGGTGGTGTGCAAAAGGTTCGGCGGCCTGATCCGCCGCCGGGTGTGGCAGACGCAGGACTGCAAGGGCGAGCTGGCCCGGGAACTGCTGGAGAGCTGTTCGCCCCGGGAGTTGGGCATGCTGGTGGCGAGGCTGCTGGGGAAGATGGAGGTAGCCGCTTTTTTCGGGCTTACCGTTTCCCTCGCAGAGGTAAACCTGACCCGGCCGACGAAGGAAACGGTAACGACAGCATCTGGGCGGTAGTGGCCGCCGTGGCGAAGGCTTACGGGCTGGACACGGAACGTGTGCTCCACGGGATGAGCTACGCCAATTTGATCCTTTACGCTTCCGTACTGCCGCGCTACGACGACGTGAAGGGGCCCTCCGGGGCGGAGAAGAGGCGCGGAAACGGGAAAATGAATTTCGGCCGCTTTATGCAGGCCATGAAACAGTTGAAGTATGAGCAATGATACAGGAATGTCGGCGGAGGCCTTCGACCGCAACCGGCTGAAGGAGGAGGCCGAGGGAATCAAGCTGATTCTGAGAACGGCCGGACGGACGGCGCAGGAGGAGACCCGGAACGTGGTGGCGCTGAAACAGTCGCTGATGGGGCTGATGGGCGAGATGGTCGGCTCCTCCGAGGCGGCGGTCCGGCAGATCGGGGAGGCCATGAGTTACGTGGTGCAGACCCCGGCGGACGACATCACGGACCGGTTCGGATTCGATGCGGAACAGTTGCGCAATCTGAAGGAGAATTACGAACAGGTGGCCGAGAGCTACGAGCGGGTCAAGCTGCGGATACGTTCGGTGACCGCGAACGGGAAGGGCGAGGACAAGGTCAGCGAGACGAAGATCGCCACCAACCGGAAACTGGCCCGGTCGGAGGAGGAGGTGGCCGATGCGCAGCAGCAGACGAACAAGGTGACCTCGGAGAGCATCGAGGTGACGGACAGTTCCAACCGCCAGTTGAAACTGCTCAAGGGGTCGACCAGGCAGGCGGCGCAGGCGGTGGCCTCGTACGGCAAGGAGATGGGCGATGCGTTTCAGCAGATCGGCCGGGCGACGGGCAGTGCGGGGCTGGAGAGTTTCGGCAAGACCTTTTCGGATGTGGCCGAAGTGGCGGGAAAGGCCGCTTCGGGCGACTATATCGGAGCGGCCCTTTCGGCCGTGACCAAAGGGGTGACGGCCATATTCTCGGCCAAGGCCAAGGAAAGGGCGGCACTGGCGCAGATGGCGCGGGAGAGGAAGGAGTTTCTGCATGACTATGCGCTCAGTCTGGCGGATGAAAAGCTGGAAGGGGAGAAGCTGACCAACGCCTTCGGGTCGGACACCCTGAAGAAGGCCGCCGATGCGCTGGAGGTGGCGCAGGAGTATCACGACAAGTACGAGGGAAGTATCGCCAAGAAGAAGCGGAAGATATTCAGACCCTTCGCTTCCAATCCGATCGAGGAGGTCGAATACTCCCAGCTGGAGAACATCAGGATCGTGACCCGGCACCGCACCTGGTTCCGCAGCGAAAGGAGCAAGACGCTCAAGGAGCTCTATCCGGAGCTGTTCGAGGGCGGGTTCAACGTAGAGGCGGCCCGGGTGCTGCTCCAGACGAACAACCAGCTCAATGACGAGGCCAAGAAGCAGATACAGAACGTGGTCGATCTGTACGACAAGTGGAAGGAGGCCGAGGAGCAGTTCAAGGAGTATCTGACCGATACCTTCGGCGATCTGGGCAACGATCTGGGCGACTGCATCGTGAAGGCTTTTGCGAACGGGACGGACGCCATGCAGGAGTGGAAGGCCAGTTTCGTGAAGGTGCTCGAAGGGTTGGGGAAGCAGTTGATGCAGACGCTCTATTTCCAGGAGTCGTTCGATAAGTTGCAGGAGGACCTGACGGAGGTGTACCGCAAGGGAGACGACATGAAACTGCTGGGCAGCGACGTGCAGGCCCTGCTGGGAGGTTTCTTCGGGCAGATGGAGGGGCAGGTGAGGCTGGCCGGGGAGTTCTGGAAGGAGTGGGACAAACTGGCCGGAAGCTACGGGTTCGACCTTTCGCCCGAGAAGGTGCAGGAAGGGGGGCTGTCGAAGGGTATCGAGGCGGTCAGCCAGGAGAGCGTGAACGAGCTGAACGGTTGCGTGACGGCCATTCAGGGGCATACGTGGTCGATTTCGGAAGACATGAAGCAGCTGGTGCTCCAGAGCGGGGAGCAGCTCCGGCTGTTGGGAGGCATCGAATCGAACACGGCCTACTGCCGTAAGCTGGAGACGATGGAGGCGGACATGGGACAGATGAGGCTGAGTCTGGAGACGATCAGGGACAAAGGTGTGATGCTGAGACGATGAAGGGACGGATGTACATAGACGGGGCCGACGCCTGGGAAGGTTACGGCGTGTTCGTGGGCGAAGGCGGATATGCGGGGCCGCTGACGTGGCCGCCGCTCAAGAAGGTGAAGGTGAACGACTGGCCGGAGGAGGAGGGGACGGAACCCGACCTCTCGGCCCCGGCGCTGGCTTCGGCGGAGTTTTCGCTGCCGCTGTGCGGAGTGAACGAACGGGGAATGGAGGCGCTGTTCCGCGATCTGACCCGGGAAGCCTACCACACGTTCGAGTTCAGGGAGATCGGATGGGTGCGCCGGGCGAGGCTGGTGTCGAAATCGGCGGTGAAGTTCGCCGACGGTCGGGAGCAGTGTACGCTGAAACTGGCGGACGACGACACGCCGCTGAAAGGGTACAGTTACGAGGCGCCCCGGATGTGGGACGGGGTGCCCGTGCAGGGGTACGAACTCGACGGGGTGGATTTGTCGCATTACGGGGTGCGTCTGTTGCAGGGTACGGAGGAGTCGGTGAGGGTCCTGCCGGCGGCGAAAAAGAGTCTGTCGGTCGATCTGGCCGGACGGGACGGACTGATCTGCGACGGGGAGACGGTGCGCTTCCAGTCGGGCGAAGTGACGCTCGGCTGCTACATGAAGGCTCCCGATGCGGCTTCGTTCCGGCGCAATTACCTGGCGCTGCTGCACGATCTGGTGCGGCCCCGGGCCGGAGGGGGTGCCCGGCCGGAGCGGGGCGGAAAACTGCTTTACGTGCCTTGTCTGGGACGGTCGCTGGTGTGCTACTACAAGAACGGACAGGTGCAGCAGGCGAAGACGGCCGGAGGGGGAGTGAACTGTCATTTCACGGTGACGATGGTGTGCGCCTCGTGGCCGGAAGAGCTGCGGGAGTGGATGCTGGCGGCTGAAGAGGGGACGCCACTGGTCACGGAAGAGGGAAAAGGAATCAGATTGTTAATTCGTAAAGGAAGATGGGAATGGTAGAGAGTATCAAGGTGTCGGCGCTGCCGGAGGCGGAGACGCTGGAGGGTTTTTATGCCCTGGGGGTGGACGGCGACGGCCGGAGCGTGAAGACGCCGGTGGCGCTGCTCAAGGGGAACCAGGGGGCGAGCGCCTACGAGGTGGCCGTGGAAGAGGGGTATGACGGCACTCCGGAACAGTGGCTGCTGTCGCTCCGGGGAGAGAAGGGCGAGACGGGGGCGACCGGAGCGCAGGGACCCAGGGGAGAGACGGGGCCTGAGGGACCTGCCGGACCGGCAGGTCCCGCGGGCGGCAAGGGAGACAAGGGCGATCCCTTCACCTTCGGGGATTTCACGCCGGAACAGATCGGGGAGCTGCGGGCTCCGCTGACCGAGGAGCGGCGGCTCAGGGAGTACGAGGGGGTGCTGGAGGCGGACCGCCGTTACCGGGTGGTCGTTGCGGACGACATTGTTTTCGAGCCGCCCGTGCCGGAGGATACGCTGACGGACCATTCGATCCTGCTCTGCGCCTGCGTGGAGGGCGACTATACGATCGACTGGGGGGCCGGACTGTTTTACGGGGGCGAAGTGCCCACGGTGGAGGCCGGATATTACGACTTTATCTACACCTACGAGCCGCAGGCGGAGCAGTGGTGTGTGGGGGTAATCAAAAAAGGTTAGGAGAACGATGGAGAAGAGATTTGCGCGGATGACGCCCGAGGGCGTGCGTATGATGCCGGTCCCCTACAACGGGTGGCTGGACGGAAGAGCCTGTTCGAACCTGCACCGGGTGTTCGACCGGGATACGGAGGCGGCGCGGAGGTGCGGCTGGATGGAGCTGGTGACCGAACCCGTGGAGTTCCGTCCGGGGTACTATTACCGGCCGCAGTACCGGGTCGAGCAGGGGAGGATCGTGGAGAGTTTCACGGAACACGAGATCGTTTACGATCCGCAAAATCCGGTGTGATGGAACTCGTGCAGAGACGGCTGCTGGCTGCGCCGGGCGGAGAGGCGGTGCAGCTGCTGGAGTGGCTCCGGCCGGACGGATGCTATTTCGATACGGGGTATCTGCCCACGCCCCGGACGAGGGTGGAGTTCGTTTTCCAGCTTCTGCCGAACAGCGATGCTTCCCTGCGGAGCCTGTTCCTGTTCGGATCGAGGGATTCGGCTTCGTCGGCGGATCAGTTCGTGATGTACTGCTACGTGCCCACGGGAAGCGGGGCGGGCGGCCAGATCACGGGAAAGGTGGGCGGCTGGGCTTTCAACAACGAATCGGTGAGCTTCTCCTCCGGACGGGAGACGGTGGTGATGGGCGACGGGACGTTCGATTTCTGCGGACAGTATTCGGCCGTGATCGGGACGCAGAGTTTTACGGCGAAGTGGCCGATTTACCTCTTCACGGTCAACCAGGGCGGAGCGCCGCACAGCTATTACAGCCGGATCATCCGTTTCTACCGCTGCCGGATCACCGAGGCGGGAGTGCCGGTCATGGAGCTGGTGCCCGCCCTGCGGGAGGGGGTGCCGATGCTCTACGACCTGGTGGGAAAAAGCTATATCGCCCGGAGCGGCGGGGGAAGCCTTTCGTATGCGTAGGCGCGGAAATCGCCGGAGGTGAAAGAATTTTAAGAAGATAGAATCGTGAGGATATATTATTCGGATACGTACGTCGATGTGGACGTGAACGACAACAGTTACCGCTACCGGGCGGTGATGGGGGACCATACGCTGACGCTGTACTTTTCGCTGACGGAGTATGCGGAGATTCCCGTGGGAGCCAGGTGCGAGTTCCAGGGGGAGACCTACACGCTCGAAAAGCCGGTGAGCGTGAAGCGGAACGGGGCCCGCAATCTGGAGTACACGGCGGTGTTCGAGGCCAGCCAGGCCCGTCTGAAACGCTTCAAGGTGCACAATACGGTGCCGGGAGACAGCCGGCTCAAGTTTTCCTACACGGCCCGGCCGAAGGAGCACCTGAAGCTGATCGTGGACAACATGAACCTGCGGGATGCGGGATGGACGGCGGGCGAGTGCGTGGATGCGGCGGAGAAGCCGGTGGCCTACAACCACACCTATTGTTACGATGCGTTGCAGACGCTGGCCCAGACCTTCTCTACGGAGTGGTCGGTGGAGGGAAAGACGATCAGCCTGCGGAAAGCGGGCGGAGAGGGGACGCCGCTGGAGCTCTCCTACGGCCGGGACAACGGATTCCGGCCGGGCGTGGGCCGCTCGAACGTGGGCGACACGAAGGCCGTGGAGGTGCTCTACGTGCAGGGCGGCGACAAGAACATGCTGCCCGGGAAGTACGGAAACAAGGAGCTGCTGCTGCCTGCCGGACAGACGATCCGCTACGACGGGGTGCATTTCGAGGACGAGGAAGGGTTCGATGCCCGGTCGGCCCGCAGCTACGTGGCGGACGGGGAGGGGCTCTCCCTGCGGCGGGCCGACCGTCCGCTGCAGAGCGGAACGGAGGAGAGCCTCGACCTGTCGAATATCTATCCCCGCTGGCAGGGAAAGGTGAAGATGACCGGGGATGGCAGCCTGTACGAATTCGGGGACGAGAGGCTGGCTTCCGGTCCGGATTTCTCGCAGTGCGTGATCGCGGGCGAGACGATGACCGTGATCTTCCAGTCGGGTATGCTGGCCGGGCGGGAGTTCGAGGCGGATTTCGATCCGGAGCGGAAACTCTTCCGGATCGTTCCGCAGATGCAGGACGGCGTGGAGATGCCGGGCGGGGCCTATGTGTTCGGCGAGGGGGACGGCTATTCGGTGTTCCATGTGGAGATGCCCTACGAGTATATCCGCAACGACCGTGACCGCTCGGGCGCCTCGTGGGAGATGATGCGCGAGGCCGTGAAGTATCTCTGGGAGAACGAACAGCCGCGTTTCAGTTTCACCGGGGAGCTGGACGGCATCTGGGCCAAACGCAGGTGGCTGAACATATCGGACCGGCTGCGGCTCGGCGGTCCGGTGCTTTTCAGGGACGGGGACCTGGCTCCGGAGGGGACGCTGATGCGCATTACGGGTATCCGTGAGATGGTGAACGATCCCTACGGCCCGACGATCGAACTGTCGAACACCACGGCGCCCGGTTCGGTGGCCGCCTCGCTGAGCCGCATCGAACAGGAGGAGGTGGTGGCCGAGGACCGTCACCGGGAGGCGGTGAACTTCACCCGGCGGCGCTTCCGGGATTCGCAGGAGGCGATCTCCATGCTGGAGAAGTCGCTGCTCGACTTCGGGAAGTCGATCGACCCGATCACGGTGCGCACGATGATGATCTCGCTGGGCGATCCGGGCCTTCAGTTCGAATTCGTGCCGCAGACCGAGGGGGCGGAGTTCCGCACGGAGGAGGGCCGGCTGATCGCTCCGGCGGGGACGGTGACGCACCTGACGCTGACGCGCGGCGCGGCGGACGGAGGGGAGCAGACCCCGCCGCAGGCGCTGGAGTGGACCCTGGAGGGGCGGACCTTCACGGGACAGGATGCCGGAACGCGCTATTACCTTTATGTGAAAGGCTCGACCGAGGGCGGCAGTGCGGAGTACCTGCTCAGCGAGGAGGCCGTGGGACTGAAGAGTACGGAGGGCTACTATCACCTGCTGGTGGGGATGCTCGGCACGGAGGACGAACAGGGCCGCACCTTTACGCCGCTGTACGGCTTCACGGAGGTGTCGCCCTCGCAGATCGTCACCCCGCGCATCACCAGCCGGGACGGGAACGCCTATTTCGACCTTACGACGGGGCAGATCGCCGGCCGGATCGAATTCATCGACGCCAAGGGGCAGACGCGCACGCTGATCGAGGGCGGCAAGCTGGCGACCGACGCGATCGACACGCAGAGGCTGGTGGTGGAACAGGTCTCCACCGTGCCCAACGAGAGCAACAACTGGCACATCGAGATTGATTCGCAGAACAACTCCGTGGCGATGCTGGACGAGACCGATACGCCGAGGCTGATGATTCACGGGAAGAACTACACGGGCGTGGAGGATATTTCGGGCGTGCAGTCGGTCGATCCGGCGCCGCTGTCCGGCACGTCGTTCTCGATGTCGCGGCTGGCGAGCGAATCGGGCGTGTACATCAAGGACGACAGCGACAGCTGGATTCTGGGCAATTTCCTGGTGCCGGATACGGGGCAGTACATGATGAAGGTTCCGCCGCTGCGTGTCGGGGTGCACGGAGCCGTGACGGGCGTGGTGGAGTATTTCGATATCGTCACGGACATGCGCATAGAGCTCTACAAGGGCGGGACCTACTATCAGGAGCTCTATACCGATTCGTTCTTCATGACCAACGGCCGGGTGCCCGGTTACGACACGGAGATCTCCCCGCTGGTGGCCTACGAGCTGGAGGCGGGAGCCTATTCGGTCCAGGTGACTTTCAGGGGGCATCTGTTCTACACGGGGCATCCGGCCCAGCCGGCCGATCCGGGGCCGAGCGTGCGGCTGACGGTGAGTCTCGATCCGGGGACGGCGGGCGATGTGATTCAGGTGGCCGGGCAGTCGCAGGTGACCAAGATATTCGCCAACGGACTGGCGTCGGTGTGGGATTCGGACCGCTACTTCGCGGTGGTGAGCCGTCCGGAGGAGACGGACAGCGACCTGATCCGGGCCAAGGGCAACATGCGTTTTCTCGCGGAGAACAGCCGCTACGGTCTGCGCGTGACCAACGCGGGGCTGCTCCACACCAACGACGGCGAACTGTGGTGCGGCATGATGCCGGGGGTGGTCTATGCGGGGCAGGTGAATGGTTCTTTACCCCAGATTTTGCGCAGTTGGAGAGCGCCGGGAATTGATGGCTGGTGGGTGCAGCGGCATAACGGACAGGAGGGACAGTATCTGGTCACAATGGGCCGTCCGTTCGCTTCGGCCGACGACTATGCCGTGCTGTTCACCACGGAATACGGGTATGCCCGCACCGAGTGGAAAAGCACAGACAGTTTCGTGGTGTGGACGGGCGACGACGAAACGGCCAACGATGCGAACTTCACGTTTCTCGTGCTGGACGTCAGCCACTGGGGTATAGGCGGTTAGTTCTCACCCCGTGCCTGTAACTCCCGGTACTCGGCTCCGGTGATAGGGATGAAAACGATCTCTTCATCGAAGATTTTCCGGCAGAGGTTATAGTCTCCCTTAGCGAGGGCAGCTTCCACGCCTTCACGGGCTTTGCGGATAACGGAGTTGGGAGTGTAGGCGACGGTGTCGATAATGCCAGTGATGATATTCGGATTCTTTTTATTGGCGTAATATTGGTCGTTGGTTTCCGACCAAGGGCCCCAAATACAGCCTTCGGAATCCCTATGTATCCGGTAAACGACGTCCTTTGCATCTTTGAGAAATTGGCCCACTTCCTTTTTGTCTTTGGAAAGGACGAAAAGGTCCCAAAAGAAGAAGCGGCCGTTGACGGTGTCTCGGTGCCAACTCTTTGTCCCGGGAGCTCCGAATTCGAAAGTGTAAGCACCGAAGTCTCTTCCCAGCATCTGCAACGTGTACTTCACGATCCGGTTGAGGGTATCCTTGAGGTTCTGGGGGTCGCGGGCGGAGCGGGACAGCGAAGCCACTCCGTTGATGGCGAGGCGGTTCGGGAAGGTGGTTGCCTCCTCTTTCTTGCAGGAAAGGAGCGAAGCGGAGAGGAGAAGCAGGAGGACGATATGTTTCATGGCAGTCGATCGTTAGGGGTAAAATCGGTGTAATCCAAAAGTACGGGGAATTTTGCTGAAAGGCAAGGTTCGGAATGTTCTGAAAAGGTGTACTTATGGTCTGTTCGGACGGGCGGCCGTGACGGGCCGTCCGTTCGCTTCGGCCGACGACTATGCCGTGCTGTTCACCACGGAATACGGGTATGCCCGTACCGAGTGGAAAAGCACAGACAGCTTCGTGGTGTGGACGGGCGACGACGAGACGGCCAACGATGCAAACTTCACGTTTCTCGTGTTGGACGTCAGCCACTGGGGTATAGGCGGTTAGTTCTCGCCCCGGGCTTGTAACTCCCGGTATTCGGCTCCGGTGATAGGGATGAAAACGATCTCTTCGTCGAAGATTTTCCGGCAGAGGTTGTAGTCTCCCTTAGCGAGGGCAGCTTCCACGCCTTCACGGGCTTTGCGGATAACGGAGTTGGGGGTATAGGCGACGGTGTCGGTATAATAAATGACGTTAGGATTTTTCAGGTTTGCATAGTATTGGTCATTGGTTTCCGACCAAGGGCCTGCAAGGTTTCCTTCCGAATTAATATGTATCCGATAAACGACGTC
Source organism: Gallalistipes aquisgranensis (assembly GCF_014982715.1). NCBI lineage: Bacteria > Pseudomonadati > Bacteroidota > Bacteroidia > Bacteroidales > Rikenellaceae > Gallalistipes > Gallalistipes aquisgranensis. Next base: position 1,439,861 of record NZ_JADCJY010000001.1, on the reverse strand, counting down.
CTTTGCATTTTTGAGAAACTCTCCCACCTCCTTTTTGTCGAGGGAAAGGACGAAGATGTCCCAGAAGAAGAAACGGCCGTTGACGGTGTCTCTGTGCCAACTCTTTGTCCCGGGAGCTCCGAATTCGAAAGTGTAAGCACCGAAGTCTCTTCCCAGCATTTGTATCGTGTATTTTACGATCCGGTTGAGGGTATCCTTGAGGTTCTGGGGGTCGCGTGCGGAGCGGGACAGCGAAGCCACTCCGTTGATGGCGAGGCGGTTCGGGAAGGTGGTTGCCTCCTCTTTCTTGCAGGAAAGGAGCGAAGCGGAGAGGAGGAACAGGAGGACGATATGTTTCATGGCAGTCGATCGTTTTTTTTGGAAAAAGGGATAGGTCGGTGCAATTCAAAAGTAGGAATAATAATTTAAATTTCAAAGGGATGATTTACGCGAAGATTATGCCGGACGGAGGTTTGTGCTCCACGGCGCTGGGGGAAGAAGAGGCGGCGGGAGCGGGGGCTCTCGGGCTGAAGCCGCTCGCGGCGGCGGACGAAAAGCCGGAAACGACCGGATTGCAGGGGGTGGAGCCCCGGTACGAGGAGACGCCGGACGAGATACGGATACACTGGCGGGTGGTGGAGAATCATCCCGCCCGGGTGAAGGCCGAGATCGCACGGCTCAAGGGCGAACTGGCTGCCGGGGACTACCGGGTGGTGAAGTGTCAGGAGTGCATGATGCTGGGGCTGCCGCTGCCCTATCCGGCGGAGCCCCTGCACGGGGAGCGGGAGGCGCTGCGGGCCGAGATCAACCGGCTGGAGGCGCTGCTTGTCTGACCGGGAGCGGTTTTGTGACGCAGCGGGAGCCGGTCCGGCTCCCGCTGCGCTGTACGGGGGGCGGGACGGGTCCCCGGGCCGGACGGTTCTGCCGTGCCGGCTCTTTTTTTTACGGATTCCGGCTTTTTTGACTAAATTTGTACTTTGCCTTACAGTAAATGCGGGGAGAGAGTATGGATTTCGGATTCGTGAAAGTGGCGGCGGCCGTGCCCGAGGTGAGGGTGGCCGACTGTGTGTTCAATGCGGGGCGGATCGTCTCGCTCATGCTGCGTGCGGCGGAGCGGGGGGCGGCCCTCGTGGCTTTTCCGGAGCTTTCGCTCACGGGGTACACCTGTGGCGACCTGTTCGGACAGCAGACCCTCGCGGAGGAGGCCCGACGGGCCCTGGCGCTCGTGGTGGAGCGCACGCGGGAGTGCGGCGCGGCGGGTGTGGTGGGCATGCCGCTGGCGGTGGGCCATTCGCTCTGCAATGCGGCCGTGGTGTTCGGCGGAGGCCGGGTGCTGGGTGTGGTGCCCAAGAGCTGGGTGCCCGGTTACGGCGAGTTCTACGAGGGACGCTGGTTCGTCTCCGGCCGGGAGATGGCCGAACGGGAGGTGGTCCTCTGCGGACAGCGGGTGCCTTTCGGCACCGATCTGCTGTTCGGGGAGGGCGACCTCCGGTTCGGGGTGGAGGTGTGCGAAGACCTCTGGGTGCCCGTGCCGCCCTCTTCGCACGAAGCGCTGGGAGGGGCCGTCCTCCTGGTCAATATCTCCGCTTCGGACGAGCTGGCCGGCAAGCACGCCTATCTGCGCGGGCTGGTGCGTCAGCAGTCGGCCCGCACCCTGTCCGCCTACCTGTACGTTTCGGCCGGGTGGGGCGAATCGACCACCGATCTGGTCTTCGCCGGGAATGTGCTGGCGGCCGAGAACGGGACGATGCTCTGCGAGTCGGAGCGTTTCTCCCTGCACGAACAGCTTCTGGTGACGGAGGTCGATGCCGGACGGCTCTTGGAGCTGCGGCGGAGGACCAATACGTTCGGCGGTGCGGAGCGGACGTTCCGCGAGGTGGAGGTGGCGCTGCGCAGGCCGGATTACACCGGGGCGGAGGGAGAGGATTTCGGCCGGAGGGTCGATCCCCTGCCGTTCGTGCCCTCGGGTCCGGAACGGGAGGAGCGCTGCACGGAGGTCTTCTCGATTCAGGTGCTGGGGCTGGCCCGCCGGCTGGTCCACACGAAGGCCCGGAGCGCCGTGGTGGGGATTTCGGGCGGGCTCGATTCGACGCTGGCCCTGCTGGTGACGGTGGCCGCCTTCGACCGGCTGGGGTGGGACCGCAAGGGCGTGGTGGGCGTCACGATGCCCGGGTTCGGGACTACCGGACGGACCTACCGCAACGCCCTGGGGCTGATGGAGGCGCTCGGGGTGACGGTGCGGGAGATTCCGATCGGGGAGGCCTGCACGCTCCATTTCCGGGATATCGGGCTCGACCCCTCGGACCGGGGAGTGACCTACGAGAATGCGCAGGCCCGGGAGCGGACGCAGATACTGATGGACGTGGCCAATCTGACGGGCGGGCTGGTGGTCGGCACGGGCGACCTGTCGGAGCTGGCGCTGGGGTGGGCCACCTACAACGGCGACCAGATGTCGATGTACGGGGTCAACGCCGGGGTGCCCAAGACGCTGGTGCGTCATCTGGTGGAGTGGGCGGCCGGACGGGAGGACGAACGGGTGCGGGCGCTGCTGCTCGACGTCGTCGATACGCCCGTGTCGCCGGAGCTGATTCCGCCGTCGGACGACGGCACCGTCGTCCAGCGCACGGAGGAGCTCGTGGGACCCTACGAGCTGCACGACTTTTTCCTGTATCACTTCCTGCGGTTCGGGTTCCGGCCGGCCAAGATATTCTTTCTGGCCCGGAAGGCTTTCGCGGGGCGTTACGACGCGGAGACGATCCGGGGATGGATGCGCACCTTTTTCCGGCGCTTCTTCGCCCAGCAGTTCAAGCGTTCGGCCATGCCCGACGGACCGAAGGTGGGTTCGGTGGGGCTCTCCCCGAGGGGAGACTGGCGCATGCCGAGCGACGCCTCGGCCGAGGCGTGGATACGCGAGACGGATACGATGTGAAAACAACCATAAAAAACTCAAAAAAACGCAAAAAACGATGAAAAGAACACTGATCCTGCTGTGTGCGCTGGCGGTTACGGCCGTATCGGCGCAGGAGAAGAAGGGTAAGGTTTACAAATTCGAGGACGTGAAGACGGTGGGCGTGACCTCCGTGAAGGACCAGAGCCGCAGCGGCACCTGCTGGAGCTTCTCGGGGCTGGCTTTCCTGGAGAGCGAGCTGCTCCGCGCCGGGAAGGACACGGTGGACCTGTCGGAGATGTGGGTGGTGCGCCACACCTATCTCGACAAGGCGGTCAAGTACGTGAGGATGCACGGTAAGGCCAATTTCGGGGGCGGGGGCGCCACGCACGACGTGATGAACGTGATCCGCGAACACGGCATCGTGCCCGAGGAGGTGTACACCGGGCTGCAGTACGGCACCGCCAAGCACCAGCACAAGGAGCTGGACGCCGTGCTGGAGGCCTATATGTCGGCGGTGCTCCGGAGCCACAACGACCCGATGACCTCCACCTGGCAGAAAGGTTTCAATGCCTTGCTGGACACCTATCTGGGACCCGTGCCCGAGAAGTTCACCTACAAGGGAGTGGAGTACACGCCCGAGAGTTTCGCCGCCTCGCTGGGGCTGAACATGGACGACTACGTCTCCTTCACCTCCTTCACGCACCATCCCTTCTACACGCAGTTCGCCGTCGAGGTGCCCGACAACTGGGCGTGGGGCATGTCCTACAATGTGCCGCTGGAGGAGTTCGAGGCGCTTTTCGATGCGGCCATCGACAACGGTTATTCGATCTTCTGGGCGGCTGACGTGAGCGAACCGGGGTTCAAGTGGAACCAGGGCTTCGCCGTGGTGCCCGATGCGACGGTGGAGAGTCTCGAAGGAACGGAACAGGCCCGCTGGGTGAAGATGACCCCGGCACAGCGCGAGGCCGCGGTGCTCAATTTCGACCATATCCGCAAGGAGAAGAAGATCACCCAGCAGATGCGTCAGGAGGCTTACGACAGCTGGGAGACCACGGACGACCACGGGATGCAGATCGTCGGTACGGCGGTCGATACGCTCGGTAATAAATATTACAAGGTGAAGAATTCCTGGGGCACCACGCAGCTCTATGGGGGGTATTTCTACGCTTCGGCTCCCTATGTGGCCTACAAGACGATGAATCTGGTGGTCAACAAGAATGCGGTGCCGAAGGAGCTGCGCCGCAAGCTCGGAATCAAATAGAGGGGATGCCCTTTCGGGGAACGTATGAAAAAACCGGCACGAAGCCGGTTTTTTTGTGCGGAGGGGGGTGGCGTTTCCCTGCGGCGGGCGGGCTTCCGGGGGCCGGTTGCGGTTTTCCGGGCGGGCCCGTTCCGGAGCCGCCTACAATTCGATCGTTTCGGGCAGCGGTTCGTCGGGGGTGAAGCCCCATTCGTCCTCCACGAAGGCGTCGCCGGCGATCTGGTCGGCCCGCTGTTTCATGAAGAGGCCCCGGGCGGTGACGGCCACGGTGCCGTCCGGAAGGACGATTTCGCCCGATCCTTCGAACAGGCGGCCCCGGTCGCGGTCGATGCGGCCGACGACTTTGATCTCCTCTCCGTAGGGGACGGGACGGCGGTATTTCAGCGTGAGCTCCATCGTGACGCCCCAGACGGTTTCGGCCGACCCGACGGAGATGGCCCGGCCGATGGTTTCGTCCAGCAGGGCCGAGGCGATGCCCCCGTGCAGGTGGTGGGGATAGCTCTGGTGGCGTTCGTCGGGGGTGCAGAGGGCCACCAGTTCGCCGCTTGCGGTCTCGTAGAACCGGGCGCGGAGCCCGAAGGGGTTGTCCAGCCCGCAGACGAAACAGCGGCGGGCGTTGTACTGGCGCCGGGTGACGCGGAGCGTGCGGCGCGGGGCGGGTTCGTTTTTCATACTGTCGTGACGTTTTCCTCCTCCAAAGATACGGAATTTGCATGAACCGGCGAAACGTTCCGAGCGGACGGTAGGGGGCGTAACGGAAGGGAAGGTCGATGAGCCGGGGAGGAGAGGGCGGTCGCACTGCGTCCGACCGCATGCTCCGGATACCGCCGGCCGCGTCAACGGATTTCGTCGGCCGTCATGTCGGCCAGTTCCGCCTCTTCGGGGTGGCGTTTGAGGTAGGCGGCCACGTAGGGGCAGCTGGGGATGACCTTCAGCCGGTGGGTGCGGGCATACTCCAGGGCCGCCCTGACGAGTGCTGCGCCTGCGCCCCGGCCCTGCATCGGGCCCGGAACGATGGTGTGGATCAGATCGAGCCCCCCGTCGTAGGGGAGGTATTCCAGAAAGGCGGTCAGGCCGTTCTCTTCGGTTTCGAAGCGGTTGCGCCCGGGGCGGTGTGTCACTTTATATTCCATGTCGGTTTCGTTTTGCGGTTTCGGATACTCCGTCCATACAGGTATAAAAACCGTACCAAAGCGACGGGACCGGAGCTACTTTTTCAGGTACCAGTCGTAGAGGGTCTCGATGCCCCGGTCGAGCTCCATGCGGTGCGTCCATCCCAGGGCGTGCAGCTTCGAGGGGTCGGTCAGCTTGCGCATCGTGCCGTCGGGTTTCGAGGGATCGAACACGATGTCGCCGCCGAACCCCACCTTGCGGGCGATCGTCTCGGCCAGCGTGCGGATGCTCACCTCCTTGCCGGTGCCGATGTTGATGTGGCAGTTGCGGGGCTCCTTCATGCCGCGCGAGAGGTCGGCCCAGCCCACGTGCTCCATGATCCAGACGCAGGCGTCGGCCATGTCCTCGCTCCAGAGGAATTCGCGCAGCGGGGTGCCCGTTCCCCAGATCTCCACCTCCACCCGTCCCGTGGAGGGGTTGCGGCGGATGCCGTAGCGCTCCATTTCGGCCAGGACGGCCTGCAGGTCGCCGCCGTCCGTCCTGCCGACCGGCATCCGGTCGAAATCGGCCCGCAGGGCGGCTTCGTCGCCCCTCTCCAGCGCATGTCCCAGGTGCATCTTGCGGATCAGGGCCGGCAGGACGTGCGAACGCTCCAGATCGAAATTGTCGTTCGGTCCGTAGAGGTTGGTGGGCATCACGGCGATGAAGTCGGTGCCGTACTGCATGTTGTAGGCTTCGCACATCTTCATGCCCGCGATCTTGCTGACGGCGTAGGGCTCGTTGGTGTACTCCAGCGGCGAGGTGAGCAGGCAATCCTCCGGCATGGGCTGCGGCGCTTCGCGCGGATAGATGCAGGTGCTGCCCAGAAAGAGCAGTTTCTTCGCGCCGTTGAGCCACGCGTGGTGGATGATGTTGGCCGCCAGCACGATGTTTTCGTAGATGAACTGCCCCCGGTAGATGCTGTTGGCCATGATGCCGCCCACCCTGGCGGCGGCCACGAAGACGTAGTCGGGCCGCTCCTCGGCGAAGAAGCGGGCCACGGCCGCCTGGTCCGTGAGGTCGAGTTCGGCGTGGGTGCGGGTCACGATGTTCGTGTAACCCTTTTCGCGCAGGTTCTTTTCGATGGCCGAACCCACCAGTCCCCGGTGGCCGGCCACGTATATCTTGCCTTGTCTGTCCATAGGTGTCATTCGAAATATTCCAGGGTCTTGTAGCCGCCGGCACGAAGGTAGCTGTCGCGCTTGAAGAGGCGGATGTCGCTGCGCATCATGTCGGCCACCAGCGCGGGCAGGTCGTATTCAGGCTTCCAGCCCAGCACGGTGCGGGCCTTGGTCGAGTCGCCGATGAGCAGCTCCACCTCCGTCGGGCGGAAATACTGGGGATCGACGGCGATCACCACGTTCCGTTCCGGCGAGGCGATCCGCTCCCGGATGCCCGGCAGGAACTCCTCGCCGACCCGTTCGGCGAAACGGGCTTCGTCCACGGCCACCATGCGGCCCTTCTCTCCGGTGCCTTCGCCGCTGAATTCGAGCGTGATGCCCGCCTCGGCATAGGCCATTTCGGCGAAACGGCGGATGGTGGTGGTGACGCCCGTGGCGATCACGTAGTCGTCGGGCCTCTCCTGCTGGAGGATCATCCACATGGCCCGCACGTAGTCTTTGGCGTGGCCCCAGTCGCGCTGCGAGGAGAGGTTGCCCAGGTAGCACACCTCCTGCATGCCCATGGCGATGCGCGAGGCGGCCCGGGTGATCTTGCGCGTGACGAAGGTCTCGCCCCGCAGCGGGCTCTCGTGGTTGAAGAGGATGCCGTTGGAGGCGTGCATGCCGTAGCCCTCGCGGTAGTTGACTGTGATCCAGTAGGCGTAGAGCTTGGCCGCCGCATAGGGGCTGCGGGGGTAGAACGGGGTCCGTTCGCTCTGGGGAATCTCCTGCACCTGTCCAAAGAGCTCCGAGGTGGAGGCCTGATAGATGCGGCACTTCTCCGTGAGACCCAGCAGGCGCACGGCTTCCAGTATGCGCAGCATGCCGACGCCGTCGGCGTTGGCCGTGTATTCGGGCGTGTCGAACGACACCTTCACGTGGCTCATGGCCGCCAGGTTGTAGATTTCGTCGGGCTGCACCTCCTGGATGATCCGCGTCAGGTTCATCGAGTCGGTCAGATCCCCGTAATGGAGGATGAAGTTGCGGTTCTCGATGTGGGGGTCCTGGTAGAGGTGGTCGATGCGGTCGGTATTGAAAAGCGAACTGCGCCGTTTGATGCCGTGGACGACATATCCCTTCTTGAGCAGGAACTCGGTCAGGTAGGCTCCGTCCTGGCCCGTTACGCCGGTGATGAGTGCTGTTTTCTGCATGGGTGGGTCTTTTATCTTACGAAAGATACCGAATATTTTTCAATTACCGCCCAAAGGTACGGTTTTAATCCGACTTATTTGCAATCCGGACCCGCTTTTCGGGTCCGGGCGGTGCGGGATGCGGCGCGAACGGCCCTCCCTTGCCGGCCGGGCCGCGGGTCACCGCTCTTCGAGCTCCATTCTCATCCGGATCATGTGGCGGCATTCGATGCCGTTCTCCACGATCGGCCGGGGGTAGTGGCGCCGGAAGTAGTCGGTGTCCACCGAGACGATCGAAAAGCCGCATTTCTGGTAGAGGGCCAGCTGGCCGATACCGGAATTGCCCGTGCCCACTTCGAGGATGCGGCAGCCCGCTTCCCGGGCACACCGTACGGCGTCGGCGATCAGCTGCCGGCCGATGCCCCGGCCCTGAAGACCGGGCGTCACGGCCAGGGCGGCCAGTTCCATCGTGAAGGGGCGGGTGCGCAGCAGGACGCTCACCCCGACCGTCCGTTCCCCGAACCGGGCGATGCGGCAGACGCCGCGCGCGAGACATTCGCCGACCGATTCGGGCGATTCGTCGGCCAGGTGCAGCAACTCTTCCGGGGCGGGTTCGTCCGGCGGAAGCGTTCGGATCGTGACGGAGAGGTTCTCTTTTCTCATGGCGTGTTACGGTTGGATATACTGCTGCGAAAATAGCGATTTATTTCTTCCGTTCCGCCCGCCGGAAAGACAGATACGGGAAATCCCCGAGGGATTTCCCGTATCCGGACGCTATGTGGATGGATCGGGTGGGCGTCGTCAGTCGGCCTTGCTTTGCAGCTGGGGCCAGTCGGCGATGTTGCAGGTCTCCTTCACGCCCGCGGGGACCGAGGGGAAGAAGGTGAATTCGCCTCCGAGCTTCTTCTCGATCTCGCTCACCGGGAAGATGTACTCCTTCAGGGGCGGGACCGCGCCGGGCGTCTGTCCTCCGAGGTTCTGCGGGAACCAGAAGCCGATGGCCATCAGTTCGTCGGCCGAACACTCCTGGACCGGTTTGCCTGTGGAGCCGCTCCTGGTGCGGAGGAAGACCTTGTACCGGGCCGTGGGGATGACGCACGGCTTCGATTTGGCGGACTGGGTGGAACCGCTCGAGGCGTCGTAGCAGATGTTGTCGTCGTTTTCGTAGTAGCATCCCACCACGGTGTAGATCGTGTCGGTGCAGTTCCAGTAGTCGGGCATCAGCTGCTCGACGGTGCTCCAGTGGTCGTAGTAGAGGTAACTCTCGGGGGCGATGTTGGTGGGGTAGAAGGTCTGTATGTTCAGTTCGCTGTTGGCGCCGCCCCGGTGGGAGGAGGCCAGCAGGTGACCGCGTCCCACGTTGGAGCTGTACGACCAGTACTGGTACCGGTCGGCGGCTGCGCCTCCGCCGGAGCTCCACGGCCAGGCGTTCCAGTCGCTGGCGTAGATGACCGACTGTTCGCTCTCGGTCATTTCCGGGTCGGGACGCCACGGGTCGGGATCGGTACGTCCGTAGCCCCCCTCCTTGTAGCAGGGATGGTAGGGATAGGCCACCCACACCGGATTGTGCCGGCGGGTGTCGTAGCAGGCCGTGTAGTTGCGCACGCGCTGCCCGGTGGTGACGGTTTGGGCGTAGTGCGTGATGTATTTGTAGTCGGTCTTCTCCACCTTCGAGGGCAGTTCGGCCAGCGGATAGTCCTTCGCGGGGGCGAACACGACGGTCTGGGTCGGGGTCCGGTCCGTGGTGGCGAGGGAGATGTCGTCGAGACGGACGTTGTATTCGTCGGCGACGAACCGTATCCGGAGTTTCTGCGGCACCTCTTCGAAATCGAACACGGCCGTGGCCTGCGACCAGCCCGAAGAGGTGCTGCGCGTGTAGGCCAGCGGGGTCATGGCGCTGCCGTCGCCGCTGAGGTACACTTTCAGGTCGGAGGCGGCGTCGAAGTCGCTGTCCGGGGATTTGCAGCAGCCGAAAGTGAGCACCAGCGGCGAGGAGGTGCCACCGAGTGCGATCTCGCCCGTGGTCACGTAGGCGTCCGCTCCGCCGAAGTAGAAGGCGTTTCTGCCCGATGCGCCGGGATAGCCCGACGAGGCGAAGTTGCTGCGGACGGAGACCGTGCGGCCCGTGTAGGAGAAACCTCCGGCCGTGACGCCGCTGCCGGTGGCGTTGATGTAGCCGTCCCAGGCGTCGAGGAACGGGAATCCGGTGCCGCTCCATTCGGCCTTGTCCAGGTTGTCGGCATAGAGCGTCTCGGGAGTGAACGGGGGCAGTCCGTCCCCGCGGGTGATCGTGACGGTGCGGGAGACCTGCGTGTCGTTCTCGTGGCGCTTCTGGGTGAAGACGGTGAGCGTGCAGGTCTTGTTGCGGGGCATGTCGGTGACGGTGATGACCCGTTCGCCCTCGAAGCCGTTCCGTTTGTCGATCCTGAGCGACCGGTCGCTCAGGGAGGTTTCCCAGATCACGTTGGAGACGACCGTGATCCGGTTCTTCGAGGCATCCGATTCGTCGAATGTCAGACTCTCCGGCGTGACGGTGAGGGCGGCCTCCGGGAGGGTGCCGTCGTCCGTCTCCTTGTCGTCGCAGGCCGTTCCGGTGACCATGACGAGGAGCAGAAACAGATAATAGTAGAGTTTTTTCATGCGAAATGAATTTTATGAAGTGGAAAAACGGTCGTGCGTACGGGGCGGGAGGACGCTTCCCGGTTCGTTTCCCAAAGGTAAAACGGGGCGTCCGGCCGGGACAAGTCACTCGGACAAATTTGCGGGCAGACGGTCAAAAAAACGGTGTCATGCGAACAAAATAAGCGTCATTCCTTCAAAAAGTCTCCCCGCGGGGGCGGTCGGGGCGGTTCAGGGGGTGCCGCCCGGGTGTTTCCTGATGTAGCGGGCGGGCGTGCAGCCGGTGGCCTTTACGAAGGCCCGGTTGAAGGTGGAGAGCGAGTTGAAGCCGCTCATCTCGGCCACTTCGGCCAGCGGGCGGCGGTCACCCGAAGAGAGCAGGGTGCGGGCCTCCTCCACGCGGAAGGCGTTGACGTATTCGTAGAAAGTGGTGTGCAGGTGACGGTTGAGGTAGTCGGAGAGGTAGGTGCGGTTGGTGCCGACCGCGGCAGCCGCTTCGGCCAGCGTGAGGCGGGGATTGAGGAACAGGCGGTCGTCCTCCATGCAGGAGCGGAGCCGTCCGGCGAAGGGACAGACCTCTCCCGCCGGCGGGTCGGGGCGGCCGCTTTCCGCGGAGGGGAATATCTTCAGCGTGCCGGGCTGTACGACCACGGCGTGTTTGCAGGAGAAGCGGTAGATCAGCATCCAGACCACTACGGAGACCGCGTAGTAGGCCGCGTCGCCGAGCCAGCTCGCCCGCCAGACCAGAAGCGTCCAGAGCGTCAGGCAGACGAACAGCGCCACGATCACCTTGCGAATCCAGGCGACGCTCAGGTCGTCGATCTGGGAGAAGTTGTTCTTGATGTAGTTGTCGTACCGCGAGCCGGCCAGAAAGACGATGACCATGACCGTGAAGCCGAACAGGGCGGCGTAGACGAACGTCGCCGTATAGAGCCACGGGCGGGGAAAGAGGGCGTAGGCGGCCAGCAGCAGGGCCGAGGGCAGGATCATGGCCGCCGAGCGGAGCGGATTGACCCAGCCGGGCGAGATGACCTCGAACATGAAGAGGGCCATGACCGGTACGTAGAGCATGTCCAGACTGGTGACCAGATTCGACACGTAGGGAATTGCCCATACGCCGGGTATGAGGAAGCAGATGTCCTTCAGCTCCAGGAACGCGAGGAAGACCATGCTCCGGTAGAGAATTTTCATCATGGAACTGCGTCCGCGGAGCGAACGGAGCCGGAGGCCGGTGCTCACGAAAAACATGAAGGCGGCTCCGTGGACGAAGTGGGCAAGATTCTCTGAAAATGTCGTCATACCGTCGGTCTGCGGGAGGTGTCGGTGGTTTTTTGAATATATTACAAAAATAGGGGTATTTGTGAATCTTGCAACACCTGTCGGGAAATTTTCTCCGCGGAGGACGGTGTCTGTCCGTTTCCGGGCCTCGTTCCGGCGCCGGCGGGGGCGGGGTGCCGTCCGGGGCGTTTTTCGGAGGGCGGGGGGGAGGACACGCCGCGTGATGCCTGCGGCCGGGGACGGAAAAAAACCTCCCCGGCCACCGGGACGTGCCGGGACCGGGGAGGTTTTCCTGGAGGGGGAAGCGGACGGAGGCCCGTTTTCCGAGTGCGGGGAGCGGGCCGTCTACCGCTCCAGCGTCACCAGTTCGTACTGCTGGCTGCCCATGCCGAGGGCTTCGGCGTGGGCCAGCGTGTGCATGCCGTGGCGCGAGTCGATGCGTTCGATCAGGTGGATTTTCCCGTGGTCGTCCGAGGAGCGCACCATGTCGACGCAGGCACGGTCGAGGGCGACGGGGTCGAGCGAGGCGAGAATGCCGATGTCGCCCATTTTAGGGTCTTCCGGTTTGGCCACGCAGTCGCAGTCCACCGAGAGATTGTTGGCCACGCTGATGTAGAGAATCCGGTCGCCGCAATGGTCGGCGATCGCCTTTGCGGCCTCGGCCATCGACTCCAGGAAATCGTCCTGCGGGGGCAGGTCGCCCCACACCTTGCCTGCGTCCTTCGTCCTGCCGGCCGAGTGAATCCACGCCTTGCCACCCGAGGAGGCGATGCCGATGGAGATGTTCTTGATGGCGCCGCCGAAACCGCCCATCGGATGCCCCTTGAAGTGGGAGAGGACCACCGTGAAATCGTAGTCGGGATAGTGCGAGCCGACGAAGTCCTCCTTCAGGTGCCTGCCTCCGCGGACGGGCAGGGCCACCTCGCCGTCGGCATCCATGATGTCCACCGGGGCGATCTTCGTGAAACCGTGTTCCTCCGCGGCTTTGAGGTGGGCTTCCGTGGAGGCCCGGCCGCCGCCGTAGGCCGTGTTGCACTCGACGATCGTGCCGTCGATCTTCTGCACCAGGTCCTTGATGAGGTTCGGGTTCAGGTAGTTGTTGTTGCCCGGTTCGCCTGTGGAGAGCTTGACGGCCACCTTGCCGGTGGCCGGGCGTCCGAGCGCCTCGTAAATTTTCACCAATGCCCCGGGCGTGATCTCCCGGGTGAAGTAGACCACGGGTTTCGCCGCGGCGCTCTTACCCCCTTTCGTCTCTTCGCGTGCGGCATCCTGCCGCTCCCCGCCGCCGGCGGTGCGCTCTGCCGCGGGCAGCTCGGGAGAGACGAAACTCAACAATGAAATCATACAGACTGTTCGTATCATGGTTATTCGGTTTTGATGTGTCGGTTCCGTACTGCTGCAAAGGTAACCGTTTTTTCGTCCGGACGGATCGCCCTGTTTGCGGATGTCCCTGTGTCTGTTCCGGTTTGCCGTCCGTTCCGCCTTCCGGGACGGGGGCGCCGGGCTCTTTCCGGGCCGGGCCGTCAGTATCCCAGCTCCTTCACCCATGCCCGGATGGCTTTCTCGTCGGTCCGGTTGAGCAGTTTCCCGTTTTTCCATTTCAGATCGGGGTAGGTCTTTCTCAGTGCGGCCTCGCTGTTGCCGATACCGCTCCCGCCCGATGTGGCGAACGGAATCACGCTCCTGCCTTTCAGGTCGTGGCTTTCGATGAATGTGTTGACGATCCGCGGAGCGAGGTTCCACCAGATCGGATACCCGACGAACACCGCGTCGTATCCGGCCATACTCCCCTTCACGGCTTTGAGTGCCGGCCGTGCCTTCGGGTCGTTCATCTCCGCCGAACTGCGCGAACCTTTGTCGTTCCAGTCGAGATCGGCATCCGTATAGGGCTGTGCGGGAGCGATCGCAAAGAGTTCGCCTCCCGTCGCACGGGCCAGTTTTTCCGCAGCGGCTGCCGTCGTTCCGGTCGCCGAGAAGTAAGCCACCAGTATGCGCCGGTTTCCGGTATCGCGGGCCGCGCCCTCCTGCGCCGTCGCCCGCGGACTGATCCAGGGAAGGATCATAAAAGCGATTAAAAGAGATTTCATTTTCATGTTTTTTTACATTCGGATCGTTGCATGATTTTCATCCGGCCGCGACGTGCGGCGGATGCGCCGGACCGCCTCCGGTGACCGTCCGTACCGGACGGTCACTCTCTGACGGACTTTATCGCCCGCGCCGGGACCCCGCCGACGACCGTGTCCGCCGGCACGTCTTTCGTCACCACCGCTCCCGCACCCACCACGGCGTTGTCGCCGATGGTCACTCCCTGGAGGACGGTCGCATTGGAGCCTATCCACACGTTTCTGCCGAGCACGATCGGAGCCGGAACGGTGGACCTGCGCTTCTCGGGAGCCAGCCCGTGGTTGAGCGTGGCGAACACTACATTGTGTCCGATCTGGCAGCCGTCGCCGATGGTCACTCCGCCGTGGTCCTGGAACTGGCAGCAGGCATTGATGAACACCCCTTCGCCCACGGAGATGTTCCTGCCGAAATCCGTGTAGAACGGGGGAAAGACGCGGAGCGACCGCGGCACCCGGTAGCCGAACAGCTCGGAAAGCAGTTCGCGCACCTCGTCGGGCGTGTGATACGCCGCGTTCAGCCGGAAGGTGATGCGCCTCGCCCCGTCGCTCATCTCGTCCATGAACCGGTGTATCTCCTCCGTGTCGAGGGGCCGGCGTTCCTGTACGTACTTTTTGAAATTTTCGATGGTCATGTCGTCGTTGTTTTCCGGTTTTCACCCGATCGGTCCGGTGCGGTGCCGGCCGATACGCTTCACCGCTGTCCGAGGCGGTCGTATTCCCTGTCCGTGACGGGTTCGAGCCATTCGTTGGAGGTGTTCTCGCCGGGAACCTCGAACGCCAGATGGGCGAACCAGCTGTCGGCCGCGGCACCGTGCCAGTGCTTCACGTTCGCCGGAATGTGGATGACCGTGCCGGGAAGAATCTCCACCGCCGGTTTCCCCTCTTCCTGATACCAGCCGCGGCCGGCCACGCCGACGAGCATCTGTCCGCCGCCGGATGTCGCCCGGTGGATGTGCCAGTTGTTGCGGCAGCGGGGCTCGAACGTCACGTTCGATATGTACACCTGCTCGCGCGAAATCGGAGCGAGATAGCTGTTCCCGATGAAATACTGCGCATAGGCCGTGTTCGGTTCGCCGATCGGGAAGATCATCTCCCGCTGGAAAGCGGCCTTCGCATCGTCTCCCGCCGTATCCCCGGCCCACACCTCTTTCGCAAGCCGGAAAGCGGCCCATGCCTTCGGCCATCCCGCGTAGAAACCGATGTGAGTGATGATCTCGGCGATCTCCGTGCGGGTGATGCCGTTGTTCTTCGCCGACTGGAGATGAAACGTGAGCGAACTGTCCGTGATGCCCTGGCTGATGAGCGACGTGATCGTGACCAGGCTGCGGTCGCGCAGTCCGAGTTTGTCGGTGCGGCTCCATACTTCGCCGAAAAGAACGTCGTCGTTGAGTTCCGCGAATTTGGGGGCGAACTCCCCGAGCTGGTCGCGCCCCGCCGTCTGTTTGATTTTTTCCTGTGCCATAATATTGAACGTTAAAATGCCGAATACCGAAAATAACAGAATTTTTTTCATAACCGTTCCGTTTTTATTGAATGAAATTGTTGAGTTTGTTCGTGGGATTGAGCGGTGTCTGGTCGGAGATCGTCAGCGATCTGACCATGTGCAGCGTCTCCCGCTTGTACTTCCGGAAATGCTCCGACGCGATATGCGATTCGTAGGCATCCCTGCTGGCATAGGTCTCCAGAATGGTCACCATACAGGGATTTTCCTTTTTGCGGACTGCGTACATGGTGAGCACTCCCGGTTCGGTGCGCAGGGAGATTTCGCCGACTTCGGCCGCGTGTTTCATATACTCGTCGAGATACTGCGGATGGACCTCTATTTCCGACAGGCGCACGATGCCGTCGGCGGCCATCGGCTCCTTGGCGCACATTCCCGGCTGCTTGTCCAGGTTCAGGCATTTGCCGATCACCTCGCCCGTGGCGAGATACGAATAGCCGGGGAAGGTGAACAGCACGGGTTTCAGGCGGGTGTAGTCGAGGCGGCCGCTGTCGTCGAGTACATCGGGGGCGGCGTAGGTGTTGGCGACGGAGCAGACGAAGTTGTCGAAACCCTCCGTTTCGAAGATGTCCACCACTTCGCACTCCATCGTCAGCGGCGAGGCGTCGATCACGGGCGAACCGTTCTCTCCCCAATGGTAGTCGAATACCCCCGATTTGTCGACCGACGCGCCGCTCACGCTGCCCACGTAGTCGGCTTTCGGCAGCATCTCCCGGCTCACGAGGTTGATTGATAGTTTCCTGGACTTTCTTATCCCTTGATTGGTATAATGGCTTTTGCTCATGCTCACGAGTATCCGGTCGTGGCCGATAATGCCCGTATGCCCGACGACGAGCCAGTTCACCTTGCCTCCTACCTCGGCACCGACGACCGTCATCGGTTTCGGATAGAGTGCAAGCAGGTTTCCGATATTTTTCTTCTCCATTTCCGTCGTATTTTGCCGGTTCGCATCTTTTTCCGCCGCCGGTCGTCCGCACGAGCATAGAGCTGCGGACAGCGTACAGACGATCCATAATGACTTTTTTATATCCATGGCTTTTCCTATTTGTCGATCTGGCTTTCGGTGAACGGGTCGGCGCGGTGTCCCGCGAGGTCTATCTGCGCGTATTCCTTGTCGAACTCTTCCGTTTCCCAAGCCGACAGACGGACGGTTCCTGCACCGAGAAAATCATCCAGATGGGCGGGGTCGGTCGTGCCGGGTATCGGGGCGATCCACGCCTTGCGGGAGAGTATCCACACGAGGGCGAACTGCGCGGGGGTCATGCCTTTGCGCTCCGCCCATCTGCGGACGAGCGCCACGAGCGGCATGTTGTGTTTCAGTGCTTCGGGCGTGAATTGCGGCAGGTTCCAGCGGCGGTCGCCCTGTTTGAAACGGCTGTCTTCGTTGATGACGCCTGTCAGGAAGGCGCGCCCCAGCGGACAGTAGGGAACGAAGCCGATGCCCAGCTCTTCGAGCGTCGGGAATATCTTCGTTTCGGGTTCGCGCCACCAGATGGCATACTCGCTCTGCACGGCCGACACGGGGCATACGGCATGGGCGCGGCGGATGGAGCGTGCGCTCGCTTCCGACAGTCCCCAGTGCAGGACCTTCCCCTCCTGCATCAACTCTTTTACCGTTCCGGCAACTTCTTCCATCGGCACGTCCGGATCGACACGGTGCTGGTACAGAAGGTCGATATGGTCTGTACGCAGCCGCCGGAGCGACCCTTCCACGGCACGGCGGATATGGTCGGGACGGCTGTTCAGGGCGGTCGGTTGCTTTTCCTCGACTCCGAAACCGAATTTCGTGCCGATTTTCACCTTGTCCCGGAACGGGGCGAGCGCCTCGCCGACCCACTCCTCGCTCGTATAAGGCCCGTACACTTCCGCCGTGTCGAAAAAGGTCACTCCCCTGTCATAGGCACGGCGGATAAGGGCGATCATATCCTTCTTTTCGTACCTGCCGCCGTAGTAGCCCACCATCGGCAGGCAGCCCAGACCGATGGCCGACACGTCCAGGCGACCGAGTTGACGATGCTCCATCGGGAGGTCCTTCCTTTTCCGGGAGGAAGCGCCGGCCGTGCTTCCTCCCGGAAAGGAAAGGGAGGTCCCGGCAAATATGCGGGAGGCGCCCGCCGCCGCTCCTACGGCAACCAGGGCGGCGCCCGATGCCTTTTTCAAGAATTCCCTGCGATCCATAATTTCTTCGGTTTTGGGGTTCCGATGGCAAAATTACCGTTATCGGACGGGCGGGGTTGTATACGATTTACGGATGTTCCTACCCGAATTCCCGATTCCGTTCTGCGGGTGTACCTGTTTCGGAATAAATGAATTACTTTTGCAGAAAAGAAAACGGACCGAGCCATGGAAGAATTCATCAAACTCGACGAGGTGGACAAATACAACAAGTTGTTCGGACTCGAAACCCTTCATCCGCTGGTGAGCGTCGTCGATCTGTCGAAGGCGACCCGCTGGCCGACCCGACTCAAAATCAACTACGGGGTGTACGCCCTTTACCTGAAGGACGTCAAGTGCGGCAACATCATCTACGGGCGCCAGAGCTACGACTATCAGGACGGCACGATCGTCGCGTTCGCTCCGGGGCAGGTGACCGTGACGGAGCTGCTGGAGGACGTGCAGCCCCGGGCCTACGGCATCCTGTTCCATCCCGACCTGATCCGCGGCACCGCGCTCGGCCAGGAGATCAAAAGCTACTCGTTTTTCTCCTACGAGACCCGCGAGGCGCTGCACCTCTCGGAGGAGGAGCGGCAGACCGTCATGGACTGCCTGCATAAAATAGAGGCCGAACTGGAACACGCGATCGACAAGCACAGCCGCCGGCTGATCACGGCCAACATAGGTCTGCTGCTCGACTACTGCATGCGTTTCTACGAACGTCAGTTCACCACCCGCGAAGAGGTGAACCGCGATATCATCGTGCGTTTCGAACGGCTGCTGGACGACTATTTCGACAGCGATGCCCCGCAGCGAGAAGGGCTGCCGACCGTCCGGTATTTCGCCGACAAGGTGTGTCTTTCGCCGAACTATTTCGGCGACATGATCCGCAAACAGACCGGGCAGACCGCGTCGGACTATATCCAGAACAAACTGATCGAACGGACCAAGGAGGCCCTGCTCTCGACGGACAGCACGATGAGCGAGATCGCCTACGGGCTGGGATTCCAGTATCCGCAGCACCTGAGCCGGATGTTCAAACGCGTGACGGGTCTCACCCCGGGCGAATTCCGCACGGCGCGCGACTGACCTTCCCGCAGGGCGATGCGGCCCGTCGCCGCACTTTCCAGCCATGAACATGAAACCACAATCGAACCGACATGTCCTCCCCGGCATGGAGCGGACGGACGACCGTACGGCTTTCCCGGCCGTCGAGGCGGGCCGGGACGAAGAGATCGGACGCCTGCTTCCCCTCCTCGCCCTGGGAGACTACCACACGATCCTCCTGCGCGACCGTGCCGGGAACGACGGACCGCTCTACGGCCGTCGTCCGGACGATTACGACGAGGGGACGCTGCTGTTCCGGGGGCCGGAGGTGTCCCGGGCCCTCGTCTGCGAAAAGAATTCCGCCGCCGACCGGTGGCTGGTCGTCTTCCGGGCCGACGGCATCGACTCTCCGGCACTGCACGCCGTCCTGGACGAGTGCACTTTCTTCGGCTACGCCCCCGGCGAAGCCCTACATCCCTCGCTGCGCGAGCGCCGGACGGTCGTCCGCTGCCTGGAGGACATCCGCAAGGAACTCCGCCGTCCGTCGGACCCCTTCCGCGGCATACTGCTGGCCAGGCACCTCGGATGCCTGCTGGATTACGGGAGGCGTTACTACGAGAGGCAGTTCGTCACGCGCTGTCTGGCCAACGGGGAGTTGCTGCGACGCTACGACCTTCTGCTGGAGGCCTACGTCGCCCGGGGAGGGATGAAGAGGCAGGGACCGCCCCGGACGGAAGCGTGTGCGGAGCAGCTCGGCCTTTCGCCCGCCTATTTCACGGACCTGCTGGCGTTCGAGACGGGCCGCACGCCGGAGGCGTACGTCACCCTCAAGCGGATGGAGATCGCCAAACGGAGGCTGCGCCGTTCGCGCGTACCGATCGGAACGATCGCCGAAGAGCTGGGTTTTCCTTCCCCCCAGTGCTTCTGCGCCCTCTTCAAAAAGCTCAACGGTCTTGCTCCGGGCGATTACCGGACATTGAATTAGCGGGTGCTCTCCGGTCGCCCCGCTCCGTCCCCTCCTTCCTCCGGTCCGGACACGGGAAGGAACGGGGAAGAATGTCCGGGAACAATCGGGAACAGCCGGGAAGTGTCGGGAACCGTCGGGGAATACGGCCGGAGGTGTCCGCCCGTGCGGAAACAGTCCGGGGTCCGGAACTTTTCTCCGGGGGGATTGCACTTCCGGAAGAAATCGCTATCTTTGCGAAAACATCAGATGATATGATGATAAGAGGCTCTGCGCTCAGAAAAACTTCCCTGGCGGAAGAGCTGGCCGGGCGGCTCCGGAAACAGATCACCGCAGGAAAGTTCGGGGTCGGCGAGAAACTGCCGCCCGAACCGGAACTGATGCGTATTTTCGGCGTCGGCCGTTCGACGGTGCGCGAAGCGGTCAGGATGCTGGCCAACACGGGTCTTCTGAAAGTGCAGCAGGGGACCGGAACTTTCGTCGAGAATCTTTCGGCGCAGGGAGAGCCCATGGAGCAGAGGCTGAAGCGTGCGGATATCCGCGACCTGGACGAAGTGCGCAGGATACTGGAGGCCGCCATTGCCGAGAAGGCGGCCGGACGGCGCACGGAGAAGGACCTCGGGCGCATGGAAGAGCACCTGCGCGAGCGGGGTGCGGCGGCCGCTGCCGGAGAGCTGGACGCGTGTATCGCGGCGGACATCGCGTTCCACACGGCCGTTGCGGAAGCCACGCACAATGAAATCCTCGCCGAACTGTACCGTTCCGTGTCGGTCCACCTGCAGCGGGGATTCCGCCGTATTTACGACGACACGTCCTGTCTGCTCGCATCCCAGCCCTCGCACGAGAAACTGACCGGCCACATCGCCGCCCGCGAGCCCCGCGAGGCGCTGCGCACGATCGCTCTCATTCTGGAAGAACCGTAACCGATCCCCGCATGAACAGACTCTCTTCCTCCGTCCGCATTCCCGCCGCCCCGGAGACCGGGAAAACGGTATATCCGATTCTGCTGATGATCAGTGCGACGCATCTGCTCAACGACATGATGCAGTCCGTGATACCGGCCGTCTATCCGCTGCTGAAGGCCCGGTTCGGCTTCTCCTTCGCCCAGATCGGCATCATCACGCTGGTCTTCCAGATGACCTCCTCCCTTCTGCAGCCTGTCATGGGCACCCTTGCGGACCGGCATCCCCGTCCTTACTCGCTGGCTCTCGGCATGTGCTTCACGCTCGCGGGCCTGCTCCTGCTTTCGGTCGCTCCGGGGTTCGCCGCGATTCTGCTCGCCGTGGCGCTGGTCGGTTGGGGCTCTTCGGTCTTCCATCCCGAATCGTCCCGTGTGGCCCAACTCGCGTCGGGCGGACGGAAAGGGCTGGCACAGTCCATCTTCCAGGTGGGCGGTAACACCGGAAGCGCGGCGGGTCCCCTGCTGGCTGCCCTGGTCGTGATCCCCTTCGGCCAGCGGGCGATCGGCTGGCTTGCACTGGCCGCCCTGCTGGCCATTTTCATCCTTATCCGGATCGGCCGCTGGTACAAACGCCGGCTGCGCACGGCCGCCCGCCGCGCCGCGGCCGAGACGTCTGCGCCGGCCCCCGGCCTGACCCGGCGGAAAATCCGCACGGCCCTGCTCATTCTGACGGTGCTGGTCTTCTCCAAATACTTCTATATTGCCAGCATGACCAATTATTTCACCTTCTTCCTGATGGAGAAATTCTCCATGTCGGTACAGCACTCCCAATACTGCCTCTTCGCGTTCCTTGCCGCCTCGGCTGCGGGCACGCTCATCGGAGGTCCCGTAGGGGATCGTTTCGGACGGAAATACGTGATCTGGGGTTCCATTCTCGGGGCGGCACCCTTCACCCTGCTGCTACCTTACGCGTCGCTGCCGTGGACCATCGTGCTCTCCGTCGTGATCGGCGTGGTCATCTCATCGGCCTTTTCGGCGATCCTGGTCTACGCCACCGATCTGATGCCCGGCAAGGTGGGTATGATCGCGGGCGTCTTCTTCGGACTGATGTTCGGACTGGGCGGCCTCGGATCGGCATTTTTCGGCTGGCTGGCCGACCGTACCAGCATCGAGTTCATCTTTCGGGTCAGCACCCTGCTGCCCCTGCTGGGCGTTATCACGGGCTTCCTGCCCGACATCGAAGGCAAACGAATCAAATCCTGATACCATGCAATACACCTATGCTTACCGGTCGCCTCTGGGCGGCATAACGATCGCCTCCGACGGCGAGAACCTTACGGGCCTCTGGTTCGAAGGACAGCGATACTTCGGCAACACGCTCTGCGCGGAGCACTGCGAGCGGATGCTTCCCGTGTTCGTGCAGACCATCGAATGGCTCGACTGCTATTTCGGAGGCGGGAAACCCGATTTCATGCCTTCCCTGAACCCGGCGGGCACTCCGTTCCGGCAGACCGTATGGAAGGCTCTGTTACAAATTCCCTACGGGGAGACCGTCTCCTACGGAGAACTGGCTGCGGAGATCGCCCGGCAGCGGGGAGCCGGCGGCTCGGCCCGGGCCGTGGGCGGTGCCGTGGGCCGCAATCCGGTGAGCGTCATCATTCCCTGCCACCGGGTCGTGGGTAGCGGGGGCAGCCTCACGGGATATGCGGGCGGCCTCACGCGAAAGACCGCATTGCTCACCCTCGAAGGAATCGACACCTCCCGTTTCTTCGTTCCGAAACACGGTACCGCCCTGTAACCGGTCGGAGGACGGGGCTGTATTTTCGACGCGGAATGTTTATTTTCCGATGCAGAACTTCGAAAATATTTCGCTCAGGATGTCGTCGGTAGCGATTTTGCCGGTGATGGTTTCGAGATGGTAGAGCACTTCGCGGATGTCCTGGGAGAGCAGGTCTGACGGGAGAGCCGCGTGCAGACCCTGACGGGCCCGGTCGAGTGCTTCGGACGCATGGAGCAGTGCTTCGTAATGGCGGGTGTTGGATACGACCGGAGTGCCGTCGTACAGCGGGTCGGTGTCGATGCTCCGTGACAGCAGATCGGTCAGCCGGTCGAGATTCCGGTTCTCTTTGGCCGATATGGCGAGTGCGGGGTGTCCGAAGCGGGAACCGATGCTGTCGGCCAGACTTTCCGGATCGCCGGAAGCCGTTTTATCCGTTTTGTTGAGCAAAATGTAAAGACGCTGCCCGGTACGGAGGGCAATGTCTGACAGGGATTCTTCGATCCGGCGGCAGAGAGTGCCGCGCTCTTCCGATCCGTCCGCCAGCAACAGGATGATTCGTGCCTTGCCGATCGAGGAAAAAGTACGGCGGATACCCATTTGCTCCAGTGTGTCGTCTGTGGCCCGGATGCCGGCTGTGTCGATGAAACGGAAATGGACACCGCCGATGCAGACCGTCTCCTCGATGACGTCCCGTGTGGTGCCAGCTATTTCCGAGACCATCGCCCGATCCTCTCTCAGCAGTGCGTTCAGCAGGGTCGATTTCCCTACGTTCGGGGGACCGACGATCGCCACGCCGATTCCCGTCTTTACGGCGTTGCCGAGACTGAACGACCGGAGCAACGTGCCGACCTCTCCGGCGATCCGTCCGAGCAGGGCATCCAACTGGCCGCGGTCGGCGAACGTGACGTCTTCCTCGCTGAAATCCAGTTCGAGTTCCAGCAGGGAGACCAGGTGCAGCAGCTCCTCCCTCAGGGTGTCGAACGCCTGTGAGTATCCCCCCCGCATCTGATTGAGTGCCATGGCATGGGTCGCCCGGTCGGACGAGGCGATCATGTCGGCGACGGCTTCGGCCTGCGACAGGTCGATCTTTCCGTTGAGGAAGGCCCGCACGGTGAACTCTCCCGGACCGGCCTGACGGGCTCCGGCCTCGATCAGCCGTTTCATGATCTCCTGCCGGATATAGGCCGAGCCGTGGCAGGATATTTCCGCCATATCCTCTCCCGTGTAGGAGCGGGGGGCGCGGAACAGAGAGACGAGCACTTCGTCGATCGTCTTTTCCGTTTCCGGAGCGACGATGCGTCCGAAATGGAGCGTATAACCGGATTGGTCCGATAATTTTCTGCCCGAGGCGGCCCGGAACACCGCGTCGCAAACGGCGATCGCTTCCCTGCCGCTGATGCGGATGACGGAGAGAGCGCCTCCTGCGCCGGTGGCAACGGCAGCGATAGTCCCTTCGACGGTCATGTTACCGGTAGATTTCGAGTCGCTGGCCGATCCGGAGAATCGCTTTGGAACTCTTGAGGCGGTTCCACTTCACCAGCTGCGAGACGGTCACTCCGTGACGCCGGGCGATGGCGCCCAGCGTGTCCCCGCTTTTGACACGGTAGGTCTGGGAGGTGAGCGAAAACTCTTTTTTCGTGGCGTCCAGGTTCGACGGTTTGAGGTACTGGGCCAGGTAGAGGGTGTCCTTGGCCAGGATTTCGGCCTCCCGGTCCAGGTAGCGGGCTACGTCGTATTGCGGGAGAGTCAGCGTGTAGGTTTTGTCCAGCGCGGGGATGATGTCCAGCTTGTACTGCGGATTGAGCGACCGGAGCACCTCGATCGGCGTTTCGAGCGTGGAGGTGATCTGTTCCAGGTGCATCACCCGGCTGATGTGGATCGTGTCGGTGGAGAGGGGGATCGGCGGGGAGACGGGCTCCATCTGGTGCTGTTTGTGGAACGTGTAGGCATAGGTCGCCGCAATGAACGACGGAATGTAGCCGCGCGTTTCGCGGGGCAGATAGGGATAGATATCCCAGTAGCTTTTGGCTTCGCCTCCGGCCCTCTTCAGCGCCTTGTTGATGTTGCCCGGTCCGCAGTTGTAGGCGGCGATGGCCAGCGTCCAGTCGTTGTAGAGGTCGAACAGGTCCTTCAGGTAACGGCAGGCGGCCTGCGTGGCGATCACGGGGTCGCGGCGCTGGTCGACGAACGACGTGATTTCCAATCCGTAGGTGCGTCCCGTCCCGTACATGAACTGCCACAGACCCGTGGCTCCTGCGCGCGACACGGCCGTGGGGCAGAGAGCCGATTCGATGACCGGAAGCATGCGCAGTTCGAGCGGCAGCCCTGCCTTGCAGAGCTCTTCCTCGATCATCGGGAAGTAGTATTGCGAGAGGCCGAGAATACGCTCCATCGTGCTTTTCCGCGTGGTGGTATAGACGACCAGGTAGCGTTTGATGATCTGGTTGTAGGGGAGCTGGATCGGGGAGAGC
The DNA here is from genome assembly GCF_014982715.1 of Gallalistipes aquisgranensis. Taxonomy (NCBI): domain Bacteria; kingdom Pseudomonadati; phylum Bacteroidota; class Bacteroidia; order Bacteroidales; family Rikenellaceae; genus Gallalistipes; species Gallalistipes aquisgranensis. The sequence continues at coordinate 1,415,451 of NZ_JADCJY010000001.1, read as the reverse complement.
AGCATCTTGAGCCGGGAGCTGTACACCGAATCGGGCACGTCGCTCACCACGGCGGTCGAGTCGTCGCTCAGGTCGATGAAGTCGTTGAAGAAGGTGTCGAACGAGGAGACCACGTTGCGGGAGTACCACGAAGACACCAGCGAATCGTAAATCTCGGGCGTGTATTTGGCGAGCGTTTCGTTCTTGTCTCCTTCCGTGCCGCCCCGGACCGTCGTGATCGAGAGGGAGCACAGCAGGGCGAGAAGAAGCGTCGTTCCGGTCGTTTTCATCGTCAGAATGTGAATTTAATGCTGAATCCCACCAGATTGCTCTGGCTCTGTCGCATGGAGTAGAAATTGGTGAGGGTCGGTTCCACCGTCACGGCCAGGTCGTCGCTGATGTCGTAATCCTTGAGCTGGGCATCCACGTGGGCGTCGATGATGTTGAGGAGGTAGAACGCTCCCGTCAGAATGATGCAGAGGTCGCGGTTGCGGCGGTAGTTGTTGCGCAGGTTGCGGAGGAAATCGGCCGAGTAGCGGCCGTTGAATTCGTCCACCGTCAGGTCGTTGTTGTCCGTCACCAGGTCGTAGGCGAGTTTGAACCGCTTGTATCCCCGGTTGTTCCAGTCGATCATGTAGGCCATCGTGGCGAAACCGCCCAGTACGATCGGCACTTTCCAGTAGCTGCGGTTGTAGAACTGGCCGGCGCCGGGACAGATGGTCGACAGGGTCGTGGCCTTCTTGACGGAGGTGGCGTATCCCTGGTAGTTGACCGCTCCGTCCCCGATGAAATAGATGTAGGATGCCAGCGCTCCGGCGAACAGCAGCTGCCGGTAGGTGTTGTGCCGGATCATCTTCGCCTGCACGGGATTGAGCTCCTCCTGCGAGGCGTTTCGCATCTGCATGGCCTCGTACTCTCCCTTGTAACTTTTGTACTTCTTGTTCTGCTGGAGCCCGAAATAGAGCGAGGTGCCGAGCGTGGCCCATGCCACGGGAATCTTCCAGTACTGTTCGTTATAGAGCTGTCCAAACCCGGGGGCGACCATCGAAATGGCGCATACGCGCGAAATGGGCATCGAATCGCGGAAGATGGCGCTGTGGCGCTGGCCCGTCGAGTCCAGCAGGGCCTTGCGCAGGCGACGCTGTTCGCGGGCCGAGAGCAGCGCGGTGGAATCCACCGCATTCTGCACCGAATCGGGCACCACCACTTCGCGGGTGAGCGTGTCCGAGAGTTTTTCCACCTTCACTTCATGGAGAATCCCGCCCTCCACTTTGTAGCGTTTGGGTTCCGGAACCTCCTGCGGCGCGTTCTTGTCCTTTTTCTCCTTCTTGTCCTTTTTGTCCTGCGCATAACCGCCCAGGGCGAACAGGATACATGCTCCCGTCAGCCAAACCGCTATGCTTCTTCCGTGCCGCAAACGCATGATGGCTATCCGATCTGTTCGAACCTGTGCAGGAACCGCTCGATCTCCTCGTCCGAGGTGAAGCCGATGGTGATCTTGCCGCCTCCGTTATTGTTCCGGCGGATGCTGATATCCTCCGTGAAAAGGCGTTCGAGCTGTTCCACCAGTTTCGTATAACTTTCTGGAAACTCCTCTTCGGGCACCTCCTTCTTGCGCTTCGACTCCTCGTCCGTCATCTTCCGCACCAGTTCTTCGGTCTGACGCACCGACAGGCTCTTCTTGAGCGTGCGGCGCAACAGGTGGAGCTGGGCTTCCGGCGTGGGCAGCGAGGCGATCGCCTTGGCGTGCCCCATCGAGATGAGGTCCTCCCGCAAGGCGAGCTGCACCTCCACAGGCAGTTTCAGCAGGCGCATGTAGTTGGCCACCGTCGAACGCTTCTTGCCTACGCGCGAGGCCAGCGTGTCCTGCGTGAGGTTACATTCGTCCACCAGCCGCTGCAAACTCAGTGCCACCTCGATGGCGTTCAGGTCCTGTCGCTGGATGTTCTCCACCAGCGCCATTTCGTGGAGGGTCTGGTCGTCCACCTCCCGGACGTAGGCCGGCACGGTCTTCAGCCCGGCCAGCTGGCTGGCCCGGCATCGCCGTTCGCCGCTGATGATCGTGAAGCGGCCCGACGGCTCCTTTTTCACCGTGACGGGCTGGATCACGCCCAGCGTCTTGATCGAATCGGCCAGCTCCTCCAGGGCGTCCTCGTCGAAGCGGGTGCGCGGCTGTTTGGGATTGGGGTCGATGAGCGAGAGCTCGATCTCCTCCATGCTGCTGACGGTGTGCTTGCCGGGCACCGAGGCGCCTTCCAGTTCGAAAATGGCGCCCAGACCGCGGCCCAGGCCTTTATTTTTGGCATTCATAGTCATTCTGTTTGTTTCGCTTTATCAGTTCCTTGGCCAGGTTGAGGTAGTTCACGCTTCCGGTCGAAGCCGCGTCGTACAGCAGGGCCGGTTTGCCGTAGCTGGGGGCCTCGCTCAGGCGGATATTACGCTGGACGATCGTCTCGAAGGCCAGGTGTCCGAAGTGCTCCCTCACCTCGTGGGCCACCTGGTTGGCCAGCCGCGTGCGGGCGTACATCGTGAGGACGAACCCTTCGATCTCCAGCGCCGGATTGAGCTGCCCCTTCACCATCTTGATCGTGTTGAGCAGCTTGCCCAGACCTTCGAGCGCGAAATATTCGCACTGTACGGGGATCAGGACGCTGTCGGCCGCCACGAGCGCGTTCACCGTCGTGAACCCTAACGAAGGAGAGCAGTCGATCAGTATGTACTGGTATTTTTCCCGGACCGGTTCCAGCATCCTGCGCATCCTGAAATGTCCGTTTTCCAGATTGGGAAGCTCGGTTTCAGCCCCCACCAGATTGATGTTGGAGGGGAGAATGTCGAGCCGTTTCACCTCGGGACTCTTTACGATCACCTCTTCCACGGGCGACTCTCCCACGATGCAGTCGTAGATGCTCGGGCCGTTGATGTCCAGCCCCAGCCCCGAGGTGGCGTTGGCCTGCGGATCGGCGTCCGCCAGCAGCACTTTCTTCCCCAGTACGGCCAGGCTCGCGGCCAGGTTGATCGCCGTGGTGGTCTTCCCTACGCCGCCTTTCTGATTGGCGAGGGCGATGATTTTCCCCATAATCTCTCTCTTTAATCCGTTTGGTTAACCCGACAAAATTAATGAAAAATCCCGAATCGCCCCCACCTTCCCCTTTATATTTTCTCCTCCCGCGTGCGATTAGTGCCGCCGCACGTATCGCAATTCCGGGGAAAATATGTACATTTGAAGCGGTTTAACGATTAAAACAGGAAAAGATGGCGGATTTGAAGGGACGCAGTTTTCTGAAACTGCTCGATTTCTCGGCGGAGGAGATTACGGGGCTGGTGGCGCTTGCCGCCCGGCTCAAGGCGGACAAGAAGGCCGGGCGCGAGCGGCGGAGGCTGGAGGGAAAGAACATCGTGCTCCTTTTCGAAAAGGATTCGACCCGCACGCGCTGCGCGTTCGAAGTGGGGGCCCACGACCAGGGGGCGCAGGTGACCTATCTGGGGCCTACCGGGTCGCAGATGGGCAAGAAAGAGAGCATCGAGGACACGGCCCGGGTGCTGGGGCGTATGTACGACGGCATAGAGTACCGCGGATATGCGCAGGAGGTGGTCGAGACGCTGGCCCGCTGTTCGGGCGTGCCCGTGTGGAACGGGCTGACCACCGAGTTTCATCCCACGCAGATACTGGCCGACCTGCTGACGATGCAGGAGCATTGTGACAAGCCCTTTTCCGGAATCAGTTTCTGTTTCCTGGGCGATGCCTGCAACAACGTGGCCAATTCGCTCATGGTATGTGCCGCCAAGCTGGGCATGGACTACCGGGCCGTGTCGCCGGCTTCGTGCGCCCCGGATGCGGGCCTGGTGGCGACCTGCCGGGAGCTGGCCGCCGAATCCGGGGGGCGGATCACGCTGACCGAAGACGTGGCCGAAGGAGTGAAGGGATGCGATTTCGTCTACACCGACGTGTGGGTGTCGATGGGAGAGCCCGACGCCGTGTGGGAGGAGCGTATCCGCCTGCTCTCGCCTTACCAGGTCAACCGGGCCGTGATGGAGGCCACGGGAAATCCGCAGGCGAAGTTCCTGCACTGCCTGCCGGCGTTCCATGACCTGAAAACGAAGGTCGGGGCGGAGATCGGGGCCCGGTTCGGGCTGAAGGAGATGGAGGTGACCGACGAGGTGTTCGGGTCGCCCGCCTCGGTGGTTTTCGACGAGGCGGAGAACCGGATGCACACGATCAAGGCCGTCATGGTGGCCACGCTGGCCGGGGAGGAGTGATATGCAGGTGAGCGGAAAACCTACCGTGGACGTGGCGATCGCCGCCGGGGAGGTGACTCCGGAGCGGGTGTCGCAGCGCAGCGTGGCGGTGATCGACGTATTCCGGGCCACTTCGGTGATCGTCGAGGCGATCCATAACGGAGCCGCGCGGGTGATTCCCGTGGTGACCGTGGGGGATGCCCTCGCCATGCGGGAACGGTTCGCGGGGGAAAGGGTGCTGCTGGGCGGTGAACGGAATACGGTGAAGATCGAGGGGTTCGACAAGGACAACTCGCCTCTGGCCTACACGCGGGCCGATGTCGGGGGAGCCACGATCGTGTTCACCACCACCAACGGAACGCGGGCTATCTACAATTCGCGCGGGGCGCACGCGATCTATGTGGCCGCATTCATCAACATGAGCGCCGTGTGTGCGGCGCTGGCCGCTGCCGGGCGCGACGTGGTGCTGGTGTGCTCGGGCCGCGATGACCGTTTCACGGCGGAGGACGGGCTCTGTGCGGGCGCCATGGCCGACGTGCTGGCGGCCCGGTACGGTTACGGTACCACCGATATTGCCGAAGTGATGCAGCGCATGTGGCTCGAAGGGCGCGACGATGTGAAACGGCGTCTTTCGACCACTTACCATTATAACGATATCGTGCGTCGCGGCTATTTCGCGGACATTGATTTCTGTCTGCAGAGGGATATTTACGATACGGTCCCCTGTTACGATGCGATGGGGGAGATCAGAAAACTGAATTCGGATGGAACGGGAAACGAGCGATAACAGAACCGGCGGGGTTGCCGCCGGGCTTTCCGTGCGGCCTGTCCCGGCTTCCGGAGAAGCGGGGGCGGAAAACAGGACGATGACATCGGCGGGCTCCGAAGGGCCCCGCAGGGAGGCTTTCCCCACCTGGCGCGATGTGCTGGCGATGCTGGGCATGCTGGTGCTCGGAACGCTGGCGGGAGGCGTGGTGGCGGGACTTCTGCTTCACACGGGATCGGCTTCGCAGGGATTGGCCATGTTTGTGGGGTATGTCGTGCAGTTTTCTTCGGCGATCCTGTTCTCCCTTTGGCTGAAAGTCGTGCGCGGAGGCGGACGCCCCCTGCTCCGGTTTTCGCTCCGGGGTGGCTCTCCGGTCATCGTGCTGTGGGGCGTGATCCTCACGTTCGCCGCCTCGGTGGTGATCGAGCCTCTGCTGGAACTCTTTCCGGAGGAGCAGTTCGCTCCCCTGCAACAGCTGGTCGGCATGGGAGGCTGGATGATGCTTACGTCCGTAGTGGTGGCTCCCGTGATGGAGGAGATTTTTTTCCGGGGTATCGTTCAGGAGTCGGTCGCCGGCAGGCACGGGCCTGTCGCGGGTATCCTGACCGCCTCTGTGATCTTCGCGGCGGCCCATTATACCGTGCCTCCGCAGGCGCTCAACGCCTTCTGCGTCGCGCTGGTGCTCGGCTGCGTCTATGCCCGCACCCGGTCGCTGGTGCCGGTGATTCTGATCCATGCGGTCAACAATGCCATCGCCTGGTTTACGATGGTGCTGGAGGACGGGCGGATCGAAACGACGAGAGCCATGATCGGGGATGAATCCGTCTACCGGATCGTTTATGCGGTCGCCGTGGCGGTGCTTGCCGCGGGTTGCGTGCAGATGTTCTTTTCGTTGCGGAGGCGGAAACGGGCCGGAGGAGCCTCCGGGGATAATAAACTGAATGCGTGATGCGTTGTTAAGAGAAAGTTTTCGCGGTTTTCGGCGAAAAAGTGTATCTTTGCATTTTCGGTATGGTGAAGCCTGTTAAAATAGCTTTCGGTTGTCTGTGTGTGCTGCTGGCAGGGTGCAAGGAGTTCCCGAACCCGTTCGCGGGCGACAAGGTGCTGGCCCGGGTGGGCGAACGCACGCTGCTGATGGGCGAGGTGACGTCTATTTTCACGCCGGGGCTGACCCCTTCCGACAGCGTGAAGCTGCTGGAATCGTACGTGGACATGTGGGTGAAGAAGCAGCTCAAGGTGCAGGAGGCCGAGAGGATGCTCGGCGGGGCACAGCGGGACATCGACCGCATGGTGGAGGATTACCGCAACTCGCTGCTGAGTTTCAAGATCGACCAGTATTACGTGGACCGGGAGCTGGATACCCTGTTTACGGACGGGGATATCCGGCAGTATTATGACCTCCACCGTTCGGATTTCGTGCTCGACCGGCCGATCGTGCGGGGCGTGATCGTCCGGATTCCGGCGACCTACCGGCAGCAGGCCAAGCTGAAGGAACTGATGCGCTCGGCGAAGGAGACCGACCGGCAGGATTTTCTCGATATCTGCCAGAAGAACGATTTCGAATTGAAGGAGTTTCCCGCGTGGACGGAATGGGCCGAGTTCGTCTCCCCGCTCCCTGTCAGGCGCAGCGGAGGGGCTGTGGAACCGAAGCGGGGAGAGATCGCGGAGTATGCGGATGACGGTTTCCGGTATCTGGTGCTGGTGACCGACTATCTGGGCGTGGGGCAGGCCAATCCCGTGGAACGGGTGCGGGAGGTGATCCGCCGGGTGCTTTTCAACCAGCGCAAGTCGGAGATCATCCGCCGGTACGAGGACAGCATCTATCGGGCGGCCGTGGAGGACGACCGGATCGTGATAAATACAGGCAAGTGATTTGAACGGAAGAAAACAATAACGAATTCGTAATATGTTGAAAAGAACCGCACTTTCGGCCTTTGCGGCCCTCGCGCTGCTCGGCGCGGGCACCCAGCGGGCGGAGGCCCAGCAGAAGTTTATCGCCGACCAGGTGGTGGCCGTGGTGGGCAACTCGGCCATTCTCTACTCGGAGCTGGAGGAGGTGGGACGCCAGCTGGTGGAGCAGCGGCGCCAGCAGGGATACACGTCCGACCGCGATCCGAAGAACGAGGCGCTGGAGCAGCTGTTGCTCCAGAAGTTGCTGTACAACCAGGCGTTGATCGACTCGGTGCAGATACAGACCGACGACATCGCACAGACCGTGGAGGAGAACGTCCAGCAGATGATCAAGAACCGGGGCGGGGTGACGGCTCTGGAGGCATTTTACCATAAGCCCGTGTTCGACATCAAGGAGGACCTGAAACGGCGCTACGAGGAGATGCGTTATGCGCAGGGCATGCAGAACGAGGTGGAGAGCAAGGTGACCATCACCCCGGGCGAAGTGGAACGCTACTACCGCTCGATCGACAAGGACAGTCTGCCGCTGGTGCCGGAACAGTATGTCTATGCGCAGATCACGAAGTTCCCCTCCTCCACACAGGAAGCCAAGCAGCGCGTGAGGGAGCGGCTTCTGGGGATGCGTGAGCGGATTCTGAACGGGGCCCGTTTCGACATGCTGGCCCGCATGTACTCCGTGGACGGTTCGGCAATCCGGGGCGGAGAGATGGACCCTACGCCCAAGGAGGGTTTCGTGAAGCCTTTCGCCGATGCTATGGTGAAACTCAAGCCGGGGCAGATATCGGAAGTGGTGGAGACCGAGTACGGATTCCACCTGATCGAGATGATCAAAAAGGACGGTAACCTCTACACGGTGCGCCACATCCTGCTGCGTCCCGTCTTTACGGATGAGGAGTTGAACGAGACCGACCGGGTGCTGGACAGTCTGGTGACGCTGATCCGCAAGGGTGATCTGACTTTCGAGCAGGCTGCGCTGGAAAATTCGGACGACAAGTACTCCAAACTGAACGGCGGTCTGGTCAGCAACCACGACATGCTGGAAATGTATAACGCCTATGACGCCAAGCTGACCTCGACCCGTTTCATGAAGGACGAACTGCCTGTGAGCGACTACAACGTGCTGAAGGATATGAAACCGGGTGACGTGTCCGATGCGTTTCAGGCGCAGGATATGCGGGGAAACGTACAGAGCAAGGTGATCAAGCTGCTGAAGATCATCCCGGCGCATCCGGCCGGGCTGAAAGAGGATTACCTGCGTCTGGAGAGCCTCGCCCTGGAGAAGAAGAAAGATACCGAGTTCCACAAGTGGCTGAACCAGAAGATCGAGGGAATGTACATCCGGATCGAACCCGAGTTCCGAAACGGGGAATTCGAAAACAAGGCGTGGCTGAAATAGAACGGACGGAATCGGATTAAAAGGGAACGGGCGGAGTATGTCGGTACGCGGTTTTTTCGCAGGAGTGTTCGGTTGCATGGTGTTGGCAAGCATGGCTTTGCCCCAGCAGCCGTCCGGCGGGCGCATGGCGCAGGATACGGTGGCGGGAAAGGGACATTCCGGGGAATCGGCCGTTCCGGCGGCGGAATCCGATACGGTCCGGAATGCTGCCGCACGAAAGGCGGGGACGGACCGTTCGGGAACCTCCCCCGCACAGAGTACCCGGCGGGTGGTCGATTTCGAGGCGGACGTGATGCGTCCGGTCAAGATCGGAGACTCCTCGGTGCTCAACCTGCTGGGCAACGTGATTTTCTACCATAACGGGGCCGTTATTACCTGCGACAGCGCCATCCGTTACAACGCCAAGCGGATGGAGTGCTTCAAGAACGTGGTCATCAACAAGGATTCCACCTATATCTACGGTGACCGTGCCGATTACAACGGCGACCTGAACATTGCCCGGGTGTACGGTCCGATCATCAAGATGGTGGACGGCGACGCCACCCTCTACACCTATAATTTTTCATTCAACACGCTCGACAATATCGGCCAGTACAGCGGCGGCGGCACGATGAGCCAGAAGGACAATCTGCTGGAATCGAAGCGGGGCTACTATTATGCCGACACGCGCGACATGATCTGCGTGGAGCAGGTGGAGATACGCAACCCCGACTACCGGATCAAGTCCGATTCGGCCGGCTACAACATGGATACCGAGATCGCTACCTTCTATCTCAAGACCTATATCTGGAATGAGAAGGGGGAGATTCTGAGCGCGGACCGCGGCTCCTACGACCGCAAGACGGCCGATTACCGTTTCACTTCCGACGCCTATATCTTGACACGGAACCAGGAGTTGTGGGCCGACAGCCTCGACTACAACAGTGCGACGGAGGATGCCGTCCTGCGGAGCGATATCCAGCTCCGGGACGAGGAGCACAAGGTGATCGCGTTCGGGGATTACGGGCTCTACTGGGGCGGCCGGCAGGAAGCCATGCTGACGAAAGAGCCCGCGATGGTCAATTACGATCCCAAACAGGATACGCTCTACATGCGGTCCGACTCCATGTTTCTCTATACGGTGCCTCACGGGGAGGGCCGGATCATCGATTCGCTCGTGGAGACGAGCGACGAGGAACTGATAGACTCCCTGCCGGCCGATACGACGCTGCGCTCCGGTGACGGGCTTACCGAGGCGACCGAGCAGACCGTCGTGACCGAGGATATTCCCCAGCCCGGACAGGAGAAGATCGAGGAGTCGATCGATACGAGCGGGGGCGGTCCCGCCCCGCTGACTAAAGAGGAGCGGAAACGGCTGAAAGCCGAGGAGAAACGATTGAAACGGGCGGCGAAAGAGGCTGCCCGTGCAGCCCGTCAGGGGAAGAAAAACGTGTTGGAAGAGCCCGGAGACCCGGAAGAGTCGGGAAAAGGCAACGTCCCGGCCGACTCTCTCTCCCTCAGACGGGACGAACGGGCGGGGCAGGAGGTGGCGGCCGACACGCTGGCCGAACGGACGACGCTCGTCACTCCTGCCCGGATCGAAGCCGATTCGCTGCTCGCGGCGACTCCGGCCGATACGACCGCGCAGGACTCCGTGGACCGGATCGTGCGGGCTTATCACAACGTGCGTATCTTCCGTTCCGACTTCCAGGCGGTGTGCGACTCGCTGGTGGCGTTCTCTTACGATTCGACGGCCCACCTCTACATCGACCCCGTCCTGTGGAGCGAGAACAACCAGGTCATTTCGGAGATCATCGACATCTATTCCCGCAACCAGCAGATCGAAAAGGCCGTGTTCGTGGGCGAGCCCATTATGATTTCACAGGTGGATTCGGCCCATTTCAACCAGGTGAAGGGCAAGGTGATCGAGGCCCTGTTCCGCAATAACGAAATCTACCGTACCGATGTCAACGGTAACGGACAGACTTATTATTACATGACGGAAGACGACCGTCCCGACGATATCATCGGGTTCCTGGTGGCCGAGTGTGCCGACATTTCGTTTTTCATGGAGGAGAAACAGGTCACCAGCATCGTGTATCGGGGCAGTCCTGTCTATTCGATCTATCCGATGGACAAGATTCCCGAGGAGCAGGAGCAGTTCCTTCCCGGCTTCAAATGGCTGCCCGAGCGGCGTCCCCTGCTGAAGGACGTTTTCACCCGTACGATCCGGCCCTCGCAGCGGGAGCGGTACGAGTCGATGCCCCAGCCCTCCTTCCCTCTGACCGATGCGATCATGCGCCATAAGGAGCAGATGATCCGCGACGGAGTATGGCGCGAGCGGAACGACCGGATCAGCGTCGATGCGCAGAACTTTATCCGCGGTCTGGGATATTGACCTGTCCCGGATGCCGGGCGGGTTCTCTTCCGTATGAATGTATGGATATGTCCGGGCGGGAGAGTCGGGCAGGACGGGGTTTTTAGATAAGCCCCGCTTCGTAGAGCATGATGATCTGTTCGATGACCTTGTCTTCTCCTTCCTTGTCGTAGCGGTCCTTGAGGTTGGCTCCGAAAATGCGGGCGACTCCCTGCCAGAAAAAGGCGCTGAAACTGCCCCTGAGTTGTTTTACCAGTTCGTAGGAGGTGCGGTCGGTCTCCCGGTCGATCAGTTTGATGAGGATTTTCCCCTGGGAAAAGGTCATGCGTTTCAGGACGGGCGTGTATTCTGCCTTGAGTTCCTTTTCCACCTGTTTGATATAGGCCTGCTGTGCCCGTTTGCTTTTGAGGGTGAGCAGGTGCTCTTCCGTTTCGCGCAGTTTTTCGCGGGCCGCGATGGCGATGGGGTAGACTTTTTTCACGTTGCGCACCAGGCGGGCGTAACGGCGCATGTCGATCGGACGTTTGAATACGTACACCGGCCACATGTCGATCACGGGGATCGTGTCGCTTCCCTGAACCTCGACCCGCTGGTTGTAGTACCCCTTTCCGTGCCTCTGGGCCGAGGCTCCGGAGACGGTACAGATCAGAAGAACCGTAAGCAGGAGTAGCCGTCCGTTCATAGATATTCCGTAAATATTCCTAACTTTGCAAAGTTAATAAAAATGTGATATGGCCGACCTGACGAGTCTTTATATAGAACGGAACGACTGCGGAAATTGTTATCGCTGTGCCCGCGAATGTGTCGTCAAGGCCGTGTCGAGGACGGAGGAGGGTGCCGCGATCGACCCGGAGCGCTGCGTGGAGTGCGGCGCCTGTCTCGCGTGGTGCCACGACGGGGCCGTCCGGCTGCGGGACGACGTGTTCCTGGCCCGCCGGTTCATCAAGAGCTACACGATCAAAGTGGCCTCCCTTTCGCCCCAGTGGGTGACGGAGTTCCCGGGAATCGACGCCGACCGTATGGTGGAAGCGCTCAAACTGCTCGGTTTCACGCACGTTTCCGAGAGCGCACTGGGCGGCGAGGCCGTGCTGCTGAGGGAAAAGGAGCTGCTGATGCAGCGGGAGGGGGTGAGCATTTCGGCCCGTTGTCCGGCCATCTCCGATTATATCCGGAAGTACAAACCCCGGCTGGCGGCCAACCTGTTGCCCGTGGCGACGCCCATGCTGGCCCATGCCCGCATGATCCGCAGCTGGTGGGGCCACGAGGCCCGGATCGTCCATATATCTTCGTGCGTGGCCGCGAAATCGGAGGCTGCCCGCAACCCCGAACTGGTGGAGCTGGCCCTCACCTTTACCGAACTGAGACGCTGGATGAACGACGAAGGGCTCGATTTCGACCATATCCGGGGCAGCGACAGCTATCAGTTCGAGCCCTTTACCGCCCGGGCCGGCCTGCTCTATCCGCTGGCCGGAGGCGGAGTGGGGGGCCGGAGGCTGGCCGATCTGGCCGCTTCGGGAGCCGTCCACGTGGTGCGCTCTTCGCTCGACCAGGTGAAGGAGCTGCTGGAGGGGATGACGGGCCGCGAGACGGACCGCATCTACCTCGACCTGATGGCGTGTCCCAACGGCTGCCTCGGTTCCAACGGGGCCACGGCCGGGCGGGATTCCTATCTGGCCCAGTGCGGCCGCCTGAACCGGGCGGCGGCTTCCCGGAGGATGATCGACGAGTCGTATAACCTGCCCTACATATCGCTCGACTCCACGCCGGTGGAGGACGAGGCCGTGAGCAGTTTCGTGGCCGAGAGCGATACGCTCCGGGCGCTCGATTCGCTCGGGCTGTCGCTCGAAAGCGACCGGATCGACTGCAACGGCTGCGGTTACGGCACCTGCCGCCGTTTCGCCAAGGCGCTGAGCCGGGGTGTCGTCTGCCGCCAGATGTGTACGCATTACGTGCAGACCGAGCTTCGGTCCCGCTTCACGACGCTGGTGAACAAACTGGCGGCCGGGGTGGCTGTGGTGGCGCTGGAGGAGGGAACGGTGCGGATCGCCGAGGCGAACCGGCGGCTGGCTTCCATGATGGGGCCCGATGCCGAATCGCTCTACGACGCCTCGCCCGGCTGGAGCGGGCTGGAGGGGGAGAGCGTGCTTCCGTTCGTCAGGCTGGTGAATGAACTGGCCGAGAGCGGCGACGAGAGCCTGGTGAGGGACGTGCAGGTGCGCGAACGTATCCTGACCGTGTCGGTTCACGTCGTGCAGCGAGGCAAGGTCTATCTGATGATTTGCCGCAACATGCTCTTTTCGCAGGTGCGCAACGAGGAGATCGTTTCGCGGACGCAGCGCGTGATTCGGGAGAATCTCGAAACCGTGCAGAAAATCGCCTGCCTGCTCGGGGAGAATGCCTCGCGTACGGAGGCGATCCTCAATTCGATTCTCGATGCCCGGGGCGGGGCGAAAAACGAATAGTCGATGGAGACCACCGGATTTTTCATCGAGGCGGAGAGCTGCCAGATCGGCCGCAAGGGGGAGACGGTCCCCGGGGAGATCTGCGTCCAGCGTCGGCACGGCAACCGCACGATCGTGGTGCTGGCCGGAGGTGCGGAGCAGGGCGTCCGCGGACGGGTCACTTCCGAGGTGATCGGTTCGATGGCGCTTCATTATGCGCTGGACGGGGAGGATGCCCTGCGCGGGGCGCGGACCATTGTGCGCACGTTTGCGCCGGAGCCGGAGAGGTCCCGGGACCGGGAGGAGGATGGAACGGCCGCTGCGGAACGGACGGTGAGTTTTACCATGCTGGATATTCACCGCAGCGGGCGGGTGCGGATCACCGGATTCGGGACCGTGCCCTGCATGTTGTTCCGCGGCGGGCGGGAGATGCCGTTCCCTCAGTGCGGGACGGCCGGGGAAGAGGCCGGGGAGTGCCGTTTGTGGAGCGGCGATTTCCGGGCCGAGCCCGAAGACAGGATCGTGCTGATGACCGGCGGGGTGGTCTCTTCCGGTCTGCTGACCCGGCGGCTTCCCGGCGGATGGGGACGGGACGGGGTGACCGGCTATTGCCGGGCCGAAATTGCGCAGAACCCCCTGATTTCGGCGCGGGAACTGGCGCGGAAGATCGTGGAGCGGGCCGAACTGAACGATTTGTTCGCTCCGAAACGGGACCTGACCTGTGCCGTGCTCTATCTGCGGCAGCCCCGCCGGATACTGGTCTGTTCGGGGCCTCCCTTCAAGGAGCAGAAGGACGAGATTCTGGCCGATATGGTGGCCCGGTATCCGGGCACGAAGCTGATCTGCGGGGGGACGACGGCGCAGATCGTCTCCCGCGAGTTGGGACGTCCCGTATCGGTCGTCCTGCGCCGCGACCCGGCGGGCCTGCCGCCGACCTCCACGATGGAGGGGGTCGACCTGGTGACCGAGGGGGTGCTGACACTGAACCGGGTGAAGAGCCTGCTCGAACGTACGGCGCCCGGCGCGGAAGTGAAGGAGAAGGGGACGGACGGAGTGGTGGCCCGTATGCTGCTCGATCACGACGTGGTGGAGTTCGTGGTGGGAACGCGGATCAATCCCCTGCACCAGGACCCGAACCTGCCCGTGGAGCTGGAGCTGAGGCGCAACCTTGTGAAACGGCTGGGCGATTTGTTGGAAAAGAGATACAGGAAAGAAGTACGCATACAATATATCTGAACGGATGGAAAAGAAACTGATCGTAAAGATTTGCACGGGCACGCTGTGCTACGTGATGGGCGGGGCCGAACTCCAGCTGCTCGACGAGCAGCTGCCCGCCGAACTGCTCGCGCAGGTGGAGATTCAAGGGTCGCCCTGTCTGGATTGTTGCAACCGGGAGGATTCCCAGGGAGCGCCTTTCGTCAAGGTCGGCGACCGGACGGTGTCCGGTGCGACGATCGAAAAGGTGGTCGAGGCGATTAAGGACGAATTAAAGGCATAGACGATGGCGGTGAATAATGCGGTGCTGATGCGCCGGGAACTGCTGACCCGGCTGGCCAAACTGTACGACAAGGGAGAACTGGAACTGAAGATCGACCGGATTCCGCTGGAGCTGCGCCCGAAAGGTTCGCAGGCTTCCCGCTGCTGCCTCTACAAGGACCGGGCGATGCTGCGCTACAAGCTGATGGCCCTGTTGGGCTTCAATATCCGCGACGAGGAGGACGAGCTGACTCCGCTGAGCGAATACGTCCGCCGGGCCTTCGAGCGGACGGAAGTGGAGCGGGAACCCCTGACGGTGGTGGACGAGGTGTGCAGCGCCTGCGTGAAGACCAACTATGTGGTGACCAACATGTGCCGGGGCTGTCTGGCCCGTCCCTGCATGGCCAACTGCAACAAGGGGGCGATCAGTTTCGAGAACGGGCAGGCGCACATCGACCATACGAAGTGCGTCAATTGCGGCCTCTGCATGAAGAACTGCCCTTATCATGCCATCGTCTATATTCCGGTGCCGTGCGAGGAGTCGTGTCCCGTGGGGGCGATCTCCAAACGGGAGGACGGAACGGAGCAGATCGACTACACGAAATGTATCTACTGCGGCCGCTGCATCTCCTCCTGCCCGTTCGGCGCGGTGATGGAGAAATCGCACATCATGGACATATTCAAGGCGTTCGCCGGCCCGAAAAAGGTGGTGGCCATGGTGGCGCCGGCCATCGCGGGGCAGTTCAAGGCGCCGCTGGCTCAGATTCTGGGGGCTATCCGGGAACTGGGCTTCGACGATGTGATCGAGGTGGCGCGCGGGGCGGACGAGACCACGGAGAACGAGGCCCGCGAATTCCTGCACAAGATGGCCGGGGGACAGGCCTTCATGACCACTTCCTGCTGCCCTTCCTACATTGCGGCGGTTCAGAAGCACATGCCCGAAATCAAACCCTTCGTGTCGGATACGCTCACCCCGATGCAGTACACGGCGCGGATCGCCCGCGAGCGTTATCCGGATGCCGTGCTGGTCTTCGTGGGGCCCTGCCTGGCCAAGCGCTATGAGACCTATTGCGACCCGAACGCCGACCTGATGCTCAATTTCGAGGAGATCGGCTCGATGTTCATCGCAAAGGGCATCGATGTTGCTAACAGTTCCTGCGTGGAGCTGGAGGAGGGAATCGACTCCACGAGCCGCGGGTATCCCGTCTCCTCGGGCGTGATGACCGCCGTGAAGACGAAGGTCGGCGACCGTTTCGAGGTGCGTCCCGTGCTGGTGAACGGTCTGAACAAACAGAGTATCCGGGAGTTGAGGGGGTATGCCAAGTCGTGTCCCGGCAATATGGTGGAGGTGATGGCCTGCGAAGGCGGATGCGTCAGCGGAGGCAACGTGATCGCCAACCCCAAGATCGCTACGCGGCAGATTGCCGACGTGGTGCGTATGAGCGAACGGAAATAGAAACTGTAAAAAACGAATGTATATGCAGTACAGTGTGAACATCAGTGAGAAAATTCATTGGATCGGTGTGAACGACCGGCGCAAGAACTTGTTCGAGAACCTGTGGCCGCTGCCGCACGGGGTGTCGTACAACTCCTATCTGTTTACGGATGAGAAGACGGCCCTGATCGACACGGTGGAGATGGGCAGCGACGGCGCCTATCTGGAGCGGATCGAGATTCTGCTGGAGGGGCGCGATCTGGATTACCTGGTCATCAACCACATGGAGCCCGACCATTCGGGCGAGATCGAGTCGATCGTGCGGCGCTATCCGCAGGTGCGGATCGTGGGCAATGCGAAGACTTTCAAAATTCTCCAAAGCTACTACGGCGCCTTCTGCAATCACCTGGTCGAGGTGAAGGACGGCGACGAACTGGAGCTGGGCCGCCACAAGCTGAAGTTTGTTTTCACACCGTGGGTGCACTGGCCCGAGACGATGATGACCTACGACGTGACCGAACAGATTCTCTTTTCGGCCGATGCTTTCGGCACATTCGGCACGCTGGACGGCGGCATCTTCGACGACCAGACCCATTTCGCATTCTACGAAAGCGAGATGCGCCGTTATTACTCCAACATCGTGGGCAAGTACAGCGGCATGGTTCAGAAGGCTTTCGCCAAACTCTCCGGAATTCCCCTGCGGACGATCTGCCCGCTCCACGGCCCGATCTGGCGCCAGAATACCGAGCGGGTTCTCTCGCTCTACGACCGCTGGAGCCGCTACGAGGCCGAACCCGGCGTGGTGGTGATCTACGCTTCGATGTACGGCAACACGGCCCGCATGGCCGATTATATCGCCAACGGCATCGCCCAGCGCGGGGTGCGCGACATCAAGGTGTTCGACGTGTCGAAAACCCACCTTTCCTATCTGATCAATGCGATCTGGGAGTACCGGGGTGTGATTTTGGGCAGCTGCGCCTACAACGGGGAGATGTTCCCGCTCATGGAGCTGCTCTGCCGCACGCTGGTGCACATGAATGTCAAGAACAAATCGCTGGGACTTTTCGGCTCGTACAGCTGGAACGGCGGCGGTGTGCGCAACCTGCTCAAATTCGCCGAGGAGATCGGCTGGGAACCCGTGTGTGCGCCCGCGGAGATCGCCGGGCGGCCCGCGGTCGATAAATACGCCGATTGTGACGCACTCGCCTGTGCGATGGCAGGGCGTTTGTTCGGAGAGGAACGATAATCGGAATCATCGTCTCCGGACCGGAAAATCCGGTCCGGAGACCCAAATCGGAGAATTATGAAAACACTGGAAATCGGATTGACTTACACCGCGGAGACGACGGTGACGGATAAAAATACGGCCGAGGCTTACGGGTCGGGCAGCGTGGCCGTTTTCGCCACGCCCGCCATGGTGGCCCTGATCGAAAATGCGGCGCGCCATGCCGTGGCTCCCGCGCTCGATCCGGGGCAGAGCACGGTGGGTACGCTGATCGACGTGACCCATGTGAAGGCAACCCCCGTGGGGCGCAAGGTGTTCGCCACGGCGACTCTCACCGCCATTGACGGCCGGGAGCTGGTCTATGAAGTGTCGGCCCGCGACGAAAGCGGTGCCACGATCGGCGAAGGGGTTCACCGGCGCTTTATCGTCGACGTGGAAAAATTTCTGAAAAAGGCTTCGAATTCATAGATTCTTAAAAGAATTTAAAAAATAAGTTGTAATTTTGGCGTGGACAATAGTGCGAATCGCTACGATTAATAACTTATAAATTCGAACCAGCAATGAAAGATGCAATCGCAATTCTGACGGGAGGAGGCCCTGCACCCGGTATGAACACCGTGGTCGGCAGCGTGGCCAAGACGTTTTTGCAGAAAGGTTACCGTGTGATCGGTCTGCACGAAGGCTACACGGGGCTTTTCAAGAAGAATCCCCGGATGGTGGATATAGACTATTTCCTGGCCGACGACATCTTCAACCGGGGCGGTTCCTACCTGCAGATGAGCCGTTTCAAGCCTACGAACGAGAATTTCGCCAACGATTTCAACCTCGATTTCTTCACGTCGAACAATGTGAAACTGCTGGTGACGGTGGGCGGAGACGATACCGCTTCGACCGCGAACCGCATTGCCAAGTTCCTTGAGGAGAAGAAATATCCGATCGCCAACATCCACGTGCCGAAGACCATCGACAACGACCTGCCCCTGCCCGAAGGGTCGCCCACGTTCGGCTATCAGTCGGCCAAGGACAAGGGGGCCATCATTGGCCGTACCGTCTATGTGGATGCCCGCACCAGCGGCAACTGGTTCGTGCTGGCGGCCATGGGACGTTCGGCCGGACACCTGGCTTTCGGTATCGGTACCGCCTGCCACTATCCGATGATCGTGATTCCGGAGATGTTCAACAAAACCGAGATCACCGTGGACAAGATCGTCAACCTGGTGATCTCCTCGATCATCAAGCGCAAGATCATGCACATGGATTATGGTGCGGCGATCATTTCCGAGGGCGTGTTCCATGAGCTGAGCAACGACGAGATCAAGAAGTCGGGCGTTCATTTTTCCTATGACGAACACGGTCATCCCGAGTTGGGCAAAGTGTCGAAAGCTCACATTTTCAATGAGATGATCGAGAAGAAACTGAAGCAGATCAATCTGAAGGTGAAGTCGCGTCCGGTGGAGATCGGCTACGAGGTGCGCTGTCAGACTCCGGTGGCCTTCGACCTGGTGTATTGTTCGATGCTGGGAATGGGCGTTTACAAGCTCTTCTCGGAAGGCAAGACAGGTTGCATGGTCTATGTGGATCAGCGCGGCCAGGTGAGCCAGCTTTACCTAAAGGACCTGCAGGACGACGTGACGGGCAAGATTCCGCCCCGTCTGGTGGATATCACGGGCGACAAGTTCCATGCCGTGGTGGATCACATCCTCTGCTACCTCACGCCCGAGGATTACGAGGCGGCCCGTCAGTGGGTGGAGTTCCCCGAAGAGTACGATTTCTTCCGTATCCTGAACTGGGACCCTGCGAATTATTGATTCCGGCATAACCGGACAGGACAAAGAAAAGTCTGCCTTGCGAAAGGGCAGACTTTCTTTTTTGTTCGGGGACGGTCACCGGGTGACGAGTTCCCGTTGAGGGGCGGCTGCAGCCTGCGGCTTGCGTGTGCCGCCGAGCGTGTAGGAGAGGGCGCCGCTGGGACAGCGAAGGATCGTTTCCACGATCTTCCGGCTCTCCGCGGCCTCCATGTTGATCCAGGGTCTGGAACGGGCATCGAAAACTTCGGGCAGGCGGGAGACGCAGATGCCCGAATGCCGGCATTTTTCCGGCTGCCAGAGGACGGTGATCTCTCCGTTGGAGTAACTTCTGTGTTGACGGTCGGCCATAGCGGATCGGTTAAAAAACGGAATGGTACGGATGCATAATCCGTACCATTCCGTTTTCCGGCGTGACTCTTCCGCCCTATTCGTCGTCCGACTCCTCCGCGTTGTCGTCGATGATTTCGTCGGCGCCCTTGATTTCGTCGTCGTAATACTCCTTGTCTTCCTCTTCGTCGAGCTGTCCGTCCACCTTCACGTCTACTTTGACCAGGTAGCTGGTGTCTTCCGTCTCCAGTACGACAGCGTAGAAAAAGTCGCCCGGGCCCTTGTCGATCCGGAGCATGCTGTCGGTATATCCGTTAGGGTACTTCTTCTTCAATTCTTCCTGAAGTTCCGCCGGTAAGTTATGGTAACTCACCACCAGACGCTTCTTGGGTTTTGTTTCTGTGGCCATGCTTTCTGAAAATTTTCTGCAAGTATAAGCAAAATTTGAATATCCCGAATAGTCTGAAAAATTTTTTTCCGTTTTTTCCTTTTCTCTCCTGTTCCCGACATGATTTTGCCTCTGCGGAAGATACGGCTTCCGGACAAAATTAATACCTTTGGGCAAATTTAGACGAACCATGCTCGAACAGATACTCAGGCTCCGCAAAGAGCTCAACGAACACAACTACCGGTATTACGTGCTGAACGATCCTCTCATCAGCGACTACGATTTCGACCGTAAGATGCGCGAGTTGCAGGAGCTGGAGGCCGCCTATCCGCAGTACGACGATCCCAATTCCCCCTCGCACCGTGTGGGAAGCGACCTGACGGGGGAGTTCGCCACCGTCGCACACCGCTATCCGATGCTCTCCCTGTCGAACACCTATTCTCCGGACGAGATGCACGAGTTCTGCGACCGGGTCGCGCGCGAGGTGGGGGAGACGGAGTACGTCTGCGAACTGAAGTTCGACGGGACAGCCATCAGCGTCACTTACGAGAACGGGCGGCTGGTGCGTGCCGTCACACGCGGCGACGGGACGGCCGGGGACGACGTGACGGCCAACGTGCGCACGATCCGCAGCATTCCGCTGGAGCTGCGCGGAGACGATTATCCCTCCTTTTTCGAGATACGGGGCGAAATCCTGATGCCCCACGCTTCTTTCGACCGGCTCAACGCCGAACGCGAGGAGGCGGGCGAGGCGCCTTTCGCCAATCCGCGCAATGCGGCGGCCGGCACGCTCAAGCAGCAGAGTTCAGCCGTGGTGGCCCGCCGTGGGCTGGACAATTTCATGTATTACCTGGTGGGTGACGATCTGCCTTACGCCTCGCACTGGGAGAGCCTGCAGAAGGCGAAGGAGTGGGGGTTCAAGATTTCGGACCGCATGGAGCTCTGCCGGAGTACGGAGTGCATAGACGACTATATCCGCCGGGTGGACAGGTTGCGCGAGACGCTTCCCTACGATACCGACGGCGTGGTCATCAAGGTGAACGAATATGCTCTGCAGCGCAAATTGGGCTATACGGCCAAGTCGCCCCGCTGGGCGGTGGCCTACAAGTTCAAGGCCGAGCAGGCCCTGACGAGGCTCAATACGGTCGATTTCCAGGTGGGTCGTACAGGGGCGGTCACTCCCGTGGCCAATCTCGACCCCGTGCAGCTGGCGGGGACGACCGTCAAGCGGGCTTCGCTGCACAATGCCGAGCAGATCGCCCTGCTCGATATCCGGCTGCACGACATGGTCTATGTGGAGAAGGGAGGGGAGATCATTCCTAAGATCGTCGGCGTCGAACTCTCGCGGCGTCCGGCCGACAGCACCCCGTTCGAGTACATTACGCATTGCCCCGAGTGCGGTACCCTGCTGGTCCGATACGAGGGGGAGGCCAAGCACTATTGTCCGAACCAGAGCCACTGTCCCCCGCAGATCGTGGGACGTATCATCCACTTCATCGCCCGTCGTGCGATGGACATCGAGGGGCTGGGAGAGGAGACCGTCGCGCTTCTTTACGAACAGGGGCTTATCCGGAACATCGCCGACCTCTACGACCTCACGGCCGGCGAGTTGGCCCCGCTGCCCCGGCTCGGGGAGAAATCGGCGGAGAATATCGTAACGAGTATCCGCCGTTCCGCCGAAGTGCCCTTTCCCCGGGTGCTTTTCGCATTGGGTATCCGGTTCGTGGGCGAGACGACGGCCAAAAATCTGGCTGCCCGTTTCGGCAGCCTGGATGCCATCGCCGCCGCGACCCGCGAGCAGTTGCTGGAGGCGGACGAAGTGGGGGAGAAGATCGCCGACAGCGTCATCCAGTATCTCTCCGACGAAGATAACCTGAAGATCATCGCCCGCCTCCGGAAAGCAGGGGTACAGTTCAGCGGCGGAAAACGGGAGGGGCTTTCCGATTCGCTCGGGGGCCGGACTTTCGTCATTTCGGGCACTTTCGCCGCGCATAGCCGCGACCAGCTCAAGGAGCTTATCGAGCTGCACGGGGGAAAGAACCTGGCCGCCGTCTCCTCGAACACCGACTTCCTGCTGGCCGGAGCGAACATGGGACCGGCCAAGCTCGCCAAGGCTCAGAAACTGGGTGTCGAAATCATCGACGAGGAGCGTTTCCTGGCGATGATCGGAGAGGGCGACGGCGCCGGAGCGGCCTCTTCGCCGGAGAAAGAAAATAATCCCGTTCAGGGTTCGTTGTTTTAGAAATTTTATTACCTTTGCCATGAATTTACACAAAATGTATGAAAAATAACATTCAGGGAGTCGGCGTGGCATTGGTAACCCCTTTCGATGAGAGGGGCGGTGTGGACTACGTTTCGCTCGGCCGGCTCGTGGATTATGTGACGGAGAACGGCGCCGATTTCCTGGTGGCGCTGGGTACGACGGCGGAGACCCCCACGCTTTCCGCCGGGGAGAAGAGCGATATCCTCGCCTTTGTCCGGGAGCGCAACCGGAAGGGGCTGCCTCTGATCGTGGGAATCGGCGGTTACGATACGGCCGGGGTGATCCGGCAGATCGGAGAGACCGACCTTTCGGGCGTGGATGCCGTGCTGAGTGTCACTCCTTATTATAACAAGCCCTCGCAGCAGGGTCTTTTCGAGCATTACAGGGCGATCGCCGGCGAATCGCCCGTGCCGATCCTGCTCTATAACGTACCCTCCCGCACGGGTGTCAATCTGAAGGCGGAAACGACGCTTCGGCTGGCATCCGAGGTGAAAAACCTGCTGGGGGTCAAGGAGGCTTGCGGTTCGCTCTCGCAGATGAGCTACCTGCTCCGCGACCGGCCCGAGGGATTCCGGGTCTTTTCGGGCGACGACAACATGGCCCTGCCGCTGATCGCTCTCGGGGGCGACGGAGTGATTTCCGTGGCGGCCAATGTCTTTCCGGCAGTGTTCATCCGCATGGTGAGGGCGGCTTTCGCCGGCGACCGGACCACGGCTTCGTCGCTTCAGCTCCGCCTGTTCGAGGCGGTCGAGGTGCTTTTCGCGGAGGGAAATCCCACGGGAGTCAAGGCGGCTCTGGCCGTGCGGGGAATGGCGGAAAACCGGTTGAGGCTTCCGCTGGTGCCGGGCTCCGATGCGTTGCTGGAACGTCTCCGGATGCTGATGGATCGGTACGGCCTGTAAACCCTTCCTTTCCGGAGAGAGACATATTCCGGCCGGATTCACTGAATCCGGCCGATTTTTTGATTATATTTGCCGTTATACAGGAAAACGGAATCTTATGAAAAAAATATTCGCACTCGTGCTCCTTTCGATGCCTCTGTGGCTGCTGGGCCAGCGGGTGCCTGACAACGACGCCGTTCTGCGGGCGGTGATCGACCATGCGTCGCCCTACTATTATCCGCCTCTTTTTTCCCGGTACATGGCCGGGGATACGACCCTGACGGAGGACGACTATTACTATCTGTACTACGGATTTCCCTATCAGGAGGAGTACAAGCCGCTGGAGGCGAACCCTGCCGACGACAAGGTGATGACGGTCTTCGCGCAGAACAACGAGCCCGATTCGGCCCAATGCGCCCGGATCATCGAGTATGTGGGCGAGTCGATGAAGGCCGATCCCTTCAGCCCGCGGAACGTCAACTTCCTGATCTATGCCTACGAGAAGCTGGGCGACCGCAGGCAGGCCGAGATCAACCGCGACCGGCTGGACAAGATCGTCGCCACGATCAAATCTTCCGGCACGGGGTTGAGGCAGGACTCTCCGTGGCATGTGCTTTTCTTCTCCCATTCGACGGACGTGTTGGCCATGATGGACCTGCAGCCGATGAAGCGGATGGTGGTGACCAGCACGGTGGAGTATATTCCCCTGTTGCAACGCCACGGAAAGGTGAAGGGGTATTACTTCGATTTCGGCCGGGTCTACTGGCGCAAACCCGACAAGTTGCGCGAAAAGCGGGTGCAGGGGCTCGAATTCAACGGCATTCCCCTCTATAAGAAAAAGGGATTCGGCAGGCCATGACCCGGATGTTGCTGACGGTTTTCGGGGGTATATGCCTGTTGCTTTTTCCTGCCTGCGAGCGGGAAGGCGCTACGGTCGTACCGTCGGCCGAACGGACCCTGCTCGTCTATATGGTGGCGGACAATTCGCTGGGATACAGTCAGTACGATACGGAAAATATCGACATGCTCTTGCAGGCGGTCGGCGACAGCGATCCTGCACCGGGCCGGATCGTCATATACCGCGATCCGGCGGGGGAGGCGCCCCGTCTGCTGGAGGTGGTGCGCAATAGCTCGGGGGTGGGCGAGTTGCGGACGCTGAAGGGATACGGGGATCAGAATTCGCTCGATCCCTCCGTCATGCGTGTCGTGCTCGGCGATGTGCGCACGCTGGCGCCCGGGGTCAGTTACGGGCTGATTCTCTGGTCCCACGCCACGGGTTGGCTTCCGCAGGGAAGCGGGTATACCCGTTCGTCTCTCCTGCGGAAAAATGCCGCTTCGGGAGGGGAAGATATGCCCCTTACGCGGACTTTCGGACAGGACGGTTCGTTCGAGATGGAACTTTCCGACCTGGCCGCCGCACTGCCCGACGGCATGTTCGACTACATCGTGATCGACGCCTGCTTCATGGGAGAGGCCGAGGTGGCCTACGCCCTGCGGAACAAGGCGGATTATATGGTCGCATCGGCGGCCGAGGTGCTGGCGAACGGCCTGCCTTACGACCGCATCGTCTCCGACCTGCTGGCTCCGCAGCCACGGCTGAGCGAGGTGTGCCGCAAATTCTTCGAATACTACGATGCCCGGTCGGGGCCATTCCGGACGGCGACCACGGCCCTGTACGACCTGGGGAAAATGGAGCGGCTCGCGGAGGCGATGGGCCGCATCACGGAGCGGTACCGCTCGCAGATTCCCCTGCTCGACCGGGGGGCTATCCAGCATTTCGACCGTTACTCCCGGCACACGATGTTCGATCTGGAAGACGTCGTTTCTCAGCTGGTGCCCGCCTCCGACCCGTTGCTGGCGGAGTTCGGGACGTGTCTCGATTCGGTGGTCCTCTACAAAAGGAGCACGGAGAAAGTGATGTCGGCCGTGACGGTCGAAACTTTCTGCGGTATGAGCGTTTATGTGCCGTATGCGGACTATGCCGATCTGAATGCGTTGTATGCCGGGACGGCGTGGTACGCCCGCGTGTACGGAAATTCCGGCCGGTAGCGGCGGATTTCGGTACGTTTTGTGCGGAGAATTTCCGGAAAAGATGTTCGTCATGAAAAGTATGTATTTCCTTTCGGCAGCGCTCGTCGGACTTTCCGCTCCCCATGCGATGAGTGCACCCGCCGATCCGGCCGGAGCGGAGCGGGTGAAGACGGTGGAGACGCTCGACCTGAACCGTTTTCTGGGCCGCTGGTATGAGATCGCCCGTTTCGATCACCGTTTCGAGCGGGGAATGGAGTGCGTGACGGCCGAATATGCCATGCGTCCCGACGGGATGATCGCCGTTACCAACAGCGGTTACAAAAAGGGAAAGTTCCGGGTGGCCCATGCGAAGGCCAAACAGCCCGACCCGGCCGATCCGGGCAAGCTGAAAGTGTCGTTTTTCCTCTGGTTCTATTCCGACTATTACGTGCTGGCACTCGATTCGCTGGAGTATGCCTATGCGCTCGTGGGCAGCAGCTCCGACAAATATCTGTGGATACTTTCGCGCACTCCGAAACTCGATCCGGTGACGCTGGAATATCTGCTGGAACAGGCGCGCAGGCGCGGATACGACACTTCGAAACTGATCTGGGTGCGCCAGAAGGAGCGGTAGGCCTTCCGGCCCGTTGACAAATCGGAGCGGATTTTTCCTTTTTTCGTATTATTGTTTACGGATCGGCTTCCTGCGCTTCGTTTTTGTTACTTTCTGCGATTTCTTCGGTTTTTTTGGAATCTTCTTTCCGATAAATTTTTTAGTTTTGTTGAGAGAGAGGCCCCGTCCGGGGCCTGTGTGTAAGGATGAAGGAGGGCGGAAAATGGAAGAAACCGGATTTGTTAAACTGCTGCACGAAGGGGACGAAGTATGTTTTAAGGGTATCTACGAACGGTACTTCGCGGCCTTGTGCCTCTATGCCCGGGGATTCGTCGAGAGCGAACCCGTCTCTGCGGACATCGCGCAGGATGCATTCGTGGCCCTGTGGCGGATGCGGCGTAACTTTCCTTCGGAGGCCGCTGTCCGGTCGTTCCTCTACGTGACGGCACGGAACCTTTCGCTCAACCACATCAAGCATGAGCATGTGAAGAGCCGCCGGCTCGGGATCATGGGGCGCGAGATGATGGAGGCCGGCCAGGCCCGGCGGATCATCTCGGCCGAAGTGGAGCGCCAGCTTGTCGATTCGATGGAACAGCTTCCCCGCGAATGCCGGAACGTGCTGAAAATGTCGATCGAAGGGAAAAGTTACCGGGAGATCGGCGAAATTCTCGATATTGCGGTCAGCACCGTGCGCAATCATCGTATCCGGGCCGTCAAGCTGCTTAAATCGCGTTTTTGCAAAATTTCCTGAAAAATTTCATCTGTCCGGTAGACCGATCGGGGGATTGAGTTGTTCTTTTTAGTGAATATAGATTATAAAATAGCAATAATCTATACTGCTAAAAGCCCGAACAATGGTATCCGAGTATTTGCATATAGCCGATCTGATCCGTAAGGAGCTGGACGGAACGATCTCCCTGCACGAACGGACGGAGATCGAACGGTGGCTGGATGCCGATCCCCATAACGCCGATTTTTACCGGCAGCTTACCGAAGAGTCCGATTTCGGCCGTGTGCTGGATGAGTTCCGGGCGGCTTCTCGTCTCTCCGATTTCGAGGATTTTGCACGGCGTACCGGTATCCGCCGTACCAACCGGTTGCTTCGCCTGCGAAAGCGGGTGGGAGTGGCTGCGGCGGTCGTGTTGCCGCTGGCCCTGTTGCTGACCCTCGTTTCCCGGCCGGGTCGTCCGTCCGGTGGGGATGAAGAACCGATTCTGCACCGCTCTTCGACTGCCATGCTGGTCCTGAGCGACGGGCGTTCCTACTCGCTTTCCGATACGACCGGCTATCTGCCGGAAGGCACGGCCCTGAAGGTGGACGAGGAGA
Organism: Gallalistipes aquisgranensis; assembly: GCF_014982715.1. Lineage (NCBI taxonomy): Bacteria > Pseudomonadati > Bacteroidota > Bacteroidia > Bacteroidales > Rikenellaceae > Gallalistipes > Gallalistipes aquisgranensis. Next base: position 1,388,614 of record NZ_JADCJY010000001.1, on the reverse strand, counting down.
GTGCCGTGCTCTCTTACAGACAGGAACCGGAGGGCGAACCGGGGCTTCCCGAGAAAAAGCCCGTCGTCAACCGGCTGATCGTGCCGCGAGGGTCCGATTACAGTCTCGAACTCTCGGACGGAACCGTGGTCTGGCTGGGAGCCGATTCCGAAATCGAATATCCGGATATTTTTTCCGATTCCGTCCGGGAAGTCACCCTGAAGGGGCTGGCCTATTTCAAGGTGGCCCGGGACGAACGGCATCCCTTCATCGTCCGCACCTCTCGTTCCTCGGTCCGCGTACTGGGGACGGAGTTCTGCGTGTCCGACCAGAACGGGGCCGTGAGCCGGATCACTTTGGTCAGCGGGCGGGTCGCCGTCCGGGACATGCATGGCTCCGATCTGTTGCTGATGCCCGGCCAACAGGCGTGTATCACGGCGCAGGGAAGCCAGGTGACGGATGTGGAGACTTTCTATTACACTTCCTGGAAGGATGGCTATTTCATGTTCCGGGAGAATTCTCTCCGGGAGATCATGGAGGAACTCTCCGAGTGGTACGATTTCGACTATATTTTCAGTGTGCCGGAACTGGAGCGGATCGAAATCTCCGCCCGTCTGAAAAAATACGAAAGCATAGACCCCGTCCTGGAACTGCTCGGAGGCATGGACCGCATCGCATTCGAGCGGGACGGACGTACGATTACGGTAGTGAAAAAATAAAAATGGCGAGGGGACGGCTCCACCCGTCTCCCCGCCGGGATGTTAAATTTTTGTTTAATTAATTCAGCAAATGTATGAAAAAAAATTCTACACTGAACATTTCACCAGGTAGAAAGAGTGTGTGTGCCGGCCTGCTGGTGAAAGTGTCGCTGGTGCTGCTGTTGCTGGCAGCCCAGGAAACCGTATCGGGACAGCGGCGTCCCCAGCGGTTTACGCTTACCATCCGGAATGCTTATCTGAGCGAGCTGTTCCTGCAGATCGAGAAGGTCAGCGACTATTCGTTTATCTACAACGTGGCCGATATTCAGGCGCTCGGAAAGAAGAATTTCAATTGTCAGAACGTGGAGTTGCGTCCGATTCTCGACCGCTGTCTGGGAGGGACGCCGCTGAAATACGAAATCACCGATAAACATGTGGTCATCAGCCGCCGTGACGGAAAGGTGACGGAGGCTCCGGCCGCCACGAAGAAGATCGTGATCGAAGGCCAGGTGACCGACATCGGCCGCGAACCCCTGGCCGGAGTGACCGTGCGGATGCGGGGAACGACCAAAGGCGTTTCGACCGATGCCAACGGTTCCTACCGTCTGGCGCTCGATGTACCGGAGAATACCGACATTACCCTGATGTTCTCGTTCGTGGGGATGGAGACGAAGTCTGTCAAATACACCGGACAGGCCAAAATCAACGTGATTCTCAAGGAGAACGAGAGCATGATGGACGAGGTGGTGGTGCAGACCGGCTACCAGACGCTCGACAAGCGGAAGATCACGAGTGCCGTCACGACCTTGAAAATGAAGGATATCAATGTGCCCAGCCTGGCGACGGTCGACCTGATGCTGGAAGGGCATGTCCCCGGTATGGTCTTTATGCAGAACTCGGCCACGATCGGGGCGGCTCCCCGGTTGCGTATCCGGGGTACCTCCACCATCCTGGGAAACCAGGAGCCCCTGTGGGTGGTGGACGGCATCGTGCAGACCGATCCCGTCAATGTCGATCCCAACCAGCTGAACGACCTGGACTTCGTGAATCTGCTGGGCAATGCCATTTCCGGTGTCAATCCCGAAGATATCGAGCAGATCGACATCCTCAAGGATGCGTCGGCCACCGCGATCTACGGTGCCCGGGCGGCCAACGGCGTGATCGTCATCACGACCAAAAAGGGAAATCCCGGACCGCCTTCGGTCAGCTACTCCTTTACCGGAAGTTTCAGCCGCCGTCCCCACTACTCCGACAAGTACGTGAACATGATGAACTCCAAGGAGCGGATCGACTACTCCCGGGAACTCATGGAGAATCACCAGCCCTACGGACTGATCAACTCGTGGGTGGGGTATGAAGGGGCGATGAAGGATTACTACGACGGCAACATCGACTATGCCGAGCTCTCCCGCCGGATCAGCTATTACGAAGGGCTGAATACCGACTGGTTCGATATACTTACCCAGAACTCCTTCACCCAGAAGCATACGATCAGCCTTTCGGGCGGCTCTTCCACCATGCGTTATTACGCTTCGCTGGGTCTGAACAATGCCCAGGGCAACGTGAAGCACGAGTTCAACAAGACCTATACGGCCAATATCAACCTGACGGCCAACTACAAACGCATGTCGATGCGCTTCGGGGCCAATGCCAGCGTGCAGGACCGCAAGTACAACCCCACCGAAATCGACGTGCTCAACTACGCCTACGGGACCAGCCGCGCCATTCCCGCCTATGACGAGAACGGGGAGCCTTACTCCTATTTCAAGTATTACAGCCGCAACAGTTCCCTCAGTACGTGGGATATCCCGTTCAACATCATGAACGAGATGGAGAACAGCTACAACAAATCCAAAATCTATACGGCGACCATTACGGCCAGTCTGGACTACCGGATCATCGACCCGCTGAAATTCGGACTGACACTCTCCTATTCGATGAGCAATGCCGACCAGCAGAAATATTACGGGGACAATACCTATTACGCCCAGTGTCTCCGCTACACCAAGAACGGAGACAGCGAAAATCTGATGCCTTACGGAGGGGAGCTGACGCAGACCAAGACCGACAAGCACAGCTATGTGATCCGCGGACAGTTTTCCTTCGACAAGGACCTCGACAAATCCGGCAAGCACAATATCTCCGCTGCGCTGGGAGGGGAGATTTCCTCGACCGAGTACAACAATCTGAACCAGATTTACCGCGGATATATGCCGGACCGGGGCATGGGAATGAGCAAACTCGATCCGGCACGGTACACAGGATATTACGACTGGTACTACACCACGCCGGCGGCCCGGGGCGTGCGGTCGCTGGAGCTGACCAATCTGGTTTCGGGATATGCGACGGTCTCCTACGATTATGACGGGCGCTACATGTTCAACGTCAATGCCCGGGCCGACGCCTCGAATCAGTTCGGTTCCCGTGCCAACGAGAAGATTCTGCCGATCTGGTCGATTTCCGGCCGGTGGAATATCAAGCGCGACCTGATGCCCCACTCCAAAGTGGTCAACTCGCTCTCCGTGAGGGCTTCGCTCGGGCTGCAGGGCAACATGCTCTCGAACCAGAGTTCGAAACTGATCATCACCCGCGACGGGGAGGTGAACGCCAACAACCAGTATGTCGCCCACGTTTACAGCTATCCGAATCCCGATCTGCGCTGGGAGAAGACTACCTCGACCAATGTCACGGTGGATTTCGGTCTGCTGGACAACAAGATCACCGGTTCGCTCTCCTATTATTACAAGAAGACGAAAGACGCTTTCCTGTCGAAAAAGGTATCCACGGTCAATGGCGTGAGCAGCTATGTGGTGAACAAGGGAACCGTCGAGAATCAGGGCATTGAACTGGGTCTTAACTTCGTGATTATCAATCGTCAGACGAAGGGTAATCCGGAGGGTTTCCGCTGGACGATGACCCCGAATCTGGGGCAGACGCTGAACCGTCTGCTGAGCAAGGCGTCGAGCAAGACGCTGAAAGACGCCTATACGTACAGCGATTTCCTGAACGGCAGCGTGGAGATTCCCGGCAAGGCCCTGAACTCGTTCTATTCCTACAAGTTCACGGGACTGAGCCACGAAGACGGCCGGCCGACCTTCTACGGGCTGGACGAGGACGAATTCCTCGAAAAATACAAGAACATGAGCATGGAAGAGATCTATTTTACGGTGATGGACTACTCCGGTAACCGCGTTCCCGTCTTCCAGGGCGGTTTCATGAATACGTTCTCCTACAAACGGTTTACGCTCGGGCTCAACCTGACCTGCAGTTTCGGATCGAAGGTGCGCCTGCTCAAGATGTATCCGAACGTGGCTTCCGGTTACGGTACGATCGCACCCCAGCCCGATAAGAACGCCCGCAAGGAGTTCATCAACCGCTGGAGGAATCCCGGCGACGAGAAGTACACCAATATCCCGGGTACCCTCTCGGGATCGGAGTTCACCAATACGCTCTCCTCGCTGACGACGTGGTGGATGAAGGACTATCCCTTCGCGGCCAATATCTGGCAGATGTACGACAACTCCGACCTGCGGGTGGTGAGCGGTAATTACGTCCGCCTGCAGTCGCTGTCGCTGCGCTACAACCTGCCATCGAAGATCACGAAGAAAGTGGCGATGAAATCCGCCTACGTTTCCTTCTATGCCACGAACCTGTTTACGATTTGCAGCAAGGACCTGAAGGGACAGGACCCGACCACCCAGTCCGGAAGTTCCGAGACGATCAACATGTCGAACCGTCCCACCTATTCCTTCAGTCTGAACGTAACTTTCTAAACCGAGACACATGAAAACGAATCATAAGAAATATTGGATTGCGGGGGTCGCGTTGCTGGTTTTCTCTTCCTGCGGCGACTTCCTTTCGAAGAATGCCACGAACCAGGTGTTCGTCACCTCGATCGAGGACGTGAATGAACTGATTCTGGGAGAAGGGTACATGGATGCCACACGTCCCAGCCGGAGCGCGACTTTGAGTGCCACCCATGTCCAGGGAATCGCCATCGGCGGCTGGATTCACGTGATGGATGACGATTCGAAGGAAAACGGCTGGATGTCGGCCCGGCTATCGTATAATTATTGGATATCCGGACTGGGGCCTTTTCACGGCTGGCAGATGGACCCGTTTATAGGTTCCACTCCTCCTTTTGTGCCTTACGATGACCGGTGTTGGTCACGTCTCTACGATTTCATCAATTCGATGAATGTGATCATTTTCGAACTGGATGAAAATTATGCGGGCGAGAGACGCTATCCGGCGCTGAAAGGGGAGGCCCTTTTCCTGCGAGCACTGTATTACTACTATCTGGTCAACGTGTATGCCGTACCTTACCGTGTCTCTTCGGCATCGACCGATCCGGGCGTTCCGATCAAACTGTCCGAGATGGTCGAGGACAAGAACTATTCGAGAAATTCGGTGGCGAGTGTTTACGAGACGATCGTGACCGATCTGAAAGAGGCTGTGCGCCTGCTCGATGGCGTGACGCAGGAGTCCATCTACCGCCCCAATCAGACGGCGGCCCGCCTGCTGCTCAGCCGGGTGTACCTCTACATGAGCAAATATGCCGAATGTGTCGAACAGTGCGACGAAATACTGCGTGCGGGCGGGTATTCGCTGCTCGACTACACGACGCTGGGCGCAGAGGACGACCGCATATCCTTCGACTCTCCCGAGACGATCTTTTCGAACGGACAGTACCGGATCGAGACGATTTTCCGGAGCAAGTCGGTCAAGACGGGCGGTACCTCTACCGGAAGTTACCCGCAGATGGGGAACGGGTTTAATTTTAAGGCGTCCGATGCGCTGATCGCCGCGTTTGACCAGGAAAACGACACCCGGTTCGGAATATTCGAAAAAATTGACCGCTCTTCCTTGTCGCAGCATCCGGTGATCGGCTATTATCCGACTTTCAAATGTTATGACAATACCAAACGTCCCATTTCCGACTGCTGCCTGTTCCGTTGGCCCGAGGTTCTGCTGAACAAGGCGGAGGCCCTGGCGCTTCAGGGCGGGAGCGACAACGAAAGCGAGGCTGCCTCCACGATCTCGTCGTTGAGGGCCAAACGGTTCGTCGCTTCGTACAACTCTACCGTCACGGCGACCGGCGACGATCTGATCCGGCTGATCCGCGACGAGCGCCGCCGGGAACTCTGTTTCGAGGGACATCGCTGGTTCGATCTGCGCCGGTATGCTGTCAATGAGAGACTCCCTTATGACGAGCCGATTCATCATGCGTACGACCGGGAACCGGAAAATGCCGTCGACGGCATTCCCGAGGGATACTATATACTGCCCCGTTTCTCCGAATCGGAAAACGGCGGAAACTGGGTCTTCTCCATCCCCCAGAGCGAGATTCTCATCAATAACGGGGCGCTGAAGGACAATAACCGCACGGGCGTGGAGATGCACGTGGGAATGGAAGATTTTTAACGAGAAAAACTGCATATCATGAAGAGAAATATATGGTTTTTGGCCGTTGCGGCATCGGCCGTGCTGGCCGGCTGCTCCAAGGACGACGACGGCGATCTGAGCCCTTCGATGCTCGATAAGGACTGGTACCGGATCGAGGACAGTGCCGATCCGACCGACCATGTCCGGTACGAAATCTATTCGGAGTACGGACTGCCCGTCTTCTACAACGATACGATCGGGTCCGATTTCCGCGGGTATTCCATGGACGGTTCGCCCGTCACCCATTACGAGGTGATTGATTTCGGCTATTGGATCACCTATGTGGACGGGGCGCCCAAGATGACCTATAAGCTGAACGAAGCCTATCTCCTGCGGAACGACAAGTCGGAAGTCAAGGCCGGGGTGGAGTTTGTCCGCGATTACGTGTTGCCTTCCCTGCCCGAGCGGCTCTATCCCATGAGCCTGCTGCTGGTGGACGACATGGTGCGTAACTATGCGTCGGATGCGCGCGGGTGCCATGAATTCCGTACGTTCCAGGGACTGACCTGCATGGCTGTCGGCCGGGTGGGACAGATCGCGGGAATGTCCGAGGCGGAGAAGAAGTATCATGCCGGCTATGTGATGGCGACGCTCTTTGCCGAAGATATTGTGGATAACCACGATTACCAGGTGGAGTTCGAGGCGTTTTTCGATGCGGCGGAGAAGAAGTCGGATGGGACTTCGTACTGCAACACCCAGCTGGTCGGACGCAACAGCAACACTTCGAGACCCGCCTACATTTTGCAGAAGCCGGACGAACCCGGCAAGCGGCTCCATTGGCTCAGCTACGGCTTTCTGAACTTCAGTATCGAAAACTTGGTGTATCTGGCCTATGAGAACGGTGTGATCAATAGAGACCTCTCCCAGGTAGACACCAAATGCACCGGTTACTATACGCCCTCTTACGAACAGGATCTGCGGGACTATATCGCCGAGGTGCTGGTCGGGGACGATGCCGCTTTCGAGCAGAAATATGCCGAATATCCGAAGGTGCTGGAGCGCTATCGGATCATGAAGCAGCTGTTCGCCGAGTACCGGGCAGGCTTCGGAGAGGAATGACCAGAAATAACATCACTATCACTATCAACCTGTTTAAATTTATCGTATGAAAAAGTGGATTGTATTGAGCTTTGCAGCCCTCGTGGCCGTTTCGGTGACGGTGGCGGACGGCTATGCGAAGCGGCCTTCCAAAAAGAAAGGCGCCAAGACGGAGCAGACTGCTGCGGATTCGACCAAGAAGAAAAAGAAGGAGACCCCTTACGAGAAGATCGTCAAGAAGCCCGGCTGTGAAACCGTGAAGGGCAAATTCATCACGATTCACAAGGTGGGCGGCAAGCTCTATTTCGAATATCCCCTCAAGTATATGGGGCGGGAGCTGCTGATCGGTTCGAAAACGACCGAAACCTCCCAGCCCGACGTGGCTATCGTGGGTTATATGGGCAACGACCCGCTGCATGTGAAATTGGAGATGCAGGACAGCATCGTTTACATGCGGGAGATCAACAGTTTCATGGGATACGACCCCGATAACAAGGCTATGGAGAAAGCCGTCAAGCAGAACTTCATGGATGTCTCGATCAAGAAGTATCCCGTGAAGGCCTACACGCCCGACAGTTCGGCCGTGGTGCTCGATGTGACGGAACTCTTCACCGGCGACAGCAAGGCACTTTCGCCCATCGGCGGCGACGGCGGCGGGGTGGTGCAGATCTCGACCCGCGTGCAGAGCGACCTGGCCCGGATCGAGAAAGTCAAGGCTTTCGACGACAACGTGACCGTGGCTTCGGAGCTCACCTATTCCTACACGATCAAGGCCTTCATCTTCGTGCTGGGCAGCGGTCGCTTCTCGGCGAAAGTGACCCGTACGGTGATGCTGCTGCCCGAGAAGAAGATGCATCCCCGTGTGGCGGACTCCCGGGTGGGTATCTTCCTGGTCGGAAAGGGAAAGATCGACGATACGAAGGACAAGATGCAGCTCTATACGCTGGCTACGCGCTGGAGGCTGGAGCCGAAGGATACGGCGGCCTATCGCCGCGGCGAATTGGTCGAGCCGGCCAAGCCGATCGTCTACTATATCGACGATGCGTTTCCCGAATCGTGGCGCGAGCCGGTCAAAAAGGGTGTGCTCCGCTGGAACAAGGCTTTCGAACAGATCGGCTTCAAGAATGCCGTGCAGGTGAAGGATTTTCCGAAGGACGATCCGTCGTTCGATCCGGACAACCTGAAATATACCTGTGTGCGGTATATCCCGATTGACACGGAGAATGCCATGGGACCCTCGTGGACCGATCCTTCCACGGGCGAAATCCTCAATGCATCCGTGCTGATCTATAACGATGTGGCCAACCTGATAAACAAGTGGCGTTTCGTTCAGACCGCCCAACTCGATCCCCGGGTGCGCGTGAGCAAGATGCCGAAGGACGTGATGGACGAGTCGATCGAATATGTCGTGGCGCACGAGGTGGGGCACACCCTCGGGCTGATGCACAACATGGCCGCGTCGAATGCCGTGCCGGTCGATTCGCTGCGCAGCGCCAGCTATACGCAGAAGTACGGGACCACGCCTTCGATCATGGACTATGCCCGGTTCAACTATGTGGCCCAGCCGTCCGACAAGGGCGTGAAACTGACGCCTCCCGATCTGGGCCCGTACGATTACTATGCGATCAAGTGGCTCTACACGCCGATTTTCGATAAGAGTCCGAAAGAGGAGGAGGCCGTGCTCGAGAGCTGGGTGGACGCCAAGGCGGGCGATCCGGTTTACCGTTACGGCCACCAGCAGATTCTGAGCCGCTACGATCCGACCGCGCTGGAGGAGGACCTCGGCGACGATCCCATCAAGGCGGGCGATTACGGCATCAAGAACCTGAAATACATTCTGCCCCATCTGAGCGAATGGATCACGGACGATCCTTCGGGTGCTCACCGCAAGGAGCTGTACAACACCATTACCAATACCTATTTCCGTTACATGCGCAACGTGATGATGAACATCGGCGGTATCGAACTTACGCAGGTGAAGGACGGCACGCCGGGCGACCGTTTCAAATCGGTTCCCAGAGATGTGCAGAAGAAATCCATGCGCTGGGTGGTCAACGAAATCCGCAACTGCGACTGGATCGACGATCCGGAACTGACCTCCAAGTTCGGTCTGGCGCTGCGCATGTCTTCCAACATGAAGAATGTGGCCACCACGGCCCTGTTGGCTACGGCGGAGAACGTGATGCTCTCGTCGCACCTGTCGGATGATCCCTACACGATCCAGGAGTATTTCAACGACTTGTACAACTGCGTTTTCGAAAGTGCGATCAAGGGCCGCAAGCTGACCGACGGCGACAAGATCATGCAGCGGCAGGCCGTGCTGCGGATTCGTGCCGCGGCCCAGAGCCAGTGGAACCGGGTCAAGATCGCGAGCGAAAATCCGATGGTCACTGCCAACATGACCGACACCTATGCCTATCTGCCTTCGGTGGACGATATCATTGCGTACGGGCTCGACGAGACGGGACTGGTGAACCGTTATGCCGACCAGCTCCGGGCCATCGAGGCCAAATACGGAGAGGGATTCCTGGCCTCCCAGGCTGCGCACACCAGCTTCGGGTACAGCTACGGATACGGATTCCAGCCGGCCGTCAAGATCGACCGTATCGACGAGGTGACGGGACAGTACGTAGCCATGCTGGAGAAAGCCCGTACGCTGGTGCGCAACCGGGTCGCCTCGTGCCATCCCGACGACAAGGGGCACTACACCTCGCTGCTCTATTTCTTCGAATCCATTAAATCGAAATATTGATTTCAGTTATGAGGAAGATCGTAATTCTTCTGTGTATCGTCACCCTCGGCGGCATCGCGCCGCTGAGGGCCCAGACGAAACCGGCGGCGAAAAGGGGCTATCAGTTCACCGACACCAAGGTGATGCCCTGCACTCCGGTCAAGGACCAGGCCATGAGCGGTACCTGCTGGGCCTTTTCGGGATTGAGTTTCCTGGAGAGTGAGGCCATGCGTGCGGGAAAGGAGGCGGTCGATCTGGCTCCGATGTGGGTGGTGCGCAACGCCTACATCGAGAAGGCGATCAAGTACGTCCGCATGTGCGGTACGATTACGTTCAGTCCCGGCGGCGCCGTGCTGGACGTGTTCGACATTGTCAGGAAGTACGGGATCGTTCCGATGGAGGTCTATCAGGGGCTCAACTACGGAACGACCGAACACAGGCATTCCGAACTGCACAGTGCGCTGAAAGGGTATGTGGCGGCTATCGCCCGCAATCCCAACAGAAGTATCTCCACGGCATGGCTGGACGGTTTCATCGGGATTCTGGATGCCTATCTGGGACCGGCTCCCGAGAAGTTCGTCTACAAGGGAACGGAATATACGCCGCAGACCTTCGCCGCTTCGCTGGGGCTGGATATGGACGACTACATTTCGCTCACCTCCTTCACGCACCATCCCTTCTACACTACGTTCCCGATCGAAGTGGAGGATAACTGGTCGTGGGGATATTCCTATAACCTGCCGCTGGAGGAGTTCGTTTCGGTGCTCTCCGGTGCGGTCGACAAGGGATACACGATCTATTGGGATTCGGATGCCACCGAAGGCGGTTTCGCCTCGACCAAAGGGTATGCCGTGATCCGGGCGATCACCATCGACAACGTGGAGGAGAAGGACCGGGAGAGATGGCTGGCCATGAACCCCGTGGAACAGCGCATGTTCATTTCGAACCAGGGACGCTGTCCGTGGAAAGAGGTCGAAGTGACGCAGGAGATGCGCCAGAAGGCGTTCGACAGTCAGGCCACTTCCGACGACCACGGCATGCATATCATCGGCAAGGCCGTGGACCAGACCGGAAGCGAATTTTTCAAGGTGAAAAATTCGTGGGGTACGAACGGACAGGATTACGGGGGCTATTTCTATGCCTCCCGTCCTTACGTGACTTACAAGACGATTTGCGCGGTGGTCAACCGGAACGCCGTGCCGAAGGAAATCCTGAAGAAGTTCGATCGGAAGAAATAAGGTTTCCCGCCTGACAGAAAAAAGAGAAGTGCTCCCCCGAAAAAAGGGGGGAGCACTTCTCTTTTTTTCCGTGCTTCCTATCGGAAGAAACTCACGAGCAGCATGACGTTCAGAAGGGTCACGACGGCACCGATCCCATAGAGGAGGTATTTCGTGAAGGTCGAGTTTTTGTATTTGCCCATCACCTTTTCCGAGGAGGTGAGATAGACCTGCAGGAAAACGGTGAACGGAAGCTGGATGCTGAGGATCATCTGGGAGTAGATCAGTCCCTGGAACGGGTTGCCGATGACCAGGATGATCAGGAAGGCCACCGCCAGCGAGATGATGACGCCCAGCCGCGAGTGCGAGTCTTTGATGTCGTACGGCTCCTTGAAAATCCCGGCGAAGATCGACCCTGCCGCCATGCCCGAGGTGATCGTCGAGGCGATTCCCGCAAAGAGCAGGGCTACGGCGAAAATGACCGTCGCATTGTTCCCCAGCAGCGGGCGCAGCAGCGAGTCGGCCTGTTGCAGCTCTTCCACGGGTGTGCCCGACACGAAGAAGGTGGCGGCCGCCAGCAGGATCATGGCGCTGTTGATGGCCCAGCCGATGAGCATGGAGAAGATCGTGTCGAAGTATTCGTACCGGAGTTGTCTTTTGATGACTTTTTCGTCGCTCAGATTCCACTGCCGGCTCTGGATCACCTCCGAATGCAGGAAAAGGTTGTGGGGCATGACCACGGCGCCCAGCACGCTCATGATGATGATCATGGAGCCCGGCGGGAACGAGGGGGTGACCCATGCGCGTGCCGCTTCGGACCAGTCGATCGTGGCCAGCGAGAGTTCGTAGATGAACGAAAGTCCGATGATCGAGACGAAGGCGATGATCCATTTTTCGATCAGCCGGTAACTGTTCGTGAAGAGCATGATAAGCACGAAGACCAGCACCAGGAAAGCCCCGATCCGGACCGGTACGCCGAAGAGCATCTGGAGGGCGATCGCCCCGCCCAGTATCTCGGCCAGCGACGTGGAGACCGAAGCGAGCACGGCCGACCCGAGGATGGTGCGCGAAGCGGCCGGACGCAGGTAGATGCTGGCCGCTTCCGACAGGCACAGTCCCGTGGCGATACCCAGGTGGGCGACGTTGTGCTGGAGGACGATCAACATGATCGTGGAGAGGGTGACCATCCACAGCAGGGAGTAGCCGAATTCGCCTCCGGCCGCCAGATTCGACGCCCAGTTGCCCGGGTCGATGAATCCCACGGTCACCAGCAGTCCGGGGCCTATGTACCGCAGGATTTCCAGTCCGCCCAGTCGGGGATGGTGGGCGCTGCGGTCGAATTTGTTCCGGATGTTTTTCAGAAAGGAAGCCATAGTCCGTTAACGGTGTTTGAAATGATGGGAATGGCCGGTCCGTAGCGGAACCGTGCGGCGGTTACCACGACCCGCCGGCGCCTCCGCCGCCCGTGAATCCTCCGCCGAATCCTCCGAAGCCGCCTCCGCCTCCGGAAAAGCCTCCGAAACCTCCGCCCGAGCGGTGATGGCCCGACGAGAGGATGCTGCCCCAGAGAATCGCCCGGGCCACGTCGCCCTCGGAGGTGATCGTGTGGCGGGGCCCCTTTTTCGACCCTCCCGTCAGCAGCGCCAGCAGCGCGAGGAATCCGAGCACGGCCCAAAGGCCGCCCCGTCCCGAACCCTGTGTGTGACGGGAAAGGTATTGGTCTGCCGTGAATTCGCCCCGGGTGAGTCCCATGAGCGTCGAAACGGCATTGTTTACACCTCCGTAATAGTCGCCCTGACGGAAGCGGGGGAGCATGTCGTAATCCACGATCCGTCCGGCCAGTGCGTCCGGAACCGCCCCTTCCAGCCCGTATCCCGTGCTGATGAAGACCTCGCCGCGCGAGGCGGCGGTCTTGGGCTTGACGAGAATCAGGATACCGTTGTTCCTGTCCGTTCCGCCGCCGATGCCCCATTTGTCGAACAGGCGGGCCGCATAGTCCGAGATGGCCGTGCCGTCCAGATCGTCCACCGAGACGACGGCGATCTGCGTGGAGGTCGAGTCGGCGAATCCGACGAGCCGGCTCTCCAGCGCCTGCCGCTGGACCGGGTTGAAAATGCCCGCGAAATCGTTCACCAGCCGGGCCGGTTTCATCGGTTCCGGCAGGTCGAGGGCCGCCGCCGCAAGGACGGAGGCGGTGAACAGCAGGGTGGCTGTGAATATTTTTCTTAACATGGCAGTCGCTTTTTGCCGGATTTACCCGAAGGAGATTTCATCCGGAAGTTCGTTAACGTCGTCGCTCTGGTGCGGAAAACATTCGCCCAGTTCGCGGGGAAGCAGGCCGATGGCCGCGCAGAGCCCGCCCGCGAAATCACCCGTGGCGAAGTGGCTGCTCATGGCCCGGTAGCAGGTATCCCAGAATTCGCGGCGGACGTAGCGGTTGATTCCGCTGTCGCCGATGATGGCCGTTTTGCGGTCCTTGACGGCCACGTAGATCAGCACTCCGTTGCGGAGCTCCGTCCGGTCCATTTTCAGCTCGGAGAACACCTCCGTGGCCCGGTCCAGCACGTCGCCCCGGCAGTGGTTCTCGATGTGTACCCGGATTTCGGCCGAGGTGGCTCGCTCGGCCTCCCGAATGGCCTCCACGACCTGTTCCTGTGCCTGCCTGTCCAGCAGTTTCGATGCGCCCGGCATGGTCCGTCCGTTTTAGAATTCCACTTTAGGAGCCTGTTCCGCGCCTTCCTGGGCCGAGAAATAAGGCGTTTCCCGGAATCCGAACATGGAGGCGAAGAGGTTGCGGGGGAACTGCATGATATAACGGTTGTAGCTTTGGGCCGACTCGTTGAACTTGCGGCGCTCTACCGAGATGCGGTTCTCCGTCCCCTCCAGCTGGACCTGAAGGTCGCGGAAATTCTGGTTGGCCTTCAGGTCGGGATAGCTCTCCGAGATGGCCATCAGCCGGCTCAGTACGGACGATACCTCGCCCTGTGCCCGGTTGTATTGCTGAAGGGTCTGTTCATCCAGCCGGTCGAAATTGACCTGGGTCTGGGTGGCTTTGCTGCGTGCCTCGGTCACTGCTTCCAGCGTGGAGGATTCGTGGGAGGCATATCCCTTTACGGTGTTGACCAGGTTGGGGATCAGGTCGGAACGGCGCTGGTACTGGTTTTCCACGTTCGCCCACTGGGCTTTCACGCCTTCCCGCATGTTCACCATGCCGTTGTAGGTGTTCTTCATCCAGAGGAAGAGGGCTACGACGACGACTGCCGCCACGATCAGAATGATGGTTCCTTTTTTCATTGTCTCTTGCGTTTTAATCCGTTTTTCGCAAAGATAGCGCATTCCGCCGATTTTGCGCTACCTGAAAACGGGGATTTTCACTTTGTGGCCGTTCCTGCAAATCCGGTGCCCGGTTTTCCGGAACGGATTCTGTCAGAACCGAATAACTGCCCGGCTCTCCGGGAAGAGGTTTTTTGTCGAAAAAATCGTCCGGCAGGAGGTGTGTATGTCGGGTAAATTTGCGTATTTTTCCGGCATGAAAGAGGGGGTGCTCGAAAAGCTGAAGATCCTGGCCGAATCGGCCAAATACGACGTTTCCTGCTCGTCGAGCGGGACGACCCGCCGCAACCGTTCCGGTACGCTGGGCAATGCGGCGGGGTGGGGTATCTGTCACAGCTTTACCGAGGACGGCCGCTGCGTCTCCCTGCTGAAGATCATGCTCACCAATTACTGCGTCTATGACTGTGCCTATTGCATCAACCGGCGCAGCAACGATATCCGCCGGGCCACCTTTTCGGTTTCGGAACTGGTGGAGCTGACCGTCGAATTTTACCGCCGCAACTACATCGAGGGATTGTTCCTCAGTTCGGGCGTGGTGCGCAGTCCGGACTACACGATGGAGCGGATGGTGCGCGTGGCCCAGGACCTGCGGACGGTGCACCGTTTCGGCGGGTATATCCACCTGAAGAGTATTCCCGGGGCCAGCCGCGAGTTGGTGGACCGGGCGGGGCTCTATGCCGACCGGCTCAGCGTGAACGTGGAGATTCCCACGGAGCACAACCTGAAGCGGCTGGCTCCGGAGAAGGATCACGAAAGTGTTTTCCGCCCGATGCAGTTCATCCAGCAGGGGGTGCTGGCCAGTGCCGAGGAGCGCCGGCGCTTTCCCCATGCGCCCCGTTTCGCCCCGGCCGGCCAGAGTACCCAGATGATCGTGGGCGCCACCGACGAGACCGACCGTCAGATACTGACGCTCTCCTCCGACCTGTATCGGCGTCCCGGCATGAAACGGGTCTATTATTCCGGTTTCGTTCCCGTGAACAGTTACGATTCGCGGCTGCCTTCCCTCGGCCAGGTCCCTCTGGTGCGGGAACACCGCCTGTACCAGGCCGACTGGCTGATGCGTTTCTACGGCTTCCGGGCCGACGAGATCGCGGACGACGTTCATCCCTGCCTCGACCTGGAGATCGACCCCAAACTGGCCTGGGCCCTGCGCCATCCGGAGGCCTTTCCGGTGGACGTGAACCGGGCGGATTACGCCATGATCCTGCGGGTGCCGGGGATCGGCGTGAAGTCTGCCGCGCTGATCGTCTCTTCGCGCCGCCACGGCCGGGTGACCGCTTCCGTGCTGAAAAAGATGGGGGTGGTGATGAAGAAGGCGCAGTATTTCATCACCTGCGGCGAACTTCCGCTCAGGAGCGTTCAGGATCTCCGCCCCGAATATGTCCGCCGGGTGTTGACGGCCCGCACTGCGGGGCGCCGCCTGCCGGACGAGAACCAGCTTTCGCTGCCTTTTCCCGAAAAGTCATGAAGGTGTTCCGTTATGACAGGAGCTTCGAGGGGCTGTTGACCGCCCTGTTCGATGCGTATGTGCGCCGCACTTTTCCCGAGGCGCTGATCGGCGAGGGGGAACCCGAACCGATGTTTTCCGGGGAGGTGCACACGGTTTCCACCTCTGCGGAGAAGGCGGCCCGCGTGTGGACGGGATTGCAGCGGAAATCGTCCCGAGGGGTCTGCAACATGCTGCTCCATGTCTGGCTTTCGGAGGAGGCGGGCAGCGACCTGTTGCTGATGCGCTGTATGCGCAGGGTGTTCGATGCGGGCGGGGGCGCGGCGGCCGATTTCACGGACGGAGACATGCTGCGTGCCCGGCAGATCGCCGGACGGGTGGCACGCGAGCGGGAGCACCTGCTCCAGTTCGTCCGCTTCCAGAAGGCGGCGGACGGCACCTTTTACGCTCCGGTCTCTCCCGCCTGCAATGCCCTTCCTCTGGCTGTCGCCCATTTCCGCGACCGGTTCGCCGATCAGAAGTGGCTGATCTACGACCTGAAACGCGGATACGGTTATTATTACGACCTGGAGACGATGACCGAAGTTTCGCTGACCGATACGGATAGCCTGCCGGGTATCCGCCTCGACGACGGAATGATGGCCGAAGACGAAAGGCTCTTCCAGCGCCTCTGGAAAGGCTACTTCGACGCCATGACCATCCGCGAGCGGATCAATCCACGCCTGCAGCGGCAGATGATGCCCAAACGTTTCTGGCGCTTCCTGACGGAGAAGCAATAGGATTCCGGAGGGGCTTCAGAGGCGGCTTACCTCGATTCCCTTTTTGTCGATGTAGTTCGGGAAGAGAAAGGCGGGCATCCCGAGGGCCATGCCGGCGTGGATCGTCCCCTCGATGCCCAGCTCCCGGTTCAGTCTCCCCGAACGGTCCTGATGCAGGGCCGAACATACGAATCCCGTGTAGAACTGGCTGACCCCGAGACTTTCGGCCATCAGCGAGCCGTTCTGATAGGCCAGGTTGCAGTCCTGGCTGCCGAACCGGTTCCCGGCGGGCGTGTGGAACAGGATCACGGCCGTGGCCCCGCGCAGGATCAGGTCGTTGCCCTTTCCGAGCTCTGAAATCAGCCTGCGGAACGTGGGGACGTAGCCGTACACTCCGGGCAGGAACGCTTTGGCGAGCGGCTTGAGCAGGGGATTTTCCAGTTTGCGCAGCACCGATCCGAAGATGTCCGCGGTGAAGGTGCTGATCCGGCGGAGCCGTGCGGGGTCGGTCACCAGTGTGAAGGTGACCTCCTGCCGGTTGCTGGCCGTCGGCGCCCTGTGGGCCGCCTCCAGAATCCGCTCCAGCATGTCGGCCGGAACGGGCTTCTCCGTAAAGGCCCGGTTCGAACGGCGGGCCTCGATCAGCAGCAGGGTCTGTTCCGGGGTGGGCAGCAGGCTGCGGTCGATCGCATGCACTTTTTCGGGCGGGAACATGCCGTGCAGTACCGAAGAGGTGGGGCAGGCCGCCACGCAATGCCCGCAGGCGATGCACGTGGCGATATTTACGGTTCCGATTTCGGCTCCCTTCCCTTCCTGGGTGAAAATCCTGGAAGGGCAGACCCGTACGCAGCGGCCGCATCGGATGCAGCTTTCCCGGTTGATGTCGAGTGTTATGTCCATCGGTTGTCTGATTATGTCCGGTTTTCCTGTGTCTCCTTCCCGTCCGTTTCGGGCCGCAGGCGGAACTGCCACGAGCAGGCGCAGGCCGGATCGGTCACCTCCGGGTAACAGCTCAGGGCCCGGCATTCGATCCGTTCGTCTATCGTCCGGGCGAAGGAGGAGTATTCGTTGAGGCCCACGCTTTTGCAGGGATGCAGGGGCATTCCCTTGCGTGTGCGGGCTGACTGTATGCGGCAGTCCACTACCCGGAACGTGAGTGTGTTCCCATCCCGCCCGGTTTCCACCTTCCGGTTGGCCAGCGAGGTGAAACGGAATTCGAGCGCCCGGGCCAGCCCTTCCAGTCCCGGACGTTCCGGAAGCTGCAGAAATTCCCGGATGCGCCGGGCTTCGATCTCCGGGAAACGGCGCCATACGTTCCGGTCGTGTTCCATCGCGGCATCCATGCCTTCGGCCGACTCCACCGACTGGAACCACAGCCCGTCCAGCGCCAGCAGATTGCGGGCGTAGAGGTGCAGCAGCTCGATCAGCCGCTCTCGGGAGAGTGTCTCGAACGGAGTGTTGTTCATGGCCGGAAAGTTCATCGGGAACAAAAATAACGTTTTTTCGGCGAAACGTACGCTCCGTTTCCGTATCTGCGGAGTGCTTTTTGTATCGTCGGACATGCATGGACGATAGCGGACAGATTCGGAAAGGGTGGCGGGACAGACCGGTCGGGAAACTGCTCGCCCGGATAGACCCGCGCATGGCTTTGGCCAAGAGCGTCGTGGTCTGGGTCGCCTTTGCCGCCGGAGGATATGTCACGGGGCACATCCACGGCGAAAACCGGATGCTCGGCGCCATGCTGGCTGCCGTTTCGGGGATCGTGGTCCTGCAGGGCGATATCCGCACCTCCGTCCGGCAGGGATGGCTCCGTGTGCTGGGCACCTTTATCGGTGCCGTGCTGGCCTGTCTCTATCTCACTTTTTTCCGCTTCACGCTGCCCGGCATGGTGCTGATGGTTTTCCTGCTGGAAATTCTCTGCATGCTGCTGAAGATACCGGACAACGGGAAGATGGCCACCATCACGCTGGTCATTATATCGGTCGTTTCCGTCCGCTATCCCGATCTGCCTGCCTGGGCCAACGGCCTGCTCCGTTTTACGGAAGCCACGATCGGGGCGCTGGCCGGAATCGCGGCGGCCTGGGTGCTCCGTACGGTGCGGAACCGTATCCCTCCTCCCGGACCGTAGCGCGTCGGCGGGATGCAGGCGGGGGCAGACGGTCTTTCCTGACAGTCCTACCGCCCGGAGGCGGTGGAATCCGCTCGAGGTTCCGGCGCCGTCAGTTCGATGCGTCCGAGCAGCTCCTCCACCCGTCGCACGGTCTCCTCTTTGCCGTATTCGCTTTTGGGAAATACGATGCCGACGGTCAGGAGCGAACGCCCCTGTTTCAGATCGTAGAGCGTGAACAGGTCGTCCGGGTATTCTGTCCGGTAACCCGCGCTGTACAGCATCTCCCTTCCGCCGACCTCGACGAGTCGGGTAGGGACGAGGATGCCTCCGTCGTAGTAGGACGAATCCCGGTTCATGCAGTAGTCCGTGATGTCGGCGACGGATTCCACCTCGGGAGAGAGGGCCTGTCCGATCCCTTCGAGGCTGAACTCCCACCTGCCGTCCGACACGAACATGAAATGGCGGGTCCAGGTCGAGTCGGTCTCCGGTTCGGTCTCTTCCTGGACGGAGGTGTATCCTTCCGGTACGGTAAAGCGCACGCCCAGTCCGTCGCACTGCCATGTCTGTTCCGTGTCTACGAGTCCGCTTTCGCGCGTTATCCGCATGGAGAGGGAGGTGAGATATCCGAGCAGCAGCAGGGTGGCGAGAGCGGCCGCGGCCATACGCCAGAAGGCTGCGTATTCGCCGTTGCGGTACCGGACCCTGAGCCACGAAAAGAGCCCCCGGAGTGCCTGGACGGCCCCCCAGAGAATGGCTCCCGTGGCCACGACGAACCGGCCTCCCGCTTCGGTGAAATAGTAGGAGAGGAAACTGAATGCCAGTCCGCCCACACACCAGAGCATGCCGTACAGAAGGTTTCGGCGGGCTTCGGCGAGCGTGGCGGCCTGCTCCTCTGCGACGGGACGTTCGTATACGGCGGTTCTGCGGTCGGTCTCCGGACCTGCTTCAGGCCCGGAGACCGGTTTTCCGGTTTCGTTCATGTCCGTTCACTATTTGCCGCTCTGCTGTTTGAGATAATCGTCGTACATATCCAGTATCCATGCGTCGTTCTGCTTGGCCTCTTTCTTGCGCTCCTTGCCTTCGGGACCTTTGAACCATTTCTTGCAGAAATCTTTCAGTCCCGGATACTTTTTGTCCATCAGCACGGAGCTGACCAACATATACGGATAGACGATCTTGTCGGGGTCATTGTGGAACCGGATGCCGTATATGGTTTTCAGTACCCGGCGGTCGGTGTTTCCGATCCGTTCGGTAGTCCATACCTTCCACCAGTAAGCCGTGGCGTTTTGGCCGGCCTTGTTCAGGCATACCATGCGGCGAAACGTGCGGTTTCGGTCCGAAAGGCCGGGAGAGGCGATGTCTCTCGATTCCCAGCGTATGCCGTCGGGATTGGCTTCGGTCTTTTCGACATATTCGACGCTTTCCACATCGTCGGCCGTGTATTTGACCGGCTCCTTGTCGTCGGGGGTCTTGGCAAGTTTGAACGAATAGTTCTCTTTTTTGAACAAAGCGTTATCGGCATGCCAGCCTCGGTGCAGGTATCCGTCGATCTTCTCTCCCGATCTGAGGGTTACCACTACGTGGCGGAATTCCTGGTCCTGAGGTTTCTTGGCTTCCGCCCGATCTGTCGTGCCTAACATGGTGAACATGGCGGCAGCGAAAAGTAAAAGGTGTTTCATGATATTTGGGTTTGGATTAAGTGTCCGTTTGCGGCGTTTTTATTTTCCGGGGCGGTACTCATGCAGCATCAGCACCGTCTTGCTCCGTCCGGTGTCCGAACGGCGGATGCGTTCGGCCAGCAGAGGGTCTTCCTGCTCGATATAGCGGGCGATGCGTTCGCGGAAGGCGTCCCTGTTCCTGCGGTTCGCCCCTCCTATGGGGAAGGGTTCCCCGCCGCCGGCCTTTTGCAGGTAGTAGGCCACCCTCGACTGGCTGAACGTCCGGTGTTTCTGCCAGACCTGTATGCCTCCGTTGCTTGCGATGCCGTACCCTTTGCGTCCATAGACGTACACCGTGATGTAGGGTGTCTCGACATAGACCCACGACCATCCTACCGTAGGCAGCGGAACGAATTTGCGGGCGTACTCCCGGGTTTGGGGGTGGCGAAGAACGATCGAGTCGATCTCCCCGTACCGGTAAATCAGTTTCTGTTTTCCCTTTTTGAATGCGTCGCGGAATGCTTTCAGGCTTCCTCTCTTTTTCGGCGTGCGGATGCGGTCGTCGTCCGTGAACCGTACTTCGGAACCGTTCCGGAGGTAGACGATGCCTTCCACCAGCGAAGCGCCGCGGAGGGAGATCGCTGCCGGGAGCAGCAGGAAGAGAAGAATGATTCGTTTCATGGTCGTATGTGGTTTCTGTTTCATGCGGGCGGCGGGAGTCCGTTTCTGGGGGCCGGAGGACGGCTTCCTGAATCTCGTAAGGCCTTTCCCGGTTTGTTCTGATTGATCCCGTTGTCTTTGATAAATAGTTTTTCGCGCCAAATATATTATATAAAATGATATTTTTACAAAATATAATCTTGTTTCCGGTGGATTTTTTTGTTTTTCCCGTATCGGCCGCATGATGGTTCGGACGAGGTACCGACAGACAGGTGACAGGGAGTGTTCGGGTCCCCTGACCGGGCGGAAAAATGACTTATTTTTGTCGAAAAGCGGTGTTTGTGCAAATATAGTGCAGTCGGAAGGCAATTTTAGTCTATTTTTTTGCGGTTCAATCCTCCTTAATTTTGTAAAACCGAAATAAACTTGACTGCTATGACTGATTTGCATGCATTGTATGAGGCCATTCTCGGCGGAAAGCTCGAACCGGCCGTCGAAGTGACCAATCAGGCGATCGCCGAAGGGGCCGAACCCCAGAAGATTATCAACGAGTATATGATCCCGGCCATGGAGGAGATCGGAGCCCGTTTCGAAGCGGGGCAGGCTTTCGTGCCCAACCTGCTGATGAGTGCCCGGGCGATGAAGGGTTCGCTCGACATCGTGAAGCCTCTGTTGCGGGGCGACAGTACCGCCTCGGTGGGCAAGGTGGTGATCGGTACCGTGAAGGGGGACCTGCACGACATCGGGAAAAATCTGGTGGCGTCGATGCTCGAAGGGTGCGGTTTTGAGGTGATCAATCTCGGGGTCGACGTTTCCAGCGACAAGTTCGTGGAGGCGGTCCGGGAGCACGATGCCAATATCATCTGTATGTCGGCCCTGCTGACCACGACGATGAACTACATGAAAGAGGTGGTCGCCGCCGTCGAGGCCGCCCAGCTCAAGGACCGGGTGAAGATCATGGTGGGCGGCGCTCCCCTGACCGAAGGGTTCGCCCGCAGCATCGGTGCCGACGGATACAGCTCCAATGCCAATGCGGCCGTGACGCTGGCCCGCAGCCTGATGGGAGCCTGAAACGATGGAGGTTTTCGAACCGGGTTTCGGAGGCATATCTCCCGATCTGAAAGAGATATACCGCGGAATGGGGTACGGCGATGCGGAGCCCGACGAGGGTATCCGCCGGTACGTTGCGGAGATGCTCGGCCGTATCGCCGGGGTGTGCGATCCCTGTTTCGGCTACGAAATCATGCCGGTCGAGAGGATCGGCAGGCGTGACATTTCCGTCGGGGGCCGGACTATCGTAACGGGTTCCGTCATTACGCCCTTTTTCCGGAAAGCGGAGTACGTCGCCCTGTTCGTGGCTACGGCCGGCTGCCGTTTCGACGGCTGGCTCCATGCCCTGAAGGCGGACGGGGACATCATGGAGGAGTTCGTCGCCGATGCGATCGGTTCCGAGATTGCGGAGGCCACGGCCCGGAAGATGTCCGCGCAACTGGCCGGACGGATGGCCGAAAAGGGAATGAAAATCGGAAATTCGTACAGTCCGGGTTACTGCGGCTGGCATGTCGACCAGCAGCAGGAACTTTTCGCACTGTTGCCGCCCGACCCCTGCGGGGTGAGCCTGAGCGCGTCGAGTCTGATGTCTCCGATCAAGTCGGTCAGCGGACTGATCGCCATAGGTCCCGAGGTGGAGATGACGCCTTACGGATGCGCTCTCTGCGGCCGGGCCGATTGTTATAAGAATCGTTTGAAACAGAAAAACAGAACCGAATCATGAATACGACCCAATGGATTCAGTCGTTGATCGGGGAGCGCCGCTGTCCCGTCATTCCGATCATGACGCATCCCGGCATCGAGTTGCTGGGCAAGAAGGTGATCGACGCCGTAACGGACGGACAGGTCCATTTCGAGGCGATTGACGCGCTCAACCGCCGTTTTCCCCAATCCGACGCCTGTACGGTGATTATGGACCTGACGGTGGAGGCCGAGGCTTTCGGCGCGCGGCTGCACATGGACGACAACGAGGTGCCCAGCGTGGTGGGACGTCTCGTCTCCGATCGTGCCGGAGTGGAGGCGCTCGCCGTGCCGGGGCTCGACAGGGGGCGGGTGCCGGAGTACCTGAAAGCGAACCGGCTGGCCGCGCAGCATATCGGGAAACCCGTGTTCGGAGGGTGCATAGGCCCCTATTCGCTGGCCGGCCGGCTTTTCGACATGACGGAGATCATGATGGCCATTTATACGGAACCCGAGACCGTGAACCTGCTGCTGGAGAAATGCACCCGTTTCCTCACCGACTACTGCCGGGCGATCAGGGAGGCGGGCGTGGCCGGCGTGATCCTGGCCGAGCCGGCGGCCGGTCTGCTGCCCGACGACCTGTGTCGGGACTATTCGTCGGTCTATGTCCGGCGGATCGTCGAGGCCGTGCAGGACGATTCGTTCGCCGTGATCTTGCACAACTGCGGCAACTCGGGCCACTGCACCCCCGCCATGGTCTATACCGGAGCCAAGGGATACCATTTCGGCAACAAGATGGACATGAAGGCCGCGCTGAACGACTGTCCTGCCGATACGCTGGTGATGGGCAACCTCGATCCGGTGGGTGTCTTCAAGATGGCCACCCCGCAGGAGGTGGAGCAGGCGACCGCCGTGCTGCTCGGAGAGTGCGGCGACCACGCCAATTTCGTGCTCTCTTCCGGATGCGACACGCCGCCCGAAGTGCCTTTCGACAATATCGAGGCATTCTACCGGGCTGCGGAGCGGTTCAACCGCGGCCGGGAGCTCTGAAACCGAAAAAACGGGGACGAAACCGTGTGAATCCGGATTATTATTGCTTTATTTGCAAAGATAATCCGGATTTGCTATGGCCCGTATCGAAGCAGGTTTTCCCGGGGAGCGGTTCGTGGTGCTTCCCCAGCCCTTTCTCGACCTGATAGAGGACAATCCTCTGACGGGCGATCTCTACATCCATTCCCTGGGGCATATCGCCCATGCGCGGCACCACCACGTGTCGCGTCCGGAAGGCTCTTCTCAGCACGTGTTTCTATACTGTACATGGGGCAGGGGAGAGGTGGAGGTGGACCGTCGGCGTTTCACTCTCTCGGCCAACCGGTTCGTGGTGCTTCCTGCCGGAGTGCCTCATGTCTACCGGGCCGACGACGACGATCCGTGGACGCTTTACTGGGTCCTGTTCGGCGGGGAAAAAGCCTCGGTTTATGCCGCGGGTATGGCGGAGCCCCGGCAGGTGCTTCCTTCCGTACATTCGCGTATCGAGCAGCGTACGGATCTGTTCGAGACGATCTATTCGGTGCTTTGCGGAGGGTTTTCCATCGAAAAACTGAATTATGCCAATATCGTGCTGGCGCATTTTCTCGCCTCCTTTCTCTATGCCGACCTGTTCCGGGAATCGGTTCCCGTACCCGCTGCGGTCAAATATGCCGACAGCATGGTCAGCCGGGTGACGCATTTTATGGCGGAGAACGTCGAAAGCAATCTGACTCTGAGCCAGATTGCCTCCTATGCAGGTTATTCCGAATCGTACTTTTACCGCCGGTTCGTCAAGGAGACGGGACATGCTCCGATCGACTATTTCATCCATCTGAAAATCAACAAGGCTTCCATTTTTCTGATCAAGACCTCGCTGACCGTGGCACAGATCGCGGCCAAACTTGGTTTCAACAGTCCCGACTATTTTTCCCGTACGTTCCGGCGCATCGTCGGCATCTCCGCCTCGGAGTTCCGCAAACAGAATTTCCGGCTCTGATGTGCGGCCGGACGCGGCTCCTCCACGGGTGACGGAAGTACGGCTGCATGATGGACTGCCCGCAGGGTGCGGAATCAGCGACCTGTCGTATTCTTTGAGAAATCCCGCGCACGCGACCATTTTCGGTTTAACTCTCGGTTTAACTTTCGGTTTAACTCAGTGCCTAAAATCGCCGTAAAACCGCTGTGAAAAGCCACAAAAAAAGCAGTTAAGACTGACTTAACTGCTTGATTTTGAAGTGGTGCCACCACGAATCGAACGAGGGACACAAGGATTTTCAGTCCTTTGCTCTACCAACTGAGCTATGGCACCGACTCTGTGTCTGCGGTTATGTTCCGAAGACGGGTGCAAAGATAGGAAGAAAAATTAATTAAACAATACCTCGGGTGAATTTTTCTTATGAAGTAAAAGTCCTATCTTTGTCGGGACTAATGAACCCTGATGAACTATAACCTAAAAACTTTCCAGTAACGATGAAGATAGCTCTTGCGCAGTTGAATTATACGATCGGAGCCTTCGAGTCCAACAAGATGAAGATTATCCGGAGTATCAACGAGGCCAAGGCACAACATGCCGACCTGCTGCTGTTCGCCGAGCAGGCCATTTGCGGAACCCCGGCTTACGATCTGTTGAACAAAGTCACGTTCCTCGAATTGTGCGAGGAGGCATTGGTGGAGATCGCCTCTTATTGCGACAATATTTCGGTGCTCGTGGGCCTGCCGATCCAGCACAACAACCGGACCATCAGCGTGGCCGCCCTGATCCAAAACCGGAAGGTGGTGCGTTACGTGGGCAAACGGAACGTTATCTGGAGGGACGACAAGGGATATATCACCCCTTCCGAAGGCTGCGAGTACGTGAAGATATGCGGCCGGAAGGTGGCCGTCGTGGTCAACGAGGACATTCTGGCCGAACAGGAGTACGGCGATTATGCCGATATTATCGTGAATATTACTGCCTCGCGTTATTCGCGGGGCATTGTTGAAAAACGCTACGACTTTCTGCGCCGCCTCGCCTACACCAAGGGGAAGACGGTGGTTTTCCTGAATCAGGTGGGCGCCCAGACCGATGTCGTGTTCGACGGGTCGTCGGCCGTTTTCAACGGACGGGGCGAGGCCGTCGCCCTGCTGAAGAATTTCGAGGAGGATTTCCTCGTGGTGGATGTCGAAGCCGACCTGCCCCATATCGAAATTCCGTATCAGGATAAGACGGTCAATGTCTACCATGCGATCAAGCTGGGTCTGAAGGATTATTTCGAAAAGAACGGTTTTACGCAGGCCTGCCTGGGGCTCTCGGGCGGAATAGATTCTGCCGTGGTGGTGGCGGTCGCCGCCGATGTGCTCGGTCCGGAAAACGTGAGGGTGTTGATGATGCCTTCGCAGTTCTCGTCCGACCATTCGGTGGACGATGCCCTGAAGCTGGCCGAAAACCTCGGTATCGAATACGATATAGTGCCGATCACCGAGACCTATACGACCGTCATGAAGGCCATGCGTCCGGTGTTCGGCGATCTGCCTTTCGACGTGGCTGAAGAGAATATACAGGCCCGTATCCGCGGGCTGATGATGATGGCCGTATCGAACAAGTTCGGCCATATCCTGCTCAACACCACCAACAAGAGCGAAATGGCCGTGGGGTACGGCACCCTGTACGGTGATACCAACGGCTCGATCAGCCTGCTCGGCGACCTGTACAAGAGCGAGGTGTTCGACCTGGCGCGGTACATCAACCGCGATACGGAGATCATACCCGAAAACATCATCCTCAAAGCCCCCTCGGCCGAACTGCGCCCCGAGCAGCGGGACGACGAGTCTCTGCCTCCCTACGATGTGTTGGATGCCATCCTCTACCGCATGATCGAGGAGGGACAGCACCGGGAGGAGATCATCAATGCCGGTTTCGATGCCGAAGTGGTGTACAAGGTCTACGGCATGGTGCTGCGCAACGAGCATAAGCGCTACCAGTTCTGCCCCGTGCTGCGCCTCTCCACGCGCACGTTCGGCAAGGAACGCGTGATGCCTCTCACCAATCGTTACGGGTATTAGGGCTTTTTCGGCGCCGGGCTTTTCTGCCGTTAGAAAACTAACAGATTAAAGTGTCCGGGAAATGAAAAATATTTTTTACATTTGTTCGCCTAAAATCTCGTGCACGTGAACGGAAACCTGGAACACAAGGGTATTGTTCTGAATGTCAGCGGAGAGAGGGTCGATGTGTCGATTCTCTCCGAGAGTGCGTGCGCCACGTGCAAGGTGAAAGGGGCTTGCGGCATGAGCGAAGCGGAAGAGAAAGTGGTCTCGATTCTTACGCCCGATGCCCCGGCTTATCGGGCGGGAGAGCGGGTCGTCGTTTCCGTTACCCGGAATATGGGGTTGCGTGCCGTTTTTCTGGCCTATGTGGTGCCTTTCCTGTTGTTGCTGGCCTCCCTGCTGATCCTGCTGGAGACGGGGCTGTCCGAGGCCGTTGCGGGATTGGTCTCCCTGGGAGTGCTGGCCTTTTATTATGTCGTACTGTGGCTGGTGCGCAGGCGGATCGAACACGAAATCAATTTTAACATAAGAAAATCATAATGAGCGGAGTATTGGGATTTACGATTTTGACGCTTTGTGCGTTGGGAGTTCTGGCGGCGGTCATTCTGTATGTCGTCGCCCAGAAGTTCAAAGTCTATGAAGATCCCCGGATCGATACCGTGGAGAGTATGCTGCCCGGAGCCAATTGCGGCGGCTGCGGGTTTCCCGGCTGCCGGGGAATGGCCGATGCGCTGGTGAAGCAGGATGATATTTCGTCCCTCTATTGCCCTGTGGGCGGTGCTTCCACGATGCACGCCGTGGCCGAGTTCCTGGGGAAAGCCGTGGCGGAGAAGGAGCCGCAGGTGGCTGTCGTGCGTTGTGGCGGAAATTATGCCAAGCGCCCCCGCACCAATGTGTTCGACGGGGCCAAGTCGTGCGCCGTGGCAGCCTCCCTTTACGGAGGGGAGACGGGCTGTACGTTCGGCTGTCTCGGATTGGGCGACTGCGTGGCCGTTTGTAATTTCGGTGCCATCTCCGTCAATCCCGAGACCGGGCTTCCCGAGGTGGACGAGGAGAAGTGTACCGCCTGCGGCGCTTGTGTGAAAGCCTGCCCGAAGATGATCATCGAGTTGCGCCGCAAGGGGATCAAGAACCGCCGTATCTATGTCTCCTGCATCAACAAGGACAAGGGGGCCGTTGCCCGCCGCAACTGTACGGTGGCCTGCATCGGCTGCGGAAAGTGCGTGAAGACCTGTCCGTTCGGTGCCATCACGCTGGAGAACAACGTGGCCTATATCGACTTCAACAAGTGCAAACTGTGTCGTAAATGCGTCGCCGAATGTCCTACGGGAGCCATCGTGGAGGTCAACTTTCCGGCCCGTGTGGTAAAGGAGGCGCTCAAGGCCGATGCTCAGAAGGCTGTGGCAGCCGGGAAACCTGCCGCTCCGGCCGAAAAGGCTCCGGTCCGGAAGTCCGCTGAGGCCGATTCCGCCGCCGAAGTGCTCGGCGCCAAACTCGAGGCCGTCTCCTGTTCCGCCCCGGAAACCGCTCCGGCTGCCGAAACGGGGAAGGCAAATCCTTCGACCGATTCAAACGAAAATAAATAAAACAATTCTTATGAGGAATTATCAAAATAACAGACTGATCTGTATTCTTTTGATCGTCCTGTCGCAGGTGGTCTTCTGGCGTTGCGATGTTCTCGGCGACGTGACGGCACCGGAGTTGATCGACCGGACGGTGGAAATGGCGGATGCTTTCGATGTCGGTATTTCGACAGAGGGATATGTTTTCATTTTCGGTATGGTCCCTGTTCTCGTTTCGCTGCTGCTTCTGCTCGCCCTGCGTCCCGGATTCCGCGTCCGTACCCGACGCGGGCTGTTCGCCGTTTCGGGTATTCTGGCCGCCTTGTCGGCTCTGGCCGCTGCCGTTTCGATGTTCAGTGCGGATATGGGCCCCTCGGTATTTTATTATCTGACGCTGCTCGTGTTGCTGGCGGTTGCCGTGATTGCTCTGAGGGAGGGTTTCGCACCGCTGGGTGAAAAGGAGAAATCCGTATGCGGTCTCGAAAACAAGGAGCATTATCCCCACGGTGGGAAGACTTTTCCGCTGGGAGGCATTCATCCCGCGGCCAATAAACTGAGCGCAGGCAGTCCGATCGAGAAGTTCCCGCTGCCCGACGATGTGGTCGTCCCTCTTTCGCAGCATATCGGCGCTCCGGCCGTGGCGAAAGTGGCCAAAGGCGACAAGGTGCTGGCCGGTCAGCTGATCGCCGAGGCCGGCGGATTCGTTTCGGCCAATATCCACGCCCCCGTGTCGGGTACCGTGACGGCTGTCGATCTGGCCGTCAATACGCAGGGTATCCGCCAGCCGATGATTACCATCAAGCGCGAGGGCGACGAGTGGGCCGAAGGGATCGACACTTCCGACAGTTTGGTCCGGGAATGTTCGCTCTCCCCGCAGGAGATTATCGCCAAAATCAAGGAGGCCGGTATCGTGGGTATGGGCGGTGCCACTTTCCCCACGCACGTGAAACTTTCGGTGCCTCAGGGTAAAAAGGCCGAGTTCCTTATCATAAACGGAGTGGAGTGCGAGCCTTACCTGACCGCCGACCACCGTGTGATGCTGGAGCGGGGCGAAGAGTTGCTCGTGGGTGTCTCCATTTTGGCCAAGGCGCTGAACGTGAATACGGCCTATATCGGTATCGAGAACAACAAGCCCGATGCCATCGCCCATCTGACCGCGCTCTGTGCCGCCTATCCGGGTATTTCGGTCGTCCCCCTGAAGGTGCAGTATCCGCAGGGAGGCGAAAAGCAGTTGATCGCCGCCGTTACGGGGCGTCAGGTGCCCTCGGGCGGCCTGCCCATCGACGTGGGTGCCGTGGTGCAGAACGTCGGTACGGCGTTGGCCGTGTATGAAGCCGTGCAGAAAAACAAACCGCTCGTCGAGCGCGTGGTGACCGTTACGGGCAAGACGCTGGCGAAACCTTCCAATCTGTTGGTGCGTGTGGGAACGCCCGTACAGGCGCTCATTGACCATTGCGGCGGTCTGCCCGGCGATGCCGGCAAGGTGATCGGCGGCGGCCCGATGATGGGGCGCGCCATGTCGAATCTGGCCGCACCTGTCACCAAAGGCTCTTCGGGTGTGCTGGTGATGCCCGATGACGAGTCGTTGCGTGCGGAGGCTCAGGTATGTATCAAGTGCGCCAAGTGCGTCGACGTTTGTCCGATGGGGCTCGAACCCTTCTTGCTGAACAAGCTGGGCAGCAAGCGCATGTTTGCGGAGATGGAGCCCAACCGGGTGACCGACTGCATCGAGTGCGGAAGCTGTTCCTATACTTGTCCGGCCGCCCTGCCGCTGCTCGACAATATCCGGGTGGGCAAGGCCGAGGTGATGAAACTGATCCGTGCCCGCAAGGCATAGTGCTGACAAGAGAAAAAAAACAGGATATAATGGAGAAAAAATTAGTTGTATCGCCCTCTCCCCATGTTCATGGAGAGGATTCTACGAGGAATCTGATGCGCGACGTGCTGATCGCCCTGATTCCCGCTTTCGGCGTCTCCGTAGTGGTGTACGGCTGGCAGGTGCTGCTGGTGACCGCCGTATCGGTGGCTGCCTGCATGCTCTTCGAATTTCTGATTCAGCGCTTCCTGCTCAAAGGTAAAAATACGCTGGGCGACCTTTCGGCCGTGGTGACCGGCGTGCTGCTCGCATTCAACGTTCCCGCCACGCTTCCGATCTGGATGCTCGTGCTGGGTGCGCTGGTAGCCGTGGGTGTCGGCAAGATGAGTTTCGGCGGGCTGGGCCGCAATCCGTTCAATCCGGCGCTCGTGGGTCGTGTCTTTCTGCTGATCTCCTTTCCCGTGGCCATGACTTCGTTCGGTACGCCCGAGGGTGTGGACGGCATGTCGGGGGCCACTCCGCTGGCTTTCGTCAAGGAGGCGCTCAAGAGCGGAAAGAGCGTGAGCGAACTGATGCCTTCGGTCAGCTATTCCGACATGCTGATGGGCTTCAAGGCCGGATCGCTCGGTGAGATCGCCGCGCTGGCCCTGCTGGTCGGGTTCGTCTACCTGCTCTGGCAGAAAGTCATCACTTGGCACATACCGGTCTTCATCCTCGGTACGATGGCCGTTTTCAGCGGCATCCTCTGGGGGATCGACCCCGAGCACTACATGAGCCCCCTGTTCCAGTTGCTGAGCGGAGGCGCCATTCTGGGTGCCGTCTATATGGCTACCGATTATGTCACTTCTCCCATGACGCACAAGGGCATGGCGATTTACGGTATCGGTATCGGTGTCATCACGATCCTGATCCGTGTCTGGGGGGCTTATCCCGAAGGCATCTCTTTTGCGATCCTCATCATGAACGCCGTGGTGCCCCTGATCAATAAATATGTGAAACCCCGCCGTTTCGGTGTCGTGAAAAAATAGGAGGGAAAAACGATGGAAAGTACATTGAAAAACATGGTCCTTACGCTGTTCGTCATCACGCTGGTGGCATCGACGGCCGTGGGATTCGTCTATAAGGTGACCGAGGGGCCCATCGCGGTTTCCGAGGCGGCCAAGACCACCAATGCTCTGGCGCAGGTACTGCCGTCTTTCGACAACGATCCTTCCGCCGAGAGACAGGAGATGGAGCAGGAGGGCCTGCCCGTGATCATCTATACGGCCAAAAGCGGCGACCAGATCGTGGGATACGCTGTGGAGACCCGCACCTCGAAAGGGTTTGGCGGCGAGATCGTGCTGATGGTCGGTTTCAAGCCCGACGGCGAGATCGTGAAGATCGAAACGCTGAAGCACTCTGAAACCCCGGGGCTGGGCGACAAGATCGACAGTAAAAAGTCGAATTTTTCCGTACAATTCAGCGGGAAGAACCCCGCCGATTTCAAACTCGCGGTGAAGAAGGACGGCGGCGACGTGGATGCCATCACGGCATCGACGATCTCGTCCCGCGCTTTCTCCGATGCCGTACTGCGCGGATATAATGCACTGATGACCCTTACGGGCGGTCAGGTCAACAGCGTGTCGGGTGCGACTTCCGCTGCTGCCGCCCCTGCAAACGAGAGCGACGATGCTCAGAAAGGAGGAGAAAATGAGTAAACTGCAACTGATTACCAAGGGGCTTATCAAGGAGAACCCCACGTTCGTCCTGCTGTTGGGCATGTGTCCCACGCTGGGAACCACGACTTCGGCCGTCAACGGTCTGGGTATGGGCGTCGCCACGATGTTCGTGCTCACTCTCTCCAATATCGTGATTTCGCTGGTGAAGAACGTCATTCCGGGCAAGGTGCGGATACCGGCCTTCATCGTCATCATCGCCTCGTTCGTGACCGTCGTTCAGCTGGTTATGCAGGCTTATACGCCCGGGCTTTACGCCACTCTCGGCGTCTTCATTCCGCTGATCGTGGTCAACTGTATCATCCTGGGCCGGGCCGAGGCTTTCGCCTCGAAGAACGGCGTGCTCGATTCCGCATTCGACGGCATCGGCATCGGGTTGGGCTTCACCTGCTCGCTGACCCTGCTGGGCGCCGTACGCGAAATGCTGGGCAGCGGGTCGATCTTCGGTGCCAAGTTCATCGACGGCGACGGCATCCTGCTCTTCGTGCTGGCTCCCGGAGCCTTCCTCGCGCTGGGCTACCTGCTGGTGATCTTCAACAAACTAACTGCTAAACTGAAGTAAAGAGTATGGAATATTTCGTGATCGTTATCGGGGCGATCTTCGTCAATAACATCGTCCTTTCGCAGTTCCTCGGCATCTGTCCCTTCCTGGGCGTGTCGAACAAGGTGGAGACTTCGCTGGGCATGGGGGCCGCCGTCACTTTCGTCATGGCCATCACGGCCGTCGTGGCCTATCTGCTGCAATATTTCGTGCTGGTGCCCCTGCATATCGAATATATGCAGACCATCGTTTTCATCCTGGTCATCGCCGCGCTGGTGCAGATGGTCGAGATCATCCTCAAGAAACTGAGTCCGGCGCTTTACCAGGCGCTGGGTATCTTCCTGCCGCTGATTACCACCAACTGCGCCGTGCTGGGTATCGCCATCCTGCTCGTGCAGAAGGAGTTCAATCTGCTCGAGTCGGTGGTTTACTCCGTCTCCACGGCACTCGGTTTCACGCTGGCTCTGGTGCTTTTCGCCGGCCTGCGCGAGCGTCTGGCATTGGAAGACCTGCCGAAGGCCATGAAGGGAGTGCCCATTGCACTGATTACAGCCGGTATTCTGGCCATGGCTTTCATGGGATTTTCCGGATTGGTATAACCTTTTCTGAGATAGGAAGAAAGAGGGGCGACACGAAAAGTGCCGCCCTTTTCGTATTATTTTGTGCGGATTTTGCGTTATCTTTGGTAAGGATTGACCGACCGGATGATGCTGCGTCTCTATATAACGATGCTGTTGCTCTTTCTGCTGACCCGCCTGTGCGTGGCTGCGGGGCGTGATGCGTCGTTGTCGGCCGCCGGACCGGGCGATACGATCGGGGCGCCTCCTTCGGAGCGGGTCACGCGTTTTTACGACAGTCTCGAATCGAAATCCACCCGCCGGACAGTTCCCCGCCTGATCTACCGCTCCATTTTCATCCGCGGACGGCGCGATACGCTCGGGCGTGATCGGGTGGTGGACGAGAGCAAGCGTTTCGAACCCTATGCCGGCAAACGCATCGGCCGGATCATTCTCGAGCGGGGCAATGTCTTCGACCCCGACGGAAACAAACTCGAACGTTTCGGCAACCGTATCCATGCGGTGACGCGGGAACGGACCATCCGGCGCGATCTTTTTTTCAAGCCGGGCGATCCGCTCGATCCGGACGAATTGGCCAAGAACCAGCAGTTTCTCCGTTCGCGCAGTTACATTGCCGAGGCGCGGATCGAGGCCGTGCCCGATCCTTCGGACAGCACACTGGTCGATCTGGTGGTCCAGACGCGCGACAGCTGGACGATCAGTGCCGACCTGAGCCTCAATATCAACGGACGCACCGGTGTGGAACTGTACGACGCCAACCTGCTCGGTTACGGAAACCGTCTGAGTGTCGGGACCAATTTCGACTGGAAAAACGGTACATACGGCGGCAACCGTTTCGAGTATGGAATACCTAATATACTCGGCACCTTTTTCGATGCGGAGTTCATCGTGGGCCGGCGGTTCGAGTATTCCGACCTCGGTTTCACCGTGAAAAAGAAATTCCTGCTTCCCACCGACTACGAACTGGGCATCTCCTACCAGGACAAGGCCGAACCCTACTACATGCTGTTCCAGGACTCCACGATGCGTACCGCAGGCCGTTTCCTCGACGTGTGGGGCGGTCGTTCCCGGTATATCCGTCCGTTCCGCAACAGCATCTATTTCACCGGCCGGTACAGCCGCTGGACCTATGATATCCGTCCCGAAGTGCGTCCCGATTACAACCCCGTTTTCCACAATTCGCAGCGCGTGCTGGCCGGGATCGGTATTTACAGGGAGAAGTTCTATTCCGCCACCATGGTTTACGGCTTTGGATTGAAGGAGTATCTGGCCGCCGGTTACAAGGCGGAACTGACGGGCGGATACATTTGGGGAGAGTTTTCCCACGACTGGTATCTGGGGATGCATTTCTCCAAAGGCGGTTTTTTCAATGCGGGCTATCTGATGGGCGGTTTCACCCTCGGCAGCTATATCAGCCCCTCGAGCGGCATGTGGTATCGCAGCGGTGTGGATTTCGAGCTGCGCTATTTCACTCCCCTGCTGGTGAGCGGTCGCAGCCGCATCCGCCAGTTCATCAACCTGAGTTATACGCAGGGATGGAACCGCGATACCGGATGCGACGAACTGATCGAATTTACGGAGGACCGGGGGCCGAATGCCCTCGACGAAAAAATCGTGGGTCTCAACCGGGCCGTGCTCAACACCGAAACGGTGCTTTTCACCCCGTGGCAGCCCTACGGCTTCAAGATCGCTTTCTACGGCTTTGCCGATTTTGCTCTGTTGGGCCGCGAATCCAACATTTTCCGCAATGATTTTTTCAATACGATCGGGTTGGGTGTACGGATCAAAAACGAACGGCTGGTTTTCAACACGATTCAGATACGTTTCGGTGTCGCATTGGGCAAAGGCGGCTTCCGGAAGGCCGAATATTTTAATATTTCCAACCAGCGGCGCCCCGAACAGTACCGCTACCTGCCCGAGGCTCCGGAGGTGGTTCCCTTTCGCTGACCGGGAACGAAAGTTGTTTCCGGTTTCCCTGAAATGAAAATTTCCCCTGCCGGAATGATCTTCGGCAGGGGAAATCATCGGAACGGACAGGTTTGTCGTCCGTCTTCGGGGGAAGTCCTTTTCGTTTACTCTGCGTCGGAAGGGGAACCCCTTTTTCCCATTGTGTCGCCGGTGTGGATCGTGCTCTCCTCCGGCACGTCCGGACGTTGCAGTTTTGTCGTGTCGGACCGCTGCCGCACCGGTTTCTCTACCGTGAACCGGCCGCGGAAGGCTTCCGCCGTCTCCCGTTTCACATATTCCCAGCGCGTGGCGATGGCGATCGTGAAAAGTACGATCAGCAACAGCATCGTCCGTGCCGTCCGGTTCAGGGATTTCCACCACTTTTTCATCGTTCCGGGCAACGTTCGTTTCAGTTGGTCTTGAATTTCATTTTGATCTGGGCGAGCTCCTTGTTGGCGGCTTCGATCTTCCTTGCCAGGTCGGCTTTGAATGCGGCTACCTTTTCCGCAACGGCTCTGTCGCCCGTGGCGATGATCTGCGCGGCGAGGATGGCGGCATTTTTAGCTCCGTCCAACGCCATGGTAGCTACCGGAATCCCCGAGGGCATCTGCAGGATGGAGAGGATGCTGTCCCATCCGTCGATCGAATTGGACGATTTGATGGGCACCCCGATTACGGGCAGCGGCGTGGAGGCTGCGATCACGCCCGGCAGATGGGCCGCCCCGCCGGCTCCGGCGATGATGACCTGGATGCCCCGTCCCTGTGCGTTCTTTGCGAAATCGGCCACCAGTTCCGGTACCCGGTGCGCCGACAGGGCGTTTATTTCGTAGGGAATCTCCATTTCGTCGAGGAATTTGGCCGCTCCTTCCATGATTTTCAGGTCGGAAGTGCTGCCCATGATGATGCTGACTTTCGGATTCATTCGATTTCTTTTTTAATTTTGTCCGTAAATGATTACCTTCGCAAAGTTAATCATTCCGCACATAATTTCTAACGGCCCGGCCTAAATATTACCCCGATGAAACGCGTGACCCTTCAGGACAAAACCTTCGAACTTTTCATTCCCTACGAGCAGATACAGAGTTCCGTGCAGCAGCTTGCCGACCGGATCAACCGGGACTATGCGGACAAGCCCGTGCCCCTGTTCCTCGGGGTGCTCAACGGTTCGTTCATGTTCATGGCCGAGCTGATGAAACGGATCGGGTTCGCCTGCGAAATGTCGTTCGTCAAGCTGGCGTCCTACCGGGGCACCAGCTCCACGGGCAAGGTTTCGGAACTGATCGGGTTGACCGACAACCTGCAGGGACGCGACATTATCGTGGTGGAGGACATCGTGGATACGGGCGAGAGCATCGACCATCTGATGCGTTCGCTGGTGGGACACCGCCCTGCCAGCATCGAGGTGGCCACCCTGCTGTTCAAGCCTTCGGCCTACAAGAAGGAGGTCGAAATCCGGTATCCGGCCATCTCCATTCCCAACGATTTCATCGTGGGCTTCGGACTCGACTACAACCAGCTGGGCCGCAATCTGTGCGACATATACAAGATCGTGAATGAATAAGGACATGTTGGACGGCGGCAGGCTGCTGCCGCTGGTCGAAGATTTCTATACCATACAGGGCGAAGGATACCATACGGGAAAACCCGCCTATTTCATCCGCTTGGGCGGCTGCGACGTCGGCTGCCGCTGGTGCGACGCCAAATTTACGTGGAATCCGAAACACTTTCCACCGGTGGAGGTGGACCGGATCGTGGAGCGTGCCGCGTCCTATCCCGCGCAGGCTATCGTGGTCACGGGCGGAGAGCCGTCGCTTTATCCGCTGGATTACCTGACCGCAGAGTTGCACCGTCGCGGGCTGGCGATTTTTCTGGAGACCTCCGGGGCCCATCCTCTGACGGGCGATTTCGACTGGATATGCCTTTCCCCCAAGAAACAGCAGCCCCCACTGGCGGAGATTTTCCCCCGGGCCCACGAATTGAAAGTGATCGTGGAGACTCCGGACGATTTCGCCTGGGCCGAACGCAACGCCGAACGGGTGGGGGAGCGCTGTATGCTCTTTCTGCAACCCGAATGGAGCCGCTACGGGGAGCTGATTCCCGCAGTCGTGGAGTATGTCAAGCGGAATCCCCGCTGGAACATCTCCGTTCAGACCCATAAATTCATGCATATTCCCTAACGGTGCCGGAAGGCGCCCCGATCCGAGCGTACGATGAACGGCATGTTGAGAGATCGAAGGCTGTGGCTGATAACGATCGCGGTGTTCCTGCTGCTGATCACCGTCTTCGACCGCAACAACCTGCTCGACCGTTGGAAACTCAAACAGCAGATACGCGAACTGGAACGCCAGAGGACCTATTACCTTGAAAAGATCGCCGAAGACAGCACCCTGATCGAACGGCTCAAAAACGACGCCTTCCTCGAGCAGTACGCCCGCGAACATTACCTGATGAAACGCCGGGGCGAACAGATTTACATCGTTCCCGAAAAATAGCGCCTCCTCCGGCAGCATATTTGCGATTTGCCGGAACGGACGTTTCCCGGTTTCCCCGTCATGGGGGAAAAAGCGGAAGCGTTTGCAACGTTTCGTACGCCGAATGTATCTTGCCCGAAGATATATATCCTAAAAAATGAAAATCGTATGACACGTAACTTTTTCCTGTATCTGTTTTCGCTGTTGTTGCCGGCCGTGATGGTCTCCTGCGACAAGGAGGAGGGGTTCCGGCCTTCGTGGATCGCCGAGGGGGCCGATTTCGACTCTCCCGACCACTATTTTTATGTCACGTTCGGCACGATGCCCACCCTTTATGCGGGACTGCACATGCTCTCCCACGACAAGCCCTCCTATGTCTTTTACGAGCGGACGGCGACGTTCGATGCCGGAAAACTTCCCTCCCACGTTACGGTTTGTCCTTACATGGGAGCCAATGACCAGCAGCCTCAGATGCGGGAGTGGATGAAAAATAAAATCCGGGAGATCGACCGGGAAAACCCGCAGGCGATCTTCGGCCTCTACGTCGACGACCTTCGCTGCCGCCTGGGCTACGACTGGTTCGTGGCGCAGGGGATCGACTCCTCCCGTGTGAAGGTGACGATGCTTTCGGACGGTACGGGTACCTACAACAATTTCTACAACTATTTCAATGTTCCGGGGACCGGCGAGCAGAACTGGAAGACCTACGCATCCCAGGTCGAGGCGCTCGACTGGTCCTATCCGCGCGGTTATGCGACCCGTTCCATCGGGGAGTTCGAAAGCTGGGAGTGGCCCTATTATCTCTCGACGCGGCCCGGCTACCGGCTTTTGCTTCAGGATGCCTCGCTTTTCGAAACGCAAGACCCCTACGTGCAGGAACAGATGCCGGCCATGTATTTGTGGAGTCGGACGCCCTATGAGATGCTGGCTGATTTGACGGAGGAGGAGCGTAAGAAGTTCTTTGAGATGGCGTCTTTCGACAGGGATGCTTTCGATGCCGGGTTCGACGCTTCTTCGAAAAAGAATCTGGTGATTATCGGGACCAATGGGGACGGGGACAATCAGAGGGCCTACGTGCAGCGTCTCTATGACGAGTATAAGGACCGGTACGACCTTTTCTTTAAGCCGCATCCGTCTGACGTCACCTCAGCGGATTACGAGACGGCTTTTCCCGGATTGACCTTGTTGCCCGGGCAAATGCCTTTCGAAATTTTCGTCTGGTCGCTGATCGACAAGATCGACATGATCGGCGGTTATCCTTCGACGGTGTACCTGACCGTACCTGTCGAAAAGGTGACGTTTCTTTTCGCCTCGGGGCCTGATGCGTTGATCCGTCCGCTCAATCTGATCTTTGCCGCCGCGCAGGATCGGGTCGAATGGATGCAGCCCGAATAAGAACCGGATATTCCGTGCGAGCGGTTTCCCTCGGCTATTCCCAGAAACGGAAGAAATGGTGTACCGGCCCGTGTCCGTGTCCCAGACGGTATTCCGCTCCGCAGCGGATGGCTTTATGGATGTACTCTTCGGCCCGGGCGACCGCTTCGGGTAGCGGATGTCCCTGGGCCAGGAAAGAGGCGATGGCCGAGGAGAGCGTGCAGCCCGTTCCGTGGGTGTTGGGTGTTTCCGTGCGCTCGTAGGAATAGGTGTATACCCGGTCGCCGTCGTAAAGGTAGTCGCGGAGTGTCCGGTTCTCCAGATGTCCTGCCTTGAGCAGTACGCTCCGGGCCCCCAGTTCCCGTAATCGTGCGGCCGCCGTCGGGAAATCGGCCTCGGATGCGATTTCCGATCCGGTAATGTAGGCCGCTTCCGGTACGTTGGGGGTGATGACCGAAGCCAGCGGCAACAGGTGCCGCACGATGGCCCGGGCCGCTTCGGCAGGAATCAGTTCGTCGCCCGAGGTGGCCACCATGACCGGGTCGAGCACGATGTTCCGCACGTCGAAACGACGCAGGATGCCGGCCACCCGTTCCACGATTTCCGCCGTGGGAAGCATGCCCAGTTTGACGGCGTCTGTCCCGATGTCTTCGAGTACGGCTTCGGCCTGCCCGGCCACGATGTCGGCCGGTGGAATGTGGACGGCCCGTACGCCACAGGTGTTCTGTACGGTGAGGGCGGTGATGGCACTGGTGGCGAAACACCCGCAGGCCGATGCGGTCTTCAGGTCGGCCTGGATGCCGGCACAGCCTCCGCTGTCGGAGCCGGCGATGGTCAGTACGCGTTTGTAATGTTTCATCTCTTTGGTGTTTACGGGAAAAGGAGCGTCAGAAATGGGAGAAGCCCTGCCAACTTCCCTCCACCGGCCTGCCTTCGCTGCACCATGCGATGCACGGCCCGGCATCGCCCTCTTTCCGGGTGATCTCCCCCACGGCCGCGGGCTCGGTGCCGAACCGTTCCCGGTAGGCGCCGCAAAGCTGCCGCCAGTCTTCGGGCCGTGCGGTGAACAGCAGTTTGTAGTCTTCGCCGCCTGCCAGGGCGTCTTCGAGGGTGCAGGGGGCGGGAATCCGTTCCAGGTGGATCGTGGCTCCGACACCCGACAACTCCAAGATGTGGGGGAGGTCGGATGCCAGCCCGTCCGACAGGTCGATCATGGCGTGCACTTCGCTGCGGCTTCCCAGCCACTCGCCTTCGTACACGCACGGGGTGGGGTTGTGGTGAATCCGGGCCTGCGGCGTGTCGAAACGGCCGGCCAGCACGTCCCTCAGTCCGGCGGCCGATTCGCCCAGCGGACCCGTGACGGCGATCACGTCGCCCGGCCGGGCCCCGCTGCGCCGCTTGATGCACGCGTCCGGGGCGCTTCCGAGCGCGACGACGTTGATCGTGATCCCGCCTTCCGACGAGGTGGTGTCGCCTCCGATGAGCGGTACGCCGTAGCGTGCCGACAGTTCGTGGTATCCAGCCATGAAACGCTCCGCCCACTCACCCCGGCAGTCGGCCGGCAGCGCCAGCGAAAGGAGCGATCCGACGGGAGCGGCTCCCATGGCGGCCACGTCGCTCAGGTTTACGGCCAGCGATTTGCGTCCCAGCTCTTCGGGCGAAAGGGCCCGGCGCAGGAAGTGGACGCCTTCGGCGAGCAGGTCGGTCGTGATGACGGTCGAACGGCCTCCGCCCGAAGGAATCACGGCGCAGTCGTCGCCGATTCCCTCGATCCCTCCGGAAGGAATGTCCCCGAAGAGGGTGCGGATGCGGTCGATCAGTGCGAATTCTCCCGTTTTGGCCATCGTATCTTCTTATTTTTCTTGCAAAAGTATGCTAAAATTTCGATTAACTGATGTACTTTTGTAACGGATTTTAACCTGCCGATTATGAAAGTGCTGATTATGAACGGGCCCAACCTCAATCTGCTGGGCAAGCGCGAACCCGCGGTCTATGGCCGGGAGGGATTCGCTTCCTACCTCGAAAAGTTGAAGGCCCGTTTTCCCGACGTGGAGATCGACTACTTCCAGTCCAATATCGAAGGGGAGCTGGTGACCGCCATCCAGCAGGCCGACGGCCGTTACGATGCGGTGGTGCTCAATGCGGGGGCCTATACCCACACGTCGGTGGCCATTGCCGACGCCATCGGGGCCGTAGACCTCCCGGTCGTGGAGGTGCACATCTCCTGCACGCTGGCCCGCGAGAGTTTCCGTCACGTTTCGCTGATCGCTCCCAAATGCAAGGGGACGATCATGGGCTTCGGCCTGGACTCCTACCGTCTCGGCATACTTAGTGTAATAGAATAAGGGATTTTATATTGATTTATGAACAAAAAGACTAAAATCGTCGCCACCGTTTCCGACAAGCGGTGTGACGTCGAATTCATCCAGTCGCTCTACGAGGCGGGTATGAACGCCGTGCGGATCAACTCGGCCCATGTGACGCCCGAGAGCGCATCGAAGATCGTGGACAACGTCCGCCAGGTTTCCGAACAGATCGCCATCATCATCGACACGAAAGGCCCCGAAATCCGTCTGACGGGGATGACCGATGAATATGCCAACGGAATCGCGGTCGCCGCCGGCGACATCGTGCGCGTGATGGGGACGGACGAGGACCTGAAATCCACGCCGGAGGTCATCTACATGAACGACGCTTCGATCTTCAACGACGTGCCTACGGGTGCGGCGATTCTGATCGACGACGGCGAACTGGAGATGGAGGTGGTCGAGAAGAAGGATAAGACGCTGATCTGCCAGGTGAAGAACGGCGGGGTGCTGAAGCCCCGCAAGAGCGTGAACGTGCCGGGCGTGAAGATCGACCTACCCTCCGTGACCGAAAAGGACCGCCGGTTCATCGAGTGGGCCATCGAGAAGGACCTCGATTTCATCGCCCATTCGTTCGTCCGCAAAAAGGAGGACGTGATGGAGGTCAAACGCATCATCAAGGCTCACAACAGCCCGATCCGCATCATTTCGAAGATCGAGAACCGCGAGGGTGTGGACAATATCGATGAGATTCTGGAAGCCACCTACGGGGTGATGGTCGCCCGCGGCGACCTGGGGGTGGAGATTCCTGCCGAGCAGATTCCCATCACGCAGCGCTATATCGTCAAGAAGTGCATCGAGAGCAAGACGCCGGTGATCATCGCCACCCAGATGCTCCACTCGATGATCTCCAATCCCCGGCCTACTCGTGCCGAGGTGAGCGACATCGCCAGCGCCATTTATCAGCGGGTCGATGCCGTGATGCTGAGCGGCGAGACGGCCAACGGCGACTATCCCGTGGAGGCCGTGAGCACGATGGCCCGCGTGGCGGTGGAGATCGAACGCGACACGATCAACAATGCTCCCAACCTCGACCTGAACATGGTGCGCATCAACAACGAAATCACGGCCCAGCTTTCGCGGTCGGCCGTACGGGCGTGCCAGAACCTGCCGGTCAAGGCGATCGTGATCGACACCCTTTCGGGCCGGACGGGCCGTTATCTTTCGGCTTTCCGGGGTCAGAAGCCCGTCTATGCCGTCTGCTACCGCAAGAGCGTGATGCGCCAGCTGGCCATCTCCTACGGGGTGTATGCCATCCACCGCGAGCCGGCCGAGAATCACGACAGCTTTCTGTTGAGCATCCTCTACTATCTGGAGGACAAGAAGTGGCTCTACAAGGAGGACCTGATCGTGGTCATCGGAGGCAGTTTCGGGGCCGCCAAAGGTGCCTCGTTCATGGAGATCGGCAACGTGCTCAATCTGGAACACAAGGCGCTCAATCTGCGTTAGGGGAGACGGAAAATTCCCTGCCCGGCCGGATAAATACGGAGAAAGACCCGCGACACTCTGCCGCGGGTCTCTTTTTTTCAGTATCTTTGTCTGCGGTTTCCGCTGAGCGGGGGCAGGAAACACTTTTTCCGACGGAATATGGAGCTTAAAAAACAGGTGGTACGGGGCGTGGTCTGGACGATGGTAGACCGGGGCGGCTCGATGGCGGTGCAGACGCTGGTGAGCATCCTGCTGGCCCGTCTGCTGGCTCCTTCGGCATTCGGTCTGATCAGTATGCTCACGGTCTTTTCGCTCGTATCCAACGTGTTCGTCGAGGGCGGTTTTACGCAGGCCCTGATCCGCAAGGAGCGGCCTACGCCGAGGGACTATACTTCGGTCTTCTGGCTGAACGTGGCAATGGGGCTGT
The DNA here is from genome assembly GCF_014982715.1 of Gallalistipes aquisgranensis. Lineage (NCBI taxonomy): Bacteria > Pseudomonadati > Bacteroidota > Bacteroidia > Bacteroidales > Rikenellaceae > Gallalistipes > Gallalistipes aquisgranensis. Next base: position 1,345,531 of record NZ_JADCJY010000001.1, on the reverse strand, counting down.
TCATGTATCTTCTGTTGTGCGCTCTCGCCTGGCCGATCGCGTGTTTCTACGACCAGCCCGAACTGGTCCGGATCGCCCCGCTGCTCTTTCTGACCCTGCCGGTCAGTTCGCTCTGGATCACACACCAGACGGTGCTGACCAAGCGGTTCGATTTCCGGGTGATCGCCAAAATTTCGATCGTCTCTTTCATCGTTTCGGGCGGTGCGGCCGTCTGGATGGCTTTCGCCGGCTGGGGCGCCTGGGCGCTGGCCTGGCAGGCGGTGCTGATGAACACCACGAAGGCGGTGCTTTTCTGGTGCTGGAACCGCTGGCGCCCCACAGCGGGTTTTTCGATGGAGTCGCTGCGGGAACTGTTCGGGGCGAGTTCGCGGTTCTTTCTGACGGAGCTGATCAACCAGACGTTCCATAACGTGAGCCAGATGCTCGTGGCGCGGTTTTACAGCGTGACGCAGACCGGATACTATTCGCAGTCCCGCCGTCTGAAAGACCTTCCCTCGGCCTCGCTCAGCGTGGCGATCATGAACGTCACCTTTCCGGCCCTTTCCGCCTTGCAGAACGATCGGGAAAAACTTCGGGAGGGCAGCCGCAAGGTCATTGCCGTGATGGCTTTCCTGCTTTACCCGGTGATGGTGGGGATGCTGGTCACGGCTCCGGAACTTTTCGCGGTGGTGCTGACCGACAAGTGGATGCCGGCCGTGCCTTATTTCCAGATATTCTGTCTGACCACGCTGACCTTGCCGCTGACCAACGTGTTGCAGAATGTGCTGAAGGTGTGCGGCCGTACGCAGCTCATTCTCAACATCGAGATCGTGCGCAAAGCCTTCGCCGCCCTCGTGATCGCCTGCACGCTGCCTGTCAGCGTGCAGGCCGTGATCTGGGGACAGCTGCTCTACATGACGGTCGACATGGCGATCAATATGTACTATGCCAGCCGTTTGGTCGAATACCGCATGACCGTGCAGCTGCGCGATCTGGCTCCCGTAGCTCTGCTGACATTCGCCATGTGGGCCGGGGTGACGGCGGTGGGAATGCTGGCGGCTCCCGTGCTGACACTGGGTTGGTTGCTCGCGGTGAAAATAACGGCGGGCGCCGCGATCTATCTCGGGGGCGCCCGCCTGTTCCGTCTGGCGGCCTGGAACGAGACGTACGAGATCGTCCGGGGACTGCTCGGCCGCTGATTCCTATCGGTACACCTTCGCCTCTTCTTCTCCGTTCATGACGCGCAGGGCATTGGAGGCGAGCGCTTCCAGTTCGTTTTCGCCGGCCATCACCACCACGGGGGCCAGGAACGACACCTGTTCCGTGATTCTGTGACAAACCCATTGGCTGTGGGCGATCCCCCCCGTGAGAATAATCGCATCGGCTTCCCCTTCCAGCACCACGGCCATCGCCCCGATCCATTTGGCCACTCCGTAACACATGGCTTCCATCGCTATCCGGGCCTTTTCGTCGCCCCGTTCGAGGCGTGACACCGCTTCTCGCGTGTCGTTGGTGCCGAGCAGGGCGACCAGTCCGCCCCGGCCGCAGAGCATTTTTTCGACCTCGGCACGTGTGTACCTGCCGCTGAAGCAGAGATCGGCCAATGTGGCCGAAGGGATGCTGCCGGCCCGTTCGGGCGAGAGAGGGCCGTCGCCGTCCAGCGCGTTGTTCACGTCGATCACCTCTCCGAGGCGGTGGGCCCCCACGGAGATGCCGCCCCCCAGGTGGGCGACGACGAGGTTCATCTCTTCGTATTTCCGGCCCACCTTTTTTGCGTAGGCACGGGCTATGGCTTTCTGGTTGAGCGCATGGAAAATCGAGATGCGTTCGGCTCCAGGAAGACCGCAGACACGGGCCACGGGCTGCAATTCGTCTACCACTACCGGATCGGCAATAAAGGCGCGTGCCCCGGCTTCCCGGGCGATCTCCCGGGCGATCAGTCCGCCCAGGTTCGAGGCGTGTTCCCCCACGGGGCTGTGGCGCAGGTCTCGTTCGAGCGCATCGTTCACTTCATAGACGCCCGAGGGGATCGGGCGCACCAGTCCTCCCCGGCCGATCACGGCGTCGAGCGAACGGATGTCTATGCGGGATTCGGACAGGGCGTCGAGGATGAGCCGTTTGCGGAAGTCGAACTGGTCCATGACACTCTTGAATGCGGACAGTTCCTCTGCGGAGTGGCGCAGAGTCAGCTCCAATAGTGGGGCGGTGTTGTCGAACAGGGCCACCTTCGTGGAGGTGGAACCGGGATTGATTGCCAGTATTTTCATCTGTCGGATCGTTCTTGTCGGGCCGAGAGGCAGGCCAGTGCGATGGAGTAGAGTTTAGAGGTTTTCGTGTCGCCGCGCGAGGTGAGCACGCAGGGGACTTTCGTGCCGACCACCATGCCGGCCAGTTCGGCACCGCACAGTTTGGTGGCGGATTTGAAGAAGACGTTGGCCGAGTCGATGTTGGGGAAAAGCAGGCAGTCCGGGTCGCCGGCCACAAGACTTCCTTTCAGTTTTTTCACTTCGGCCACCTCGCGGAACAGGGCGACGTCGAGGGCCAGCGGACCGTCGATCACCACGTCGCCGAACTGTCCCCGGTCGCCCATTTTGGCGATGAGGGCGGCCTCCACGCTCGACGTCACGTTGGGCAGCAGCTGTTCGCTCGGGGCGATGCAGGCGATCTTGGGCCGTTCGACACCCAGCGACCGGGCCGTTTCCGTCAGGTAGCGGACCAGCTTCTGTTTCTGGCCCAGGTCGGGATAGGGAATCACGGCGACGTCCGTAACGGTGAGCAGTTTGTGGTATTGAGGCAGTTGAAGCACCGCCACATGGCTCAGTACGCCTTTCGGCGGGACCAGTCCGAATTCCTTGTTGAGAATGCCCCGCATGTATTTGTCGGTCGAGACGAGCCCTTTCATCAGGACGTCTCCTTCCCCTTCGCTCACCATGCGGACGGCCTTTTGCACGCATTTCACGTCGCTGCTTTCGGAAATGACGGTGAATTTGCCCGGGTCGATCCCTTCCTGGCGGCATACCCGCTCTATTTCGGCCGGATCGCCCAACAGCGTGGCTTCAGCGATACCCATGTCCACGGCTTCGCTTACCGATTCCAGTGTGTGTGCATCCTGTGCATAGGCTACCACGAGCCTTTTGCGTCCCCTGCTGCGGACAGTCTCCACGATGTCCTTCAATTCCCTGATCATACTGTTATCGTTTTAATCGTTTTTGGTTACAGAAATATTGTTTGTTGCCCTGCTAAGTTATAAATTGTTTGCGGAATATGAAATACCCGGGTGAAAATCTTCGATGACGGAAGGCAGAAAACAGGAAGGTGTCTATGACTGTGCCTGCTGTATGCTTTCCCGCTCCCGCCGGGGCAGGCTGCGGAGCACCGTTTCGTAGGAGTTTTTCACGAGCTCCAGGATTTTCCCGTCCGGTACGTCCCGGTTGAAATGGATGCTGATCCAGTGGCGTTTGTTCATGTGCCAGCCGGGCTTTATACCCATGTACCGGGCCTGTAATTCGTAGATCCGGTCGGTCGGGCATTTGACGCAACAGAAATCGAACGCTTCGATATTCACGAAGCAAAACCATTTGTCTCCCACATAGAAGCAGAGTACATCCCGACTGTACCGGTCGGAAACATGTGTGAACGGCATCTTTTCCCGGACACCTTTCAGCGAAAGGCAATATTCCCTGAACTCTTCGACATTCATAACGCTTTGGGGGTTCTGTGAATTCCGGTGTAAAAATAGGGATTTTGCCCCAATGTTGATCGCGGCCGTGTGAAGGCGGCGGGGATATTTCCGGAAAAATAAAAAGTTTCCCGCGTTACGCGGGAAACTTTTTGACATATATTTTCTGACGGTTTTCCCGCCACGTAGGATTCGCGGGGTAAAACCACTCTACTCCGAGCGCTTTTTCAGCAGGCGGAAGGTGTCCGAAGCGATCACCAGCTCTTCGTTGGTGGATATGACGGCCACTTTTACTTTCGAGGCGGGCTTCGACAGAATCCGGTCCTTGCCGCGTACTCCGGCGTTGGCCTCCTTGTCGAACTCCACGCCCATGAACTCCAGTCCGCTGCAAACGGATTCCCGGAACTCGGGACCGTTCTCTCCCACGCCGCCCGTGAAGACGATCAGGTCGACACCGCCCATCTCCGCCGTATAGGCTCCGATGAACTTCTTCACGCGTTCGTTGTACATTTCGTGGGCCAGTCTGGCGCGCTCGTCGCCCTTTGCGACGGCAGCTTCGATGTCGCGCATGTCCGACGAAATTCCCGTCAGACCCAACATGCCGGACTGTTTGTTGATCATGTCGCTCAGCTTCGAAAGACTCATCTCCTCCTTGCCGGCGATGTAGATCAGCGCGCCCGGATCGACCTCTCCCGTGCGGGTGCCCATGATGAGGCCGTCCACGGGCGTGAAGCCCATCGACGTGTCATACGACTTGCCGTTCAGAATGGCCGTCACCGACGCGCCGTTGCCGATGTGGCAGGTGATGATGCGCGAATGGTCGTAGTCCACTCCCGTCAGTTCGCATGCCTTGCGGGCCACGAACTTGTGGCTTGTGCCGTGGAAGCCGTAGCGGCGGACGCGGTATTGTTCATAGTATTTGTACGGCAGGGCGTACAGGAAGTTCTTGGCGGGCATCGACTGGTGGAACGAGGTGTCGAACACGGCCACCTGCGGAACGCCCGGCAGAATGTTTTCGATGGCCATGATGCCCTTCATGTTGGCCGGATTGTGGAGCGGGGCCAGTTCGAAACAGCTTTCGATCTTTTTGATGACCTCTTTGTCCACCACGGCGCTGTCGGGGAAGTATTCGCCGCCGTGCGCTACGCGGTGACCCACGGCGCCCAGTTCGTTGAGCGATCCGATCACGCCGTGTTCGGGATCGGTGATGGTCGAGAGGATCAGGTTGATACCCGTCGTGTGGTCGGGAATGCTCTTGACCAGTTCGAATTTCTCCTTGTCGGCCGGTTTGTGGGTCAGGATGCCGTCCGTGAGACCGATCCGTTCCACCTGTCCTTTGGCCAGCAGGCGGTTTTCGGTGGCCGACTTCATGTCGATCACCTGGTATTTGATCGAGGATGAACCGCAGTTCAATACGAGGATAATCATGATTCTGTGTCTATTGCGTTAACCGTTTTTGTTATTTGGCAGAAGCCTGGCAGGAGGTGATGGCGATCAGGCCGACAATGTCGTCCACCGAGCAACCCCGCGAAAGGTCGTTGATCGGGGCGGCCATACCCTGCAGTACGGGACCGATCGCTTCGGCATGGGCCATGCGCTGTACCAGTTTATAGGAGATATTGCCCACTTCGAGGGTGGGGAAGACCAATACGTTGGCCTTCCCGGCGATGGCGCTTCCGGGGGCCTTCTTGGCGCCGATGCCGGGAATGATGGCGGCGTCGGCCTGGAGTTCTCCGTCGATTTGCAGCGAGGGGTCCATCTCCTTGGCCAGGCGGGTGGCTTCGACCACCTTGTCCACCATTTCGTTCTTGGCCGAACCTTTGGTCGAGAAACTGAGCATGGCGATGCGGGGTTCGAAACCGGCGATGGCACGGGTCGTGCGGCCCGTCATCACGGCGATCTGGGCCAGCTCTTCGGCCGTGGGGTTGGGATGGACGGCGCAGTCGGCGAAGACCATCATGCCCTCCTCGCCGAACATCTTGTCGGGAATGATCATGATGAAGGCGCCCGACACCACGCTTACGCCCGGAAGGGTCTTCACGTATTGGAATGCCGGACGCAGTACGTCGCCCGTGGCGTTGTCGGCTCCGGCCACTTCGCCGTCGGCGTCGCCCGCCTTGACCATGATCGCACCCAGGTAGAGAGGGTCTTCGATCAGCTTGGCCGCCTGTTCGGGCGTGAGGCCCTTCGCGGCACGCAGTTTGAGCATCAGGTCAATGTATTCCTGTTTCTTGGGGTTGTTTTTCGGATCGACAATGGTCGCCTTGCCGATGTGCTCCAGGTAATACTCCGATGCAAGATGACGGATTTCGTCCGGGTTGCCGATCAGAATGATCTCTGCGAGCCCTTCCTTCAGGACGATGTCGGCGGCCTTGATAGTCCGCTCTTCGGTGCCTTCGGGCAGCACGATGCGCTGCATTTGCCGTTTGGCTTTCTCTTTGACTTGTTCGATAAAGTTCATGACTGCGAATATTTTTACGATATTGTCTTTTCTCCGACCAGAAGCCCTGCCCAGACCATGACGGCGCAGAGCGCTACGCTCGCGGCGATATAGAGCAGGCTTTGCAGGTAGTGGGCGCTGCGGATCATCTGCACCACCTCGGCCGAGAAGGTCGAAAAGGTGGTGAACCCGCCGCAGAAACCTACCACGCAGAGGTAGTACCATCCGCTGCGGTCGAGCAGGGCCAGCAGCAGCCCGATAAGCAGGGAGCCGGCCGCATTGACCGTGAACGTTCCCAGCGGTAACGAAAAAGGAGCGTGCAGGGTGGCCATGGCTCCCGAAACCAGATAGCGGGAGACGCTTCCCGCGAATCCGCCGATACCTACCAACAATGCTTCCCGTAACATTTTCCGGACTTGAATTTCGTCATGCAAAAGTAATCTTTTTGCCCCGAATGCCCAAAGATTTAATCCTTTTCTTACTGTTATAATGTGAACAGCCGCCCGGTCGGCGGGAGGCGGCGATTTTGCGGCGGAAAAAGTTGTCTGTCCGGAAATATTTTCGTAATTTCAGTCTGTAAAACCGATGAGCCTTGCCTGTATGAAAATTCGATTCATTCTCTGTCTGTTTCTGTTCGTGGAAACGGCATTTCTTGCCGGGGCACAGGAGCCGGTCGCTTCTGCGCGGAACGTCTCGTTCGAAGGGCGGGGGTACGACAGTTTCGGCCGATGGATAACCGATAACCTGACCTGTTCGGGGTTTACGTTCAATACGGCTTTCCGTTCCGCGTACGAAGAAGATCGTATCAACCGTTACTACCAGCCGGCCCTGTTTCTGTATACGGATACGGTGGCGCAGCATTTCCGGTTGCAGACCGACGTGCTGATCGACCGGGGAGGGCATGTGAAGGGGACGTCGGTCACGGGTTCCGACAACGCCGTGCTGTTGCAGTGCGTGGACCGGCTGTTGCGGAAATTGCCCCCGTGGTGGAAGTTCGAACGGAAGGGAATGGAAAAAGGCGAAATGGTCGTGGTCCGTACGCCGCTGGAATTCACCCTGCCGGGACACTTCGTGGTGATGGATCACGGTCCCCTTTACAACCGTCTGCTGCCCAACATGCGGTTCGACCGGATGAGGGCTTCGCTCGACTGGTATTTCAACGCGCTGGCCGATGCCGTCTACAATTACAATACACACCGCGGGGGCATGAGTGCCGTGAAGGGGCAGCTGTTGCTGCAGTTCGTCATCGACACCGAGGGCAGGATGGTCGCACAGGTTCCGGTGAACCGGCTCACCGACGACGTGGATTTCGGCGTGTTCCTCTACAAGGAACGGAACCCGGGACGGAACGGGTTGCTTTCGGGCGATCTGCGATGGGTGCCGGCGCAGGTGAACGGCAAGCCCGTGTCCGTGCGGGTCGATGCCGTCATCGACTACGATACGGGCACCTACCGGTGGAACTGTTTTCTGATGCGGTGAACTCTAATCCTCGTATTTGTATCCTACGCCTTTGACGGTGACGATGTGGTCGTCGCCGATCTTTTCGCGCAATTTGCGGATGTGTACGTCGATGGTACGGTCGCCCACGACCACGTCGCTGCCCCATACGCTCGAGAATATCTCCTCGCGGGTGAACACCTTCTGAGGTTTGGAGTAGAGCAGGGCCAGCAGGTTGAACTCCTTGCGCGGCAGGACGATCTGCTGTCCCTCCTTGACCACCAGGTAACGTTCCCGGTCCATCTGGAGGGCGCGTCCCGGTGCGGACTGGGTCCCCTCGACCCGTTTGAGCAGGGCTTTGATGCGGCTGACCAGCACCTTGACCCGGATCGGCTTGGTGATGTAGTCGTCGGCTCCGGCGTCGAAACCCGCGATCTGGGAGTAGTCTTCGCTGCGGGCCGTGAGGAACGCGATCATGGTGGCGGCGAGTTCCGGATGGGTGCGGATTTCCTGACAGGTTTCGATGCCGTCCATTTCGGGCATCATCACGTCGAGCAGGATCACGTGGGGGATCACTTCCAGCGCTTTCTGTACCGCTTCGCGGCCGTTGGAGGCCGTGTAGACCGTATAGCCCTCCTTGTTGAGATTGTAGCTGATGAATTCCAGAATGTCGGGCTCGTCGTCCACGAGCAGGATGCGATAGCTCATAATTGCGGTTCGATGTCGGTTTCCGTTGCAAAATAAGGGTTTTAATTTTAATTTATCGTTAAATGGGCGGCGAATCCGAATTTATTTTCCTCCGGATGCGGGACTGCGGGCTTCCGGGGCGCTTTTTTGCACGGAATGTTAGGCGGTTTCTAAAAAATGCCCTACATTTGTAGATTGCCTGCCTGTTGGCGGCACCGTTATAATAGAATGTATGATGGCTACTGAAAATCAACTCAACGAATCTGTTCCCGAGGAACAAGTCAGCCCGGCTGAAGATGTGAACCCGATCCCGCCCACGGCCGAACCTGCCGCTGAAGAACCCGAAAAGGAGGCTGCCCTCTCCGCAGAGCCCGAGACCGGGGAGGTTGCGGGGGCCGTATGCGCGGAGGAACCCAGGCCCGCCCGTGCGCGCACGACTGCCGCGAAAGTGGCGGAAGCCAGGGCCGTGCAGGAGAACGGCGACGGAGAGGCCCCGGAACCCCTCCGCAGACGTCCTGTGAAAACCGCCGCGGCTCTCGCGGAGTTGGTGGAGGGTGTCGTTGAGGCCAAGGTGCATTCCGCCGGGAACGTGCAGACCGGAACGGCTTCCGAAGAGGAGGACGGACCCATTACCACGACCGTCGATTTCTCGGACGAGGAGGCTCGGCTGGCCGCCGAGGCGCCGGAATTCGACTTGGGGGAAGAGAACCCCGAGCAGGAGGAGGCTGAGCCGGCGGAGGCCGCATCCGGGGCAGACTATTCGGGAATGGGAAAGGATGAGTTGCTCAAGGCGTTCGCCGGCCTGTTGGAAAGCCGGCCCGTGCAGACCCTGCGCAAGGATGCCGAAGCCATTAAGATAGCCTTTTACAAGATTCACCGTACGGAGGTCGAGGCTCTGCGCAAGGCGTTTCTCGAATCGGGCGGTGTGCCGGAGGACTTTGCCGCTCCCGCGGACGGAGCGGAACAGCGGTTGAAGGAGTTGTTCCTCGAGTATCGCCGCAAACGGGACGAGTTCGTAGCCACCATCGAACAGAAGAAGGAAGAGAATCTGAAGGCCAAACTGCAGATCATCGAGGAGTTGAAAGAGCTGGTGAACAGCAACGAGACGCTCAACCACACCTTTACGGCGTTCCGCGAGCTGCAACAGCGCTGGCGGGAGATCGGTCCCGTCCCGCAGGCCCAGGTCAAGGACCTGTGGGAGACCTACAACCTCCATGTCGAGAATTTCTATAATTTCATCAAGATCAACAAGGAGCTGCGCGACCTCGATCTGAAGAAGAACTACGAGGCCAAAATCCGGCTTTGCGAAGAGGCCGAGGCGCTGGTGCTGGAGCCTTCGGTCATCAACGCCTTCCACAAGTTGCAGAAACTGCACGAGCAGTGGAGGGAGACGGGGCCCGTGGCCAACGAGTTCAAGGAGAGCCTTTGGGAGCGGTTCAAGGAAGCCAGTTCGCGCATCAACAAGCAGCATCAGGAGTATTTCGAGCGTCTCAAGGAGGAGCAGAAGCGCAATTTCGACCTGAAAACGGAACTTTGCGTGAAGACCGAGGAGCTCGCCGCATCGCCGTTGACCACCCGCAAGGAGTGGAACAAGGCGTCCGACCAGCTGATCGAGATTCAGAAGGTGTGGAAAACCATCGGATACGCTCCCAAGAAAGAGAATTCCCGCGTTTACGAGCGGTTCCGCACGGCCTGCGACAGGTTTTTCGAGCAGAAACGCAATTTCTATCTTCAGATTAAGGCCGAGATGGAGCATAACCTCCAGCTCAAAAACGAGATATGCGAAGCTGCCGAGGCGCTGAAGGAGAGTACGGAGTGGAAGAAGACGACCGACGAGCTGATCGGCCTGCAGAAGAAATGGAAGGAGATCGGGCCCGTGTCGCGCCGCCATTCGGATGCCGTGTGGAAACGGTTCCGGGCCGCATGCGACTACTTCTTCGACCGCAAGCAGTCCCACTTCTCCACGCTCGATGCCGAGCACGACGACAATCTGAAAAGGAAACAGGAGTTGCTGGCCGAGATCGAGGCGTTCGACGTGAGCGGTATCACGTTCGATGCCATCAAGGAGTTCCAGCGGCGCTGGAGCGAAATCGGTTTCGTGCCCATCAAGCAGAAGGATGCCATCCAGAAGCGTTATAAAGAGGCTGTGGACGTGCTTTTCAATGCCCTGAGGGGTGGGGAGAAGGATCGTCAGATGGACCGTTTCCGCGGAAAGGTGGCCTCGATGAAGGGGGCCGGCGACAAGCGGCTGCGTTTCGAGCGCGACCGGCTCTACAACAAGGTGAAGCAGCTGGAAGCCGACATCGCCTTGCTGGAGAACAACATCGGCTTCTTTTCCAGATCGAAGAATGCTGAGGCGATGATCCGCGAGGTGGAGCACAAGATCGAGCGGGCCAAGGAGGAGATGGCTGCCGCCATTGAGAAAATTCATTTAATAGACAGTCAGGATAACGAAGAAACCAAGTAAAACGAATCATGTCAACCATCAGTAAGTCCAAACCCAAATACATCTTCGTCACCGGAGGCGTCGCGTCGTCTCTGGGCAAGGGAATCATTTCCGCCTCGCTGGCCAAGCTCCTGCAGGCCCGCGGTTACGAGGTAACCATCCAGAAGCTCGATCCGTATATCAATATCGACCCCGGTACGCTGAATCCCTATGAGCATGGCGAATGTTACGTCACGGAGGACGGTGCCGAGACCGACCTCGATCTGGGCCACTACGAGCGTTTCACCTCGATCCAAACCACGAAAGCCAACAACGTCACCACGGGCAAGATCTACCAGAGCGTCATCAACAAGGAGCGCCGCGGGGAGTATCTGGGCAAGACCGTGCAGGTGATTCCCCACATCACGGACGAGATCAAGCGGCGGATCAAATTGCTGGCCAGCAAAAAGATATACGATGTCATCATCACCGAAATCGGAGGAACCGTGGGTGACATCGAGTCGCTGCCTTACATCGAGGCGGTGCGTCAGCTGCGCTACGAACTGGGGTATCAGAACACGGCCATCGTCCATCTGACGCTGATTCCCTATCTTTCGGCTTCGGGCGAGCTGAAGACCAAACCCACGCAGCATTCCGTGAAGACGATGCTCGAGAACGGACTTCAGCCCGATGTCCTGGTCCTGCGCACGGAGAAGAAGCTCGGTCTCAACCTGCGGCGCAAGGTGGCTCTTTTCTGCAATGTGGATGCCAATGCCGTGATCGAGTCGATCGACGTGCCGACCATCTACGAGGTTCCTCTGCGCATGCGGGAACAGAAACTGGACGAGGTGGTGCTCGCCAAACTGGGTCTGAAGGTGGAGGGCGAGCCGGAGCTCAGCCGCTGGATCGAATTCGTGGACAAGGTGAAGAATCCCAAACAGACGGTGCATGTCGCGCTGGTGGGCAAGTACACCGAACTGCCCGATGCCTACAAGTCGATCGTGGAAGCTTTCATCCATGCCGGGGCGGCCAACCACGTGAAAGTGAAGCTGCAATATGTCAACTCGGAGAAACTCACGCCCGACACGATCGAATCCGTGCTCAAACCGATGTGCGGTATCCTGGTGGCGCCCGGTTTCGGACACCGCGGCATCGAGGGCAAGATCATGGCCGTGAAGTATGCCCGAGAGCACCGGATACCCTTCTTCGGTATCTGTCTGGGCATGCAGTGCTGCGTGATCGAATTCGCCCGCGACGTGCTGGGGTATGCCGATGCCAACTCCACGGAAATGGGCGCTACGGAGGCGCCTGTCATCGACCTGATGGAAGAGCAGAAGGGTGTGACGGAGAAGGGTGGCACGATGCGTCTGGGTGCCTATCCCTGCCATCTGATGCACGAGTCGAAGGCTTACGAGGCTTACGGGACCGATCAGATCGCCGAACGTCACCGCCACCGCTATGAATTCAACAACGATTATCTGGAAGAGTTCGTGCGGGCCGGCATGCGTCCCGTGGGCGTCAATCCCGACACCAATCTGGTGGAGGTAGTCGAACTGGAGGACCATCCCTGGTTCGTGGGGGTACAGTATCATCCCGAATACAAGAGTACGGTGCTCCGTCCCCATCCGCTGTTCGTGGCTTTCGTCAAGGCCGCCACGGAGTATTGCAATGCCCAGAAAAAGAAGTAAAATCCCCTTAAAGCAGAGTAAGATTCAGAGAGAATGGATAAGAAATCACTGATCGGATTAATAATAATAGGTGTCATCCTGTTCGGGTTTACGTGGTACAACTCCAAGCAGGCCGAAGAGTTCAACCGTCAGCAGGCCATAGCCGATTCGATCGCCCTCGCCCACAACGCACTGATTTCGGAGCCTGACAGCGCCGTTTTCGCGCAACAGCCCGCAGGGCCGGCCGGAGGAGGTCTGCCGGAGCAGAGCGCCGCTGTTTCTGCCGATTCGGCGCTGGCCCGTCATCTGGGACCTGCGCTGTATGCGGCGACCAAAGGAGAGGAACAGGTCTATACGATCGAGAACGACCTGATGAAAATATCGGTTTCCAACCGGGGCGGACGCGTCTCGTCGGTGGAACTGAAGGATTATAAGACCTATGCGGGCGATCCGCTGGTGCTTTTCGACGATTCGACGTCGGTATTCGACCTTTCGTTCTTTATCCGGGGCGATTACAACAACATGCAGGTCAACACCGGAGCCTATTACTTTACGACCGATGCTCCCCGGCAGATCGCTTTCGCCGAGGGAGAGGCCGAAAAGAGCCTTTCGATGCGGCTGTATGTCGATTCGGCGGCTTACGTGGAGTATCTCTACACGGTGAAGAAGGACAATTACATGATCGATTTCGATGTCCGTTTCGTCAATATGGCGAATCTGTTGTCGAACCAGTCCGACTTCGAAATCACCTGGGAGAACGTATCGCCTCAGAACGAAAAGGGTTTCGAGAACGAGAACAACTACACTACGATCGCCTATATGTATCCCGGCAGCGACGCTCTCGAGGAGTTGGGCATGTCGAAGGAGTCCAAATCGGAAAATGTGGACACGAAACTCAAATGGATCGCCTTCAAGCAGCAGTTCTTCTCCTCTGTGTTCGTGGCCGGCAAGGATTTCCAGAATGCGGCGGTCAGCTACGATACCTACCAGCCCGGATCGGGTAAGATCAAGAAGTTCTATGCCAAGATCGCCGTTCCGTTCAATCCCCAGAATGCGGACTATAACTTCCAGTTCTACTACGGTCCCAACAAGTATTCCACGCTCAAGAAATACGATATCGGCATCCAGAAGCTCGTGCCGCTGGGATGGGGAATTTTCGGCTGGGTGAACCGTTGGATCGTGATTCCCGTGTTCAACTTCCTGGGCGGATTTATCAGCAATTTCGGGGTCATCATTCTTTTGCTGACGATCTTCATCAAAATTCTGATTTCGCCGCTCACTTACAAGTCCTATCTGTCGACGGCCAAGATGCGTTTGCTCAAACCGGAGATGGATGCGATCAACGCCAAGTATCCCAAACAGGAGGATGCCATGAAAAAGCAGCAGGCCACGATGGAGCTCTACCGGAGGGCCGGAGTCAACCCGATGGGGGGATGTCTGCCGCTGTTGATCCAGTTCCCGATCCTGATCGCCATGTTCCGTTTCTTCCCGGCTTCGATCGAACTGAGGGGCGAGCATTTCCTTTGGGCGGACGACCTTTCGTCGTACGACAGCATTCTGAACCTGCCTTTCAATATCCCGTTCTACGGTGACCACGTCAGTCTGTTCGCCCTGCTGATGGCCCTGTCGGTCTTCATATCTTCGAAGATCAACTATACGCAGACGGCTTCGGCCGGGCCCCAGATGGCCGGCATGAAGTTCATGATGCTCTATATGATGCCTCTCATGCTGTTGCTGTGGTTCAACAACTACTCCAGTGGTCTGAGCTATTACTATCTTGTTTCGAATATCATCACGATCGGACAGACTTACGCTTTCCGCTATGCGGTGAACGATGAGAAACTGCATCGGAAGATGAAGGAGAACGCGAAGAAACCGGTCAAAAAAAGCAAATTCCAGCAGCGCTACGAGGAGGCCCTCAAGGCACAGCAGCAACAGGCCAGGAACCGGAAACGTTGACCGTATTTTCTTCCTGCTGCCGGTTCGGGGAGACGGACCGGGTTTCCGGAAGCCGGGAACTGTCCGCCCCGGCGGGGCTGCGGGAGATAACGATAGCGATTTTCAACCTATTTGCCCCTGCCGCAAAGTTTTGCGGCAGGGGCAAATGATTTTCTGTGATCTTCCCTTTTTCGTCATTTCTGCCGGAGTAAGGATCTGAGTCTCCTGCTCGGATTTGATGTGCCGTATTCGGCTTTATTCCGCTTTGATTTCAATCGGACCTCAAGCCGTTCCGCATCTGCGGTTCTTGGGGTTGCCACGAATGAAAGAAGGGGCATTCGGTTGCTTTCGGAGACATTCGTTTCAAGAACTCGGGATGATTCTTTTTATATTGTTTCCGGAAAATTGCGAGGTCGAACGGATTTCCATGCGGAAGAGTGGTCTCGCCCGATATTGATGAAAAGGACAATCAGCCCGTTTGGGTACCCCCGGAGGGCTGTGCAGATCGAAAATCCTCCAAGTTCGTTCCCATGACAGAGGGACCGAATCATGACGCCGGTCCATCGTATCCGCCAGGTTTCGGGTATGTCGGTCCATACGGTTGCGGGAGGCCGTTACAGATCGTATGGAACTCTTCACCGGACCGGTAAGCGAAATCATCGGGAAAGACCCTGAAACGTTCGGGATCGTAAGATCTGTCCGCTGTTTCCATTCGGTGTCCGAAGAAAAGCGAAAGAACGGATGAGGTCTTTTCGTTTCGATTTTGTCGTTCGGGAGAAGGTGCGATTTTTATTGAACACAGAAGCGGGCGCACCTTGAGGTGCGCCCGCTTCTGTGTTCGTTCGGACTGTCTGCGCCCTATTTCGCTGCCGGAGCGGGGGTTGCTGCCGGCTTGTCTACGATGCCGAGTTCTTTCTTTACCAGCGGCAGCACGTTGGTCAGCGTGGCCTCGTCGAAATAGGCCATCGCACCCGACGACTGATCGAATACCACGAGGAAGCCGTTGGCTTTGCTCACCTTTTTGATGGCGTTCTCCGCACGTTCAATGACCGGTCCCATCAGTTGGGCCTGCATCTTCTGTACGTCCTGCTGGGCCATTTGCTGAAACTCCTCGTAGCGGGTTTGCAAATCCTGCAGCTCTTTCTCCTTGAGCTGGCGAACCGCTTCGGTCAGCGTCGACATCGACTTCTGATACTCCTGGTATTTATTGTTGAATTCGACCTGTATCGACTCCAGCTGGGTTCCGAGTTCCTTGGTGTAATTCTGCAATTTCACCTGCGCGGAGTCGCGTTCGGGCATTGCCGCAATCAGCTCCTGCGTATTGATATAGCCGAACTTCTGTGCGAAAAGCGTTGTGCTGCACAGTACCAGGGCAGCTACAAGGGTTAGTCTGGATAACTTTCTCATAGAATAAAAGGTAAATTTAGATTAAGATATGTGTTCGTTGATTATTTTTTCGTCTGTGCCTCTTTGACCAGCGCGATGATCTCTTCTGTCCGGTCTACCTTCGGAGAATAATAGAGCAGGGTAGGATTGGTGGCTATGTCGATCACCAAGTCCAGCCCGTTGCTCTGCGCATATTGATTGATGACGGCGAAAACGGCATCCTGTACGGGTTTGACCAGTTCCACCCTTTTCTTCATCAACTCGCCCTGCGGGCCGAAAATGTCCTGCTGGTACTTTCCCACCTCTTTTTCCTTGCTGATGATGGCGTCCTCGCGGGTCTGACGGGCGCTCTCGGTCAGGTAGGGTTTCTGCGACTGGTAATCGTTATACATTTTTTCGATCGAAGCGTAGGCGTCGTCGATGTTTTTCTGGTATTGCTGCGAGAGTTTTTCGAGCGTACTCATGGCTGCCGTGTAGTCGGGCACGGTCTTGAAAATCTTTTCGGTATTGACCACTGCGTAGTTCTGTGCATAACCGGCAGCTGCGGCCAGCAGGCAGAAAACGGACAGGAAAATGACTTTTTTCATACGCGTAAACATTGGTTGTTAGAACTGCATTCCGATCATGAAGTGGAACTGCCCGCCCGATTTGGACGTGCTGCCCGCAGGACAGTCGAAGCCGTATCCCCAGTCCACGCCGATCATACCCACGATCGGCAGGTACATCCGCACGCCCGCACCCAGCGCTCGTTTGATAAGGAACGGATTGAAGCTTTTCCAGTCCTTGAAGGCATTACCGCCTTCCGCAAATACCAGACCATAAATCGTGGAACTGGGTTTGAGGATGAACGGGTAGCGGACCTCTACGGTGTACTTATTGTAGGCCCGGGCATAGTCGCCGGTCATCGAAGAAGGGGTGAGGCTTCCGTTTTCGTAACCGCGCATACCGATAATGTCCACACCGTATACGTTGTATCCCGACATGCCGTCGCCGCCGACGTCGAACCCTTCGAACGGCGAGGGTTTGTTTTTGTTGTACGCCCCGATGTATCCCATCTCAGCCTTGGCCATCAGCACGAGGTTGCTGTTGCGGCTCAGCGGATAGTACCACTGGCCCTTGAGCTGCCATTTGTGGTATTCGATCCAGCGATAGCGGGCATTTTCCGGCAGGTTCTTGTCTCCGTAATCCTTTCCGTCGAAGAGCGAATAGGGCGGTGTGAGGGTCAGGGCAATGGAGAAGTCGGAACCGCGGCGGGGATAGATCGGCTGGTCGACCGAGTTACGTCCGAATACCGTGCGCAGGGCGAAGATGTTGGAACTTCCGTTGCTGATGATGAAGTAGTCCCAGTCTTTCAGGTTGTAGGATTCGAACGACACCTCGTTGTAGAGCGTGAAATACTGGTCGGGCCAGGAGAGGCGGCGGCCGATACCCACGGCCAGGCCCATCGTGCGGAAGTGCTTGTTACCCGACTGCCACATATAGTAGGCGTCCGTTTCGTCCGAGTAGTGGGTGCTCACGGTGAGCGAGTTAGGCTTGCGTCCGCCCAGCCACGGCTCGGTGAAACTGATAGAGAACGACTTGTAGTACGAACCGTTGCTCTGGGCCCGTATCTGGAGCTGCTGGCTCTGTCCCTGGGGATAGGGACGCCATGCGCCCTTCTTGAAGAAGTTCTTGAGCGACAGGTTGTTGAGCTGAATGCCGATCGAGCCCACGAACATGCCGGCGCCCCAACCTCCCGAAACTTCGAACTTGTCGCTGGCCTGTTCTTCCAGCGGCCAAGAAATATCGACCAGCTCGTTCGACACGGGATTGATGCCCGGTTGCAGGGCCTCCGGGTTGAAATGCTGCATCTGCGAGAGCTGACGGATGGTACTCATCAGCAGCGACCGGTTGTAGAGCTCGCCCGGACGGGTATAGAGTTCGCGGCGGATCACCTCGTCGTTCACACGCATGTTTCCGCTGATGTTCACCTCGTTGATCGTAGCCTGCTTACCTTCGAATATCTTCAGTTCCAAGTCGATCGAGTCGTTGCCGATGATGGTTTCGGCCGGGTCGATCTGGAAGAAGAGGTATCCGTCGTTCTGGTAGAGCGAAGTGACGGACATGTCGTCGGGATTGGCTTCCTTGCCGATACCGAGCCGTTTCTGGAGCGTCTTCTTATCGTAGGCCTGTCCCTTTTCGATGCCGAGCATCCGTTGCAGTTCTTCGGTCTGGTACTTGCTGTTGCCCACCCACGAGACGTTGCGGAAGAAATATTTGTTCCCTTCGTCCACCTTGATTTTGACCCCGATCCGTTTGTCGTTGATATTGTAGATCGAGTCGCTGACGATGGTGGCGTTGCGGTAACCGCGTGCGTTGTAGAAGTCGATCAGGTTCTCCTTGTCCTCGGCGTACTCCTTGTCCTTGAGTTTGGAACCCTTCCAGAATTTCCAACTTTTCTTGTGGGTCTTTTTCAAGGCGCTCCGCAACCGTTTGTCGCTGAACACCGTATTCCCTTCGAAGGCCACGTCTCCGATCTTCACCTTCTTCCCCTTGTCGACCACGAACGTGACATTCACGGCATTCTGCATCATCGTGTCGTTGACGATCTTCGTGCTCACCTCCGCATTGCGGAAGCCCTTGTCGTAGAAGAAACGGCGGATCAGATCGGAGTTTTTCGTGATGACATAGTCCGACAGTTCCGTCCCCCGTTTGAGCTTGAGGTTTTCGGTGAGCTCCGTGATCTCTCCTTTGCGCGGACCGTCGAACAGCCACCGGTAGACCCGGGGGCGTTCCTTGAGGTAGATCTCCAGATTCACGCTGTCGCCCACCGGCTCGGCCACGATTTTCACGTCCGAGAAATAGCGCTGGCTCCACAGACGGTTGATCGCCTCCGAAATGTAGTTGCCCGGCAGATAGACCGTGTCCCCCTTCTGAAGCCCGGAGGAGGCGGTAAGGATATCCGTATCGTAGTACTTGACGCCGTTGACCTTGATTTTGTTGATGATATAGCGTTTGGGGGAGTTGTAGTCCATGATCGGCGCCTCGACCTTCACGGTCGTCGTGTCGGCTTTCGGTGCTGCGGACACTTTGGTGGTGTCGGTCTGCGCCAGTGACTGCAATCCCGCCAGGGTAAACAACAGCGTAAAGAGTCTGAATCCGTTTCTCATCGTTATTTTTCTCGTCTCTGTTTTGTGGTTAGTCCGTAGCGCCGCTCACGGCTCTGGTAGGAGCGGATCGCCTTGTCGAATTCGGCCTCTGTGAAGTCGGGCCAGTATATGTCGGTGAAGTAGAGTTCCGTGTACGCCAACTGCCAGAGCAGGAAATTGCTCAGCCTGCGTTCCCCGCTGGTGCGGATCAGCAGGTCCGGATCGGGCCATGCGGCGGTGGCCATGTGCCCGGCCACGGTCTGCTGGTCGATCTCCTCCGGGGCGATTTTCCCTTCGGCGGCCTCGCGGGCGATTCGTTGCGCCATGCGGGTGATCTCCCACCGCGAACTGTAATTGAGGGCCAGAATCAAGGTCAGCCTGTCGCCTGCCGAGGTTTCCCGTTCAATCAAAGAAAGGTGCTCCTGCACCTTCTCCGACATGCGGGAACGATCCCCGAGAATCTCCACGCGCACGCCCTGTTCGCACAGTTCCCGGCCTTCGTTCACGATGCTCTTGCACAACAGTTCCATGAGCGCTTCCACCTCCTGAACCGGACGTCCCCAGTTCTCCGTGGAGAAGGCGTAAAGCGTCAGATAGCGCACTCCGTTGCGCACGGAGGCACGCACTGCGTTGCGGACACTCTCCACCCCGTTCATGTGGCCGAAAATCCGCTCTTTACCGTGCTCTTCTGCCCATCGCCCGTTGCCGTCCATGATGATGGCCACGTGACGCGGTATGTTGCCTATGGATGTCTCCATGCCTTGAAAGAATACGCCGTTAAATGCGCAAATATAACACTTCTAACTCTATAAACCGACACTTTTCGAAATTATTTTGTCTCGTCGCGCCGGTCGAAACCCCACATCATCTTATTCCTTAACGTGTCGTAAAAGGATATATTTTGCAGGCGGACCAAAAAAACGGAATTTTTCGATTTTGATACTCTGAATGTTGCCCCGTTCCTCACGGGATAGTTGCGGTTGTCGAGCGTGGCCAGCGCCCGTTCTTCTCGGGTCGACACCCTGAAGGTGAGGAGACTGCCGCCGGGCACCACCACCGGACGCATGGTCAGGTTATGGGGGGCGATGGGCGAGAGCACGAGGCAGTCGCAGCCGGGGGCCACCACCGGGCCGCCCACGCTCAGCGAATAGGCCGTCGAGCCCGACGGGGTGGACAGCAGCACGCCGTCTCCCCAGTAGGTGGCCACCATTTCGTCGTTCACGTAGGCTTCCACCGCGATCATGCTGGCACCGCTGCGTTGCAGGGAAAATTCGTTGAAGGCATGGGCCGGGGCCGCTCCTTCCGGAAAGTCCCCTTCGGCCCGCAGCAGCGGACGCGATTCGATGGAGTAATGTCCCTCGCGTATGTCTTCCAGTGCCCGGTCGATTCCTTCGCGGGGTACGTTGGCCAGGAAGCCGAGCCGTCCGGAGTTGATGCCCAGTACGGGAATGGAGCGGTCGTCCAGCATCCGCACTCCGTCCAGAAATGTGCCGTCGCCGCCGTAGCAGATCAGCATCCGTGCATCGGGACAGGCCTCTTTGAGCGAGGCATACTGTTTGCTTTCGGGTATGCGGATGCCCGTCAGGGCGGCGGTCGCTTCGGCCAGTTCGCGGTTCATGCACACCCGGAACCCGTGCCGGTCGAGGGCTTCCAACAGGCGCCCGAGTTCTCCGCCGTCGTGCGTGGCCCGGGGCCGGGAGTAGAGGAGTATTTCCATCGTTCGAAAATTAGGGAGGCCGGTGAGCGGTGCGTCCGGTGGCGCCGGCCGCCTCAAAAATACAATATTAAATTGCAAAAAAGCCAGGATTGACTTAACTTTACCACCACAAAAATAACGGTTTATTATGACAAAATTAAGCGTAAACATAAATAAGATTGCCACTCTGCGCAATTCGCGCGGCGGCGACCTGCCCAACGTGCTGGAGGCGGCTCTCAATGCCGAGCGTTTCGGGGCGGAGGGAATCACCGTACACCCGAGGCCGGACGAGCGTCACATCCGTTACAGCGATGTCTACGATCTGAAGAGGGCGATCAAAACGGAACTGAACATCGAGGGAAATCCCATCGAGCGGTTTACGGAACTGGTGCTGGATGTGGTGCCGGCCCAGGTGACGCTGGTGCCCGACGCCCACGATGCCATCACCTCCAACAGCGGCTGGGACACCCGGACCCACCAGGCTTTCCTTCGGGAAGTGGTGTCCGCTTTCAAGGCCAAAGGTATCCGGACCTCGATCTTTCTCGATCCCGACGTGGAGATGGTGCGCTATGCGGCGGAGTGCGGTACCGACCGCATCGAGCTCTACACCGAGGCTTATGCATCAGGGTATGCGGCCGACCGCGAACGGGCTATCCGGCCTTATGCGGAAGCGGCCCGCGAGGCGGTGCGGCTGGGGCTGGGCGTCAACGGAGGACACGATCTCAATCTGGAGAACCTGCGATATTTCGCCCGGACGATTCCCGGTCTGCTGGAGGTCTCGATCGGCCATGCGCTGATTTCCGATGCCATTTATCTGGGAATGGAGAACACGATCCAGCTCTATCTGCGCGAACTGAAAGGGGAGGCATAGGCTTCCCGGAACGAAATATCCGACCCGAAACCGATGATGAAAAGAAATCTCATTCTCTGTGCCGCGCTGCTGGTTTGCGCCGCGGTGTGCGGCCAGCAGCGGCCGAAAGCCTCGGCCTACCATTATCAGAAGGCCAGCCTCTTCGAAATCCTTCCCGTCACCTCGAAAGACATCGTCTTCCTGGGCAACAGTATCACCGACGGCTGCGAGTGGGCAGAACTCTTCGGCAATCCCCGGATCAAAAACAGGGGAATCAGTGCCGACAAGACCTGGAACGTGCTCGAGCGGCTCGACCCGATCGTGAAGGGCCATCCCCGGAAGGTGTTTCTGATGATCGGAATCAACGACCTGCCCACCGGGGAGACGCCTGAGGCTGTCGTCCTCCGCATCCGCCAGATTGCGGACCGTTTCCTGCGCGATAGTCCCAGAACGGAGCTGTACATTCAGAGCGTGCTGCCCGTGAACGACAATTTCCCCAACTATGCGAAACGCCACGCCTCCAAAGGGGCTGAAATACTGAAGATAAACGAGGGGCTCCGTCTCCTGTGCGGGGAGTTGGGCCTGACTTACGTGGATCTTCACTCCGCCCTGAAGGACAGCGAGGGCAAGCTCGACGAACGCTACACCAACGACGGCCTGCACCTGCTGGGCGAAGGTTATCTGGTGTGGAAGGCACAGATCGAACCTTACGTGAAATAAGACCGACACGATGACGCCGGAATATCTTTCGCTTCCCGTTTTCAGACTCATTTCGGACATCGCCTCGCAGCGGGGCGTGCAGGCCTTCGTGATCGGGGGGTACGTGCGCGACTGGTACCTGCACCGTCCGTCCACGGACATCGACGTGGTGGTGGCCGGCAGCGGGATCGGCGTGGCCGAGGAACTGGGCCGCAGGCTCCGGACGAAGGTTTCCGTTTTCAGAAATTTCGGTACGGCCATGCTCCGGGCCGGGGGAGTGGAAGTGGAATTCGTGGGAGCCCGCAAGGAGTCGTACCGGGCCGATTCGCGCAAACCCGTGGTGGAGGACGGCACGATCGAGGACGACCAGCGGCGGCGCGATTTCACGATCAATGCGCTGGCCTGGTCGCTCGGCAGGGAGGATTTCGGCACGCTGGTCGATCCTTTCGGCGGCATGGACGATCTGGAGCGCTGCATTATCCGCACGCCCTGCGATCCCGATACCACTTTTTCCGACGATCCGCTGCGTATGATCCGGGCCGTGCGGTTCGCTTCGCAGCTCGGGTTCGACATCTGGCCGGAGACGTTCGACGCCATCGTGCGCAACCGGGAGCGCATCCGTATCGTCTCGCGCGAGAGGATCGCCACCGAACTGCACAAGATCGTGGCCTCCCCCCGTCCCTCGATCGGTTTCGAACTGCTCGACCTGACCGGGTTGCTGGAGCTGATCTTCCCGGAACTTTCCCGTCTCAAGGGAGTGGAGCGGGTCGGAAAACATGCCCATAAGGACAATTTCGTCCACACGCTCAAGGTGCTGGACAATATCGCGCTGAAGACGGACGATCTCTGGCTGCGCTGGGCGGCCCTGTTGCACGACATCGCCAAACCGGCCACGAAGGCCTACGAACCACGCACGGGGTGGACGTTCCACGGCCACGAGGTGGTGGGAGCGCGGATGATCCCGGGTATTTTCAGGAACCTGAAACTGCCGCTGAACGAGAAGATGAAGTTCGTGCAGAAAATGGTGGAGCTGCACCTGCGGCCCATCATCCTGTCGGAAGACATGGTGACCGATTCGGCCGTACGGCGGCTGCTTTTCGATGCGGGCGACGACGTGGAGAAGCTGATGACCCTCTGCGAGGCCGACATCACATCGGGCAACGACGCGAAGGTGCGGCGCTATCTGGCCAATTTCGAACTGGTGCGCCGCAAGATGCGCGATATAGAGGAAAAGGACCGCATCCGTAATTTCCAGCCTCCCGTGACGGGCGAACTCGTCATGGCGACTTACGCTCTGCCGCCCTGCCGGGAGATCGGCGAGATCAAGGCGGCGATCAAGGAGGCCATTCTGGACGGTCGGATCGCCAACGATTTCGGAGAGGCTTACGCCCTGATGGAGCGTCTGGCAGCCGGCATGGGGCTGAAAAAAAGTCCCGATGCGCCCGCTCCGGAGTCTGCCGCGGTACCGGCTGCGTCCCGGCCGGAGCCGGAGGCGGCAGGGGGGGCCGATGTGCCGAAAGTTTCCGCAAAGGCTTCTTCACGTCCGCGCAGACCCCGGATCAAAAAGGTTTTATGATGCTGCTCCCGGTCTGTGACAGGCCGGGAAAGCGGGTATGAGCCGGGGCCGGACGCAAGAGGTTCCGTTGCGGTATGTTTTTTGAACGGAGGGTTCCAAACGGATAACCCTATGTCTTTGAATATTCCTCATACCGGACAGCGGCGCGTGGTGGTGGTCGGCGGCGGTTTCGCCGGACTGAAACTCGTGCGCCGTCTGGCCCGTCTCGACTGCCAGGTCGTGCTGATCGACCGTAACAACTATCACCAGTTCCAACCCTTGCTTTATCAGGTGGCCACTTCGGGGCTCTCGCCCGAAGATATCTCCTTCCCGTTCCGCAAACTCTTCCGTGGAAAACGGAACGTTCATTTCCGCATGGCGGAACTGGAGGCCGTGGAACCGGACCGCCGCCGGATCGAGACCTCTTCCGGTTCGCTCACCTATGACTATCTGGTGTTGGCGACGGGGTCGGTGACCAATTTCTTCGGTATGGAGTCGATCCGGGAGGCGGCCATGCCGATGAAGAACCTGCGCGATGCACTGGTGATCCGCAACCGGCTGCTGGAGAATCTGGAGCGGGCGACCGTCACACGCAGCCGCGTGGAACGCCAGGGGCTGCTCAACGTCGTGATCGTGGGCGGAGGCCCGTCCGGAGTGGAGTTGGCCGGGGCGGTGACGGAGATGAAACGCTATATCATGCCGGAGGACTATCCCGATCTGGATGTGGACGATATCAACATTTATCTGGTCGAAGGCGGTCCGCGCCTGCTCGCTTCGATGAGTGAAAAGAGTTCTGCGGAAGCCTGCATGCAGTTGCGCAGGATGGGGGTCAGGGTGATGCTCGGCACTTCGGTGGTGGACTACGGGGAAGGCCGGGTCCGTTTCCGCGACGGCAGTTTCATCCTGACCGGCAATCTGGTGTGGACCAGCGGCGTGACGGTGGAACCGATCGAGGGGATCGACCCTATGACGGTTTCCCGGTCGGGACGGATCGGTGTGGACGATTATTCTCGGGTGGTAGGGTACCACGATATTTTCGTGGTGGGCGATGCCGCCATGCAGCGCGATACCGATCATCCCGACGGGTTTCCCCAGCTGGCCCGCGTGGCGATCGAACAGGCCGATCATCTCTCCCGTAATCTCGCCGCCCTGCTGCGCCGGCGTCCGATGAAACCGTTCGTTTACCGCGAGTATCCGGTGATGGCTACCGTGGGGCGGAACCGTGCCTTCGCCGAGTTCGGCCGGCGCCGTGTCGGGGGATTCGTGGCCTGGGTAGCCTGGGCTCTGCTGCACGTGGCCTTCGTGCTGGGCGTGAAGAACAAATTCAATATTCTGGTCGGATGGGCCTGGAATTACGTGACATACGACCATCCGGTGCGATTGATTCTGGCCGTGGGCGATCCCTGCCGTCAGGCGCTCGGGAAGAGTGTCCGGCTTTGGGAGTAGGGATCGGGCCCTACGGGATGTCCGCTGTGAGGAAAAACGATTCGTGGGTGGCGCAGAAGGGGCAGTAAGTCTCGTGGCACTCCTGGCAGAAAGTGTTGCCGCATTGGGGGCAAACTTCGTAGACGGAAGGTTCGGCGGGATGTTCCGCGATCCGGTCCAGCATCAGGGCTTGTTTGGTGGAACCCCCTTCCGACCAGATGAGAATGCGGGCGGCGTAGTGAGCTCCGTCCGAAAGGGCCGCGGCGATACGGCGGGGATAATGCTTCCGGACCAGTTCGTGTCTTTCCGCAAGGCTCCGGTGCAGGTTTTCCCGGGTAGAGCCCGAGCTCTCCTCCTCTTCCTCCATGAATATGATGGGCGGCACTCCTCCGAGCCGGACGAGCGCCCGGTGCAGGTTGGCCTGCTGGATGCTGTCCGAAAGGGCAATGGCCCGGAACAGCCGGGCCGCGTCCTCCCGGTGTTCCTCGGCAGCACGCCGGGCGTAGCGGTTGTAACGCCGGACCGAACGGCTTTTTTCCCGGCTGGATTCCTTCAGGTTGTCGAGCGTGGCGTTCCGGAACGCATGCGGTTCCTCCGCCGAGGTCGTGAAAGTGTAGGCCGCAGCGACCAGCAGCAGGACGGTGCAGGCGAAGAGGGCGATTTTGACGAATGTACGCAGAGGCATGGTGAGAAACGGTTTACCGGAGACGGCAGGGGGCCGCTCCTCTCCATGAGAAAACATATTTTGTGCCACTGCACCGGAGGGACGGGGGCAGCGGCACAAAATATCCCCGGCCTTACGGGAAGACCGGGGATGCGCACGGGGAGCGGAGAGGTTACTCCTCCTCTTCGGTCTCCTTCATGTTGTGGAAGACGTTGACCACGTCGTCGTCGTCCTCGAACTTTTCGATCAGTTTTTCGATCGAGGCACGCTGTTCCTCGGTCACCTCCTTGGTGTCGGTCGGCAGGCGGGCGAACTCGCCGCTCAGAATCTCGATATTGTGTTCCTCCAGATAGGCCTGGATTTTTCCGTAGGCTTCGAACGGACCGTATATCATCACCTTGCCTTCGTCGTCGGTGTACATTTCGTCCACCCCGAAGTCGATCAGCTCCAGCTCCAGTTCCTCGGCATCCATACCTTCGGGCAGGTTGATCTTGAAGATGCATTTGTGGTCGAAGAGGAAACTCAGCGAACCGGTCGTGCCGAGCGAACCGCCGGCCTTGTTGAAGTAGCTGCGCACGTTGGCTACGGTGCGGGTGGGGTTGTCGGTGGCGGTTTCGATCACCATGGCGATGCCGAAGGGGGCATATCCTTCGTAGACCATCTCCTTGTAGTCCGATGTATCTTTGGACGTGGCGCGCTTGATGGCACGTTCGACGTTCTCCTTGGGCATGTTTTCGGCCCGGGCGTTCTGGATCAGCAGACGAAGATGGGAGTTCCCTGCGGGGTCGGGACCGCCGGCCTTCACGGCGATTTCGATCTCCTTGCCCAGTTTGGTGAACGTGCGCGCCATGTTGCCCCAGCGTTTGAGCTTGCGCGCTTTGCGATATTCAAAAGCTCTTCCCATAGATCTGTTTTTGTTATTTCAGGTTGCAAAGCTATAAAAAATTTTCGTTACTTTGCCCAACATTTCGCAATTAGATGATGGAAGAAGAGATCGCACGTGCGCTGGAGGTGCTCCGCAAGGGCGGAGTGATCCTCTATCCCACGGACACGGTGTGGGGAATCGGCTGCGACGCCACGAACGAACGGGCCGTACAGCGGATTTACGAACTGAAACGGTCGGAGAACAAGAAGGGAATGCTGGTGCTGATGGCCTCGGCCGACCAGACGGCCCGGTATGTCGATAAGGCGCCCGAGGTGGCCTGGCAGTTGATGGAGGTGGCCGACAAACCTCTCACTCTGATCCTGCCGGGGGCTGTGGGCGTGGCCCCGAACCTGATTCCCGAGGAGGGAACGCTCGGGGTGCGGGTGCCCCGCCACGCCTTCTGCGAGGGGCTGCTGCGCCGGCTGGGACGTCCGCTGGTCTCCACGTCGGCCAACCTTTCGGGCGAGCCGGCCCCAGCCTCGTTCGGGGACATTTCGCAGGAGATACGGGACGGGGTGGACTATGCGGTCGATCCCCGCTGCGAGGGCGATGCCACGGGGCGAGCCTCGTCGATCATTCTGCTGGGTGAAGGCGGGGAGGTGAAAATCATTCGGGAGTAAGACTATGGTAAAGACAGATATTCAGATACGTTTTGCGGACGTGGATATTCTTGGACACGTCAACAATGTCAATCTTCAGCACTTTTTCGATGTGGGGAAGAGCGACTTTTTCCGGCGGATCATGCACATCGGGTTGGTGTGGAAGGGGTTGGGGCTGATTACGGCCTCGACCCAGACATCCTATTTCGACCAGACGAGGCTCGACGACCGCGTCTATGTGGAGACGCAGGCCGAAAAGGTGGGTAACAAGAGCATTACGCTTCTGCAGCGTCTGGTGGATGCTCCCACGGGACGGGTGAATGCGGAGAGCCGTACGGTGCTCGTGGCCTTCGATTTCGCCCGGCAGGAGTCGGTGCCCGTGCCCGACCGCTGGCGTGAGGCGATCGAGTCGGGAATGGCCGGGAGGCAGCGGTAGGCGGTCCTTTCGGCGCAGAAGGAGTGCCGGGTAACAGGGAAACGGGCCTCAAGGGCTCTTTTTTATTTTGCGGGGCCGTTCGGTGGGGCGGGGCGTTTCCTTTTTGCGGGGTGCGGCGGTGCCGGAGAGGATTCGGCCGGGGATACAGCCGTGCCTGCCGGTATTTCCACCGCCGGCGTTGCTCCGTCCGCGAGGGGATTCGCCTCCGGTGCCGGTCCGGGGATGCCGCGCCGGTCGCGGAAATAGTTCCGGACATGCAGCAGTACGCTTTCATAGGCGGCCACCACGAGGATGATGCCCGTGAAAATCAGAATGGCGGAGATGATGTTCGAACGGTCGATCCGTTCCTGCCCCCGGGCCAGGGCCAACAGTGTGGCCACTACGGGCTGGATATAGCGGTAGAGGGCCGTGTGGACGGAGGTGAGTTTCTCCGTGCCGCGGTAGAGCAGGTAGGATGGGAGGATCGTTCCCAGGATGAGGATATAGGCGATCTCCAGCAGGGCATTGGGCGGCAGGGCGAAATAGTAGTTCGAAAAGGTCCCTTTGGCGAAGAAGGGGGCCGTGATGACCAGACCTATGATATAGTACCACCCCATGACCGTGAGGGTGCCCAGTTTGACCAGCACCGGTTTGATGATTACCGTATTGACAGCCACGCTGATGACGCTCACCAATACCAGCACGTTGCCGAACGCCTCGCTGCCCCGGGTGATGAGGATGCCTTTGTCGAAAATGAGGATGGCGGCTCCCGCGACGGAGAGGGCCACCCCGACCAGCTGTACCCACGATACGCGGCGCCGCACGAGCAGGGCCGCCGCCACCAGCGTGAAGGCCGGGCCGAGGGTGGCGATGGTCGAAGCGTCGATGGGGTTGGTGTATTTGGCGCCCCAAAGCACCATGTACATGTTGCCGTAGACGATCAGCAGGGTGACCAGCAGGATGCGCCAGACGTCGCTGCGGGTGAGCCTGACCCGTCGGTAACGGCGGGAAAAGAGGGCGAACGGGATGAAGAAGAGGGCGGAGGCGGCTATCTGAAGGAAAAAGAGGTCCTGAAAAAATACGTAGTGTTTGATGAGCGACACGTAATAGGAGAAGTTGATCCCGAAAAACAGGTTGGAAAAGACGAGATCGACATGATAGCGGTTTTTTGTGCTCTCCATAGCTGGACGTGAATGCTTTCCGTGGATCACGCAACTACTGTACCATATTCCGGACACAAATGCCCCCGGACGGCCGTTTCGGAACCTCCGGATTATGATTTTATAAAAAAACGGGTTAAATTTTTGTTAATCTCAGTCTTAATGCGTATGTTTAATTTATATTTAGAATTAAAATGCATAATTTTGAACACTCCATTCGGACGCACTCGGGCCCGGTTATTGCGGTCACGCCCGGGAGAGGCCGCAGGGAGCCGGAAAACGACAAGAATTACACATCTTATTAGCAGACAAACATTATGAGAAAGTTTAACTTGAGAAACCTGCTGATGGCCGCGGCGATAGTTGCGGCGTCGAGTTTTACGGGTTGTAACACGGAGGATGTCGATTACGACACGCCGTACCTGAAACTGAGCGAGTCGTCGAAGACGTTCGATTCCTCGCAGAGTTCCTATGAGTTTACCGTGGAGAGCAACCGCCCGTGGAAGGTCACCGCGGAGAAGGATGCCCAGGGCGTGGTGCCCGACTGGCTGCGTGCCCAGCCCGACCACGGGGACGGCAACGGGAAATTTACCGTGACGGTGCTCGCACTGGAGGGCGTCGACCGCCAGGCTACGCTGAAGGTCTCGACCGCCACCGTGTGGGAGGCCCTGCGCATCACCCAGACCGGTACGATTTCGACCACCAAACTTTTCTACATGAGTTTCGGTACGGCCGCTCCCTCCTCCCAGCCCGACGGCGGCTGGGCCACCCCTTCCAACTATACGGACTGGGGTGATTCGGGCGAGGGCGTGACCGACGCCACCAGCTTCTCGGGCGACTGTACGCTGCGGGGCAATTCCGTCTCCTCGGGCTATACGGACGCGTCGGGAGGTACGAACGCCTACCTCGGATGGGACAAGTATTTCCAGATCAGCAACGTGTCCGTGAGCGGCGGCAACCAGATGGACATCACCTTCGGCTGTGCCTACTATGACGGAAGTTCGGACAATGTCTTCAAGCCCGAATACATCACCGTGGAGGCGAGCGCCGACGGCGGATCGACCTGGCTGCCCGTGACCTATACGTCGGCCACGACGGAGAACGACCGCTGGTATTTCAGTTCGGGTTCCGTGGTGATGCCGGTCGGTGCGACCAACCTCGACCTGCGCTTCAAAGGCGCCCTTTCGAGCGGACAGCTCCGCATCGACGACGTGACGATCGTGGCCCGCGAGGCCGAAGAGCCCACCGAGCCGCAGGTGATAACCGGTCAGGCCTCGGATGTGACTTCGACGACGGCCACTCTGAACGGTACCTATAATTTCGGAACCGCCGCTACCGAACTCGGTTTCGAATGGAAGAAATCGGACGAGGGCGACGATGCCTACCAGAGAGTGCAGGGCGTGGGTTCCGTGGCCTTTACGGCCGCCGTTTCCGGCCTGAGCGCGACCACTTCCTATGATTACAGGGCTTATGCCGTCGTGGACGGACAGACCTACTACGGCGAGGTGAAGAGTTTCACTTCGGATGCCGCCGGAACCGTGCTGCTCAAGGAGTCGATGGGAACGGAGGATGTTTCAAGCAAACCGTCGGTAGACAGCTATGCCGGTTGGCTGAAAGAGGGTCTCGGGGCCAACGGAGTTACTTATACGGGTGTTGCCGCTGACAAGGTGACTGTGCGCACTTCTTCTGGCGGTGCATCGAAGGATTACGACGGAGCTTCGGGCGTTAACTATGTCTATTTCGGCAGCAACCAGCCCAACTCGTTCTTCGTGAACGGCATCAATGCCGGCGGAGCCACCCACTTCAGCCTGACGTTCGGCTGCAACAAATACGTCTACGGGGCTTCCGCTTCGGACAACGTGGTGACGGCGGCCGATTTGCAGGTATTTTACAGCACGACCGGGACCGACGATTCCTACACGCAGCTGACCGTTCCCTATTCGGGCATTCAGGGCAAGTGGCAGCTCGCGTCGGTATCCTTTACGACGCCTGCCGCCGCGCAGAATCTCTGGCTGAAATTCACGTCCCATGTCAATTCGGCCATCAGCATCGACGACATCACCCTGCGTACGACCGACAACGTCAATATAGATCCCGCACCGAAGGTGACGACCGTGACGCCGGCCACGGAGCTGGGCGACAATACGGCCACCGTGGGCGGAAGCTACACCTACACGGGCAGCCGGACGGTCGACAAGGTCGGCGTGGCCTACAAGAAAGCCAGCGACGCCGACTTCACCGAAGTGGATGCGGCTGCGGTGGCCTCTTCCTTTACCGTGGCCCTGACGGGTCTGACCAGCGGGACCACTTATGACTACAAGGCATACGTGAAGATCGGATCGGACACCTATTACGGCAGTGAGGAGACCTTCACCACGACCGGGGCGCTCTCCCTGCTGAAAATATCCGCGATCCGTGCTGCTGCCCAGAACGGGGAGGCGGTCGCTTCGGGCTATATCAAGGCGATGGTCGTGTCGGAAGCCAGCGGCAAGAATTTGATGAGCTATCAGTTCGTGGTGGAAGACGGCACGGAGGCGAACAGCGGTATCATGATCAATCTGGCCGAGCAGGGTGCTACGCACACCTATGTGCCGGGCGACATGCTGAACATCAAGATGACCGGCGTGACTTATAATATATACAATGATCTGATCCAGTTGAAGGTTCCCGGCGCCAATGTCGAGAAACTGACGGAAACGGGGACGGTGACTCCGGTAACCATTACGGTGGACCAGATGGCCGATTACGAATCCATGTTCGTGGCGATTGCCGATGCCCAGGTCGTGGTGGACGATCTTTCGAAGAAGATGGGGGCCGGTAGTATCAATATGGAGACGGAAAGCGGCAAGCGTTTCGTCATGTACACCAAATCCTCGGCTGCTTTCGCCGACGATCTCGTTCCGCAGAAGATGGGAACGGCGGAAGGTATCGTGGGCAATTACAAGGGGACCATGCAGCTCCAGCCCCGCACGATGGCCGATCTTTCCGGTATGAATCAGGAGCGGTTCGGCGCTCCGGTGGAGATCGCCTTCGGAACAGCCGAGTTTACCGCCACCAAGGGAGTTGCGAACGAGGCGCTCGAAGGAGCCTATATCGAAATTCCCTATACGCGAGCCTCGGGCAGCGAGACCTATCCCAATGTGGTGGTGACGGTGACCGGTGCCGGTATGGGTACGATTCCGGCCACGATCAACTATAACGTTGCGAGCGTGACGGCCGGTGCAGGCACGATCCGGATTCCCGTGACGGGCACTCCCGCGGCGGGTGAAGTGAACTTCTCCGTGGCCGGCATTTCAACTGAGGCCATAACCTGTTCGAAGACGTTTGAAGTTGCGGGAAATACATGGATCGAAGAATCGTTTAATAGTGCAGCGACATCGTCGGGATCATATAGCATAAGACAATCACGGGATCTACTGGGATTAGCTGGTCTTTAGTGCAGGGACGAACGGATACAAAAGTCGGAGATGCTACTGGTGCTATGTTAGGGAAAGGACGTACCCCCTCTTCTACTTTGTCTGCAACGATTCCTAATGGAATTGGAAAGTTGAAATTTACATATATGCAGGCATTTAGTACGAAAGTAAACTTCACGATTTCAGTGGATGGTGCGGTTGTCGGTACCTATAATGATACATCGGCAGCTAATGACTCTAAAACTGTAACAATAGACGTGAATAAAGTGGGAAATGTTAAAATAGAGTTTGCTCAGGTTGGAAATTCGTCTGGACAGGTTTGTATTGCTGATGTTCAGTGGACAAACTATTCCAAATAATTACTTGATTTTTCCCGGCAGGGGCTGCCTGTCCCTGCCGGGTTTTCTCCTCACATTTTATAGAATAAGTCAATGTCAACGATAAGGAATCACATTCGGTATATGCTGGCGGCGGTCGTGCTGACGACCTCTTTTACGATGGTCGGCTGCAGCGACAAGGACGACGGCGGGGAAAATGACGGTCCGCTGAGTATCAAACTGGATTATACCGAGGTGAAGGCTTCGAGCGTGTCGCAGTTCGTGACGGTCGAGGCGTCCGGTCAGTGGTCGATTTCGTTCGAGTATCCGGGCGATTACAAGAACTGGTGTATCGCCACTCCCGAAACGGGGTCTGGAAGCAGAAACGACGTGGTGCTGACCTACACCGCCAACGGGGAGGAGACCGACCGCACGGTGGTCGTGGTTCTCACCGAAGGAGAGCGGACCGTGCGTGCCACGCTGACGCAGAAGGGGTATTCTCCGGGAGGAACCGATCCCGAGCCCGATCCTGCCCCCGATCCGGTCAGGGCCCGCTGGCTGGAACTGCCCAAGATCGAGAACAAGGCCAACTGTACGGCTGCCTCCCATTTCTTCACCTATCAGGGGCGTCAGATACGGAACTACACGCTCTATTACGACAAGCAAGGAGAAGATCTCCTACTGGGTGGCCTATCCGCTGGTACCGTTCTACACCTCGGGTATCAAGCGGACGGATGCGTGGGGCTACGATCCGAGTTTCAAGTCGAGCGTACAGCCCAACCTGTCGAGCGATTACAGGACTTCGGGATACGACCGGGGCCATCAGATTCCCTCGGCCGACCGGCTCACCAATTACGAGGCCAACAAACAGAC
Organism: Gallalistipes aquisgranensis; assembly: GCF_014982715.1. Taxonomy (NCBI): domain Bacteria; kingdom Pseudomonadati; phylum Bacteroidota; class Bacteroidia; order Bacteroidales; family Rikenellaceae; genus Gallalistipes; species Gallalistipes aquisgranensis. Next base: position 1,312,171 of record NZ_JADCJY010000001.1, on the reverse strand, counting down.
GTTCTACTATACGAACATGACGCCCCAGATGGGCGTGTCGTTCAACCAGAGCGTTTGGGGCAGGCTGGAAGAGCAGGTCCGCGGGCAGATGTCGAAGGGCGACACGCTCTACGTGGTGACCGGCGCCGTGCTGAAGATTGTGGGAGGTAACGAAACCGTGAAATATGCCAAGGACAAGGATGGAAATAGCATAGCCATTCCCAACTACTATTTCAAGGTGCTGTTGCAGCAGCGTTCGGGCGGCTACAAGTCGATCGGCATGTGGTATGAGAACCGAAGCGGTTACGCTTCGACCCCGGCCGTCAGCGAAACCGAGACCGTGAACGAAATCGAGAGACGGACAGGGTTCGACTTTTTCGTCAATCTGCCGTCCGATATTCAGGAAAGTGTGGAAGATCAGTACAGTCCTCAGGAGTGGGGGTATTAGCGACGAATCTTAAAGAGTCTGAACAATGAGAAAAAGTTTGCATATCATAGGGGTGATGGTGCTGGGACTGGTCCTGTGCGCCGGAGCCCAGAATCCGGGCAAACGCTACACCGTGGCGTTCTACAATCTGGAGAACCTGTTCGATACGATCAAAAGCCCCGGTGTGAACGACGAGGAGTTCACGCCCGAGGGGGCCAAGAACTGGAACAGCCAGAAATACGGGAAGAAGATGTCCAATATCGAGGAGGTCTTCTACAAACTTTCGGCCGATACGAGGGCCTATCCCGCCGTTATCGGGGTTTCGGAGATTGAGAACCGCAACGTGCTGGAAGACATCGTGGCGCTTCCGAAACTGCAGAAGGCCAACTATCAGATCGTCCATTACGATTCGCCCGACAAACGGGGGGTAGACGTGGCCCTGCTCTACCGTCCTTCGCAGTTCCGGTTGGAGGGGAGCGCCGCGCTGCCCGTGAAGCTGGTGGACAATCCCGACTGGAAAACCCGCGACGTGCTGATGGTGTGGGGAACGATCGAGGACGAACCCTTCTACTTCTTCGTGAATCACTGGCCTTCGCGGCTGGGCGGACAGCAGCAGTCGGAATATCTGCGGGAGCTGGCAGCCGGGGTCGTGCGTCATGCGGTCGATTCGGTGGTTGCCGCCCGTCCCGACGCCAAGATCGTCATCATGGGCGACCTGAACGACGATCCTACGGACCGGAGTATCGCGGTGACGCTCGGTGCCCGGGCAAAGATGTCCGAGGCGAAAGGGGCCGCCGACCTGTTCAATCCGTTCAACGAAATGCACCGCAAAGGGTTCGGAACGCTGGCCTACCAGGATGCCATGAATCTGTTCGACAACATGATCGTCAACGGAAATCTGGTGACCGGAGGCTCAGGCAAGCTGAAGCTTTACAAACCCGACACCAACCGCTTCTATGGAAACATCTACGACCGTCCGTTCCTGCGTCAGCAGAGCGGCCAGTACAAGAACTATCCGTTGCGCACGTTCGTCGGGAATAATTTCCAGGGTGGGTACAGCGACCACTTTCCGGTATTTCTTTACATAGCCAAATAATGATTGCATTATGAAAATAAAAATCTTACTATTCGCTCTTGCAGCCCTGATCTCGGTGCCGGTGCTGGCCCAGGAGGGTGGCATCAAAGGCCGGGTGGTGACCCGGACGGGCCGGATGGCTATCGACGACGCGAAGGTGTCGCTGAGCGGTCCTCAGAGCAAGGTGGTCTATACCGACTCCGAAGGAGTGTTCGAGTTCCGCAATCTGGTGCCCGGTGCCTACAAGGTGCTGGTGGATGCCCTGGACTTCCAGGCCGTCGAACTGACCGTGAATGTGGAGCAGCAGATGAAGGATCTGAATTTCATATCCCTTGTGTCCGACGTCGCAATCGGCGGACTGGACGACTCCGATTTCGCGGAGTTCGACATGGAGTCGGCCAACGATGCGCAGGCCATGCCCGTGACGCTTTCCGCCTCGAAAGACGTCTACGACAATATCGCCGGATACAAATTCAGTACGATGCGTTTCCGTAACCGGGGATACGAGACCGGTACGGCAGGGGTCTATCTGAACGGGGTCTATTTCAACGACGCTATGACCGGATACACCCCCTGGTCGCTGTGGAGCGGGCTGAACGATGCCACCCGGAACCAGGAGGTGACCGGAGCCATGGGTATTTCGGATTACGGCGTGGGCGCGATCAACGGCGTGACCAATATCAATGCCCGGGCTTCGCAGATACGCAAGGGCTTCCGGGGAAGTGTGGTCAATGCCAGCGGCCAGTACCGTTTCCGTGTGATGGCCACCTATGCTTCCGGAATGAAGGACAACGGTTGGGCCTATGCCTTTTCCGCTTCGACCCGTCAGGGAGGAAACGACTGGGTGAACGGCGTGTACTATAATTCCTGGGCCTATTTCGCTTCGGTGGAGAAGCAGTTCGACTATTGCAATACGCTGGCCCTGACCGTGCTCGGCGCCCCTACCATCCGGGGTGTGCAGGCCGCTTCGACGCAGGAGGTCTATGACCTGGTCGGCAGCAACTACTATAATCCCAACTGGGGATACCAGGGCGGCCGCAGCAAGAGCGACATGCGCAATGCCCGCGTGCGGAACAGCCACGAGCCGATCGTCATGCTCAACTACTATTTCGAGCCCAGCACCAAATTCAAACTGCAGGCCGCCGTTTCCTACCGTTTCGGCAAGAACGGCTACTCGGCCCTCGACTGGTACGACACGCAGGACCCCCGGCCCGACTATTACCGCAATCTGCCCAGCTATTTCGAAGACGATCCGCTGAAGGCGGCCTGGGTGACCGAGGGCTGGCACAACGACTGGAATATCCGGCAGATCAACTGGGATGCCCTCTATAACGTCAACTACGGCAACTATTTCGATATGGATTTCACGGGCGGTATCGAGGGGATCACCAAGCGTTACACCCGTTCGAAGTACGTGATCGAGGAGCGTCGTACCGACCAGCAGGACCTCAATGCCAAGGTGCAGATCACCTCGATCGTACACAACAACTCGACTTTCAATGCCGGGCTGGAATACCGCTGGAACAAGACGGCCTATTTCAAAAAGCTGAAAGACCTGCTCGGCGGCGACTATTGGCTCGACGTGGACCAGTTTGCCGAACGCGATTTCCCGACCAACAGCAATGCGATCCAGAACAACCTGCTCACCCCGAACCGGCTGGTGACCGAAGGCGACAAGTACGGGTACAATTATCTGGCCCATTTGCAGAGTGGTAAACTTTGGGCGACCTACGAGCTGGCCCTGAATCATATCGAGGCCTACGTGGCTGCTGAGGGCGGTTTCACCAGCTTTTACCGTGAGGGCCTCTACAAGAAGGGACTTTTCCCGAACGACTCCTACGGCAACTCCGAGCGTCAGAACTTCTGGACCTACACGGCCAAGGCCGGTGTGACGGGCAAGATTTCGGGCAGCCATACCCTGTGGGCGAATGTCGCCTACATGCACCGGGCTCCCTATTTCCAGGACGCCTTCGTTTCGCCCCGTACCCGCAATAGTGTGGCGCCGGGTCTGACCACCGAGAAGACGTTCGGTGTAGACCTGAACTACATGCTGCGCCTGGGCGGATTCCGGATGCGGGTGAGCGGTTACTACACCACGATCAAGGACCAGAACAAACTGATCAGCTTCTACGACGACCTGAACCGTTCGTACACCAACTTCGCCATGCGGGGTATCGACGAGATGCATGCCGGCCTGGAGGTGGGCATGCAGGCTCCTCTGGTGGGCGGCCTGTCGCTGAAAGGAGCGTTCAGTTACGGATATTATAAGTACACCTCCAATCCGTATGTGACCCAGACGGTGGACAACAGCAACCGGGTGATCCTGGAGAACGAGCGGGTGTACTGGAAGAACTACAAGGTGGGCGGTACCCCGCAGACGGCTCTGAGTGCCGGGCTGGACTACCGTTCGCGCCGTAATCTTTTCCTCGGTGTGGATGTGGGGTGGTACGATGCCCTCTACATCGACATGAACCCGCTGTACCGCACCGACTACGCCCACGTGGGCCTTACCAACGAACAGAGCCAGGCGATGGCCCATCAGGAGATGTTCCCCAGCGCTTTCCTGCTCAACGCCAATATCGGCAAATCGTGGTACATCCACCGTAAATACAACCTCGGGTTCAGCCTGGAGGTGAAGAATCTGCTCAACCGCCAGAATATCAAGACCGGCGGTTACGAGCAGATGCGTCTGAAGAAGGTGGAGGACCCGGCCACGGGCGAGGTGGACCACTATTCGCCGTTCCCGTCCAAGTATTTCTACCTGTTCGGTACGACCTACTACCTGAATCTTTATTTCCGTTTCTAATCACATAAAAACTGGCATAAGATGAAAAATTTCAAGAATATACGGTTGCTGGCAGGCGGACTGGTCGGATGCCTGCTGGGCGGTCTGCTGGGAGGATGCGAACGGGAGTACGACGATCCGGCCCGTTTCCAACCGGTGGAGATGACGCCCACGATGACCATTGCCCAGTTAAAATCGCTCTATACGAGCAGTTCGCTGGAGATCGCGGACGACATCGTGATTGCCGGCCGGGTAATCAGTACCGACCGTAACGGTAATTTCTACCGTTCGTTCTACATGGAAGACGAGACGTCGGGCATGGAGATCAAAATCGGAAAAACGGGACTGTACAACTATTATCCCGAAGGAATGACGGTTTATGTGAAAGCCAAAGGGCTCTGTCTGGGGGCCTACGGCGGTATGGTGTCGCTGGGGGCTCCTCCTTCGGAGGCGGATCAGGCCAGCAACTACCAGAATACGTGGATCGACGTGCAGTATTGGATCGACCAGACCGTCTTCCGCGGTAAGCGGGGCGAGCCTGTGACTCCGAAGGTCATTACAGCGATGTCACAGATCACGCCCGATCTCTACGGCACGTTGGTACGTCTCGAAAACATGACCTTCCAGGGGGGGACGCTCGATACGTGGGCTGTGTCGGACGATACCGCCACCGACGAGAACGAAGCCGCTTACGGGGAACAGCGTCTCCAGTTTTCGGGCGGCTCGGGTACGGTGGTGATCCGTACCAGCGGCTATGCCCGTTTCGCCGATTCGAAAGTACCTGCGAAGGGGTCGATCGTCAACGTGACGGCCGTGCTGACCAAGTATAACTCGACCACACAGCTGGTGCTCAATTCGGCGGAGGACGTTGAAGTGGTCTCCGCTCCCTGACCCGACGGACGGATACTTGTCGGATCACGATTCCGGAAAAAACAGATCATCCCTGCCGCATTGTGCGGCGGGGATGATCTGTTTTTACGGCTTGCCGAATCATTTTCTGAACGGTTTGGTCCGTTGCCGTCGGTACGAAGATATTCTTCCGCACCTCTGCGGGAACGGAACCACCATTGGGAGGTATATGAAAGGTATCTGCAGGTTGTGCCGTCTTTTGTGGAGGATGGAAGGCTTTATTCGTCTTTTGGAACACCGGTATGGCCCTGGGCCGTGACGGGGATGTCGCTGCCGTCGGGGGTGGTGAGGGCTACGCCCGTCTCTTCGGCGGTGATGTGCCCGATGACGTCGATACCGCCCAGCCGCATCACCTGTTCTTGGAGGGAAAGGGGGACAGTGAAGAGCAGTTCGTGGTCGTCCCCCCCGTTGAGAGCCGCCACCACCGGATCGGCGTGCAGTTCTTCGGCCAGCCGGTAGGTCTCCCGGGCGATGGGCAACCGGTCGAGGTAGATGCGGGCTCCGCAGCGGGACTGTTTGCAGATGTGGAGCAGGTCGGATGCCAGACCGTCCGACAGGTCGATCATGGACGTGGGAACGATGCCCGCGGCATCCAGCTCCTCGATCACTTCCCTGCGGGCCGAGGGTTTGAGCTGGCGGCGCAACAGGTATTCGTAACCGGAAAACCGGGGTTGGGGGTCTTTTACTCCTGCGAGCGCCCGTTTTTCGCGTTCCAGCAGGTGGAGACCCATATAGGCCGCTCCCAGGTCGCCCGTGATGCAGATCAGATCGTTGAGTTTCGCCCCGTTTCGGTAGACGATCTTCTCCCTGGCCACGCTGCCTATGACCGTGATGCCGAGGGTCAGCCCCGTGAGCGAGGAACTCGTGTCGCCTCCCGCCAGGTCGATGCCGTAATCGTCACAGGCTGCCCGAACCCCTTCGTAGAGCTCTTGCAGCTGTTCGACCGAGAATTTGGCCGATACGCCCAGCGAAAGGGTCATCTGCCGTGGCGTGCCGTTCATGGCGTAAATGTCGCTGCAGCCTATCACGACGGTTTTGTACCCCAGGTGTTTGAGCGGAAAATAGGTCAGGTCGAAATGGATGCCTTCCAGCAGCAGGTCGGTGGTCAGCAGCGTATATTCCGGGCAGGCGGGGCAGGGGAGCAGCACCGCCGCATCGTCGCCCGGTCCCATTACCGTGCCGGAATTCCGGACGGTGAAGGGGGCCGTCAGTTCGCGTATCAGTCCGAATTCGCCCAGCCGGGCGATCTCCGTTCTTGTCTCTTTCCTCTCCTTATTTTCGTTTCCCATTTTCGGTCGTTTTTCGATTCGTACTGCCGGATCGGGTTTCCGGCCGGTTTGCGAGGGAAAGCGGAGGAAATTTCGAACATCTTCCGCTTATCCGTTTAATTTATCACAAAGGTACGTTATCTTTTGGTTTGGCAAAAAAAATACCTAATTTTGTCGCCCGGATAACAGTTGATTTTAAATTTATTTAAAAATAACGAAAGCCATGTTGAACATCGTATTGTTCGGCCCTCCGGGGGCAGGCAAGGGGACGCAGGCCGATCTGCTGAAGGAACGTTACGGTCTGAACCACATCTCCACGGGAGAGGTGATCCGGGAAGAGATCAGAAACGGTTCCGCGCTGGGTAAGAGCGTGGAGGAGTATATTGCGCGGGGCGAACTGGCCCCCGACGGGTTGGTGATCGACATGATCGCCGATTACGTGCAGGCGCATCGTGAGTGTGCCGGTAACATCTACGACGGTTTCCCCCGCACGACGGTGCAGGCCGAGGAGTTCGACAAGATCATGGGCCGGCACGGCCTTTCGGTCGACCTCATGCTTTTTCTCGACGTGCCCGACGAGGTGCTCATCTCGCGCCTGTTGCTGCGCGGAAAGGAGAGCGGCCGGGCCGATGACGCCAATGCGGAGGTCATCAAGAACCGTATCGACGTCTATAAGGCCCAGACGGCCGTCGTGGCGGACTATTACGCCAAACAGGGCAAGTATGCGGCCATCGACGGCGTGGGAACGATCGAGGAGATTTTCGGCCGTCTTTGCACCGAGATCGACGCGCTGAAATAGGCCGCGGGCGGAAAAAATGCCGTAGGCGGTCACAAAACGCTGATTATTTTTGCAATCCCGGAAATAATCGTTACTTTTGTGCTCACTTTTACAAAACCAAATATTAAAAACAGTATGAACAATTACGAAACCGTTTTCATTGCCACGCCCGTACTGTCCGACGTACAGGTACAGGAGCTGTTCGGCAAATTCCGCGGTGTCATCACCGAAAACGGCGGTCAGATTGTAAACGAGGAGGACTGGGGCCTGCGCAAGCTTGCCTATCCGATCCAGAAAAAGACCACCGGTTTTTACTTCTTCATCGAGTTCACGGGCGAGGGCAACATCGTCGAGGCGCTGGAAACCCAGTACCGCCGGGACGAGCGCGTGATCCGTTTCCTGACCTTCAAGCAGGACAAGTACGCCGTCGAGTATGCGGCCAAACGCAGAAACAAGAACAACGCTAAAGCACAGGAGGAGTAAAAGATGGCAGCCAACAACAATCAGTCGGAAATCCGATACCTGAATCCCGTCACCGTAGAGGTGAAGAAGAAGAAATATTGCCGTTTCAAAAAGTCCGGTATTAAATACGTGGACTACAAGGATGCGGAGTTTTTGAAGAAGTTCCTCAACGAGCAGGGAAAACTGCTTCCCCGCCGTCTGACCGGTACCTCGCAGAAGTTCCAGAAGAAGGTTTCGACGGCCGTGAAGCGTGCCCGTCACCTTGCCATTCTGCCTTTCGTAACGGACTTGATGAAATAATTTAACAGGGAGGAACAACACAATGGAAGTAATTCTGATCAAAGACGTAGATAAGCTGGGTTACGCCAACGATATCGTGGAAGTACGCCCCGGCTACGCCAATAACTACCTCATTCCCCAGGGATATGCCAAGGCCGCTACCGCTTCTGCCAAGAAGGTGCTGGCCGAGAACCTGAAACAGCGCGCCCACAAGGATGCCAAGATCAAGGCCGATGCCGAGGCTCTGGCAGCCAAGATCGCCGGGACCGCTCTGCGTATCGCCGTGAAGGCCGAGGAGGGCAAGATTTTCGGTTCGGTGACTGCCGCCAACATCGCCGAAGCGCTGGCCTCCAAAGGAATCGACGTGGATCGCAAGACGATTGCCGTGGAAACCGTGAAGCAGTTGGGTGCCTACGAGGCCGAGGTGAAACTTCACAAGGAGGTGAAGGCTACCGTGAAATTCGAAGTGGTTGCCGAAGAGTAATCCGTTCCGAGAATAATGTGAAAAAACCGCGGAATATTTCGCGGTTTTTTCTTTTTTTGCGGAATTCGTATCGGTCTGTTTGTCTTTTCCCCTCCGACAGACACACACTTATCTTTCGGTGGATGCAGGTCCGCCGGAAGGGAGTTGTATCCTTGGGGCTGCCGGAAATTATCCTTTGACGGCGATCACGTCGATTTCGACCTTGACTCCCAGCGGCAGCCGGGCCACCTGATAGCAGACACGGGCCGGCATCCGCTCTGTGAAAAAGGTGGCGTAAACACCGTTCATGGCCGCGAAATCGTCCATGTCGGCCAGCAGGACGGTGGTTTTCACCACGTCCGGAAGGGCATAGCCGGCTTCGGTGAGGATCGCACGGATGTTTTCGAGGCTCCGGGCAGTCTGTTCCTCGATGGTGGCCGGGACGGAGCCGTCGGCCGGGACGACCGGAAGTTGCCCCGAAACGTACAGCGTACCGCCGGCTTCCACGGCCTGAGAATAGGGGCCGACCGCTTTTGGTGCGTTATTTGAATGAATGATCTTTTTCATACGGAAATGTATTGGAATTGTTTACGGGCAAAGATAAACAATTCCGTTTAATTGACTATTTTTGTGAAAATTTTGACAGAGATGAAACGTTCGAATCTTTTGTGTGCGGCGGTGGCCCTGACGGGTATGCTGGCCGTCGGGTGCGGAGGCCAGGGTAAGGCCGATTACGATGCGCTGGTCGCCAACGGCTGGCAGCTCAAGGAGATCATAGCTGCCGACAGCAGCTATACGATCCTGCCGGAGCGTCCGGTGACGGTAGTTTTCAGCGACAGCAGTACGGTGAGCGGCTTTGCCGGGTGCAACGGCTTTTTCGGTACGTTCAGTACGATCGGGCAGAGCGAAATCATCATCGAACCCAAGGGGCGTATGATGGCTATGTGTCCGGACATCGAGTTCGAGGACCGGTTCATGGCCCTGCTCGAACAGGTAACCAGCTATACGGTGCTGGACGGTAAGCTGAGCCTGAACGACACGGAAAACGGCATGACCCTGCTGTTCGATCCGCAGACGAAAGAGGAAACGAAATAAAGAGGAGGATAGGAAGATGAATATCGTGAAGATCACAATGGCTGCCGCTCTCGTGACATTCGTGGCCGCGGGGTGCTGTCCCTGCAAAAAATATCAGAAAAAGTACGGAAAGCCGCTTCAGGAGACCGAATGGAAGATGGTGCAGTTCAATGGCCGTACGTTCGACGCCCAGGATGGATACACCGTGGTGTTCGGCAAGGATAACCGTCTGGGCGGGGTGGGCGACTGCAACCGTCTGATGGGTTCCTATACGGCGGACAACGACGGCGTGATGAAGATTTCGCAGGTGGCTTCCACCCGAATGATGTGTCCCGATCAGGCGCAGGAGAACAGTTTCATGCAGATGCTGGGCTCCGTGGACAGTTACCAGATGGACGGTCCGCTGCTGATCCTTTTCAGCAACGGAGAGATGAAGGCCGTTTTCGAGGCGAAAAAATAGTTTCGCGAGTAAAATGCGGAAAGGCGGGCATCCGGAGACGGATTTGCCCGCTTTTTTTGTCGGTGGAAACTGTCGGGCGGCAGGCGGAATGAATAACCCTTGCGGAGAGGGGGCCTTTCATGGGACATGATCGTCTTGGAGCGGTGCCGGAAAATCCGAAAATATCGCCTGTATAAGCTGTCGAAGGTGGCTGTAACCTCGGGAACGGGGGCGGGCCTCCGGCTTTTTATTTCGCTATTCTTCCAGTGCGGTGTCTCCGATCCGCACCCGGTGGTGGATGGCGTGGGCGATGGTCAGTTCGTCCGCGTATTCGATCTCGTCGCCGAAACCGATGCCCCGGGCGATGGACGTCACCTTCAGGCCGGGAAACCGGGCCAGACGCCGGGTGAGGTAGAAAAGGGTGGTTTCTCCTTCGACCGTGGTGCTGATGGCCAGGATCACTTCCTTTACCTCTCCTTTGGCGATACGGTCCAGCAACAGGTCGATTTTCAGGTCGGAAGGGCCGATGCCCTGCATGGGGGAGATGACGCCGCCCAGCACGTGGTAGAGTCCGTTGTACTGGCGGGTGTTCTCGATCGAAAGCACGTCGCCAACCTGTTCAACCACGCATACCGTGGAGCGGTCCCGGTTCGGGTCGCTGCATACGGGGCAGAGTTCCGTGTCCGACAGGTTGTTGCAGCAGCGGCAGTATTTGATCTGCTCGCGGAATGCTGAAATGGCCGCGGTCATCTGGCGGACCTCTTCGGGCTCCATGCGCAACAGGTGCATGGCCAGCCGCAGGGCGGTGCGCCGTCCGATACCGGGCAGGCGGGAAAACTCTCCCACTGCGTCGTCGAGTAGTCTGGACATCCGGTTTTCTCCTTACTGAATGAGTTCGATGGCACTGCTTCTGATCCATCCCTTGTTGCCGTCGGCGATGGCGATCTCGCGCCACTCCTCCAGAGAGTTCAGCACACTGACCTTCGTTCCTTCGTGCAACACGAAGAGGTCCTTGCTGCCGTTGTCGGGCGAACTTTTGACCGGGGCGGCCGAGTTCATCACGATCGCCTCTTCTGCACAGGTCAACTCCCTGCGTCCGATCGAGGCCGAAACCACCGAAAAGATGAAAAGGAGCAACAGCACGATAGCGGAATAGAATCCCGTCTTGCGCAGCGCGAGTTTCGTGGACAGCAGGTAGAGCAGCACGCAGCCCAGGAGTGCGGCCAGCAATACCAGGCTCACCGAAGCCCAGGCATTGCTGCTGAGGCTCATGCGCAACGAGCGGAACCAGGTCGCAAGGAAAAATTCGGGAACATGTTCGATCTTGTCCTTCACATAGCTGTTGGCCACTCGCAGGTTATAGTCGATGTCCGCGTCGGAGGGAGCCAGCCGCAGCGCCCGGTTGTAATTAAGGATCGAAGGGCCGATCTTCCCCTCTTTGAAATAGGCGTTGCCCAGGTTGTAGTAGACCTTGTAGCTGACATTGCCCGTGGCGAGGATCGAGTCGTAGGTGGCGATGGCCGCCTGGTAGTCGGCATTGATGTAGGCCGTGTTCGCCTCGTCCCAAAGGCGGTCGAGCGACTGGCTGCGGGCAGGGACGATACCCAGCAACAGTGCGGCGGCGAGTATGGTGAGTCGTTTCATGGTTAACGTTTTATGACGGATTCGAATTTGGAAATGGTCTCCACGGCCCCCTGATAGATATCGTTCATCTGACCCGACACGGCCGGGGAGTATTGGGCATATTCGCACTCGGAGATGATTTCGATGAAACGGGCGGAAAGTTCTGCCGAAACGCCCCGTTTGAGCAACTCTTCGCGGACGTTTTCCTTGGTGAGGTTGGCCACGGGAATATTCAGCTTGTCGCTCATGTATCCCCACAGGGCGCGGAGCATCTCCTCGAAGAAACGGCGCCGGTCGTCGGCCTTCATGTAGCCGTTGGCGGCACGCAGACGTTGGAGGGCCACTTTATTGGCCCGTTTGCCGCGCACGAGAGCCGCATTGCGCGATTCGCGGATACGTTTCTGAAGCCAGACGAGCGAGAATACGAAAGCGGCCGCGATGAGCAGCAACAGCACGAAATAGAGCGGACTTGCCATGAAGATGCGGTCGCGCGAGACCAGCTGAGCCTTGCCCAGTTTGATGAACCGGATGTCCTGTCCGAGAATCTTGATGTCCTCCTTGTTCATTCCGCTCACCATACCCCGTGAGGGAACGCTGCCGCCCGTCGAATCGGGCAGGACGATCACTTCCGCCGTTTTGCTGTTGAGGGTGACGTACCGGGCCAGATCGGGGTTGAAGTAGGAGAATTCGATCGGTTCCACGGGATAGGTCCCTTCGGCGCGGGCGATGAAAGGATATTCGAACTGACGGTATCCCGAAATGCCCGCCGTAGTCGAATTGAGGCTCTCGGTGGTCTTGATGTTGTATTGTTCGAACGAGTTGGGCAGATTGAGTTTCGGCGCCTGGATCAGCGGAAGATTGCCCGTACCCGAGATTTTGACAGTGTAGTTGGCTGCCGAATTGGCCGTGATGGAGCCGGAGGGCAGTTGGGATTCCATAGTGAATTTACCTACCGCACCGTTGAAACTGGCCGGGGCTCCCGAGGGAAATTCCTTGACTTCGATGCGTATGGGAGTAGCCGTCAGTTTTTTGCGTATCTCCTGCACTTCCGGGCCGCCGTTGAAGAAGTCGTCGAAAATGGATTGCCGGCGCGACTGGGTGACGATCTGGGCGATCAGCGTCATGTCGAACTGCTCGATGTGGAGCGTGCCTGCCTGTTGGGGATAGAGCAGGAACTGGCGCAGGACGATGGCGTCGTAGACCTTGCCGTTGAGCGTCTCTCGCCGGGGACGCTGGTTTTCCACATTCAGCTCCTGCGACCAGAAGCCGTTGAAAGCGGGGGTTTTGAAACTCTCCAGGCTGGCCATGACGCGGGTGTAGAGCTTGGCAGTCACCAGAATGGGCTGCCCCTTGTAGACGCTCCGGCGGTCGGCCGTCACACGCAGTACCATGTCGTCCGCCGCGAGTTTGCCCGAAGGCTGGGCCGCCGGACGGTTCCGGTCGCCGTCGGTTCCTCCCTGCGGGGCGGAGTTGCCCTCGTTGACCACTTCGATCGGGTAGGGATGGGTCGTGTAGCTCTTGCCGTCCACCGTCACCTCGGCCGAGGGGATGGTGTATTTGCCCGGGGCGTGGGCCTGGAGTACATAAGTATAGGTGAAATTCACCGACTGGGTCATGTTTCCGTTGACGATCGAAATGGACTGTCCCTGCGAAGTGGTCGGGCCGGCCAGAACGTCGAACCCGGTGATGGCCGGGGGCGTGAAGCCGTCGGGCTTGGCGTTGAGTGAAAATTCGAGCCGGAACACTTCGTCGGCGCTCACCACCGAGGGGGCGTTCACCTCGAAGGTCACTTTCTGGGCGAAAGCGCCGAATGCCGCCAGAAGCAGCATGGGGACGATCATGAAAACTTTTTTCAGTAAACGCATCTTGATAACCTATATTCTCCGCAAAATTAATAGTTTTCGACGAAACTCAAAGGGTTACTTATCAACGAATCGGCAATGTGTTTTATTATACTTCTGACACGGCCGTTTCGGTGAATATCAAAAATCGGGCGCTTTTTCCCGTTTCCGTGTCGGCAGGCGGAAAAACGGCGGGCGGAAGGGCGGATTTTTGGAATCCGGCGGAATTTTGCTATGTTTGCACGGGATGCGGCAGGGAGATTGAAGGGGATGCAATATCGGCGGTGAGCCGGACGTTTGGAGAATATAGATGTTTCACTTATTTCGAATACGTGTTATGAAAAAGTTCATTTTTGGATGCCTGTTCCTTGTCGGAGCGCTCTCCCTTACTGCCTTCATGGCTCAGGACGGAGAGAAAGGAGAGGATGGCAAAGCGAAAGTGGAGTGCTGCTGCGAGGAGTGCGACTGTGAAAAGTGCACCTGCAACACGGACTGTTCCGACTGCCGCGGCTGCAAGGCGAACGAGGCATGCCGTGAGTGCCGCGATTGCGACCACGACGGGCATTGTTGCGATTACGGCCATCACGGTCGGAAACACCACAGGAGAGGCGGATGCTGCGGCCCGAGAGGGTGCTGACGGCATTGTGCCGGAATCGGAAAAGAGACGCCCCACGAAAATTTTCGTGGGGCGTCTCTTTTTCGGACGGAAGGTTTTCTTCCGGGTTTTCTAATGCTTGAAATCGGCGAAGAAGTCGTTGCCTTTGTCGTCCACGATGATGAAGGCGGGGAAGTTCTCCACGTAGATTTTGCGGACGGCTTCCATACCCAACTCCGGGAAGTCGACCACCTTGACCGACTTGATGCTGTCCTTGGCGAGAATCGCCGCCGGACCTCCGATCGAGCCGAGGTAGAATCCCCCGTGTTTCCTGCAGGCATCGGTCACTTCCTGCGAGCGGTTACCCTTGGCGACCATCACCATCGACCCGCCGTGGCTTTGGAACAGGTCCACGTAGGGGTCCATGCGGCCGGCCGTGGTGGGGCCGAAACTGCCCGAGGGCATGCCTGCCGGTGTCTTGGCCGGTCCGGCGTAATAGACGGGGTGCTTCTTCATGTACTCGGGCATCGGTTTTCCTTCGTCGAGCATCTTCTTGATGCGGGCGTGGGCGATGTCGCGGGCTACGATCAGGGTGCCTTTCAGATTGAGGCGCGTTTTGATCGGGTATTTCGAGAGGATTTCGCGCACTTTGTCCATGCCCTCGTCCAGGTCGATCTCCACGGCAGGTTTCATGCCGGGAGCCGTGGCGGGCAGGAAGCGGGCCGGATTTTTTTCGAGCTGTTCGAGGAAAATGCCGTCTTCGGTGATTTTCGCCTTGATGTTGCGGTCGGCGCTGCAGCTTACCCCGATTCCCACGGGGCAGGAGGCCGCGTGGCGGGGCATGCGGATCACGCGTACGTCGTGAACCAGATATTTGCCGCCGAACTGGGCGCCGATACCGCTTTCCTGGCATATCTTCAGGAGCTTGGCCTCCCATTCCAGGTCGCGGAACGCGCGCCCCCCCTCGTTGCCGCTGGTGGGCAGGTGGTCGAGGTAACCCGCCGACGCCTTTTTCACGGCGGCGAGGTTGGCCTCGGCGGAAGTGCCTCCGATCACGACGGCCAGATGATAGGGCGGGCAGGCCGAGGTGCCGAGGTCCTTGATCTTCTCCTTGAAAAATTTGGTGAGCGACTCTTCGTTCAGCAGCGCTTTGGTCTGCTGGTAGAGGAACGTCTTGTTGGCTGATCCGCCGCCCTTGGTGATGAACAGAAAACTGTACTGGCGGCCGGGCGTGGCGTACAGGTCGATCTGTGCGGGCAGATTGTTGCCGCTGTTCTTCTCGTCGGTCATAGAGAAAGGCACGACCTGCGAGTAGCGCAGGTTGCGGTCACGATAGGTCTCGTACACTCCGCGGGTGATGTATTCTGCATCGTTTGCCCCGGTGTAGACGTCTTCGCCCTTCTTGCCGATGCAGATGGCCGTACCGGTGTCCTGGCAGGTGGGAAGCTCGCCCTCGGCGGCCACGACCTGGTTGATGAGCATGGTGTAGGCCACGAATCGGTCGTTGTCCGATGCCTCGGGGTCCTTGAGAATGTCGGCCAGTTTCTGCAGGTGGGCGGCACGCAGGTAGAACGATACGTCGGCGTAAGCCTCGCGGGAGAGAAGCGCCAGTCCTTCGGGATCGACTTGGAGGATTTTGCGGCCGTCGCATTCGACCACTTTCACGTACTCTTTGGTGAGCAGGCGGTACTGGGTGGTGTCTTCGCCCAGCGGAAACGGCTCCTGATACTTGAATTCCGACATGGTAGTTACGGTTTAGTCCTTTATAGTTTTGTTATCTCGGATTTTTCCGGTCGGAGCGGCCGGTTGAAAAATCGGCTTTTATCGGTCGTGACCGGGTTTCGAAAGATCGGAAACGACATTTCACTACCGTTCGCTTTCCGGCGATTGCGGTACTATTCCGTCGGTCAGTTCTTTCAGAATACAAAGGTACGATAATTCTCCGAACGTACAAATGAAACCGGTTCAAATAGGATCACTCCGGATTCATCGTTCCGGGGATGTCCCGTTCTATGAAATGGACGGGATATTTGTCCCAGTATTTTCGAAAAACCCTGTTCTCCTGCCCGTCCAGATTGATTTGGTACATCCGGAACGTGACAGGGAAATTCTTGGGTTGCCACAGTTCTTCGTAGGAGTACCGGTATGTCATGCCGACGGATTGCATGACTTTCCCGCTCCCCGGATTGTTTACGTCATGCGTGGCTGTGAGGTACGGGTGGCCGGTTCGTTTCAGCCCGTCGATTACTGCCCGGCATGCCTCCGAACATATTCCGTTGCGCCAGAGGTCTCTTCTCAGTCCGTATCCCAGGTCGTAACTCTCGTCGCCGCTTACCTGGATATAGCCCACGGGAATGTTGTCGTCTTTCCGGCAGACGGCGTGATACAGGAGTGTTTGTCCCGAGTCGATCGCCCGGTGTTTGTTCCGGAGGTAGGCCCGTGCTTCCTGCATGTTCCGGAGGGGAAACATGGGCAGGAATGTGTTCGCTTTCTCGTCTCCGAGAATGGCGAGCAGGGCTTTTGCGTCCTGCTCGGTAAACGGTCGCAGTATCAGCCTTTCTGTTTCGATAGGATTCATCGGACGTTTGTTTTGATGTGTATGCAAAGATAAACGAATTCCGTGTGTTTCGGAAGTGGCGGGATTCCGTTTTTCTGGGATTTGTGCGGAAAGGGGGGCGATGTTTCGCCGGCCGCATCGGAGCGTCCTGCCGGTGTCCGTTATGGACGGAGGTGCGGCGGTCGGAAAAGACCGTGCGGATGGGAAGTGACCTGATTCCGGTTATTTGATAAAAAAACGTCCGGCGGATTTCCGTGAATGAATAAAATGATTATTTTTGTAAAAAATTTAAAAAACCTTTAACGGACATAAATTATGGTATCTTACAAGGAATTAGGTTTGGTGAACACTCGGGACATGTTCGCCAAGGCGATCAAGGGCGGGTATGCGATCCCGGCTTTCAATTTCAACAACATGGAGCAGATGCAGGCCATCATCCAGGCCTGTGTGGAGACCTCTTCGCCGGTGATCCTGCAGGTGTCGAGCGGAGCCCGCAAGTATGCCAATCAGACCATCCTGCGCTACATGGCCCAGGGTGCCGTGGAGTATGCCAAGGAGCTGGGCAAGAACATTCCCATCGTGCTGCACCTCGATCACGGCGACAGCTTTGAGTTGTGCAAGTCGTGTATCGAAATGGGGTTCTCGTCGGTGATGATCGACGGCAGCCATCTGCCTTACGAGGAGAATGTCGCCCTGACCAAGAAAGTCGTGGACTATGCGCATCAGTACGATGTGACCGTGGAGGGCGAACTGGGCGTGCTGGCCGGTATCGAAGATGACGTGAAAGCCGAGCATCACACTTACACGGAGCCCGACCAGGTGGTGGATTTCGTGTCGCGCACGGGTGTCGATTCGCTGGCCATCTCGATCGGCACTTCGCACGGGGCCAACAAATTCAAGCCCGAACAGTGCACCCGTAACGCCGACGGTATTCTGGTTCCGCCCCCCCTGCGTTTCGACATTCTGAAAGAGATCGAGAAGCGTCTGCCCGGGTTCCCCATCGTGCTGCACGGATCGAGTTCCGTACCGCAGGATATGGTGGCTATTATCAACAAATACGGCGGTGCCGTGAAGGATGCCGTGGGTATTCCCGAGGAGCAGCTGCGCGAGGCTGCCAAGTCGGCCGTCTGCAAGATCAACATCGACAGCGACGGTCGTCTGGCCATGACCGCTGCCGTGCGCGAGGTGTTCGCCACGAAGCCGGCCGAGTTCGACCCGCGCAAATACCTGGGTCCCGCCCGCGACTGGCTCAAAAAGCTCTACATGCATAAGTGCGAGAGTGTACTGGGCAGCGCCGGCAAGGCATAACCGGTCCGCAGGAGGCGAAAAATATCCGAAAGAACGCGGAGGCCGGACAGAATCCGGCCTCGCTTCTTTTTTGGAAAACGGCATTGGAAATCAGAAAATCAGAGATCGGCGGTCGGAAGTCCGCGGAGGGGAGATATGGAACGGGAAACGATAATCGGTATGCGGATGCGGGCCCAACGGCTTGCGGATTCCCCGTGCGTGCGACCCGAAGAGTTGGTCGCGTGGATGGGGGCCGTGCAGGCACAGGACCGCGACATGGCCCGGTGGGCCGTGGGAATGCGCCTGCAGGACGGGACGCTGAACGGCGTACGGCGTGCTGCGGACGAGGGAAAGATCATCCGGATGCATATGCTGCGTCCGACCTGGCATTATGTGGCTGCGGAAGACGTGCGTTGGATGGCGGCGCTGTCTGCCCGGCGTATTCGCTCGGCAGTGGATTCGCTGGTCCGCAGCCATCGTCAGGATATTTCGGGGCGGATGTTTGCCCGTTGCAACGATCTGATCGCCCGGACACTCGAGGGAGGCCGTCACCGGACGAAGGCGGAGATCGCGGAAGAGCTGGGACGGGCCGGAATAGCGGCCACACCGTTGCATGTGACCTATTATCTGATGCGGGCCGAGACGGACGGAGTCGTATGCAGCGGACCGGACCGGGACGGGAAGTCCACGTACGCTCTGCTGGATGAACGGGTGCCCCGCATGCCGCTGCTTTCCCGGGAAGAGGCGCTGGCCCGTCTGGCCGAAGTTTATTTCCGCAGTCATGCACCGGCTTCGCTGGCCGATTTCCTCTGGTGGTCGGGACTTTCCCTGACCGAAGCCCGCGAAGCGGTGGCTCTTCTGGGAGATAGCCTGGTCCGTGAACGCTCCGCAGGGCGGGAATGGCTGGTACATGACTCCTGCCGCGGTGGCGGACTTTCCGGAGGTGGGGTGCTCCTGCTTCCGGCCTACGACCAGTATCTGATCGGGTATAAGGACCGGAGCGACGTGCTGGACGATTGTTACCGGGCGCGGGCTTTCAACGCGTGGGGAATTTTCCGGCCGGTGGTGCTCGTCGGCGGTCGGGTGGCCGGAAACTGGACCCGGGAGGTAAAAGGAGGGAGGCTGCGGATAGGAACCTCTTTTTTCGGGGAGGCCGTTCCCGATCCGGTGTCGGAGGGTGAGGCCGTAGAACGTTGCCTTTCGTTTTGGCAAGGGTAAGACGGTCCGTTTTCCGTGAACCGTCCGTTCGCCTCAAAGAAAACGAAGGTGCCTGATCGAAAATCAGGCACCTTCGTTTTTCTGTTACGGAAATGTTTAGCAATTCATGGCTCCGCAGCAGTGGATGACCTGGCCGCTCACGTAAGCCGACAGGTCGCTGGCCAGGAACGTGGCTACACCGGCCACATCCTCGGGCGTACCACCCCGGCGCAGGGGAATCTGCTTGTACCACCCCTCCTTCACCTCATCGGGCAGGGCATTGGTCATCTCGGTGATGATGAATCCGGGAGCGATGGCGTTGGCACGGACGCCGCGCGGGCCGAGCTCCTTGGCGATCGACTTGGCCAGACCGATCATGCCTGCCTTCGAGGCGGAGTAATTGCATTGTCCGGCGTTGCCCGATACGCCCACCACGCTCGACATGTTGATGATGCTGCCGCCGCGCTGCTTCACCATGACGGGAGCGACGGCGTGGATGAAATTGAATGCCGATTTGAGGTTGACGTTGATGACCATGTCCCACTGCTGTTCGCTCATGCGGAGCATCAGTCCGTCGCGGGTGATGCCGGCATTGTTGACCAGAATGTCGATGCGTCCGAAATCCTTCACGATTTCGGCGACCACTTTGGCCGTATCTTCGAAATTGGCTGCGTTGGAGGCGTAGCCTTTGGCCTTCACGCCGAAGGCGGCGATCTCCTGTTCGGTGGCTTTGGCGTTATCGTCGATATTGAGGTCGGTGAAGGCGACGCTGGCCCCTTCCGAGGCGAATTTCAGGGCGATGGCCTTGCCGATTCCGCGGGCGGCTCCTGTGACGACCGCAACTTTTCCTTCGAGTAATTTCATGTTTCAGAGGTTTAATGAAAGTTTAAAGTATCGCAAAATTAGCATTTTTCGGGAGAACTCCCCGACAAATGCGGTACTTTTTTCAAAATCTGCCGGAAAAGGGATGTCCCGCTTCCTCTTTTGCCGCTTTTTTTCGTACCTTTACCCGCCGAAAGGCTACTCTAATCCGACAATTTATATACATAACACATTTTCGAATATGACGAAAGATACCAAAATCTTCGACCTGATCGAGCAGGAGCGTCAGCGCCAGCTCCACGGGATCGAGTTGATCGCTTCGGAGAACTTCGTGAGCGACCAGGTGATGCAGGCCATGGGTTCCGTACTGACCAACAAATATGCCGAGGGGTATCCCGGTGCCCGCTACTACGGGGGATGCCAGGTGGTGGACCAGGTGGAGCAGCTGGCTATCGACCGGCTCAAGGAGATATACGGTGCCGAATATGCCAACGTGCAGCCTCATTCGGGTGCCCAGGCCAATATGGCCGTCTTTACGGCGGTGCTGAAGCCCGGAGACACGTTTCTCGGGCTGGATCTGGCGCACGGAGGCCACCTCTCGCACGGTTCGCCCGTCAACACCTCGGGTATGCTCTACAAGGCCGTTGGATACAAGGTGAACGAAGAGACCGGGCTGGTGGATTACGACGAGATGGAGCGTCTGGCCGAAGTGCACAAACCCAAGATGATTATCGGCGGCGCCTCTGCGTACAGCCGCGAATGGAACTACAAACGGATGCGCGAGATCGCCGACAAGGTGGGGGCCCTGCTGATGATCGACATGGCCCATACGGCCGGGCTGATCGCAGCCGGATTGCTGGACAATCCGGTGAAGTACGCCCATATCGTCACTTCGACCACGCACAAGACCCTGCGCGGGCCGCGCGGAGGCGTGATCCTGCTGGGCAAGGATTTCCCCAATCCGTGGGGATACACCACGCCGAAGGGTGAGGTGAAGAAGATGTCGCAGTTGCTCAATTCGGCCGTGTTCCCCGGTATTCAGGGCGGACCGCTGGAGCACGTGATCGCCGCCAAGGCAGTGGCCTTCGGCGAGGCGCTGGAACCCTCCTACAAGGAGTATCAGAAACAGGTGCAGAAAAATGCAGCAGCCATGGCCGCCGCTTTCGTAAAACGCGGTTATAAGATCGTATCGGGCGGAACGGACAATCACCTGATGCTGATCGACCTGCGTACGAAATTCCCCGAACTGACCGGCAAGAAGGCCGAGCAGGTGCTGGTGCAGGCCGATATCACGACCAACAAGAATATGGTGCCGTTCGATACGCGTTCGCCGTTCCAGACGTCGGGTATCCGGGTCGGCACGCCTGCCATCACCACCCGCGGCCTGAAAGAGGCCCAGATGGAGGTGATCGTGGACATGATCGACCGCGTGCTTTCCGATCCCGATAACGAAGCCGTGGTGGCCCAAGTCAGGGGCGAGGTACAGAAACTGATGGCCGACTATCCGCTTTTCGCATGGTAAGATAGGGCTGAGCGAGTGTTTTTCGCGGGGCGTTCCGGATACCGATGGAACGCCCCGCATCGTTTCCGTAGGGGGACGCGTCAGAACGAGAGCCCGAAGCTTACGTTGACGGCGAATTTCTGGATTTTCTGGCCGGGGGTGGGGTGGCGGTGCGTGAGACGCCAGATAAAGTCGAGGCGGACGACCCGGAAAATGTTTTCGATGCCAGTGCCCAGTTCCAGATAGGGTTTGTCCACCGATCCCATGCCTTCCGGAAAGCGCATGAGGTTCTGGCTGGCGGATGCGGACTTGTGACGATCTGAATCGAGGCTGCCCCAGACACCCTTGCAGATCAGCACTTCGCGCCAGTGCAGTTTTTTCAGCAGGGGCAGGCGGCCCAGCAGGATGCCGTTGAAGTGATGTTCGTAGAAGAACGAAACCCATTTGTCCGAGGCGAATTCGTAGAAGTTCATGCAGGAAAAGGCGTAGGGGTCGTAAAAGTAGGTGCCGTTGCCCTCGTGGAGTTTGAGCAGGGGGTAAGGTACGGTGCCGAACAGGCGGCCCGCTTCCACTCGCAGGCGTGAGAAGCCCAGCGGAGGAAGGTTGAGCCGATACTGGAGACCGCCCTCGATCCGGTAGTATTCGTAATCGTCGGGCATGACTCCGGGAATGCCTGCCGTGAAGCGCAGGGCGAGAATCGGGTATTTCGTCCCGAGAAAGTAGTTGTCGAACGGCCGTCGTACGATCTTTTCGTCCCAGGAAAAGCGGATACCCGCTCCGACCGAGAAGCTGTTGACCGCCCGGATCGGGGTCCCTTCGGGCGAGAACATGGGAACGAACCGGTTGCCGCAAATGTGGCGGGTGTCGGCTTCGAGCGAGGTGAAGAAGCCGTGGAACCATTCATGCTCGTAGCCGATGCGGGCGTGGTCGACCATCGAGAGCCGTTCGTCGCCCCGGGAGAATACCGAACTGAGAATGTTGCTCTCGGTGAGGGCATTGGTCCCGGCACCCAGCTGCACCACATCGTGTTTGTAGCCGAGCGTGAGCTTACGGGTGAGGCCCCGGCGGAAGGCGAGTTCCACGGAGCCTCCCCCCTTGACGCGTTCGTCGTCCGTGCCGTAGGCCACATGGCCCGTAAGGCGTATCCTGCGGCTGAAATCGGAGGTGGTGCGTGCGCCCAACTGGAAGCGTACTCCTTCCAGATCGTTGAAGCTGAGTATCTTGTAGTAAGGGCCGAAACCCACGTACCGCGTTTCGTAGTAACCGCCCACGACGGTCTTTATCAGCGTGTAGATGTTGTGGTAGAGCGGAACGTTCTGCACGGAATCGACCATCGAGTAGATCGCCTTTTCCCGTTCGCTGAGGGCGTAGGGACGGAGCGAATCCCAGCGAGTGCGGTCGTAGTCGAACTCCTCGACGGCCACGCTCTGCCGCAGACCGGTCACTTCGGGAGGGATGTCGGAGACGAAATCGGGGTTCAGGTAGTTCACCTCCCTGCGGCCGATGAACGAGGCGAGTTTCGAGGAGTCGCGCAGGGCGACGGAGAATTCGGCGGTCATGCGGTCGGTTTTGCGGAACCAGAGCGTGTCGTTGATCCGGGTGTTCTCCATGTCGAGAACCAGGTGTTTGATCCAGTTGACGTTGACTCCCCGGGGCATGCGGACGTGGGCCGATCGCAGGGCATAGGTGGCCGAGTCGATGTTGATCTCCCCGTCGAGTACGGGAGTGGCCAGACTGCGCGGGTGGAAACGAATCTTGTAGGTTTTTCGTCCTTCGACGGCGGTGCTGTCCACCAGAAAGTAGCGGTAGAAGAGTCGGCCCGATTCGGACAGAGGACCGGTGAAGCGGATGTCGAACAGGCCGATGGTGTTTTCGTAGAAATTGGCGTCGATCATCATCTGCCCGGAAAACTGGGCCAGTATCTGGTCATCGCTGAAGCCCGACATGCGCGAGGCGGAGATCACTTCGCGGGTGAGGGCGGGTGAACGGCGGTGGTATTTGCGGGCCATCGTCTCGGAGATCATGGCGGGCAGGTAGGTTTTGCCTGTGACGGCCGAAGTGTCCATGTGGCGGAAGACGAACCCGAATTCGCGCTGGAGCCGTTTGTTCTTGAAGCGTGGCTTGAGGCCGGAGAGGGCCAGCTCCATCTTTGTATAAGTGTCGCAGGTGTAGCGTTCGATACGACCGGGGTCGTTCCTCTCCTTGTGGCGGCTGACGCTGTCGAGCAGCCGGTGGGCGGGGTTTTCACCCGGAGTGACGGTGACTGTTCCGATGTCGACGGAGAGGGGTTCCAGCGAGAAATTCACCTCGTTGTAGGCTCCCCGCACGACGGGTTTGGTCTGGATGCGGTAGCCGACCAGCGTGGCCGTGACGCTGTCCACCGCCTCGCGGGTTTCGAGCGAGTAGACGCCTTCCGTATCGGTCGGAATGCCTGTGGCCGTACCCGTGAACAGGACGCTGACGAAGGGGATGGGGGCTCCGGTGGAGGCGTCCGTCACGCGTCCGCGCACACGGGTATTTTGGGCCGTGCCGTTCCAGCTCAGAAGCAGGAGCAGGACGACCGCCAGGGGCCGTATGGAAGGCGGGAAGACCATCGTTTCTTTGCAATGGGCCAAAAGTAGGCAAACTTTCCAGATTATTATGTCCTTTTTGTCGCTTTATCGGGTCTTTTCCCGAACACGGGATGCGAAAGCCTGCCCGAAGATACGGAAAGGACGTCACGGAAGGCGGGGAGGGACGGATGCCCGTCCGGAACCTTATCCGTTCCAGGGAGTCTCTCCGTTTTCCGGAGCGGCCAGTTCCCGCTGTACGGTCCGGGGCAGGGAGCGGAATACGAGCCGGTAGGAGTCGCGGATCATCTCCCGCACCATTTCGTCCGGGAGGTCCCCGTCGGTTGTCACCGTATTCCAGTGGCGTTTGTTCATGTGCCATCCGGGAACGATCTCCGGGTGGCGTTCCCGCAGTTCGATGGCCCGGTCGGGATCGCATTTGAGATTGATGCGGCCGGAGTCTTCCATGTCGGTGAGAGCGAATATGCGGCCGCCGATCTTGTAAACCAGCGTCGTCTCGTCGAATGGGGTGGCCTCCTCGGCGTGGGGAAGGGAGAGACAGAAGTCGCGCAGTTCGATGATGTCCATGGGGAAACGGGATTTGTTTGCGATGTGAAGTTACGAAAAGAGTGTAATTTATTGGAAATGAGCGTAGGTTAATTGCTCTTGATAGTAATAGGTTACGATTTAGTTAGTTATCTACTGCATTATCCTTCTGCGCGTTGCGTAACCTTCAAAGAACTCTTCGTATGCAAAAGTAGCTATTTAATTCGAGATTTTGATATAAACTCCCGTTTTTTATCCCCTCATTCATAAGAATTTTCCGTAAAAGCGGTATTGTCCGTCGGCACACCATTGCCCAAAACGAGTTTGGAACAAACGTGTGCCGACTACCGCATAGCTGGAGAAAAGGGCATTGCCTCACGCCTAAACGATGTTTAGACAGATGAAGCAATGCCCCTTTCTTTTGCGCCTATGCCAAGAGGTGCTTTTACGGGTTTTCAAATGATTTTTCTTTTTTCGCTGTCTCTTTTGCCGGAAGCGGAAAGTGAATGCAGAGTGTGTCAGCCTGCCCCATGAATGAAACAGGCGCCCACACACAGCCGGACAAACCGGGAAGAATGATTGTTGCCACCCGGCTGAACAAGTTCCGTCGGATCGGAAACAATCATACTTCCTTTGTTGTGGTTTGCCCTTTTCACGCTTCCGGTGATGTCTTTTTCCTTTTGGTGATTCTTTTTTTTACGGATTTTCCCCTGAAGTTTTTTTCTACACAATCTGCCTCTGTTTTCGTTTACCTCCATTTTGCGCCTTTCAGTAAGCCGCATCAGTCAGTCATTTTCGTTCTGGGCGCAAAGGTAATTCCGGGATTGGACGGGAAAGCAAGGTCAAGCCTCCTGTTTTCGGTAAAAATCTCCAGCCCTGCGGGTAGTATTTTGACCGAAAAACCTTGCATTCCCTAATCCCTACCTTTTCAAGCACCCGAAACGAAAACGACCGATGCGACAGAAAGACGCATAAAAAAAATGTCGGATAAACGAGAGGCAGATAAGATAGTTTGAAACTCAACTCCCTCAGCTCTTGAATCCGCATTAAAAACAAAAAAATCAAAAACAGCGAAGATATGACGGCAACGGCAAATTTCAGACAAATGGCGCAACACATCGGGTTGGCGATATGCGGCTTGATGATGCGCACCGCCTTCGGGGTGTTCGGCATCCTTTGGGGCATCATCAGAGAGATTGTAAACGGAGTGTTCCGAGTGGCGATAGGTGTAATCGTGGCTATCCTTTCCACCATTGCCTTCTTTGGCTTCATCCTTTGGTTATTCACCCTTTAACCCTTACCGACATGGCAAAAAGAAACAGCAAGACGGCAGCGCAGCAGTGCAGATATTACGAGGTGGACAACATCTTCGTGTATATGGTGGAAACGTACATCAACGGCAATTTTGAAACTTTCCGAAGATTGTACCACGAACTGAACAAGGACGCACGGAGGGATTTCATGGACTTCCTTCTCAGCGAGGTAGAGCCGACCTATTGGAGAGAGATACTGAAACAGATAATCTAAAAATGACAGCGATATGAAAGGAACAGACCATTTCAAGAGAACGATATATATGTACTTGGAACAGCGTGCGGAGGAAGATGCGCTATTTGCAAAGAAGTACCGCAACCCTGCCAAGAACATGGACGAGTGCGTGACCCACATTCTGAACTATGTGCAGAAAAGCGGTTGCAACGGTTTCACGGACGGAGAGATATTCGGGCAAGCCATCCACTACTATGAGGAAAACGAGATAGAGGTGGGCAAACCGATGGACTGCCAAGTGGTTGTGAACCACGTTGTGAAACTCACGGCAGAGGAAAAGGCGGAGGCACGTCAGAACGCTGTCCGCAAATACCAAGAGGAGGAACTCCGCAAGTTGCAGAACCGCCACAGACCGTCAGCGAGAAAAGAAAACCAACCCCAACCCTCATTATTTGATTTAGGCTTATGAAACCGAAGACCAAGATACAGAAAGAGGTGGCAAGACTTTCCGCCAACCTTCGCCCCATATCAGCGACACAAATAGATTGGGCATACCGCCACTGCGTTGAGCATATCGGCTACCGCACCAAGAAAGGGAACATCACCTGTTCCGACTGCGGTCACGAGTGGCACAGCGACAGCGGACTATGCGACACCCTTGAAGGCTGCACCTGCCCCAAATGCCATGCCGAACTCAAAGTGCAGGACACACGCAGACGCATCTACAAGGAAACGCAGAATTTCAGCGTGATAACCACCTGCAAAGGGTATCAGGTAATCCGCGTGGCGCAGGTCAGATGCGAGAGCAGGAAAGGCGAACCGATGCGTTTCTACTGCCACGAGGTCGTGCAGCGTTGGATTTCACCCGACGGCAAGGTTACGGACATGGCGTTGCTCCGTGGCTTCCTTTTCTGCTATTGCGATGTGTGGGCATTAGGCAGCGATATGGAGGTAAGACCGCACAACAGCCTATACGATGATGTGGTGGCAAGAAGCTGTGCATATCCAAAGATGAGGATATTGCCCCAACTCAGACGTAACGGCTTCAAGGGCGATTTCCACGGCATCTCCCCCGTGCGTCTTTTCAAAGCCTTGCTTTCAGACCCAAGAATTGAAACCCTTATGAAAGGCGGTGAGATTGAGGTCATGAAACACTTTCTTTTCAATACCCGTACTGCCGATGAATGTTGGGCATCATATCTGATTGCCAAGCGTCACAAGTATCAGATAGACAACCTCTCAATGTGGTGCGACTATCTGCGTATGCTCAAAAAACTCGGTCAAGACCTCCGTAACCCGAAGAACATCTGTCCCGAAGATTTCATGGCGGCACACGACAACGCAACCCGAAAAATTGAAGCCATACACGAGAAGGAAAGAGCCGCAGAGCAACGCCGTTGGGAGATTGAAAGGCGTGAGCGTGAGCAACAGCGACAACTCCAACGAAAGAAAGATGCGGAGGATTTCATCGCCAACAAATCCAAATTCTTCGGCTTGGTAATCACGGACGAGGAAATAATCGTCAAGGTGCTTGAAAGCATAGACGAGTATTACAACGAGGGCAAGACGCAGGGCATCTGCGTGTTTGGCAGTGGATACTACAAGAAAGCCGACACCCTCATACTATCGGCAAGGATTGGCGATGAGATTATTGAAACCGTAGAGGTGGACTTGCGAACCCTCGAAGTGGTGCAGTGCCACGGCAAGCACAACCAGGACACCGAATATCACGAGCGCATCATAGACCTTGTGAACAAGAACGCCAACCTTATCCGTGAGCGGATGAAAGCGGCATAGCATAACCCCTAAAACAACATTGATATGGAAGTAAGAATTGAAAGTATGATTTGTGTGTGGGATGATGCAATCCCCACGATGTTCCTTGAATTTGTGAACCTCCTCACTCTCACAACGAGTGAGGGGGAATTGAGAAAGAGCGTAAAGGAGTTTGCCGAGAAGCACGAACTTGACAAGTTTTTCCTTTACGGCTTCGGCTCACACCATTTCTACCTGCACCAACGCTACACAAGCAACCCCGAAATGGTGATGAAGAACAGAGTTCTGTCAGTACATTTTTAACCATCTAAAAAGCAACATTATGACAACACGAATGACCATCAACGGAGTAAGCACCTGCGCGGAAGCAGGTACGGAGAAATACGAGCGTTTCCAATCGGGTATCGGAAGACGCAGGCGGACACTTGTGCAGTACGACTACCGCCACCCCATAGACAGAGAATTGTTCTCTTGTGTCAAACCCACGTTGGACGAGTGCCGAGCCGCACGGGACAAGTGGCTGAACGCAAAGAAGGGAAAGGAGGACAGACTATGAACACGACCTATCAAACGCTGATAGTCAAGTTCAGCGAACCTATCACGGCATTGGACGGTATCTTTGACGATACCGGAGCGTGGGGAACGGACACCCTCAAGGGGTGGATAGATGATTACGAAAGCACACGTTTCACCGCCACCGACAGCCATACGGCAGTCATCACGAGCGAGTACAATATGGAATGTGTGAAAGAGTGGCTACAACGGCAGACCCCCATTTCCGAAATGCGAGAATTTTGAACGGGATGGCGGTGTCCGCACCGCCAATACTTAAAACCCTAAAAACAAAAGATATGATAGCCAAGACGATATTACAGCAGATAGGCGGAAAACGCTTCACCGCCATGACAGGTAGCCGTGATTTCATAGATATGGGCAACGGCTTACGGATGAGCCTTGCAAGGAACAAAACAAGTGCCAACCGCCTTGACATCATCTATGACGAAGGGGCAGACCTCTACAATATGCGCTTCTACCGCAGGACGTTCAGCAAAAAGACCTTTGAGTGCAAGACAAAGGACATTGCCGTACACGAGGGTATCTATTTTGATATGCTGGAGGAAATGTTCACGATGGTGACGGGACTTTACACACGCTTTTGAGTGGCGGGGCGGCGAGAGCCGCCCTACTTTCTTTCAGTGAGCATGATGGCGGACAAAGAAAGTAGCAAAGAAACCTTTGTCCAATCTGCGATAACTAAAAAATCCGCAAGTAAAACTTGCGGAGGCTATATATTGGGTCGTTATTTTTTGGTGGAGGGGAATGATAATCTCGAACCGTTGAACTACACATTTCTGCTTCGTCTCCATTTCCCCCAACGATTTGATACGTTCAATCATTTTTGTTGTTCCTTTCTGAATTTTCCTAAATACTTTCTTCATAATTTCGCTATACTTTTTATGGTTAATAACTATGTTTTGTATTGCTCTCACAACACTTACAACTTGAAGTGTTATTTGGAAACCGATAGGCAAAAATGGCTCAACGATGTCAATTAACGAGAAAATCCTACGATAATCTATCAAGTGATAGAGCAAAAGACGTGCCAAGTTAAATATGGCACGTCTTTTGCCAGTTTTGTCAGTCCTTTTATGGGATATACAACAGCGCAAACTCCGCCTTTCTCCGTTTGAGCAGCATGGCGTGGCGTTTTCCTTTGTAGTTGCAGAAGGCTATATACTCACGGTAGATGTTCCTGTCACCAGCTTCCAGCTTCTTGATTAAGGTGCTTTTGGGGATTGTTTTGCTGCCTAACAGCTTCGCCGGTCCCACATTGTAAGCTAACGTGCCAAGCAAAATCGAATCAACCCCGAATTTACGGAACATGGCGACAAATTTGCGCAGGTCTTTCCGCAAAAGTTCATCCGCATCCCGTTTTGTCATGGTTCGTGCCGAATACTTCTCGTTTGGCAAAAGTTTGTGACCCCAACCGACGTATGGGTAGTGTTTTTCTGAGTGCCAGCCTTCAAAGTAGCGGCAGCATAAAAAAGCACGTTCCATAAGCGGCAGTCGGTAGATTGCCGCCTGCCCGTCCGTTCCCTCTTGGCGGCTGATCTGCGCGGACACAGAACAGACCGTCAGAAGTGAACAGAGCATTGTCATGAATACACGCATCATTTCAACAAGGGGCTGAAGTTGCCGATGGGAACGATGGTAAGATCGTCGTCCTTTACATTCCTGTTGTTGAAGTCAAATTCCAGTTCGTAGGAGTTGCTAAAGTTATCCTCCACCACCACGATGAAATTATGCGCCTCATCACCCGCCGCCGTGTAGTACAGGCGGAATTTTTCGTTCTCCAGCAGGTAGCGGTCGTTAGGCAGGAAGGTGATGCCGTTATCCATTTTGAGCGAGCCTTCCCCCTCGAACTGGAAATAGCGGATGGTATAGAGCGTACCCGAAAAGTCGCCCTCCTTTTTCAGTTCACAGCGGATTTCCACTGTCTGCCCCTTTACTACCTTGTTCGGCACGGGCATGACCTCCACCGTGAAGGGATAGGACTGCTGGATGTCCATGTCATCGTCACATGACACGAGGGTGAATGACATGGCGGCTATCAGGCATAACGCCACTGCCTTGAATATTGATGTTCTCTTGTTTCTGTTGTTCAGTATGTTCATTGTTCTTCGATTTTTAGATGGTTGTTTTTCTGTTTTTTCGTTGTCAGTTGCAGGTACTCGTTCAAGTCCTTGCAACCGTCATAGAGGGAGGAACGGTCGGTGACACGTTCCCCGTATCGCATGGTAAGTGCGGCAAGCGTCCGCCGTCCGGCTTCGTCACGGTCGAGGAAGCAGCCGATGCGCCCGTATCCGTCCAGCAATCCCGCCGCCTTCTCCACGTTGGCGACTGAGTTCAGCACAAGACAGTCAGCGTTACCGGTTACACCAAGCGTCACGGCAGAGAGAAAGTCCATGAAGCCCTCGAACACGAGGCACTCGTCAGCCGGGATGTCATTCGCCTTTACCAGTGATACAGACTTCGGAGGTATGCAACCCTTGAAATATCGGCTTCTGACTTCATAGCCACCTGCCATGTTCGGAAAGCCAACGGCAAAATACCGTTTCCCACGCACACCGTAGTTCAAGCGGCAGCAGTGACGGGATGCGATGGCGTAAGGGATGCCCCGTTCCTCTAAATACTCCGTCAGCAGTGAGCGGAGCAGCGGAGCGACCTCCACATCCTCAAAAACGGATTCGGTCGGCTTCGAGAGATAGACGGGCTTTTCCCATCCGGCAACCGTCATATTGGCGGCTTCCGCTATGAACTTCGCTTGCTTCATGAAGTCATCGCTTTGCAGAAACTCCCCGGCAAGCGTGAAGATGTCGCCGCCCTTGCCCAAACCGAAGTCGTACCAGAGCTGTTTCGCCACGTTCACACGGAAAGAGGATGTGCGCTCGCCCCTGTACGGGGCAAGATACCACAGCTCGTTACCGCTCCTTCTGACAGGCTCATGCCCCAGCCGTGCGAGAAAATCCGCAAGCGGCATCCTTCTGACAGCATCTATTTCCGTCCTTTCCATGCCCGTGTCAGTTGATGATGAACTTGATACCGACCCCGAACTGCGTGTGGAACTTCCGTGTGTCGCCACCCCAAAGGCAACGCTCCCGCAGGTTGGCAAGCAGGGCGATACGGTCTGCCACGTAACACTCCACATCGAGCGTCAGCGCACCGCCGTAGATGAAGGCGTCCCGGTCGTGCAGCGTGGAGCCGTCATGCAGCACCTTCTTCCCCCAATTTACCGCCTCATATCCGGCGAGAGCCGAAGCCCCGGCATAGACGAAAACAATCTTTCGGGCGTCCGACAGTATCTTGAAGTAATAGCCGCCCTCCGCCGTGAACTGCGCCACGGGTATCTTGGTGTCCTTGTAGGGATTGTTCTTCAACAGGTATTCGCCACCGAACACCCACTTGTTCCCCTTCTTCGTGTAGGTGGAGAGAGCCGCCCCGAAGCTGTACCCGCCGTCCTTGCCGCCGAGATTGAAGCCGTCCGCCATGTCCGCCCTCACCTCGATGCCCTGCATCTTCGGCAGACACCGCTGGGCGTGCGCCTGCCCTGTAAAAAGGGCAAGCGACGCGATGATTATTGCGATGTACTTTCTCATGGTCAGCGTACTTGAAGTTCGTTGATGGTACCCGCGCGTACCAAATCCTCGTTCTCAATCACGAAGGACTGGTGACGGCCGCCGTTCTTCTCGTTCAATTCCACCACGAGGCACTTGTCATCGGGGATGGTGAACTTCGCCATCGTGAAGACCGTGCGCTCGCTCTTTTTGCCCGGCACGAGGGTGGCGTAGTTCTGCGCGCGGAGCGGCAGAATAATCTGCTCCTGCACGGCAGTACGCTTCGCAACCTTCTTGTCCACGATTTTCCAAGTGATGTAGTCCACATCGAAAGGCACGTTGCTCTGGTTCTTTATCTCCGTGTGGAAATAAAGCAAGCCGTTGTGCGTGTAGATGCCTTTCAACAGGTATTGGATGCCGAAACGCTTGCAGCCGATATGCTTCACCTCGCGCTTGTTCTGTTTGTGGATGGACTTCATGATAAGGCGCACCAGCATCGGGCTTTCGCTGCCCAGCTCTTTCAGATAGATTTCCTGCGCGTTGTTCGGGCGGTTCACCGTGCTGCCGTCATGGATGAAGTCGCACATCTCCACGTTGAGCAACAGCGGTTCGGCGGCGTACTTCACGTTGAAGGTGTAGAAACTGCCGTCCTCCGTGATGACGGACATATTCGTTTCGTTGGGAAAATTCCTTACGGTAGCCTTCACACGGATGATGTTCTCCGCTCCGTCGGCTTTCCCGGCAATCAGGTCGGGCGAGCCTAAATCGACATAGCGCACCTCCGCCGGAAAAATGACGTGGACGGTCTTGTCGTAGGTCACTTCCAGACCGTGCGGCGGTATCATGCGGTCGAAGGTCAGCTTGCGTGACAGCCCGTGATATAGGTCGCCGTCCGCCTCCTTCTGCGGATAGACCTCCTTCGTCAAGGTCGGTTGTTCACTTCCGTTGGTCGTTTCAACGGTTACATTCTCCTGCGCGTTGGCAGTTATGATGCCCATAGCGAGGGCAAACATGATGATTACTTTTCTCATTACTTTTGGATTTTAGTGGTAATTTTTATTGTTTTCAATATTTTTCTTGGTAAAGCATGACCCTGTACCCGGCTTTCAGATGCACCTTGACGGTTCGCATCTTTTTGGCGATGTACTGGCTCGTGCCTTGTATCAGCCCCTTGCCCAAGTCGGAGGCGAGCTGCGCCCCGGCATTGGTGGAGATGTTGATGCTGCTTCCCAGCGAGCCGCCCATGTTGGCGGCGACCTCCCGGACGGCGTTCATCTCCATCGAGTTCGGGATGAAGATGCCGGGCTGTCCGTCCGTGTCATAGACCGCAAGCTCCACGGGGATAATCGTGCCGTCGTATTCCAGCGAGGTAATCTCGATGTCGAGCCGCTCACCCTGTATCTTGCCCGTGCCGACCACCACCGCACCCCGGGGTATTGTCCTGCCTGCCACCGCCATAGGCTCCAGCAGGCGCAGCCTTACCGTCTGCCCGTCCGTCACGCTCTGCGCCCCATGCACGCACGCCGGTATGGTGTTCCTGTCCAATACCTCCGCCGTGCCGACAGCCGTGTTGAAACCCCGGTTGCGTTCCTGCGATAAGGCGGCGACAAACTCCGCGTTACTCATAGGCTGTGAGAGTGAAGAAACTACTTGATGCTCCACCTGTCTGATAGGCATTGCCTTGTTCTTCTTCCCTTTCTGCACGGTAGTTGGCTCTGCCCTCTGTTCCGCCGATGGCTGTCCTCCGTTCTGACCGCCCATGTACTTTGCCGCCAGCTCGTAGGACTTCTCCATAAGAGCCACCTGCTCGTCCATAGAGGAAGCCTTGCCCCTCTCGCTTTCCAGTTCCGACTCCAGCGATGCGATGCGCTCCAACAATTCGTCCATCTCCGCATTGTCGTTTTTCGGCTGGTCGTAGAAGTTTCCGAGCGTGGCGTTCAGGTCACGGTAGGCGGCTGCGGAGGACTGGATGGTCTGCGGCGTGGCTGGCTTTGCCCTTTCTTCCTTGCCGCCCGGATTGGCGAGGTCGAAGTCCACTCCGTTCTCCGTTCCCGCTATCTCGCGGTCGAACATGTCGCCCAGCTGCCCGATGGCACGGTTGCGGCTCTCCTGACGCTCTTCCATCTCCCCATGCTCGTAGGCTTTCAGCTTGTCGCCGATAATCTGCCGGTTCGCCTTGTCAGCGTCGGGCATCTCGGTGTTGTATCCGTCCGTTCCCGGCGGTTGCTCCTTGCCGGAGGACGGGGCGAATATCAGCCACATCGCCCCGATGAACACCAACACCATAGCGGGCAGCACGATCATCTTCTGCCGTTTCAGCCGTTGCGCCTCTGTCAGCGGTTCGCGCTCCTTTTTCGGTTTCCCCGTTTCGGGAGCAGCTTTGTTCTCTTTCGTCGGTTCATTCTTTGTCTGTTCCATATAAATAAGGTGTTAAGTGATTGCCTGTTTCCGCCGGGGTCGGCAGTTCCACCCGTCCGGCGTGTCCCGTTTCCATATGTGAGCCGTCGTTCCTGCCGATGTCATCTCAACCTCAATAAAACGTGGGTGCAAAAGCAGGGCGACTTCTTCGTGGAGTCACCTATCATTCTGTTTGCCAGTATTATCTGGTATCTCAAAATCTATCAGAACGGGAAGTTTTGCACGTTTCCCCATGCTATCGAGTTTCTGAACCGCCGTTACGAGGATATATTTCCGATACTGACCTCTTATCCGGAGCTGGAGAACTACCTTTCGCCGTTCATGGATGCGTGGCTTGGAGGGGCTGCGGAGCAGCTCATGGGTCAGATAGCGTCGGCAAAAATCCCGCTTTCGAGGATGATTTCACCGCAGCTCTACTGGGTGATGTCAGACAGCGAGTTTACGCTGGACATCAACAATCCCGAAGAGCCGAAAATCCTCTGCGTGGGTAACAATCCCGACCGTCAGAATATCTACGGTGCGGCACTCGGTCTGTATAATTCCCGTATCGTGAAGCTCATCAACAAGAAGGGGATGCTGAAGTCATCGGTCATCATCGACGAGTTGCCCACAATATACTTCAAAGGGTTGGACAATCTTATAGCTACCGCCCGAAGCAACAAGGTTGCCGTGTGTCTGGGCTTTCAGGATTTCAGCCAGTTAGTGCGTGACTACGGGGACAAAGAGGCGAAAGTGGTGATGAACACTGTCGGCAATATTTTCTCCGGTCAGGTGGTGGGGGAAACAGCCAAGACGCTCTCCGAGCGGTTCGGTAAGGTGTTGCAGAAACGGCAGTCCATCTCCATCAACCGGCAGGATGTTTCCACCTCCATCAACACGCAGATGGACGCGCTCATTCCACCGAGTAAGATTTCCGGGCTTACGCAGGGAATGTTTGTCGGTTCTGTATCCGACAACTTCAACGAGCGTATCGAGCAGAAGATTTTTCATTGCGAGATTGTGGTGGATGCCGAAAAGGTGAAACGGGAAGAAAGTGCCTACAAGAAAATTCCCGTCATTACAAACTTCACGGACGAGGACGGCAACGACCGCATGAAGGAAACGGTGCAGGCGAACTACCGGCGCATCAAGGAAGAGGTGAAGCAGATTGTGCAGGAGGAACTGGAGCGTATCAAAAACGATCCGGTGCTGTGTAAACTGCTACCAGATAATGAGACTGTCTAACAAGTCCCCAAAATTGAAAATTATCCCTATCGAAGTTTGAAGTGACCCCCAAAAGTTGGATACAATTTTTTTGGGGGGCACTTCAGTTCTGACGGGTAAAATCGTAAAATTCGGACTTGTTAGACAAATACTTACGCGGTTTCAACCTCAGGTACTGAATCTATCGAATTGACAAATTTAACCAATTGCGGATCTGAATCTTTTTGTATGAGGTTTCGGAGACTCTTTTTCAATTCATAAGCATCATCCCCTGCTGTATTTATTAAATCCATATAAAAATCTTTGTTTTGCAGAATCAATGAACGGCATGCCCCATCGGAAATTACAGGTTTCACTATTTTATCAATAACGTCTCCAGCTTGACTTTTCAAATTACCATGCGATCTAAGCCATGTTTCGAAAAATTGAAACTTTATTGCATTGATAGTCTTTTTACCGATGCAGAAATCATTTCTTATATCGGTAACTGTCGATTTAATTTTTCGTTTATCCAATCTTTCAACTATATTCTTGAAACAATTAGGGAAAGGATTCAAACTTTGAGTTCCAGAAGCAATATCCATCAGAATCTTTTTGCCAAATTCAGTCAAGTTATCTGGCAAGGATTTGATTTTAGCCAGTAAATGTTTTATTGCGACAAACCAATAATATGATGTATGTGCTGTTCTTTGGGCGTATAATGTATCAACACTTATTTCAGACAACGCTTCGAACGCTATTTTATTGATATGATCGGTCAGGACATTGCTTATTTTAGTGGTCAAATCGTAAAAAGATGCGTCAGGAATTACATCTTTAATATTGTTCTTAGTGATATACTTATCCAAATCGGTATTCCACTCTGCTAAATGCTCGATAAATACCTCATCCGTTACACCTATTCTGTTCTTAATATCTTCAAATTGGGGCAATATGTCTGAGAGCAATAATTTATAGCCAAGTTTATGATTTACCATGTATTGTAGTGTTTCATTTAATAGCGGTATATTCCATCCCACACTATTTACTAATAAGTCTCCATGATCCACATAATAGTCCATGAGTTCTGCAACATATTTTATATCTCCACCCTCTATTAAGGAAACGGAATGACCATGTGCCAATTGCATGGCGACTAAATCGTAATATCCAGACTCTTTAATGTTTCGGCCATCAGTTTCTAATTCAGAATGCAACTGATTTATGTAGGTTGAATCTAACGTTACAGGTAAAGGTCTTTCTTCGTCAGATGCCAATAAACGATAGGTTGTAAATATAGCCCCTATATTATCTTTATTTACATTCTGTTCATCAATGCAATTCGTGATCGCTTGCAAAAGCGTTGGAAACGTATAGGTAGAATTATCTTTTAACGTTTTTACAATATCTGCATGGTCGAAATTATCGGGTAGTAAGTTTGCCAAATAATTATCGAGCGCCTCCGAATTTGTTGCTACTTGATAATATTTATATGCTTTAGTTGTCGCGTTATCCCGATAGGCAGCATCTGTTGCATTTGCAGCTTGAATATAATCGATAAATGTATTTGGCTTGACTGTTTTTGCTTCAATCAATGACGTAAAATCGCACGCCAACTTATTTTGCGCAATAAACCTGTCTATTGCATCTAACGTTTTGAAATAGTCGCCGCCATTGAAGTCATTGAACCGAACTATCTTCTTATATAATTGAGCAATCACATGGTTTTGGCTTTCCGTGTCTAAATGCAACAGCAGTTCTTGGTATTCGACAGGGAACACCTGCTTCTCTATGGATTCTTTTAATTTCAATTGTGCTATTCTTTGCCATACACGCAGAATAACATCGCTCTTTCGAGTTAATTTATGCAAACAATGTATAATCTTATCGATAAGCGCATTGTCCATACATTGTATAACTTCTTCTAATACAGTGTCAAATTGTTTATTAGTCTCTGCATATTGATTTATGTCGTGGTCTTCTTCTCCGTTGATGCAGCCTTCAATATATTTTTTCAATGGAATTTGTCGAGCATCTTCAACATCGACACCATATACCAAAGCTGCAATTTCGCGTTGTGTTTGCAGATCATTGTTAATTATTGTTTGAATGCCATTCAGATAGTCGCCGGACAATATTTGTTCTACTGGATTTGCCAGAATATCCGTCTTCTTCAAACAGAACAATGCTATGTTTATCATCAAAATTTCGTTACACCACTCTTGTTTAAGAGCGACCATCTCATTGATATATGATATAATTTCCCTAACATTGGCATTAGGATTTACCAATCTGAATATCCGATTTATAGTTTCTTTCGCTTCATTTTCTGTTTCTCCAAATGCTTCAACAAACAGTTTGTTGAATATACTTCGATAGTCGGTAATAACAGGAGGAGCAACACGATAAACAATAGGGAAAGTTTTATTGATAAAATACTTGGTCAGTTGTTTCGTTTGTTCGTCGGTCTCATCTCCGAATGCACAAGCTAAATGTGTTTCATCGAAAGGAATAACAGCCCAAACATTTTCAAAACCGCTATCGGCGAAGAACGTATGGATAGAAGACCATAATTCTTTTACTTTTTCAGCGGGGAGACGATCCATGTTGTCAAAAACAAGGACTAATTTACGTTGTCCTTTTTCCTTGATAAAATCAGAAATGTCTTGCATCCATGTTTTGAACTCGTAAACCGTTGGTTCGTCTTCGCTCAAAGTCTCATAGCAAACGTCCTTTTCGACTTTATCTTGATAAATAGCTAACATATAACTCCATCCATATTTATGATCTTTGCTATATGCCCATTTCCAAACGCACAATGCAATAAGAACTGGCAGTGCAGCTATGATAATAGACAATAAAGAAAACCACCATGTTGTGGGTGTAGGTTTTACTGCATACGCAATAAATGTAAATATCGGAGTTAAAACTGCAACCAAAAATGCCGCAACCATACCATTACTGATAAGGGGATATTTTTCGGTTACGGTCTCCGTTTTACGGGCTAATAAATATTTCAGCTTTTCAGACCATGATACGGTTTTCGTACCTCCACCTTTGACTTTTATTGTTGCATTTCCAGATAGGATACCATCATCAATAAGTTTGCTTGTAAGCAATTCCAATATAGAGCGGCGTTGCAAGTCCTCTTGATGTCCCCATGCGTCATACTCAAAAAAGTAATAGTCGTCTGATAATTCACGTTCCAACATTTTAACCACGTTGGATTTTCCAGATCCCCAAATACCTTCGATGCCGATAATTCGAGGTAAAGTACATTCCTCATCCAATGAATCATTCTGACAAAAATGGCGAGCAATAGTTTTTGCCAACCTTTCTTGCGAACCTCCATCGAATTTGTCAATACCACACGGTTTATTTTGGATAAACCGCGGATATTGCTGTTTGGATTGTAGTTTTGTTTCCATATACGTAATTTATTGATTATACGAACTCCAAATAATTCTCCCGATTTACCACATGAAACTCGGCATAGGGATAGGCTTCTTGGAAGGCTTTCGGTGCGGCCGGCATTTTATTTCCCCACTTGAACTCCAAGGCGGTAAGACTGTCGGCACTCTCCTCAATCAGGTCGATTTCCTGTTTGTCGTAGGTGCGCCAGAAATAGAACTCCCTGTGCAGTCCCTCATTGAAGTTCGCTTTGCGCCGCTCTCCGATGATGTAGTTCTCCCACAGCGCACCGACATCCTGCCGAATGGCCAGCGGTGAGAAAGCCCCGATAATGGCATTGCGAATGCCGTTGTCGTAGAAGTACCACTTGCCAGCTTTTGTAACCTCCTTGCGTAGGTTACGCGAATAAGCCCCCAGACGATAGATAACGAAGACCTTTTCCAATAGGTCGAGGTATTTTTCAACGGTCGTCTTGCTCATGCCGAGTTGTTTACCTAACTCTTCGTAAGAAACTTCGCTGCCCAACTGAAAAGCTATCAATCGCAGTAGATCGCGCATCTTGCTCGAATTTTTTAAGCCGTCAATTGCTAAGATATCTTTAAGCAGGTATGCACCGACAATATCACGTAGGTAGTCTGTTTTACGTTCATAGTTCTCCATCATTACTACTTCGGGATAGGAACCGTAAATCAAGCGCGCTTCGAGGTTCTGGCGGGTTTCAAGTGCCGTTTCCGTCTGTGCGATTTCCCGTTGCGAGAATGGTGTAAGGAGAAATTGCGTACTGCGGCCGACCAACGGTTCACCAGTCTTATTCAGCAAATCGAATGACGAAGAACCACTTGCCAAGACACTTATTCCCGGTATTTCATCAACTATCAACTTCAGAATACTACCGATTTGTGGTATGTTCTGTGCCTCATCAATAGCCAGCAAATCAATACCATCCAATAAATGCCGATAATTGGCTATTGAGCGATTCTCCAATAGTGCTAATGTGTCGTAGTCTTCGCCGTTGAGCATCATCGTCCTACCTGAATAGTTGTCCACAATTTTACGCATCATTACCGTTTTACCAACACGGCGAGCACCAAAAATCAGTACTGCTTTATTGGGCGCGATTCGTGCTGTAATCTTCTCTTGAAGTATTCTATTTACTGTTTCCATACCTTATAAAATATAATGCAAAGATAATCATATTTTTTTAATTGGCGAATTTTACAAAAAAAACGGGCTATTAAATGGCGATTTTTACAACCACAATCTTATGGAAGTTGTTTCATTGTTTTTAGTAATGATATATGTTCATACTATGATGACTCAATAATTTACCAGACATACGTTTCTGAAATTTGTCCTTATAGGAATGAAAAACTCACATATATTGTGCTAATTAATATATAATTAAATGAAAATAAAAAGACAGGATACGAGTATTCCTGTCTTCTCATATGTAATGGATATTTTTTTATTTTCTCATCCGCTCCAACTCCTCATCACGCAACATTCTCTCGTTCAGTTTTTCCTGCATCCTGTCAATGAAATAGGTGCGGCTTTCGTTCTTCCGGCGTTTGATATCAGTGTAGAAGCGGTAGCAGTCTTTAGAATCAACCCCGAATATCTTATAGAGAAGTGGGGCGAGCTGTTTGAGCGGCATATTGCCGTTGTTGATGCAGCCCATCACGTCTATGCCGTAGATAAGTTCCACGAGGTCGATGGCATTGCCCGTCCATTGAAGAAGGCTGGCGGTGGTTTCTGTTGCGTTGTTGGCGGATATTAGTGGTGGCACTTGGGGCGTGGCAAGGAATTTCTGCATCTTTCTTACGAAAGACAGAGCCTTGCTGACGTAGGCGGCAATCTCTCTTTTTTCTTCTGACAGATTACGTACGGGATGGTGCTGCAACTCGATTTCGATGTAGGCAAGCGCGATGACGGTAAGGTTCATGTCCATGCCGCCGTTGCACAGTTCGATCACTTGGGTGGCGAAAGCCGTGTATGCCGTTTCCATATTGCAGTCGCCGGCTTCGTTTATCAGGCGGAAAAAGTCGGTTTCCGCCAGCAAGAAATAATTCATGGTTCTGTCAATTTTGAAAATTACACTTTGTTTTCTGCGTGCGCACATGAATATAATTGGCAAAAAACGCGGCAGAAAATAAAAAATCCAACACTCAATTTTACAAAGTGCTGGATTTCAGAGGTATAAAATTCAGTATTTTTTCACAAGGACAAATTATCTCCGACTTAAATTGTTTGTAATCGGAACATTTATTCTATTCCTGAAAATAGAAATGTATGCTTGCCGCACATTTTGGCTATCTTGCTTTTTTATCAAGGATATAGATAATGCGACATACACCGTTGGGATAGCTTTTCAAAGAGGAAAGCGTCCAGTGTTGCTCTGGCAGAGCCGACTTAAAAAAATGTCGTCCGCTTCCGGATATGAAAGGAACGGTGTATAGTATGATTTCATCCACAGCGTGCATCCGCAGCAGTCCGTTTATATAGTCTGCCGTGTCCGGTGTGGCTTCCGCGAGGTAACGGATGTTTGTGCAGTCTTTTCTCCATTCGTGCAGCATTGAAATGGAATAGTCCGGTGTCACACGGTAAAAGGCTTTCTTCCTGATTTCATCAAGACCGCAACGGTCAAGGCACAAATCCTGATGTGCTTTATCATATAACTCTGAAGAAAGACATCCGTCCATCGTCAGTACGGCGAGAATCTGAACTTTACCCATAATCGTTTCCTTTCGTTAGGCAAGGGTAAAAAAGTAGCGTGCAATTCACACTACCTTCAAGCGATGGCTCTGGTAAAGCCTTTACGGAGAGTACGTGAATGCACGCTATGCGTAAGCATAGCATAAGCATCACGCAATCGTCTCCGTAGTTCCAATTTACCAGATTTTCGCTTGAAACGCCTTGCGGTCTTATCCTATATGTTGGCGGCGAAAAGCTCCTGCCAATCGCCGTTTTTCTCAAATGTTATGCAAAGATAGCCAAATTCAGTGAATTACGGGCTATGATTGCTTGAATTTATATTTAAGTCCATACTCTTCAAGTTTGCTGTATAGTGTTGTCCTGCCTATGCCGAGCAGTTCTGCGGCGACACTCCGGTTGCCGTTTGCCTGTTTCAACGCACGCAATATCCGCTCCTTATCCTCCGCGTCATTGCGCAAGGCGAAGCTGACAGTAGAGGTCGGTTTCGTCACGGCAAGTTCCAGATGCTCTTTCATGACAACACCTTCCTGCGCCTGCAATACAGCACCCATAACTTTCTGCCGAAGTTCCCGCACGTTGCCCGGCCATGCGTGTGTCAGCAACGCTTTACGTGCTTCGGAACTGAACCCGCTCACGCTACACTCCAGCTCTCTGTTTGCCATATCACGGAAGAACTCTGCCAGCGGCATAATGTCTTCTTGACAGTCACGCAACGGAGGAACGGTTATCCCGAAGTCGTGCAGGCGGTACAGAAGATCCTGCCGAAAACGCTTTTCATTCACCGATACCTCCAAATCTTCATTGGTAGCAGCGATGATGCGGACATTGAAATTCCGGTCTGCCTTGTCTCCGACCGGGCGATACC
Organism: Gallalistipes aquisgranensis; assembly: GCF_014982715.1. Lineage (NCBI taxonomy): Bacteria > Pseudomonadati > Bacteroidota > Bacteroidia > Bacteroidales > Rikenellaceae > Gallalistipes > Gallalistipes aquisgranensis. The sequence continues at coordinate 1,269,748 of NZ_JADCJY010000001.1, read as the reverse complement.
GCCTCTCCTGTATGGCACGGAGCAACATCTGTTGGGTTTCCAACGCGAGGTTTCCTACCTCGTCCAGAAACAACGTGCCGCCTTCCGCCTCATGGAAATATCCTTTCTTGGCATTGTCCGCACCTGTAAATGCACCTTTGACGTGTCCGAAGAAAGCCGACGGTGCAAGCTCTTTGGAGAGTGAACCGCAGTCCACCGCCACAAATGGCTTGCCTGCACGTTTGCTCTTGTCATGCAACAGGTGGGCAATATGCTCCTTGCCCGTGCCGTTCTCACCAAATATCATCACGCTCATATCGGTGGCGGCTACCAGCCTTATGCGGTGCATGATTTTCTGAAAGGCGGAACCTTCACGGGCGAATATAGGCATACGGCGTTGTCCTGCCTGACGTTCTTTCAGTATGGAACGGATCAGGGGGACAAGTTTATCCTCCACAAGCTGTTTGGGAATATAGTCTATCGAGCCGAGTTTCATGCTTTCCACGGCGGTATTAACTTCGGCGTAGTCGGTCATAATGATGAAGGGCTGCATCTTTCCCTCCTTTCGCATCCAGCACAAAAGGTCTATGCCACTGCCGTCAGGCAGACGCAGGTCGGCAACCACGATATCATTATCTGTTGCCTGTTGCAGATGTTTCTTCGCGGTTGAGAGGTGGTAAGCCTTCATATTGCGGTAGCCCTCCCGTGACAGCATATTGCAGACATATTCGCAATACACGATGTTGTCTTCCACCACAATTATTTTTGTCTTATTCATCTTCGTATTTTCTCCTTTCCTCTTCTGCCAACCGTATTATTTCCACTCCCTTATCCAGCACGGCAGTCACGGCATGGCTTAACGCTTCACCATCCGGGAGAGCATCGCCACGAAGCAATCCGTAAAGTACATTCAGCGGTTGGTCGGCACGGAGCACCTCCCACGAACTGCGCAGGTGGTGGATCAGGGAATCCAGCTTTTGCAGGTCTTTTTCTTTTGCTGCATCCCGTACCGCCTGCATTTCCTTTTCTGTTTCAGTTATCAACTTTTCCAGCATGACGGCTTCATTGCCATAGGACAATAAGGCGGAAAAGTCCGGTTTCCCGTCCGGTGTCGCTTTTATGGCACACCTGTCGGAAACCTCCATCAGTTCCGATATGGAGAACGGTTTGAACAGGCATCCGGCAAAGCCTTTTGCCAATAGTTCCCCTTTGTTACAACTGCCCGAAGCGGTTGCCACAACCACCGGGATTGTTGGTGAATTGCCCACGTTGGACGAACGCAACAGTTCCAGCAATTCGAAACCGTTTATATCGGGCATATTCAAGTCTGTCAGCAACAGGCTGTATTCTTTCTGGCGTATCATTTCCATCAGTGCCGCAGCATCGGTGCAAGTGTCGCAGTGTATTCCTTCTTGGGAATACATCTCTTTCAGCATCAGAAGTAATACCCATCATTGTCAATGGCGACAACATCATGGAATTTATTGTTATGATAAACAGGTGTATTGCTTGTATATCCAAGCTGTTCTTCAGCTTCCTGCATAGAAATTTCAACTGTGAAACGACTGCCTTTCCCTTTCTTGCTGTCTAAACGGATTGTTCCGCCAAGCATCGACACAATATTACGCATTATGGCAAGCCCAAGCCCGAAACCCTCCTTTGCGGCGGCATTTGATAGACGTTCAAACGCACCGAACGCTTGTTTCTGTTCCTCTTCTGTCATGCCTGTACCTGTATCTTCAACGACCAGTGTCAGAACTCCATTATCATATTCAGTAATCAAAGAAACACCGCCTTCTTCTGTGAACTTGACAGCGTTTGACAGCAGGTTATTCCCGATTTGTATTATTCGCTCTTTGTCGGTCAATACAATGGCATCGTGTCCAGTCTTCACGGACAAGGACAGCCCTTTGTTCACGGCAACAGGCATGAACTCCGTTTCAAGTGTGTGCGTGATTGCTGAAATCCGGCAGGGTGACAGACGGGGCTGTTCCTTGCCGTTGTCCAGGCGGAAGAAGTCAAGCAAAGTGTTAAGCATATCCCGCATACGGTCGGAGGATTGCAGTATGTTTTGGATATACTGCCCGGACTTATCCTCACACTGTTCTTTCCGTATCAGTCCGGCATAGCCTGTTATTGCTGTCAGCGGTGTGCGCAGTTCATGGGTGATAGTATGTACCGCCTTCTTCCTTGACGTTATCAGTGCCTCGTTCCGTTGTACGGATTGTTCCAGTTGCCTTATCAAATCAGTTGTCTTGTGCTTGTATTGTTTAATGCTTTTTGCATCACGATGTATGATGATGTAGGAAATTAACAACAATAGAAGAACGAATCCCATTAAACCGCCTACTTGCATAAATGACTTTTCACGCATGGCAACTATTTCGTTTTCCCGGCTTTGCAGTTCGGTTTGTACCTTTTCTTCTATTTGGCAAATCAATTCTTGCAGTTGTCTGTTAAGTTCTGCATTACGAGCTGCAAGGCTGTCGGCTTGTTCCGACAATTGGCGATCCTGCACTTTCTGTTCGCTGATTACGTTTCTATTGACCGAATGAAGGATAGTGGTTGATACTGCTGGAGTTACTTCCTTTTTTTTGCCGAATATGCCTAAGAAACCTTTTCGTTTTGGCTTTTTGGACTGTTCCTGCACACTTTTCTGTACAATAACCGGAATTTGATTGGCTATCTTCTTGTTAATAGATTGTTGTTCATCCATTAACCGGACTATCTGGAACATCTGTCGTTCCTTATCCTCTAAAAGACTGCGCACACTATCGATGCGCTCTGCTGGATAGGTGGCCTTGAAACGGCAGAGCATACTGTCCATTGCCATACGCCGTGCATGGTAATGCTCGATATCTTTATCGTTCCATTCCAGTATTGTTTCACCCAATAGAGAAAATTTTATCATTTGAATATTGATATTGTTTATTTCTTTTCGGAGCTCGTCTATTTTTTTATTGCCAAGTTCTAATGCTTCTATCTCCTGCCATTCATAGAGGCTATTATATGCCATACATCCGATAAGAATGGAGATAAGTATATATCCCAACCGTATTGCCTTATAGAAATTTCCTGACCGCTCCATTATTTTAATGACATTGATTTTTGGAACATGAATAAAAGTTTATCTTTTTCGTTCATGCGGATATTATCAGAATAACCGTCTTTTGTTATTTGATACCCACATGGCTTAACCATAAAAATGCCTAAGCCCTTAGTGTACGAACTTACTTCTGAGGCATAGTCTTTACTTGTATTTAATGGAACTTTCCCTTTAATATGACACCACTCATTATTACAACTGATGTCTTCAATCTCAGACATCAGTTTTTGCAAATCTGTAATAGCTTTGGAACTCGCTACTTGGGGTATCTGCAACTCAAAACAGAGCATCGGTTCGAGAATGTCCACACCTGACTGTTGCAAAGCCAGCCTGAAGACATAAGGGGTCAGCTGTCTGAAATCAGCAGGTGTACTTACCGGGCTATAATACTCGGCTTGAGTAAAAGTTACTTTCAGATCTGTCACTTCCCATCCATGTAAACCAGATTGGCAAGACATACGAATCCCTTCAAAAACGGCATTTTGAAAAGAATGGTTCAGATAACCATAGGAGATGTCACTTTCGATTTGCAACCCTGCCCCTAACGGTAAGGGTTCAAGAGTCAGCCCTATTGTGGCCCAGTAAGGGTTGGGTGGTACTTCGATCTGAATAATCTTATTGACCTTTTTTATAGGTCGTTCTTTGTAGATAGTCTTGATCTCATCAAAATGGACCTTTACGGAAAATCGTTCTTCCAGCAATGTCTGTATGATTTCCTTTTGGGTCAAACCATATAACGAGATTTCCAATTCATCACTATATGAGTTTATGGAAAAGGACAAAGACGGGTCTTCAATCCACAATGTATTCAGAGCGGATATCACCTTGCTTCTCTCTTCGGGCTTATTTGGCCGGACGGAGGATTTGAGAGCGGGATGCTGATGAGATAATCCTTGAATCAAACAAGGTTTAGCACCTAAATAATCTCCGATTCGAAAATCTTCTATATCTTCTACAATCGCGATATCATTGGCACCCACTTCATCAACATTTATCTCTCTGCCCTGATAAATAGTCTTTAGATTTTTAATCTTGATGAATTTTTCCGAATCGTTGATTCTTACAACGTCTCGAAGTCTCAGACTTCCGTCAATTATTTTAAGAAAACTTCTTTTATGCCCTTTGGGGTCATGCTCTATCTTATAGAGATAAGCTGAAAGTCTGTTTGAGACTGATGCCGGAGGAAGTATAAAAGAAGAAATGGCGTCCAACAACTCATTGATACCGATATTGAACATTGCTGATCCATGTAGCACCGGATAGACTTTGGCTTTTGCCACAAGAGCGATTATCGTATTCCAATAATCAGCCGGTGAAATTTCGCTATCCGCCAAATATCGTTCTAATATATCGTCGTCATGGTTGCATACAAATTCTTTGTATTCTTCCTTTATATATGTTTGGGAGCAAACCGGATAAACCGATCCATCGACAACAGTTTGCATAAACAGGACATCTTGCGACAGATTTGTTTTTATATCCATATACAAACGCTCCAAATTCACACCGGCACGGTCAATCTTATTGATAAATATAATTGTCGGGATTTGCAGCTTTTGTAAAGTACTGAACAGCAACTTTGTCTGCGCTTGTATGCCTTCCTTTGCGGATAAGATGAGGACTGCTCCATCAAGCATTTTGAATGTCCGCTCCACTTCCGCAATAAAATCCATGTGTCCCGGAGTGTCAATGATATTGCATTTCACTCCATTCCAGATAATAGATGTCGTAGAAGCCCGGACAGTAATTCCTCTACGTTTCTCTATATCCATAGAGTCCGTTATGGTGTCACCATTATCCACACGGCCGCACTTTTCCGTTGCTCCACTGGCAAACAGCAGATTCTCGGTTACGGAAGTTTTTCCTGCATCAATGTGAGCAAGAATTCCTAAATTTATAATATTCATTTGGATTAAGCAATAATATACTACAGTAGATGCATTGTCGAAACGCACCTTTTAATACCTCCTCGTAGCATATGAGAACTACAGGATTACTAACTCGTATTAATATGTATATTATTACTGCCGCATAACGATTACAAAATTACACAAAAAAATATATCTAACAAAAGTGGGAGGATTTTTTAACTTTTTACCATAGACATTTTATTAGGGAAGCGTAGGTTCAACTGGCAAGTACAAATAAGTAGAAATGTTTGAACAACACCGTTTTAGGAAGTTGAAAAATCAAGTTTCTCTCTCGGTATAGCGTTTATTTTGGCCAATATCTTCTTTAGTTTAGCATTTGTGTATTTCCCATTCGTGTTCTATTTAGCTCCTTATTATGAGTATGTAGCAAGTTACTTATCAAATTCAGCCTCTTTGAGGGTCAAATATGGTTTTGCAAATGGTGACTGACAAGACATAAACAAGGTCAGCAGGAATTTTTTACATAAATGGACATGAATGTATATAACCTAAAATAAGAATAAATTTTAATAAGGGCTGCCCAAAAAGAAAAAAATGCAGTTGCCATCCTATAGATACTTGCAGAAAGGATAAAATTTACTTTTAGACCTTTTGGGATAGCCCTTATTAATACTTCAGATAAAATTCCTTAGGTTATATTTTCAATCCTTTGGACCGGGTTTCCTCCTTGGCATACAGTCCCGGACGCCCGATTATGACATGGTTGGCAACGATACTATCCGCCGGACTGCGTATCTGCGGCGGTGCATTTTCGGGATATTGCGCCTGCCTGTTCCTCACATCTTCCGCTTCCGGCTTGAGCTGTTGCCCTTCATTCTCCTTTTCTGCGACTTCGGGCGTGGGTGGCGCAAGCTCCAGCTGAATTTTTCGGTCAAGGGCGGCAAGTTCGGACTTCAACTGCTTCAGCTCGTCCTCCTTCTTCCACACCTTACCCGCTATCTCCTGTAACTGCGGTATCTCCATCTCCAGCACCTCGTTCTTCGCCTTGTACTGGTCGATGATGGAGGGTATCCTCTCCATCGCGTTGAGGAAGTTGCGGGCGGCGGCCAACGGGTCAGCCATCGCCAGATGCCCGTTGTTGTAGGTGTACTTGTAGTTCCCCTCGACCACGAAGCGGTTGTCGGTGAACTCCAATCCCTCTTTGAGTATCCTTTCGCTCACCACCTTTATCGGAAAACCGTAAAGTTCACCGACCTGCGTGTACAACCCTCCGGTCGTGGCATTCTTGGCTATCTCCTGCAAACGCTTTCCGATGACCTTCTCATCGGCGGAATCCACTCCGTCCACCTTTATTATATTAAGGCGGTTGCCCTCCTTGTCGGTCTGCACCACCGACAGGAAGCGGTTCCAGTCCTCCGTCATGGCATCTATGAAAGCCGTGTTGTTGCGCAACTCGCCGGTCTTTGACTCCAGCTTGAACTCCGAATCACGCTTGCCCTTGTTGAACGACTTGCGTTCCCCTTCGAGCGATGCGATCCGCTTTTCCAGTTTCGCCTTGTCCAACAGGTCGGTATTGCCGGAGAGCAACGCCATGTATTCCGAGAAATTCATGCCCGATTTTTCGTCCATTGCCCCCTCGTCGATGGTACGCGCACCCATCGCACCGCTTTTGAGCTGGCTTATGAAAGTCTGCTTGCAGTGCAGGAGGTTGAACTTGTAGCTGTCCAGTGACTTCTCCACCGCGTAGATGATTACATCCACGTTGTTCCCGGCGAAATGTTTGGCAATCTCATTACCTGCCCTAACTCCGCGTCCGTCACGCTGTTGCAAGTCGGACGGTCGCCACGGCGTATCGAGATGATGGATAGCCACACACCGTTTCTGGGCGTTCACACCCGTTCCGAGCATAGAGGTAGAGCCGAACAGCACACGCACCGTCCCGGCGTTCATGGCGTCTATCACCGCCTTCCGCGCCTTGTCGGTCTTGCACTCCTGAATGAAGCGCACCTCGCTTGGCGGTATACCGTAGTCCTCCGTCAGTTTGCGCTTGATTTCCGAATAGACGTTCCACCCGTCGCCCGGCTGGTATGTCCCCAAATCAGAGAAAACGAACTGCGTGCCTTTCTGGGCGTCGTATTTTTGATAATACTCCGCGATCATCTTGGCACAGTGACTCGCTTTGTTGTCGGGATGATCTTCGTAATTCGGGTCTATCATGCGCATGTCGAGTGCCATTTTCCGGGCATAGTCCGTGGCGATGAGCATCTTCGCCTTTTCTTCCGTTTCCGAAAGCGGCAGCCTGCCCAACAAGGTGGCATCGCCCGTCTTGGCGAACTGCATCAGTTTCTGTATGAAGTCCTCCTGTTCCGGCGTGGGCGGTATATGGTGCAGTATCTCGTTCTTGGCAGGACGGTCAACGCCCACATCCTCCGCCGTGCGGTAGTCCGTGATTTCATTATAGAAGGCGGCAAGCTCCGGCACTTTGATGAAGTAGCGGAAACGCTCCTTCTGGACCACATTGTTCGTCACGTTAAATTCAAAATCCGTCGTCTTCTTGGCAAATATCGCCGCCCAAGCGTCGAAACACCTTATGTCCTGCCGTTCCAGCTCCTTCGGGCGCAGGTACTTGAACAGCAGGTACAATTCAGTCAGTGAGTTGCTGATAGTCGTGCCGGAGAGGAAGGTCGCACCCAAGTCTTTTCCTGTGCGCTCCTGTATGGTGCGTATGGCAAAGAGCATGTTAAGTGCCTTCTGGCTTCCCTCGCTGTTTCCCAATCCCGCCACACGGTCGTGGCGCGTGTTGAAAGTCAGATTCTTGAACTGGTGGCTCTCATCTATGAAGATGTGGTCGATGCCCATCTGCTTGAAATCCACCACGTCGTCCGTGCGTGACTTTATGGCGTGTTCCACCTTCTCCAGCTTCGCTTCAAGGTTGTGCTTGCGCTTCTCCAATCCTTTCAGCATCGCCCGCGACACGTTCTTTCCCTGCTGCCGTAGCACTTCGAGGTTTTCCTCCACCGTGTCAAGCTCTGCTTGCAGGATGCGCTGCTGCAATTCCGGCGACTGCGGTATCTTGCCGAACTGGTCGTGCGACATGATGACGCAATCGTAGTCGTTGTTCTTTATATTATTGAAGAAGCGCACACGGTTGGCGGTCGAAAAGTCCTTCTCCGAAGCGTACAGAATACGTGCGTTGGGATATGCCGCCTGATAGGTGGCTGCAATCTCCGCAACGTTGGCTTTCAGCCCGATAATCATCGGCTTGTGTGCCAAATTCAGACGCTTCATCTCATGCGCGGCGATGCACATTATCAGCGTCTTACCGGTTCCCACCTCGTGGTCGCAAATTCCGCCGCCGTTCTGTTTCAACATCCAGACGCAATCCATCTGTGAGGGATAGACGCTCTTGATACCCCGGCTTGCCAGCCCTTTCAGGTTGAGGTCGGGAAAGGTCTGATGGGAGCCGTCGTAGCGCGGGCGCACGAAACAGTTGAACTTGCGGTTATACATCGTCACAAGCCGCTCCTTGAACTGCGGCGACTGCTCTTCGAGCCATTCGGAGAAGCCGTTTCGTATCTCGTCAATCTTGGCGTTGGCGAGTTGTATTCCCTCGCTGTCGCGCATCTTGATGTCGTTGCCATGCTCGTCCTTGCCGATGGACTTCATCATGTCAGGGCAGGTGTTGTGCAGGGCGTGTTTTAGGAGGTGCATACCGTCATAGTTCCGGTAATACCCCTTCACCAGAAACTCGTCCGTGATTTTCATGGTGCGGTAGCCGCACACCACCGAAAACTCGTCCATGCTTGCGGAATAGGCGATTTTCACCTCCGTGTCGAACAGCCGGCTCATGTAGGCGGCATAGACACCCGTCGGAATCCAGCGTTCCCCGAAATTGAAGTCCAGATCCTCGAAGGCGATGCGCTGCGGCTCGGCATCTTTCAGAGCCTCCAACGCCTGCTTCACCTCCGGCATACGCTCATTTTCGGGATTGTCACCCATCCATGCCTCTATGCGTTCCGCTTTCTCTATGACATTTCCGGCGATGAAACGGTCTTTGATTTCGTAACCGGTCACGAGCGGATTGTAGTAGATGCGCCCTTGCAGGGCAGTGAGCAAATCCTCCGCCGTGCTGTCGGTTATCTCCCGCATATAGTCGAGATTGACCGTACCATATTTGTTGAGCGACGCAGACAGGGCTTCTTCGGGAGAGCCTACGTTGGCATGGCTCTCCACCGCGAAGGAAACAGGATGCTCGAAGATGTCCGCCTTGACGAACTTTCCGTTTTCCATCCGTTCCAGCGAAAGGATGTCGCGCCCGCCCGCATCCATCATCACTAACTTCACGTTCTGCTTGGCGTTGAGGTTGCCGTAGCGCATGACAAACTCATCGTAACAGGTATTCAGATGCTCTCGCCACGGAACATTTGCCTCGCGCCGGAGCGATTCATAACGGTACAGACGCTCGTAGGCGTCACGCAGCGACACATACAACAACGCCTTTTCCTTCTGGTATCCTTTCAGGTCGAGCGGCTGGAATGTCGCCCCGTATGGCGTGATGTCTTTCAGGTAGCCGATGTTATGACGCCCCCGGTCAGCCACCAGCGACCCTTCGCGCAGGTGCATCTCCGGCGTGCGGTGGTAGGCACGCGGAGAAAGGTCCACGACTTCCTCCTTCGGCTTTTCCGCTTCGATGTCGGGGAAAAGGAAAGTCCCCACCGCTTCCGATGGGGTATCTGTAACGGCAGGTGCGGCGACTGCCTCCGGCTGTGTTTCCTCCTGTCGTGGCTGCTCACGGGAAGTTTCCGGCACGGCTTTCACTTCCGTCTTTTCCGCCACTTGTTTCTCGTTATGCTGCCTTGCCAGTTCCCGAAGTTCTTTCCTACGCTCCGGCGTCAAACCCATCATCATTTCATAGAAACCGTTGATGGGAGGATTGGTATCCCAGTCCAGTGTGGCATAGATGTCGTCCGGGTCGGCAGGCTTGGCGGTGTTCTCCGCTTTCACCTCCTTATTCTCCATTGCGGGTTTTGCAGTTGGAGCTGTCGGTGTAACCGTGACTTTCGGTTTGGGCGGAGTGGACTTTGCCGTAACTGCCTTTTTCACCGTCTTTTTCTTTTTGGAGGTTTTCGGTTGGCTGACCTCTTCCGTCATCCCCCAGAGGTCAAGCAGGGTGAGCTGCACGCCTGCGGAATATTGCGGGCGCGGTTCTATCTCCGGCTTTTCATCTGCGGGTTGCGGCTTTTCTGTCGGAGTTTCCACCGTCTGCGCCGAGGATACTGTTTCCAATTTTATGGCAGGACGCTCTACTTTATTTTGAACGGCAACTTTTTCTTCCGTTCCTGCCTGCCGGATTGAACCCGAATACAAGCGCATGGCAAGCCTGTAATGGAAATCCTCGTCGAGCATACGGCGCAAATCCCCGGCGATGCCTGCTGCCTTGCCCTCGTGCAGATAAACCATAGCGGGCTTCCCGTAGGGGTCTGTGTCAAGTTTCGCCATCGTATGCACGATGCGTTCCGGGTGGTGGATGAAATAGGCGTTGTCGGTCAGGGCGGTTTTCGTGTCCGTCTGTATCACGGTCATCAGCCGCTCGTCCTGCGACATTTCCTTCTTGCTGAGGTTCTTTTGCAGGACAATCAGGTCACTGCCCACCTCCGTGCCCGCGTTGTCCGTGAACAGGTTGTTGGGCAGGCGTATCGCGGATACCAGATTGGCCTGACTGAACAGCTCGTTACGCACGGAGGTCTTGGTGCTATTCAATACCCCTTGCGAGGTGATGAACGCCACGATACCGCCGTCACGCACGGCATCCAGTCCTTTGAGAAAGAAATAGTTGTGGATGGTTTTCTGGGCGGAGCGTCTGCCGAAAGAGTCGCTCCGCTGAAACTCCGCGTCGAACACGGCAATGTCACCGAACGGAATGTTGGACACCGCCAAGTCGAAATAATTGTTGAACGGTCTTTCGATTTTCTCAAAACCGCAGGTGCGCATTTTCTGGTCGGGATAGAGATGCCTCAAGATTGTACCCGTGAGCAGATCCTTCTCGAAAGCCATCACATCCGCATTGGGGCTGTGCCGCAGCATGGAATCCACGAACACGCCGACACCTGCCGACGGTTCGAGCATACGGGCGGGGCGGACGCTGTAATCTGCCAGCACGTCCGCGATGGTGTCGGTTATCTCTTTGGGGGTGTAGAAAGCGGTCAGCACGGACGCTTTCAGCGAATCCACAAACCGCTTGTACTCTGTTTCGTCCTTGCTGTTCTCACGGATAAGCCTGTGCAGCTCCACCGTCGGGGCGAACAGTTCGAGGTCGGATTTCGCCCACCGGACGGCATCCGTCAGTTCCTTTGCAGGGTTGAGGATACATTTCAGACCGCCGAAACCGCAGTACCTTTGAAGTATGGCACGCTCTTCGGTTGTCGCTGTCCTATTTTCCCTGTCAAGGATGAATGCCGTCCGTATCGCCTCGATGTTGTCCCGCAGTTTCTGTTTGCGGTTAAACGCCATATTCGTCTAAGTAAAGGACGGTTGCTCCCGTCAGCTCCGTGTAGAGCAGGTCGTAATCGGAAGACAGGGCGAAATTGTCATCCGAGAGGTCATAGACGGAGAACACGTTGCCGACAAGCGGCAGCAGTTTCAGGACAAAGGCTTCACGCTTCTCTTCCGGCACTTCATCGGCAAACTCGTTTTCCACGACTTCGCGGAGGATGGCGTAACGGGAATAATGCAGCCCGCGCAGCAGCGTGTCCATCGCCAGTTCCTGCGCACCATCGGCGGGATAGCCTTCAAGCCGTGCCCTCTCATACGTTTCGGCGGCACGGTCGGCCCGTTCCCGTATGAAAGCGGTGTCGTCAGCCTGTTCAAACTTGTTCGTGCGGAGATAGTCCAGCAGGTACAGACCGTAATAGGAAAAGTCGGTCTGACCCTCGTTTTTCTTCTTGTTGTTCATTACTTTGGATTTAGCGGATTGATAATTAACGGGATAATCGGTTGGAAAAAGGAAGAAAAAGGCACTCGGTATCCCTCCGAGTGCCACCACTAAATCCAAAGTATGAGTGTAATCCGGTATCGAAGAACAATTCATTACTCTGAACAAGTGGCAAAGTTAATACTATTTCTTCCGTCCTGAAAATTTCTTGTCCTTTTTAGCCTCCGGGAACACAAAAGTCGTGTTATATTCCCCGTCAAAGGCGACAACAGCATCGAAACTCTTGCCCTGTTTGCTCTTGAACCCTTTGAGCAGCTTGGTATGCCCTTCGGTGAGCAGGTCTTTGATTTCATCGTCGGACAGGGTGCGTCCCGCTTTCAGCCGGAACACGGGCAGTCCGCACTCCGTGTTGTCGCAGCGTACCACCTTGCCGTAGAACCGCATCCTGCCCGTGCCACACTTGGGACACGCGCAGCCGGAGTCACGGCTGCCGAAGAGCTTGTCGCACGAGATCAGTTCGGAGGTTATCTCACGTGTGTACGCCTCTATCTCCTTGCGGAAGGTGTCGTCGGACAGTTCCCCGCGCTCGATACGCGCCAGCTCCTTTTCCCATTCGCCCGTCATGGCAACATCGGCGATGCGCATCGTCTTGACGACGGAATTGAGGGCAAGTCCTTTTTCGGTGGGAACAAGCGACTTCTTGCAGCGTTCCATGTAACCGCGCTTGAAAAGCGTTTCGATGATGGAGGCGCGTGTGGCGGGAGTACCGATGCCACAGTCCTTCATCGCCTGCCGCAGTGCGTCGTCCTCAATTTCCTTGCCCGCCGTTTCCATTGCCGAGAGCAGGGTGGCTTCGGTATGCAGCGGCTTGGGTTTGGTCTTTCCTTCGGTAATGGACGAGCCTTTCGGTGTCAGCGTGTCGCCTTCCTGCCAGCCGGGGATGGTAATTTCCTCTTTTTCCTCGCCATAGACGGCACGCCATCCGGTTTGCTTCACGACGCTGCCTTTTACGGTAAACTCCACTCCGGCACATTCCGCCGTGACAGTGGTCACATCCTTGACGCATTTCTCAGAGAATGCCTCGACCATGCGCCCGGCAATCATCTGATAGATGGTATTGTCCTCTTTGGAGAGGAAGAGCGGTTTCTCACCCGTGACGAGCAGGGCATGGTGGTCTGTCACCTTGCCGTCGTCCACGCTGCGGCGTGTCGGGGCGGCTTTTGCCCGCACCTTGTCTTTCCATTCGGGCTGTGTGCCGATGAAAGCGAGCAGTTTGGGAATTTCGGCAAACACGTCTTCGGGGATGTAGCGGCTTCCCGTTCTCGGATAGGTTATCAACTTCTTTTCGTAGAGTTTCTGCGCGATTTCAAGCGTCTGTTCCGCCGTGAAGCCGTGCTTGGCGTTGGCTTCTTTCTGGAGCGTGGTCAGGTCGTAGAGCAAGGGAGTTTCCTCCGTCTTCTCCTTGCGCTCGGCTTTCGTGACAGTGGCGCAACCTGCCGCCTTTACCTTATTATATAGTTCCATCGCCGGTTCTTTCTCTTTCCATTTCTCGGAGGATGAGAATTTCACGACTTCGCCGTCGCAACCGTCCGTTGCGATATGGAGCTGCCAGAATGCTTCGGACGTAAAGCGGCGGTTCTCCCAGTAGCGTTCACATACCATAGCCAACGTTGGTGTCTGCACCCGCCCCACGGAATACGTGCCGTGTCCGGCGGCGATGGATAACGCCTGTGTGCCGTTGATGCCCACGAGCCAGTCGGATTCGCTCCGCGCTTTGGCGGCGAGGTAGAGGTTGTCGTATTTGCTGCCGTCTTCGAGTTTCCGCAGTCCCTCGCGGATAGCTTTGTCGGTGAGAGAGCTGATCCACAGGCGCACGAAAGGAGTGGTGCAACCCGTATAGTGGTAGAGGTAGCGGAAGATAAGCTCTCCCTCGCGTCCGGCATCGGTCGCCACGATGATATGTTCGCTTGTGTCGAACAGTCTTTTGATGACTTTTATCTGCGACACCACGCCGCTGTCGGGCTTGTAACCTTTCTCCGTCCTGACCTGACGGGGGACGAGCGTGAATGTGTCGGGAATAATCGGGAGGTTGTCACGGACAAATCCGCGCACGCCGTAGCCGTCGGGCATGGCAAGCTGAACGAGGTGTCCGAATGCCCATGTCACGGCATAACCGCCTCCCTCGAAATATCCTTCCTCTCTCTTTGTCGCGCCCACGATGCGGGCGATTTCACGTGCCACGGAGGGCTTTTCTGCAATGATTGTCTTCATGTCTTCTTCTTTTTTGTTGATACTTTGGATTTTATTTTGGATTCAGTGGCGGACACGGGATTACATTTTCATGCCCTTGCCCGTTTTCTTCTGCGGCTTCTCCTGCTGCTGTTGCTGGCGGGCGTCCTTCGGGTTGGTCTGACCTTTCTGCAACGGCTCTCTCAGATTCTTTGTAGCCTCGTTGGTCTTGCCATCGTTGTTCACCGCCACCTGCGTGCGGCTCTCGTTGGACGGAGCAACCTGCTGTGCATTGTCAGGGTTCGTGTCGTAGCGGTACGGGCGTCCCTTCTCCGGGTTGAACTTGATATACATCGTGGCATGGAAGCCCTGCTTGTCGGTCACGTTCTCCAGCTTCACGGCTTTACCCGCCACATAGTCGGCTTTCTGCTGGTCGGTGAAGCTCACGCCGCTCCATTTGCTGATGGGGCGGATGCTGCCGTCCTCGTTCGTCCACGTGTTGCGGCGTTGCTCCTTCTTGGTCTGTGCGGCATTTTCCCCGCCCTGCGCCTGACTTTTCGATGTGTCGCCTTTGGTTTCCTGTGTCTGTGCGGTACGGGGCGACTTGCCGGTTCCCGGCACGAACTCCACGCCGCGCTGCTCCACGTTCACTTGCAGGGTGGTGACGAACTTTCTGCCGTCGTTGCGCTCGATGAGCTTGTCGCGTACGGGCAGTCCGGCGCGGAGCATGTCCCGCTCCTGCGTGGTGATTTCCGTCTTGCCGATGCGCTCCGGGATGCGCACCCTGCTTGCCGGAATGTCCGTGATTTCATTCGTCTTGCGGTCGATGCTGATGTAGGAGGGGATGATCTCGCCCGTTTCCCTGTCCACAATGTCCACGACCCTACCGAGATTGCCCGTTTCGCGGAGGTTCTTCCGGTCATTGTCGGAGAATTTGTGTTCCTTGTACTCATCCAGCTTCTGCTCCTTGCGGATGAAGTGCGGCACGAGGCTGATGTTTCCCTCACCGTCCTTCTTGAAGGAGAGGCGGGCGTCCAGCTCGAATGATTCGCCGCCGAAGGTCGGTTTGACCTTTACCAAGTCGGACTTGCCATAGTTGAGCATCTTCGTAAGGTCGCCGGACTTTTCAAGGTTGTCCCGCTTTACGCCCCATCTGTCCTCCAGCTCCTGCCAGTTGATTTTACTCTCGTCGATGGGCTGGTAGCCACGTTTGCCCTGCATCTGTTCGGATTTGTCCTGTTGCTGTTCTTTCCGTTGTTCCATGTTCTCCTGTTTTTGAGGTTCTTGTTTCTCTGTCTGTTGTGCTGCCATCTCTTCCTGCACCTTCTTCTCATAGTCGGAGGTGTCCACCTTGTGAGGGGCGAGCAGCTCCTTGTTCGCTTCGGGGTCTTTCAGCAGTTGCTTCATCACCTCTAAGAGATTTTCAGCTTGGTCTGCCGCAATGCGGTAGAAACCGAAGCGGCTGGGTTCCTTGCACTGCCGGAAGAAGTTCTTGAAGAAGTTGTCCAGCACGTCGCCATGTCGGTCGAATTGCAGGAAACTCTGCGCGTTCTCCGCTTTTGCGGGGGTGCGCTTGGGTGTGCCGTCCGCGTTCAGCCCGGCTACCACGCTGATCTCGCCTGTCTTCTCGTCACGGACTACCAGCACGTCCTTTTCGTCTTTTTTCTTTGCCATCTGAAAAATGTTTTAATGGGTTATTTATGAAAGAAATTATGGATACGAGCCTTGTAGAAGGCTATATCTTCCTTTTTGAAGTCCTTGATATGGTTGGAAAGGAATGTCAGCACGTCCTCCTCGCTGTAATAGGTCTTCTTGCCCAGCGTCTTGTAGGGCAATGCGCCTACGCTGCGGTAGCGTTGGAGGGTGCGTTTGCTTATCTGGAGCAACATGCACAAATCCTGATTGTCGAAAAGGCGGATGCTTTCCGTGATAGTGGGCTGTTTCCCCTCAGCCTTCATCGCCAGCAGCAGTTCGTCCTGACGGTCGAGCCGTTCCATCAGCTTCTGCATCCAGCCCTCGAAGTTGTTTCGTGTGAGCAGTTCCATGACCTATGTCCTCCTTCCTTTTGGTTTGCCGCCCGTGCGCAGCGTGTGGTTGTGGAACAGGGTGTCTATTGTCCCTTCCTCGTTCCTTACTGTGTTGTCCTCCAATAGCCGCAGTATCTCGGAAAGGCGGTAGCGGCAGCTTCCGCGTACCACCACATACTCGATACGGTGGTCGGTGCGCATACGCTGCATGGTGCGCTTGCTCACGTTGAGCATCTTCGCCGCCTGTGCCGTGTCAAGCAGCTTGTCTTCGGTTTCCCGCTTCCGTTTCTTCTCGTCCCTTGCCTCGCGGATGTACCCTGCGATGTTCGCAATCTGCGCCATCATCTCCTTGTAGGCGGAACTTTCCATTGTTATCACTTTCATGTTCAGTCCTTTCTTTTTGTTTCTGCGACAAAATTCGGCAATAAACAAAAGGGGCTTTAACAACTCACTACGTGACTCACGTAAGATTTTTGCGGAAGATGGCTCCGTAACCCGGTCAAACGGCGCAACAGGCAGCCTTTCAGCGGAAAACGATACGTCTTGTATGCCGTTTCGTTACCTTTGCGGCAAACTCTAAATGACATGAATATGGAAATAGTATCTATCGAGAAAAAGACTTTCGAGATGATGGTGGCGGCATTCGGCGCACTCTCGGAGAAGGTCGCCGCCCTGAGGCGCAAAAGCGACACGGGGCGCATGGAAAGATGGCTCACGGGCGAGGAGGTCTGCGGGCAGTTGAGAATAAGCCCGCGCACGTTGCAGACGCTGCGTGACAGGCGGCTTATCGGCTACTCGCAGATAAACCGCAGGTTCTATTACAAGCCAGAGGAGGTGAAGCGGCTGATACCGCTTGTCGGCACGCTCTATCCGCACGGCAGATGATTTGATTTATTCACCCACTGAATCCGAAGTTATGATGAACGAGAACAACGATGTTTTTACGATGGAAGACGAGCCGATAGCCTCTGTGGTGCAGGATATGCGCAAAGGCTCGAAATGGCTGTCCGCATTTCTGGAAAGCTACCGTCCTCCGCTGGACGGGGAACGTTACCTGACGGACGGCGAGGTGTCGGAACTGCTCCGTGTGAGCCGGCGCACCTTGCAGGAATACCGCAACAACCGCGTGTTGCCCTTCATACTTTTGGGAGGGAAGGTGCTTTACCCGGAAACGGGGCTGCGCGGGGTACTGGAAGCGAACTACCGCAAGCCGCTGGAGTGAGGCGGTTTCATGAAAAAGTAAACGGGTGACACCTTTTGTGGTGCTACCCGTTTACTTGTCTTATGGGGTATGTGCAATCAGCAATACCCGGCTTTTCCGTTCTGTATGAACATCACGTATGTCTGCCGTTTCTCTTGTGAGAGTGCCTTTCCCACCAGCCATGTGCGGAACAGGTGGGTGTTGTAGGTATTCACCCTGAAAGCGACCGGGATGATGATTTCAAGGGCGTACACGTCCGCGTGCAGCCCGTTTTCAAGCTGCATGTAGCGGCACACCTCGTAGTCGTTCAGCACGTCCGACTTGCGGACGGCTCTGATGGCGGCGTTCACTGCCGGGACGGTCGTATGGAACAATCCGGCTATTTCGGTGGCGGTCATCCACACGTCGTTACCGGTTACGCTGACTGCCTTGTCCTCGATGATGATTGTGTCACGTTTCATGGCTTTTCTTTTTAGATGGTGCAACCTGCAAATTCCTCGACGCCGTTCAATCTTGCGGCAAGGTTCTCCATGTCCTGATTGAGCTTCTCTTTGGTTATCTTTGCGTAAATCTGCGTCGTCTTTATGCTCTTGTGTCCGAGCATGGAGCTGACCGTTTCGATGGGAACACCGTTGGAGAGGAATATCGTCGTGGCTGCCGTGTGGCGGCTCTGATGCCACGTGATATGCTTGGTGATGCCGCAACGCTTGGCGACGGCACGGATACCGGCAAGGCACGTGTTATAATGCGGAACGGGAAATATCCTGCCGTCCCCGCACAGTCCCCGGTATTTGCCGATTATGCGGTTGGCGATGTCGAGCAGGCGGATGTTGGACACCACGCCCGTTTTCTGGCGGTTGATGTTTATCCACTCGTGTTCGTCGAAGTAGGTGCGGATATTCTCTTCCGTAAGGTTGCGCATATCCGCGAACGACAGCCCCGTGAAGGCGCAGAACAGGTAGAGGTCGCGGTACAATTCCTGTTTGGCGTTTTTCAGTTTCCCCTCCATCAGCAGGCGGATCTCATCTTTGGTCAGGAAACTGCGTGTTGTTTCCTCCTTCTTGATTTCATACTCGCGGAACGGGTCGCGCGTCAGCCACTCGTTGTTGATGGCGATGAATACCATCGTCCGTAACGGGCAGACGTACAGCCACACGGTATTGGTGCAGCAGTGCTTGTCCGTGCGCAGGAACATCTCGAAGTCGGAAATGAAAGCCGGGGTAAGCTCTTTTAGGGCGATGTCCTTCACATGGTAGCGGATGTCGAGGAACTCTTGCATGTGCTTGTAAACGGTGCGGTACTTCAGCAGCGTGCCTTTGGCTTTCATGCCTGCCTCCACCTGCTTCTCGTAGTCCTCGTTGTGCTGGCGGAACACCTGCATCAGCGTGTGGTAGCGGTGTTCCAGTCCGAGAAAGGCGTTCTTCACCTTCTCCGCCGTGACGAAGTTGTCACGCTCCATGATTTCCTGATAATGCCTGTTGATGCGTACCCGCATCTTGTCAAGCATACGGTTCGTTTCGAGTGCCGCCGTGCTTCTGCCCGTGACACGTCCACCTTTGGTGTCCCACAGTTTCGGATCGACAGTCAGTTTGCAGCTGAACTGTGTCTGGCTGCCGTCCACCGTGATGCGTCCCATGACGGGAACTGTCCCGTCCTTTTTCACTACCTGACGCTTGAGGTAGTAGATTACTGAAAATGTACTCTTCATTGTCCTTAATTTTTGGGTTTCAAAATTAGTTGGTGAAGAGTCCGGTGTTGGTACGCAAAACGGGGAGGAACGGCGCAATCTTTTTCCGTAACCTGATTTTTCGCATGAGTTATGGATAACTCACTATTCCTTAGAGCCTTGTTTCGCTATTCGTACCCGTTTGTCGCATTTTCGGGCATGGTTACGAACAAGTAACGTAGCGGCGTCAGGATTTGGCTTCGGCAGGGATTGTAATGGCTTCACGGATTATCGCCACTTCAACCAAAACCCTTGTAACTCAATTCTATCACTATATCTTTCCGCATTTCACTTTTTTGTAGTAACTTTGCTCAACAAAGATACGAAAACTTCCGCTCGTGGTACGTTCCTTGCAGAGGTCCGGGCAAAAGATGTTCAATTAAAAACAGTTTGTTATGGTGAGGAAAATTCTACTGTTGGGCCTGCTGGCCGGGATCGTTGCCTCCTGTTCGCAGGAACGCCGCTGGAGCGACGAACAGCGCCGTGAGATGCGCAAGGAACTGCGTCAGTTCCGTGACCGCAATTATCTGAAGAATATGGACGATCCGGCTTTCGACCGCTTCAGCGAGGTGGTCGTGGGCGAAGTGGAGGAGGATTACCCGGATTATCAGGCGTTCGTGGCGATGCCCGCCGTGCAGGATACGGTGACCTGGGTGGTGGTTTCAGTGATTACGGACGACCTGGCAGCCAACTACCGGAACATGCGGTACATGTTTCCCTACCGGGAACTGGTGGCGCAAAGCATCCTGCCCGACGGGTTGACCGAAGCGCAGCAGGATGTCTTCTACTCGTGCATGGCCAAGAAGATCAACCGTGCCTACGGTTCGCTGGACGAGTTCGTGCTGAATGCCATCGTGGCCGATTCGACGGTGACTTCGCAGCAGATTGCCGCTTTCCAGCAACAGTGTGCGGCCGATACCGGATTGCAGGTAGCCGCGGAGCTGCCCCTCGTGGAGTAGGACCGCATTCTACTTGCCGAACGAAGAACCCCTTCGGAACGCTTTCTGAAGGGGTTTTTCATGTCCGCAGAAAGAAATGATGCGCTTTTTTACGTGATTTTTTTGCGAAATAAATTTAAATTACGATATTTGCACTCGCTTAGAGAGCAATGCCGCAATGGCTCAGTTGGTAGAGCATTTCATTCGTAATGAAAGGGTCCCCGGTTCAAGTCCGGGTTGCGGCTCACCTGAGAATCAGGCTCTGAGTAAAGGATAGGCTTACCGAAAGGTAAGCCTATTTCGTTTCATGCCGCACCATTGCCGCGGAATATCCGATTAATCCTATAAGGCGTTTTCAAAACGGGGATCTGGAATCCGGACGGTGCCGGCAGGAAAAAAGGAAAAAGCAAAAAGGAGGAACCGAAACCCCTCCCTTTTGCTTTTAATAGAGAAACTCAGTATATTGGATTATACCAAAATTATCCTATTACGTTTACGTTGACGGCCTGTTCCCCCTTCTTGCCTTCGCTGACCTCGAACTCGACGTTCTGGCCCTCTTCCAGACCGCGGAAACCTTCTTTGTTGATGCCCGTGTAGTGAACGAAGATGTCACTTCCGGCTTCGGTTGTGATAAAGCCATAACCTTTGGCAGAATCAAACCACTTTACTGAACCTTTCATAGAAATTTGAATTAAAAAATTGGTATCAGCAAAGAAAAGCAAAAGTTTTTGTAAAACAATACGAAATGGAAAATATTTTCTATTTTTATCGCTCATTTTCCTAATCAGGCATCGGATGAAGTTTTTTTATATAAACAACCGTTTGTGTACCGACTGCGGCCGCTGTTCCGATTCGTGTCCTACGGGAGCGGTCTACGTGGCGGGCGAGGCGAGGTACATAAATTATGACAAATGCACCTCCTGCGGTAGTTGTATCCGTGTGTGCAGTGCCGGGGCCGTCACCGTGGAGACGGTCGAGCGTATGGCCCGGGAGATCGAGAATACGGAGTTGTACAAGGCCCGCATCCAGCGGTTGGAAAACGAGCTGACCGCCCTTAAACAGCACGTCCGTTCGCTCGAGGAGGTGCTGCGGCGGGTGATTGCCCGTCTGCCGGTAGCCGCTTTCGTGGCGGACAAGGAGGAGCGGATCGTGGCGGCCAATGCTGCGTTGTGCGAACTGGCTGCCGAAGCACTCCCCGGAACGGGGGAGAGACGGGAAACCTTGGTCGGAAGTTCGCTGAAGGAGGTTTTTCCGGACGAAGTGGTGCGCCTGCTGAAGACGGCGGCAGGGGACGGGGGGGAGCCGGGGTATGCGGCCAGGATCGGGAAACGGGAGCTGTCGTTCAGTTACACCTCCCTGGGACAGGGTGCCTGGCTGGGTATCCTGCGTGATTTGCGCGATCCGGTCGTACTGGGCGAAGAGGTCGTACAGCGTTTGCGCGGAACGATCGACCGGCAGTTGTCCGTGGTGCAGAAGATCGGTTTCCTGCTGGGCGAAGAGGTGTCCGCGGTGGTGAACGACCTTTCGGCGGTGATCCGTGCTCTCGAGGCGGCGGACCTTCCTGTGACGGACGAGAAAGAAGGCTGCGATGGAAAATAGTTTCTTCGTGGAGGTGGCCTGCCGGCAGATCGACTGTGCGGGTGAGCGTATATGCGGCGACAGTTTCCTGTGCCGGCGGGTGTCGGGCGGTGCGCGGACGATCGTGGTGCTCTCGGACGGCATGGGGCACGGAGTGAAGGCCAATATCCTTTCGACGCTGACTTCGACCATGCTGGCGGGATTCGTATCCCGGTACGAAGACATTACGCGGATCGCGGAATTGATTCTGAAGACGCTGCCCGTGTGCAGCGTGCGTAAGATCAGTTATTCCACGTTCACGATGCTCGACATAGACAATCGTACGGGTGAGGTGCAGGCCGTGGAGTACGACAATCCCCGGATGATGCTGCTACGGGACGACGGGCCGGTGGCGCTCGAGGGAGAGGAGATCGTCTTCCGTAACGGGGAGGGACGCACGCAGAAATTCCTGCGCAGCCGGTTCACGGCCCGGCGGGGCGACCGGTTGGTGCTCGTGAGCGACGGGGTCACCCAGAGCGGTCAGCGGGCCGGGCGGTACCGGTTCGGGTGGGGAGCGGACAATCTCTGCCAGACCGTCTGCTACCTGACCGTTTTCAACCGCGATATCACGTCGGCCGACCTGGCGGCCCAGATTCTTTCGAAGGCGAGTCTGAACGACGACGGCCGGCCGAGCGACGACATGAGTGCCGTGGTGATCCATTTTCGGGAACCGCGCCGGTTGTTGATGGCCTCCTGCCCTCCGGCCTTTCCTGAGGAGTATCC
The DNA here is from genome assembly GCF_014982715.1 of Gallalistipes aquisgranensis. Classification (NCBI taxonomy): domain Bacteria; kingdom Pseudomonadati; phylum Bacteroidota; class Bacteroidia; order Bacteroidales; family Rikenellaceae; genus Gallalistipes; species Gallalistipes aquisgranensis. Next base: position 1,247,400 of record NZ_JADCJY010000001.1, on the reverse strand, counting down.
GGCATTGGCGACGTTGGTGTCGGAGTTCCGGGGAACGAAGGCCGTGTGCGGTTATCCCGTGGCCGAGGTGCTCGCCGCCCAGCTCGGGCTGCCTGTGGAACGGGACGAATTTTCGTCCGATCCGTCGGTTCCCCCCGTGTGGAGGATTCCTTCGTTCGAACTGGTGACCGAGGGGATCGTGACGTTGAACCGCATGTTGGAGCTGTTGGAGCGGCCGGGAACTCTTTCCGAGGGGAATGATGCGGTGCACCGCTTTTGCCGTCTGTTGCTGCGGCATGACGAAATCACCTTCCTGATCGGTACCAAACGGAACGTGAATGCGGGCGGTCTGCCCGACGAATTCGAACTGCGGCGCAACATGCTCCGGCGGCTGGCGGCACTGATGGAATCCCGCTACGGGAAGCAGGTATTCATTCGGTACGTGTAGCCTCTTCCGACAGCAGGGCGAGGCGTCTGTCCAGACGGTCGAGAATACGGCTGTCCTGCTCGGCATCGAACTTTCGGGCGAACCAGCATCCGGAAGCCGCGAGACGGTCGTAATCCGCTTCGGTCAGTGTGCGCGGGTTGGGCCGGCCGTCCGACCAGTCCACATACCGGAAGTTATCGGGAATGACGCTCGCGGCGAAAGGCGAATCGAGTACGATGCTCTGGAAAAAGAACTCGTCCGGACAGTGGGCCCGGCGGAAAAAGCGCACTACCCGGGGATGGGTGCGGGCGTACCGGGTGATGTATTCGGCGCAGGAGCCGCTCAACGTCCACCACGAAGAGCCTTTGTAGGCGGCGGGCAGCGGAAATTTCCGACGGCCCGGTGAGACCAGACGCAGCAGACGGTTGACGCCCCGGGTGAGCGTTCTGTTTCCGAAATGCACGTGCGGATAGCGGTAGCGGTCACAGGCGGGGGTGCCCTCTTCCACCCGGGTGCGGCACATGAACTGGGCACCCGGATGACGGGCGAGTTCTTCGGCGATCCGGGCCGGAGGCAGGAGCGGATAGTCCTGGCCGCTGATGAACAGGATGAAATCGTAGAGGGGGGATTCCTTCAGTATCTCTTCCAGTCCGTATAAGGTAGCTTCCACTTGGGAAAAGGCTCCCCAGCGGACGTCGATACGCCGACGGATGAAGCGTACGCCGGAAGGGACGGCCAGTCGGAACGGTGCGATCTCCGTCTTCCGGTCGACGCCGATGTAGAGGTCGAATACCGGATGGCTGAGCGCCCGGCAGAGGCGGGCCACCTGTTCCGGTCCGCGGTGGGCCTGTATGAGCACGGCACATTTCATGGAATCAAAGGTAGGAAAAATATCGTTACTCCTTCGGGGAATGGCAAAAAGGCGTCGAAGTCTTGCACGGAAAGACATTATTTCGTATGTTTACAAATAGATAGTTTTTGCTGATAATGCGGTGAGTATGATTTTGTGTGATTGTTTTTATCGCGTTTTTTACATTTGTGGGCTGAGGGGTCTTCTCTCTTGATATCCATGCGCGTGATATTAGTCATGAGAATAAAAATACTGTTATTGCTGAGTATGGGACTCGTACATTTCGCGGCAGGAGTGTATGCCAGAGAGCCGGTTTTGAATACGAGTGAAGTGGTACGTGTTTGTTTACAAACGCTTTCACAGGGTAATAAGATTTATGTCGTTGACAATGCATATGTGAAAGATGTTGCATTCGATAGTTTGTGTGTTATTGATTCCTTGTCTGTAAATTGGAATGAATTCGTTTTTATCATTCGGAATGTTTGTTTTTTAAGTCGAAGGAAAGCTGTAATAAATATTCAGTCTTATGCCCCTCCGTCCAAGAAAGGGTATATTAGTATTAGTTATCATTTTAAACGAGTAAAAAATCGTTGGTCCATTGATTTAGACAACAAAAAGAACAGTATTGCAATCTATTGACATGATCGAAGACGATATTCCATGAAAACGTTATTTGCAATTTGCATGTCTATTATGGCGGGCCTTGCAGTCGCTCAAACCGACTATTATACAGGCAGGCAAACGTTCGCAGTGAACGGACAAACTTATCGCATTATAAATAAGGATTATATTTTGCTGATCTACAACAGCAAAAATACGAGGGATGTGTTTGTCCCCGTATTGGATTCACAGGGAAATCCGATGAATCCCAATGCCTTCCAGGCCTATTACCTGGTTTGGCCCGTCAAGGACGGAAGTGTGGAAAGGGCTTTTCGGGAGACATTTACGGAAGCGGAGATCAATGACTTTAAATCGTCGGAGGAAAAAATTAGGATATATTATACAGTAAATCCCTCCGGGAAAGCATACGAGGTGACAATCAGGATGCTGAAACATCCCAAATTACTTGCGATCAAACCGGAAAAGTTATATCTCCTGGAACAAAAACTAAAACAGTACGTAACCTTTACGATCCGGGAGGAGAACAGACAAAGTCCTTTTTTGCGTTCGATGACATTCATGGAATTTAAAGATTTAGCCATAGATACGCAGTGAATTACCTGAGAGACAAAAGGGCTGACTAACTCATGCGTTAGTCAGCCCTTGATTTTAGCGGCCCTTCGGTACGCGGGCCCGTTCGTCGGAATGAGGTTATTTTCTGAGTCGGAGCAGTTGCTCCATGATTTGCGGGATCTCCGTATTTTCGAGTACGCGGCTGAAATGCATGGCTCCTGTTCCGTAAGCATACACGGGGACGTAGGTCGCCGTGTGACTTTTGGTGGAGAAAGTGTATTTCACACCTTGGTCCGGCAGGGTGAAGTCGGGCTTGCCGGAGGGAAGGGTCACACCGCCCGTTTCATGGTCGGCGGTCACCACCACCAGCGTTCCTGGATGCCGGTCGGCATAGTCGTAAGCTACTTTCACGGCGTTGTCGAAGTCTGTGGTCTCGTCGATGATCGTCCGGATGTCGTTCCCGTGACCGCCTTTGTCGATCTGGGAGCCTTCGACCATGATGAAAAAACCTTTCGGAGAGTTCCTTCCGAGGATTTCCAGTGCTTTGGCCGTCGCCTGGGGCAGGTAGTCGCCACGCCCCTGTGCCATGGTGGGTACGGAGGTGTCGTAAAGCAGTCCGCCCAGTTTGCCTCTTTCGAAAGCCTTCACTTCATCCATCGTGTAGGCGATCGTGTAACCTTTTTCCTGCAGTTCTCTGGTCAGGTCCCGCCCGTCCTCACGTCGGGTGAACATCTTCCTGCCGCCGCCGATGAAAAGGTCTATGTCCGTCTTCAGATAGTCTGCGGCGATCTCTTCCTCCATTTTGCGGCTGGGCTGATGGGCGATGAAGGCGGCCGGTGTGGCATTGGTGACCGAATGGGTCGCCACGAGCCCCGTGGCCAATCCGTTCTCCTCCGCCTTTTCGAGGATCGACTTCAGCGGTTTTTTGTCGGGATCGACGCCGATATGACCGTTGTTGGTCTTGTGCCCGGTGGCGAGTGCCGTGCCTGCGGCGGCCGAATCGGTCACCCGGTTGTTGGCCGAATAGGTACGGGCCAGCCCTACGTAGTGGGCCCGTTCGATCTGGAGCGGTACGCAACCCCGGTTGATGGCTGTTGCGGTGATATCGGCCAGTCCCATGCCGTCGCCGATCATGAAGATCACATTTTTTACCCGGGGTTCGGCCGGTTTACGGGCTTCGGTCCGCTGGCCCGTGACGGACGCCAGCAGAACGAGCAGCAGAAATTTGCAAATCGTTTTCATCGCAGGATTCGATGATGGGTTAGTCGTTTATTTCGCATTTCCGTTTCCGGAGAAGTGCTTCGAGAAAGTAATAGTCCGCATAGTTGAGCGGAGTGTCTATTTCCGATCCTCCGGGCAGGTTTCCGACGCTGTGCAGCAGGAGGAATCCGTGGTTGGAACCTTGCGGGGCAAGGTAGGAGGCGGAAAGGTTGTCGATGATACGGTCTGCCCATGCTTTGTAGCGCGGTCCCTGTTCCGTCGCCAGGGTGGAAAGTTCGTACAGGGCCGAGGCCATGATCGTGGCGGCCGACACGTCGCGTGGTGCGTCGGGAATGTCCGGGGCGTCGAAATCCCAATAGGGAATCATGTCCTCGGGCATGTTGGGGAAGGTGTAGATGCGACCGGCGATCTTTTCCGCCTGTTCCAGGTAGCGGGGATCACCCGTTTCCCGGTACATGGCCGTGTATCCGTAAAGTCCCCATGCCTGTCCCCGAGCCCAGGAGGAGGCATCGGCGTAACCCTGGTGGGTGTTGCGGTGGAGAACCTTGCCGCTGAGGGAGTCGTAGTCGATCACGTGGTAGGAGCTGTAATCTGGACGGTAATGGTTCTTCATGGTGGTGTCGGCATGGGAGACGGCAATACGGTAGAAGGTGCTGTCGCCCGTGATCCGTGTGGCGTTCATCAGCAGTTCAAGGTTCATCATGTTGTCGATGATGACGGGAAACTGCCATCCTTTACGGGGATTCCACGAGAGAATACAGCCTACGTTCGGGTTGAAACGGGTCGAGAGCGTACGGGCCGCCTGCACGATCACATTCTTGTAGGCGGGATTTCCCGTCAGGCGGTATCCGTTGCCGTAACTGTCGTTGATGATGAAGCCGATGTCGTGGGTATTTCGGTTGAACTGTTCGCGTTGGAGCAAGTCAGTGAATCGTTCGGCCTGTTTTTTCCAGAGCGTGTCTCCCGTATATTCGTACATATACCAGAGCGATCCGGGGAAAAATCCGCTGGTCCAGTCTTTCGACGGGATCAGGAAGAGCGAACCGTCCTTGCGGATACTGCGGGGAAAGACTCGGGGATAGTCGCCCTGGGCGGTCACGAGCGAATCGGGACGGGCGGCGGTGATACTGTCTGCGGTGCGGATTGCCAGCCGGAGCTGAGGAGCGGCCGAGTCGAAGTTCTGTCGGACGATGTCCGCTTTTTTCTCTCCGCAGCAGGAACCGAGAAGAAGGGCGAGGCACAGGGCCGGAATGCTGTTTTTCATGCGTTTTTTTGTTTATTGGGTTTTATGGAATCGAATCGTAATACGCTTTCAGTACGTACCATGCCATTTTGCGGTGTCCCTTGTCGGAGATGAGCCCTTTTCGGTTCCACTCCTCCTGATACTTGCCGTTCATGCGGTAGGGGGAGCGGAAATCGAACAGTACCCAGGGGGTGGTACCGGCCAGATTAGGAATGTTGGGCAGCATGGCGATATTGTCCCGATAGTTGTGGGCCTGGTACTCTTCGTTCCACTGGGTGGGGTCGTTCGGATCGCCGTGTTTTCCGTAAAGGGCTTCCGATCCGAATTCGGAGAAGATCACCGGTTTGGCGAACCGGACGTTCCAGACGAAGTCCTTCGGTTCGCACCGCCACGGGATATACCAGCCGTAATATTTGTTGATGCCGATCACATCGACCAGTCCGGCTACCGGATCGTCCACGGTAAGCGAGGTGGGGGTATCGGTCGTGTGTGAGAAAGCTGTGGTTATCAGGCGCGAGGGATCGAGCGTGCGGCAGTGGCGGATCATCTCTTCCAGTACTCGGTTGCGGTCGGGGCCGGGGGCTGTCTCGTTCGATACGCTCCACATGATGACTGCACAGCGGTTTTTGTCTCTGGCGATCATCTCCGTGACCATGCGGTTGGCCTTGGGCAGTGTGCCCGGGTCGGAAAAGGCGATCTTCTGCCACAAAGGAACCTCCTCCCAAAGCATGATTCCCATTCGTTCGGCCATCCGTACCATCTCTTCGCTGGCGGGATAGTGGGTCAGACGCAAGAAATTGCATCCAAGTGCCTTCACCTCGCCCAGCAGCATTCGGGCATCGGCTTCGGAGAAGGCCCGGCCCATCCGCTGGGGAATCTCGTCGTGGCAGTTGATCCCTTTGAGGAAAATCTGTTTCCCGTTGAGCAGGATTTTACCGTCTTCTGTGGTGACGGTACGGAAACCGATCTGTTCGCGGATCGTGTCGTAGGGACTGCGAATCTCCACTGTATAGAGTTTCGGGTTTTCGGGCGACCAAAGTGTGAGGCGGACAGGGGCGGACAGTTCCGCCTCTCCGTTTTTCCCTGTATGGAGTGTGGCGGAGAATCCCGCTTCCGGAATGGAAAGGTTCACCTTTTCGTCCGGAGCGGCTCCCTGGATTTTGACGTGGGCGTACAGCCTGTCGGGAATGTTCCGGTCGAGCCGTACCGTATAATCTTCGATGAATTTGCGCGGGGTTTCGATCAGAAAGACGCTGCGGGTGATGCCTCCGTAGTTCCACCAGTCGTATTTGAGGGCCGGGATCGTCAGAGAGCTGCGGCGGTTATCTACGCCGACCACGATGAAATTGCGTCCGGGACGTACCTTGTCGCTGATTTCGAACTGGAACGGCGTGAATCCTCCTTCGTGCGAACCGAGTTTTTCCCCGTTTAGGTAGACATCGGTCCGGTAGTTAGAAGCTCCGAAATAGAGGAACAGTCGTTTGTCGGGCGAGGGCGTGCAGTCGAAATCCCGTTTGTACCATACGGTACTTTCGTAATATTTCAGTTCTGGGCGCTGGGAGTTCCAGTCGCCCGGCACGTCGAGCCGGATGCCGGCATCGAAACAGTATTCCACGAAACGGCCTTTCTCTTCGGCCGTCTGGTTTTTGTAAACTTCCATCTGTTCTCCGCAGGAGAACATGTCTACGATGGCTTCCCAGCGTCCGTCGAGCGGCCGGGCGTTCCGTCCCTCCACGTTGGTCATGAACGGCTGCGGAAGCGACGGCAGGTGCAGGATCAGCGTAAGGCATGCGACTAGGCAGGCGGTACCTGTTTTTTTCATCTCTTAAAGCATTTAAAGGTTCATGTTCGTACGCTCGCATAGAGCGCACTTTATGGATATGACGTTTTTTTGCCGTTACGGTCTAAATTCAGGAGAAAGTCGGGTCAGCCCGCCGCGTTTTCGAAAGCCTTGCGTCGGGAGGAGTCGACCGATACGGTGATTTTTCCCCGGTCGATCGTATAGCGGATCGGTGTGGCATGGCGCAGCAGCTGCATGATCTCTTCGATGGTCTCGTTTTCGAACGACCCGGAAAACCTGTACTCTCCGGCTTCCGGTTGGCGGAAACGGATCGAGACGTTGTAGCGGCGCCCGAGTTTCTCGGCCAGGGAGGCCAGCGTTTCGTGTTCGACGATCCAGCGCGGGTCTTTCCACGAGGTATAGAGCTGGGTTTTCACGTTCGACATGCGGACGGCCGGAATGTCCCTCGTCCGTACCTGTTCGGCGAGCGCCGATTCCTCTGGATTGAACACTTCGCTGCGGAGGACGGTGTCGCATTCGTTGTAATACATGAAAGTTTGCCGGGGTTTCAGTTCGATGGAGAAGGGATCGCTCCGGCGGGAGAGACCCCGGACATGCACGGCACCCGTTTCCAACGTGGTGGTCACGAAACGTTCCTCGGGATACGCTTTTACGTTGAATGTCGTGCCTGTGGCGACGATGGAAAGATTCCCTGCGTGTACGACGAATGGTTTCCCCGGATCGGTGCATACCTGGAAAAACGCTTCTCCGACCAGGGTGACGGGACGTTCCGTGCGGCCGTAGTCGGTCGTATAGGTGAGAGAACTGCCTGCGTTGAGGCGGACGACGGTGCCGTCGGGCAGCGTAGCCGATGCCAGCGATCCCCGGCTGGCTGTGAAAAGCATCGTATCGGGAATCGGAATTTCGGCTGAGGGAATGGCGGCCTGACGGGGAGGGAGGACCTGGCGGTAGAGCAGGGCTCCGCATCCCATCGCCGCGATGAACAGGACAGCCGCTGCTACACCTTTCAGCACGATATTCCGGAGTGTTGCGGACCGCGGTCCCCGGTGGTCCGTACGGCCGGAGCGTGAACCCGACGTGGCGGGGGGATTTTCCTCGCGGGCAATCGTTTTCCTTAGCCGGGACAGTTCTTCGGCCGGGTCGGGGAAGCCTTCGCAGGAAGCGGTCGCAGAGACCATCCACAGATCGCGCAGAGCCTCGAACCGGATACGGTTTTCTTCGTTTTCCCGTTTCCAGGCCAGAAGGAAACGATTCTCTTCCGGAGAGGTCTCTCCCCGGAAGAAACGGAACAGGAGATCGTCTATGTCGAATTCGCTCTGCATGAGTACCACAAAGGTAGTTAAAAAAACGGTTTTAATGCATCGTGCAGTTTACGCATGGCGATCACCATTTGGTTTTTTACGGTGCTGTGAGAAATCCCGAGCGCCGCGGCGATCTCCAGGTAGGAAAGCCCGTTCTGCCGGTTCAGTAGGAATATTTTTCTGCACTGTTCGGGAAGCGATTCCACAGCTTCCCTGAAGCGGGCCTGCAACTCTTCGGAGTAGAGCCGGTCGAACACGGGGTCGGCTTCGTCGAGCCCCATGATTTCGATACGGCAGAGCGTATCTTCTATATTGATGTTTCGGTCGGCGTATTTTCCCTCGCGCAGCGTGTCCAGACACTGGTTGCGTGTCATGCGGATCAGGTAGGCCTTCAGGCTCGTGTTGATCTCGATCCGCTGCCGGTTTCTCCATAATTTGAGAAACACTTCCTGTACGATGTCCCGGGCCATTTCCCTATGGTGTACGATTCCCAGCGCATAGGCATACAGCAATCTGTAATGCGAATGAAAGATCGCATCGAACGAGTCGTCGCATATAGCTATGGAAAACGGTACGGCAGAGGTTTCGTTCATCGGTTCGGGTTGAGAAGCGGTCCTGTCGTGGGATTCGCCTACACAAATATAAATAATAAAATAGTACAAATATCATATTTCTTTCCTTCTTAATGAAAATTTCACTCTCCTTTAGACCGCTACTCCGCTTCCTGCGTCATACTATCGAACGAACGTAAAAAACGACAATTCTTTTCCGCAAACCTATGTCCGGAACTTTTTCCATACCTATTGATATAGACGATCTGATCGTACGCTTTTTCTGTCGGGAAACCGTGCCGGACGAGAACCGTTTTCTGCTGGAATGGATACGGCGTTCGGATGAGAACCGTACTTATTTTATCGGTCTGAGGAACGTCCATCTGGCTTCGCTTACCCTTTGCCGGGATACACGTCTGTCTGCGGAGATGCAGTGGAGTCTGTTCCTGCGGCGGCGGGTGGTTCCCCGATCCGGGGTGCTTCATAAACGCCGGTTTTCGGTTTCTCTGTTGCGTTATGCCGCCGTGATCGTCGTTGCGGCTTTCGGTTGCGGGGTATTGCTTTATAAGTTCCGGGGAACTTTTCCTGAATCGGTTTCCTCCGCCGGAGGAAGGGCGGACCGGATCGAATTTTCCGTGTCGTTCGGTTCGCGGGCTTCGACTTCGTTGCCGGACGGCAGCCGGATATGGGTCAATGCCGGCAGCCGGATCAGCTACGCTCCCGATTACAATGAAAAGGAGCGGGAGATACGGTTGGAGGGTGAGGCCTATTTCGATGTGACGACCGATCCCCGCAAACCTTTCGTCGTGAAGGTCCGGGATATTTCGATCGTAGCGACCGGAACGGCTTTCAACGTTTCGGCCTATGAGGAGGATAATTCCGTTACGACGACGCTCGTGCACGGTTCCGTCACGATCAACGGCGATCATATTCCGGAACCGATACGGGTCGCTCCGAACCAGACGGTCGAGTACTTCAGCGGGGAAGATGCCCGGGCCAAGATGGCCCGGTCGCTGGAGGAGTCGAGCCTGACTCCGGTTGCACGGAATATATCGGTGATCGCACGCGTGCCTGCCGTGAAGGTGGAGAACAATCCCGAGATATACACTTCGTGGAAAGAGGACCGTTGGGTGATCGAGGGAGAGCGGTTGGAGTCGCTGATGCACAAGATCGAACGTCGCTACAACGTTTCCGTCTATTTTACGGGGGAGGAGATCAAAGACTACCGTTTCAACGGCTCTTTCGAGGGGGAAACGATCGACGAAGTGATGAAGATCATACACCGGGCCATGCCCGTCGACTATAAGATAGACAAGGGCACCGTACTGCTCTTTTCCGACAAGAATCTTCAGAAAACCTTTAACAGTGCGGCGATACGAAACGGCCGGCCCTGACTCCTGCGATGAAACCTGCGAATGAACCCCAAACCCGATAGGCGATGATTCCGAACTTTTACCGAATTTCTGTCCCTGTTTTGATTTTCTGCACGATGCTCTGCGGAACGGCCCGGCCGGCCGTGGAAAATCTGGCGTTGAACCGTCCCGTTTCCGTCTCCTCCACCGATCATGCTCCCGCACAGGGAGAGTTTGCCGTGGACGGAGAGACGCAGACAGGCTGGCGGGCCCGTTTTTTCGTCGATTATGACAAAGGTACGATGCCTGTCCGAACATTGCCCCAGTGGATTGCGGTCGATTTGCAGGCGAAATGCTCTCTCTCTTCGGTACGGATTTTCTGCGAGGCGGATGCGTCTACACCCGTTTACGTGGAGGACCGGCGTTTTACGTTGGGACATGAAGTTTATTCGAGTTATCCTGTCCGTTACCGGATCGAAGGATCGGATACGGGGGAGAAGTGGACCGTGCTGGCCCGGGTTTCCGATGGCAGGGGCGGATGGATGGAGACGGCGCTTCCTGCGGGAAGCTGGCGGTTCGTCCGTGTGCTGATCGAGGAAGTCTCTTCGAATCTGCCCGTGGGGATCAATGAGCTCGAGATATACGGCACATGCGGAGTACAACGGCCATCTACGAACGGGTGGAAAGAACGCCGCAAACCCAAAACGGCGTTTGCCAGGGAATTACGCCTCCGGTCGTCCTCGGTGCTGCCCGTTACGGAGGGATGGGAGATGACCTGCGAGGGATGGAACGGGGCCGATGAAGGGGAGAAAATATCCCGGCCGGGATTTCCGACCGCTTCGTGGTACGACGCCACGGTGCCGGGAACGGTGGTGGCCACTCTGGTGGAACAGGAGGTGTTTCCCGATCCTGTGGCGGGGCTCAACAATCTGAAGATACCCGAGGTACTCTGTCGTCGGAACTGGTGGTACCGCAGGGCGTTCCGTTTGCCTGAAGGCTTCGATGTACGTGGGCGCCGTGTACTGCTCGAAGCCGACAAGGTAAATCACCATGCCGATTTCTGGGTGAACGGACACCGGGTGGGAGAGATCGACCGTTGTTTCGTGCAGGGAGCGTTCGACGTGACCCGTTATCTCGACCCGGAAGGAGAGAACGTGGTTGCCGTGCGGATATGCCCGATGGAGAAGGTCGGTGTCCCGGGCGACAAAGGTGCCGCCGGCAATGCCTGGGTCAATTCCCGTGTGATCAGCCGTTCTTCGCCTACCTATATCTGTTCTTCAGGCTGGGATTGGATGCCAGCCATGCGGGACAGGGGGATCGGCATTCTCGAGGAAGTCAGGTTGAGAACCGTGGGTGACGTTACGATCGAGCACCCCCATGTGCAGACCGATCTGGATCTGCCCGACACCACCCGTGCTTTCGTATGGTTGAACGTACCCGTGAGGAACGGGTCCGGCAGCGGCCGGCAGGTGACCGTACGGGCCGCTTTCGACCGGGTGGCGGTCGAGCGGACGGTGACGGTCGCTCCGGGAGAGACGCTCGAGGTAAAATTCGGTCCGGATACCCATAAGCAGCTGAAGATGAGTCGGCCGAAGCTGTGGTGGCCGAACGGCTACGGACCCCAGAACCTTTATGATCTGACTGTGACCGCATCGGTGGACGGAAAGACCAGCGACACCTACCGATGCCGTTTCGGCGTGCGGAAGATTACCTATAATACCCCCCTGAGCAAGGAACGGCGGGGCTCTTACCGGATCGAACGTACCGAAGCCCGGTATGTCCGGATTCTGATGGAGGAGTCGTGCGTTGACCGGTTCGGGATGTTCGACCTTTCGGTTTATGACAGCCGGGATGTGGAAAACGATTTGGCCGCATGGAAAAAAACGGAGGTCTCCTCCGTCCGTGCCCCGAAATATCCTGCTTCGAATCTGACTGATGTGCGGGGTGTCTCGAAATGGTTCTCTGCGGGAGACCGTGACGAATGGGCTTTGGTCGATCTGGGCGAGCGGAGAAGTTTCGACTGGGTGATTGCCGGTTGGGATTCGGACGGCCTGGCGGCCCGGTACAAAATACAGGTTTCGGACGACAAGCGTTCGTGGCGGACCGTCAGGGAGTGTACGGAGTCTCCGACACCCCATCTGGTGGTGTCGGTCAACGGCGTGCGGATTTTCTGCAAGGGAGGTAACTGGGGACTGGAGGAGCTGGCCTTGCGGATGCCGCGCGAACGGATGGAGACGGCTCTGCGTTTTCACCGCGATTCGAAGATGAATATGATCCGTGCATGGATGGGTAATTTTCTGAATCCCGATTTTTTCGACTGCTGCGATGAATACGGAGTGCTGGTCTTTTCCGATCTGTGGGGCGGACATCCCGACGACAAGGTGCGCTATTGTGAGATCGTCCGTGAGAATATCCTTCGTTTCCGCAACCATCCTTCGATCGCCCTGTGGTGCGCCAGTAACGAGACCTATCCGGCGATCGTGATCGACCGGAGTATCCGGAAGGCCGTGCGGGAATGCGACAGCACGAGGCTGTATATGTCCCATTCGGCGGACGATATCGTATGGGGCGGGGAAGGACCTTATTTCTGGCTGCCACCCGAGGAGTATTACAGAATGGCGCACGGTTTCAAGTCGGAGATCGGTTTGCCTACGGTGCCCGTCTACGAGACGATGCTCCGTATGTGCGGACAGGATCAGGCGTGGCCTATCGGCGAGACCTGGTACTATCATGATTACAGTGCCAAAAGCGGACAGGCGATCAGCCGTTACATCGATGCGTTCACTTCGAGACTGGGGCCTGTCGCCTCGATGGAGGATTATTGCCTCAAGGCCCAGTTCATCAACTACGACAATATCCGGGCCATGTTCGAGGCGTGGAACCATAAACTCTGGAAGGACTGTTCCGGCGTATTGCTGTGGATGACCCACCCGGCATGGTATTCGACCGTGTGGCAGACTTACGATTACGATTTCGAGGTGAACGGGACCTGGGCCGGAGCCAAGAAGGGATGTGAAAGCCACCATGTACAGGCTTCGCTCCCCGACTGGAAGGTGGATGCCGTCAATCACACGGCGAGACCTCTGAAAGGGGTGACCGTAACCGCTGCGGTCTATGACGTGAGCGGGAAACAATACGGAAAAACGCAGCGTATGACGCTGGATATACCCGCGTCGGATATGGTCCCCGCTTTTGCGGTCGATTTCGCTCCCGGGCTGCCTCCTCTGCACTTCGTCCGTCTCGAGATGCGCGGGCGGCGCGGGGAGCTTCTTTCGGAAAATTTCTACTGGCGGTACGACAAACCGGAAGACATGCGTCTGCTCAACGAGATCGGCGATGCGCGTATCGAGGCCGTGGCCGACCGGTACGAACGCGACGGCCGGAGTTATTGGCGGGTGGAGCTGACCAACCGGGGACGTGTCGTCGGAGCGATGATCCGTCTCTCCCTGCGGGACGCCGGTACGGACGAACGTATTTTACCCGCACTCTATACCGACAACTATTTCTGGATGTTGCCGGGCGAACGGAAAACCGTGCTGATCGACTGCGACTCGTCGGATGCGGGGGGGCGCCTGCCGGCGGTCTGTGTCTCAGGCTACAACCTTCCTGCGTTTCGGGCGGAAACGAGATAGAACCTAACCACAATACTTAATTCCTGATTTAAAAACCTTGCTTATGAAAAAATTTGGTCATTCGGCCATCCTGTCCCGGCATCTGATGCCGTTGGCGGGACTGTTGCTGCTCCTTTTGCCGTTGGGAGCCGGTGCACAGGATGCGAAAGTCTCCCTGTCCGTCAGGAACGGCACAGTCAAAGAGGTCCTCAAAAAGATCGAGTCCGCCTCCTCCTATCGTTTCTTTTACAGCGACGATCTCTCTTTCTTCAACACGAGGGTGAGTGCCGAATATGCGGACGCCTCCGTGAAGACGATTCTGGAAAAACTGCTCAAAGGCAGTAATCTCACCTATAAGGTGATGGAGAATGATGCCATCGTTATCACTCCTTTCAACGTGAAGGATGCCTCTTCGGTGAGCGGTACGGTGACGGACGAGGCGGGAAAACCGCTGGCGGGTGTGACCGTCGTGGTGAAAGGGACCCAGTCGGGAACCACGACGGATGCCGGCGGTCACTATTCGATCAGGGTCTCTTTGGTGAAAAGCCCTGTGCTTGTGTTCTCCTTTATCGGATGTATACCTGTCGAGAAACAGGTGGCCGGAGGAACTTCGGTCAATGTTTCGATGCAGGGTGACGTACAGAAAATGGAGGATGTGGTGGTGATCGGTTACGGAACGGTGAAAAAGAAAGACCTCACCGGCTCGGTTTCCTCCATCAGCGGCAAAGAATTGGTGAAGGTGCCCGTGGCTACGGCTGCCGAGGCCATTGCCGGCCGGCTGGCCGGCGTGCAGGTTACGACGACCGAGGGAAATCCCGATGCCGATATCCAGATACGGGTCCGGGGCGGCGGTTCCATCTCACAGGACAATTCACCGCTCTATATCGTGGACGGCTTCCCGAGCGATGACGGCCTTACTTCCGTAAATCCCGCGGACATCGAGTCGATCGACGTCCTGAAGGACGCTTCCTCGACGGCTATATACGGGGCACGGGGTGCCAACGGCGTCATCGTGATCACGACCAAGAAAGGGTCTGTCGGCAAATCGAAAGTTTCGTACGACGGTTATGTGGGGTTCAAGAAACTGAACCGTTTTCTGGATGTGCTGAGCCCCTACGAATATGTCATGGCCCAGTACGAAATAGCGAATATGCCCGATGCAGCCGCTTCCGCTGCGGAAAATTTCACGAAACGCTACGGACCTTTCGAGGAGCTCGGAATCTACAAGAACCGGTCGGGTGTCGATTGGCAGCGAGAGGTGTTCGGACGCAATGCCTTGACGCACAATCATAACATCTCGATCAGCGGCGGTACGCAGAATTCGAAGTACATGGTCAAATACGGACATTATTCGGAAGAGGGCGTGATGATCGCGTCGAGTGCCAAGAGGGATTATATCAAGATCAGCTTCGACCAAAAGGTTTCCGACCGGTTGAGGCTTTCCGTTAACGGAAACTATACCTCGCGGGAGGTGCTGGGCAGTTCCGTGTCCGGTTCGCTCGACAATGCCATGCTCGGCAACACGATCAGCTACCGGCCCGTGCTCGGTCCCAACGATAACGATGACGCGCTCATCAGCGAGACGGAGGATGATTCGGGCGGGGATTTCCTTACCAATCCCATCGTGAGAGCGGAGGCCCAGTACAAGAAAAAGACCTACCGGACTGCATTTTTCAACGGAAGTCTGGAGTATAAGATTCTGAAAGACCTCACGTTTTCCGTCACGGGAGGTATGTCTGCGGGAAACAACCGGGTGGAAGAGTTCTTCGACGAGAGGCTGCACGATGTACGTGTGGAGAAAGGCGGCCCGTACGGCACCATCGAACCGACCGAGACGATGAAACTGACCGAATCGGCTTATCTGACCTATGCGACGACATTCAACAAGATACACAGTTTTTCGATGATGGTCGGACAGGAGATCGTCACCTATAAAAGCAAATACCTGCTGGCCGGAGCCATGCAGTTCCCGAATTCGGATATCGGTTTGGCCGATCTGGGACAGGGCGCTATCGCGTCGAAGCCCAGTTCCAAAATCAGCGAGGAGCGGCTGTCCTCTTTCTTCGGCCGGGTTATGTACGGTTTCCGGGATAAGTATCTGTTTACCGCCAATCTCCGTGCGGACGGTTCGTCGAAGTTCGCCAAAGAGAACCATTGGGGATATTTCCCTTCGGTTTCCGCTGCATGGCGCATCATGGAGGAGCCGTGGGTGAAACGGCTGAATGTCTTCTCGAATCTGAAACTGAGGGCCAGCTACGGTCTCTCGGGGAATAACCGGATCGGCAACAACCTGTTTGCTTCCACCTTCTCGACCACCGGATATGCGGCCGATGCCGGTTCCGTCAGCACGGGCGTGCAGCCTACGACCATCGCGTCTCCCTCTCTGAAATGGGAGACGACCAAAGCGTTCGATATAGGAGCCGATCTGGGTTTCCTCGGCGGAAAGATCAATGTGGTGTTCGACTACTATTACAATAAGACCGAAGATCTGTTGCTCAAGGCAAGAATTCCTGGAACTTCAGGCTATACGACCCAGTACAAGAATGTGGGAAGCACGCGCAACAAAGGATATGAAATCACGATCAATTCGATGAACATCAATCATAAGAAGTTCCAGTGGACGACCGATTTCAACATCTCGTTCAACCGTGGAAAAATCCTGGGGCTGAACCGGGACGAACTGGGAGCCCAGCAATCGTATCTGGAGAATTCCGGTTGGGCCAAAACCATCTACGATTATATCGTGCAGGTGGGGCAGCCTGTGGGCATGATTTACGGTTATATCACGGACGGATTCTATACGGCAGCCGATTTCGAAAGTTACGACGCTTCGACCAATACATGGAAACTCAAAGACGGAGTCCCCTATATCAAGGGCGATACGAAAATCACTCCGGGCGACATCAAGTTCAAGTGGATCGGCGGACAGAAGGATGAGCGGGGAAACCCGGTTATCACTCCCGACAATGACCGTACGATTATCGGTAATACCAATCCGAAATTCATCGGCGGCCTGAACAACACCTTCTCGTTCCATAACTTCGACCTGGGTATATTCCTGAACTTCAGCTATGGAAACAAAGTGCTCAATGCCAATAAGCTGGCCTATACCAATACGTACAGCTCCTATCGGAATTTCCTGGGTGTGATGCGCGACCGTTTCCGTCTGATCAACGACGAGGGTGTGTTCGTGACCGATCTCAACGAACTGGCCGAACTCAACAAGGATGCGAAGATATGGCGGGTGAAATCGGGCGAACTGCCGCGTTTCGCCCACTCCTGGGCTGTGGAAGACGCTTCGTTCCTGCGGATCAACAACATTACTTTGGGTTATACGGTACCTCAGAAGATCGCCAAGAAATGCCGGCTGCAAAATCTGCGTATCTATGCGACCGCTTATAACATCTATACCTGGACCAATTACTCGGGTTTCGATCCGGAAGTAAGTTCCCTGCGCAGTAACCCGCTGACTCCCGGAGTGGACTACTCGGCCTATCCGAAGAGTTTCTCCATGATTTTCGGTATCAATATCACTTTCTAATCGGAACGACCCATGAAAACTCGAAATTTGTTTGTTAAGATAAAAGCCGGATTGTTTTCCGTCCTCCTTGTCGCTTCGTTGACTTCCTGCGACGATTTCCTGACGGTACCTTCGGAATCGAATTACGATTCGGAGAACCTTTTCCAGACGGTGGTTCAAGCCCGTATGGCCGCCTACGGAGCCTATGTGGTAATGGCGCATCCCATGTATGGCCGCAAAGTGGTGACGATGACCACGACGGACTGCGACATCATGAGGACTTCGGGGGGCTGGGAGACTGTCGGACGGCGGAATTTTTCCCGTTATTCCTCGACGCCCGCCAGCGTCGACACCGAGTTGAACAGTCTGTGGAACAAATGGTATTCCTGTATCGAGCGGTGCAATATCTGCATCGAACGGGTTCCTCAGATGGCTCTTTACTCCGGAGGCACGGCACAGGAACAGGCCGAACTCAAACGTATCCATGGAGAGATGCTGGCACTGCGTGCTTTGTGTTATCTCGATCTGATCGTCCGCTGGGGGGATGTTCCCGCCCGGTTCACTCCCTCGAAGGCCGGTGAGGTGTTCTACGTGGACCGCACTTCCCGGGATGTGATTTACGACCAAATTATCAGCGATCTGAAAACGGCGGTCGAACTGACTCCCTGGCGTAAGGAGGTCGCTGCCCAGGCGCGTTTCACCAAAGGGGCTGTGAAGGGTCTGCTGGCTCGGGTGTGCCTGCATGCGGCCGGGTACTCGCTGCGCTGGGATCTGGCTACCGGAGGCAACATGGGAATGCGCAAACGTCCCGATGCGGCGAAGATAGAGGAATATTACGAACTGGCCCGCCAGCAGTGCGCCGACGTCATCGACGACCCCAATGCGAATCACCGGCTGAATCCCGTCTACCAGAATATCTGGAAAAACGTGTGTGCACAGAAGTTCGACACGGAGTTCGGTGAGAGCATGTTCGAGATCGGAATGTACAATCCCGAAGTGGGGGAAAGTTCCTACAACGGTCAGATAGGCAATAAGATCGGTGCTAACTGCAACAAGGAGTCGAAATACGGGATGACCGGTACGGAGGTGCGTCTGACCGCTCCGTATATCCTTTCCTTCAAGGAGCACGACACGCGGTTTGAAACGGTCGTGGCGGATATGGAAGTGGACAAGAACAGCAAGGGAATCATCACGAACCGACTCTGGGAGTACAATCCCGGCAAGTGGCGGGCGTGGTGGTGTCCGACCTACATGAACGACTATACCAACATCAACTGGATCTACATGCGTTATGCCGATGTGCTGCTGATGTTCGCCGAAGCGGAGAACTATATCCATCACGGCCCCACGGATGCGGCGATCAAGGCGTTGAAGGAGGTGCGCAAACGCGCCTATAAGGGAAACGAGGAGGAGATAGAGAACGAGGAGTACGGCGATATGAGCGAAGAACAATTCCTTGATGTACTGATTCAGGAGCGGGCCTGGGAACTGGGGGCCGAAGCGCTCCGCAAGTTCGACCTGATTCGCTGGAACAAACTCGGCGAAATGATTCAGAAAACGAAGGATGCCCAGATTGCGATTGCGTCCAACACGGCCGACTATCCCAAGTTCTGTTATTACAAACCGTGCGACGATCCCACGAAAGGGTATCCGGAGAAGGCGTACAGCAATATCGACAAAGACCCCGCTTATCCCACGGCGGAAGGTTGGGTGCAGACCAATTACACCAACAAAATGAGCAGCAATGCCGATATTATGACCACCTATGCCCGCGATTTTCAGGCGAACAAGACGGAACTCTATCCGATTCCTCAGTCCATCTGCGACGATAATCCGAAACTGAGCCAGCATCCCAGCTATAAGTAATTCAATTCTGCCGGGGGAAGGGGCCCGATTCGTATTCGGCGGGTCCGTTCCCCCGGTTTGGTAAAAGCCCGATGTATGAAAAAAGTATTGATATTTTTGTTTGCGGTCGTATTGTCGCTGTCAGCCTGCCGGGCGGAGCGTCGTCCTTTGACTCTGACGATCGGCGGCGAAAAGGGAACGTTGGCGGAGGGACATCCGCGTCTGATTCTGACCGACGGCCGTATGGAGGAGCTGCGTCACCGGTATGAAACCGACACCCTGTTGCAGCGTTACGTGAGGGACGTGCTGAAAGCGACGGACGATACGATTCTGGGAAAGAAGCCTCTCGAGCGTATCATGACTACGCGCGACATGCTTCGCGTGAGCCGGAATGCCTTGACCCGGGTCTATAATCTGGCTTTTGCATGGCGTTGGACGGGCGATGAAAAGTATGCCGAAGCGGCCAAAACGAATCTGTTGGCCGTATGCGGTTTCGTCGATTGGGACCCGCATCACTTTCTCGATGTGGCCGAAATGACCCATGCCGTAGCCATCGGTTACGACTGGCTTTATGACTGGCTGGATGACGGCACGAAAGAGGTGCTGCGTACTTCCATCATTGAAAAAGGGTTGGAAGAGGGTCTTAAGGTTTATCATTCGAAGGGCGGATTCGACAAACGGGTCAATAACTGGAATCAGGTGTGCAACAACGGATTGATTATCGGTGCGTTGTCCGTGGCAGACACAGATCCTGACTATGCCCGTCAGATTATTCCGCTGGCGCTGGAGTCGATGCCCCGGGCGATGGTGGCGTTCGATCCGGACGGGGTCTGCGTGGAGGGACCTTCCTACTGGCATTATGCCGTACGCTATTGCGCTTACGGCTTTGCCTCCATGCGCTCGGCTTTGGGGACCGATTTCGGTATGAGCGAACGGTTCGAGGGGTTTCGTAAGACCGGTTATTTTCCGATCACGATGACCGGGCCCGCCGGATACATGCTTGCGTTCAGCGACTGTCACATGAAGGTGCGGCGTTCCTATCTGCCGCCTATGTTCTGGCTGGCCGAGCGGTATGGAAATCCCGATTTTTCGGAGTCGGAACACGACCTGTTGCAGAATATGCCGGCGCAGGTGTTCCATGTGATGTATTATACGCCCCGGGTGGAGGGCTGGCGGGTGAAATCTCCGCTGGACAGATACCTGCGGAGCAAGGTGGAGGTGGCCTGTATGCGCAGCGGTTGGAACCGGGATGCCCTGTTCGTGGGAATGAAGGCCGGGACGACCGGTGTGAGCCATGTGCATCTGGATATGGGTAATTTCGAACTGGATGCGCTGGGTGAGCGGTGGTTGCTCGACCTGGGGTCCGACAAATACGAACTGCCCGGATTTTTCGATTTCAAAAAACAGCGCTGGGATTACTACCGCTGCGTGACGCGCAGCCATAACCTCCCTGTGTTCAACGGCAAGGAGCAATGTCTGGATTCGAAGGCGAATTTCAGCAGGGTGTCTCTCGACACGGATGCGCCTTTCGTGGTGATGAATCTGAGCGATGCTTATCGGGATCAGTGTTCCTTCGTTTCGCGGGGTATCCGTATGGTCGGGGGAAGAAAGGCCGTACTCGTACAGGACGAATTCGCAATGAAGGCTCCCGGACGGGTGAATTGGGGAGTGATGACGGATGCCGGGCTGGAAGTGGAAGGAGCTACGGCCCGATTTTCGCTCGGCGGCAGGAAGATGACCGCCCGGATACTTTCGCCTGCGGGGGCGGCGTTCGTCGTGGAGTCGGCCCGTCAGGAGCCGCCCCAGGCCGAAAATATCGGAATCAACCGTTTGGCGATTCGTCTGGAAGGACAAACGGAGCAGCGGATTTGTGTCCTTTTCTCTCCTGCGTGGGAGGAGGGCGAAGTGACGGCGGCCGATATCGTTCCGCTTTCGGACTGGAAATAGAAACTGCGCGATGGGAAAAAGGGAGCATAAGACAGGGCTGGCATGCATGTTTACGTGTGTGCTTTTCCTGTCGGGTCTCCTCGCACATGCATCCGGAAACGAGGCTCCGGTGCGTAATGCCGCAGGAGTTTATGAGATCGCGGACGGCAGGCAGCTGGTCTATCTGAGCCGGCATTTCGGCTCGGCGGAGTGTCCTGCCGACGGACATTATGCGCTGACGGCCGACATCGACCTTTCCGGAACTGAGAATTTCACCCCGATACGGGGCAATTTTCTCGGTCGGTTCGACGGACGGTTTCATGCGATCCGTAATCTGACGATCCTGCAGCCGGATATGGCGACAGTGGGACTGTTCGGCAATGTGGGGAATGCCGTCACGCAGGCTGTGGTGGAGAATCTGGCGCTTGTGGATGTTTACGTGTTGGGCCGCAATACGGTAGGGGCGATCGCCGGAGCGCTTTACGGCACGGTTCGGAATTGTTACGTCAGCGGGGAGGTGCATGCCTTGATGCATTGCGCGGGCGGAATCGTGGGGCGCCTTCCCGAGATCGCCGGACAGCGTGTGACGCCTCTGATGCGAGACTGTTTCTCTTCGGCCGCCGTGATCTGTGAGGGGGAGGCCGACAGTCAGGGCGGACTGAGCGGTCGGTTGCTCTCAGACAACGGAGTGATCGAGCGCTGCATAAGTTCGGGCGAGGTGGTCGGGCGGAACAAAACGGGAGGTTTGGTGGGGCAGGTGTCCCGGACGGGACATGTGCGCTGTTGTATGGCCGTCAACCGTTCTTTGGAGGCCGCTCCGGACAGCCGGTCGGTCGGCGGAGCCGTGGGACAGGCCGAACCCGGTGCGGAAATTTGTCGGACGGCCGTTTGGGAGGCTTCCGGACCCCGTGGAAAAACGGTGTCCGACGGAGCGACGGCCGTTTCGTCCGCCTCTTTTGCCGAACGGGGATTTTATGAAAATTTCGGTTGGCATTTCGGCGGTCTGTGGAGTTGGCGGGAAACCGCTTTCGGGAAGGGGTATCCGGTACTGGCCGGGTTTGCCCGGTTTCCCTTTGGTTACGATTTTTCATGGGGCGAGCCGCAGATTCCCGTGCATGTACGGACACGATCGGATACTTCCTGCGTTACCTTGCGGCTGGAATCCGGTTCTGAGGAGTCGGGTATCGCCTATTGCGTGATGCGGGCCGACCGGGGGCTTCCTGCCCTGGCGGTGTGGAGTGCGGAACCGGAAGCGCGTTTCGACGGACTGGAACCGGCTACGGCCTATCCGTTCTGCTATAAGGTGAAGGACCGGACCGGACGTGAGAGCCGTTGGTATCGGATTACGGTCAATACCCGTTACCGGGTATCGACCGACAAGACACCCCGAAACGTGGCGGCTGTAACCACTTCCGACCCTTCCGTGTCGCTTTCGTTCGGTTGGACGACGTACGATACAACGCTTACAGCGAGTACTGTATGGATCGTTCCGGAGCGGGATTCCGTCCGTTTGCCGGATTGTCTTCAACGGCGGGGAACGGGTCGTACGGAAGCCGTCAGGGGAACGGTCAACAAACGGTTGTACGACGGTGCCCGGACCTTTCACCGGGCGACGGTCGGAGGATTGGTCCCCGGTACCCGTTATCTGTATCGGGTGGGTGATGCCGAGAGTGGGATCGTGAGTCCGGTTCACAGTGTTACGACGGCTCCGGCCTCCCGGGAGGAGGGATTCGGGTTCGTTTACGTAGCCGATCTGCAGGTGGATAATCCGTTGTCTGTACAGGCGGTCCGTCGTACGTACGGAAACATTCTGGAACGGATGCCGGAGCCTGCGTTTCTCTATCTGGCCGGCGATATGACGGAAAACGGATACAACTACACCCAGTGGGACCGTTTTTTCGAGGCGGGGGATACCTTGCTGAGGAATTGTTTTGTGGTGCCCGTGCAGGGAAACCATGACAGCGACGGTGACCTGGCCAACCATTTTCCTGCGGTTTCGTCCGTAGAGGGCATGCCGTTCGTCTATTCGTTCGATTACGGTTGTGTCCATTTCATCGTACTCAACACGCAATATTGGGAGGGGACGTGCCTTGACCGTCAGATTGCATGGATGGAGCGCGATTTGGCGGAAAAACGCAGGAGATGGAACATCGTTCTGCTGCATAAAGCGCTCTATGCGGCCACAGATCACGTGGATGACGAGGATATCGACTTTTTGCGTGGAAAACTGGCTCCCCGGTTCGAAGAGTGGGGAATTGATGCCGTGCTGATGGGGCATGATCACAGCTTTACCCGCAGTTTCGTGCGGAACGGGCGTAATGCCCGGGTTCCCTTTTTGGGGGAGAATGGCCGCCAGGTATTCCGGTCGCCTTCCGCTCCTCTCTATGTCGTGAACGGTACGGGAGGCATTTCGAAATGGTACCATAAGATCCTGTACGATGCTTCGGCGCTGACGCGCGTTTCATCCGGTTATGAATTCGCGGACAAGACTTCGGCCGGTTACGACCGCTCGTTGCGCGAACAGAGTTTTACGCTGGTAGATGTCACCCCGCGGGCGCTTACGCTCGAAACGTGGTCATTCCGGTGCGATGGGAACGATCCGGAGCGCTACGTGGTAGCTCCCTATTTGTTCGATTCGATCCAAATTGTAAAATGAAGAAAATGATGGAAAGAAAAATGTGGCCCGTATGGGTCGGAATATTTCTGCTGTTCGCATGCGGGAACCGTACCGCCGCGGACGGCGAGACGGGAAACGGACGCTGGCCGTTGCCCGATCCTCCGGCGGAAATCTCCGGAATATGGAGCTCCCGTGCCGAACTCGCCCTCTTGCCGATGACCGGTCCCGGGTGGCGCGAAGTGTTGATGGATGCATCGAAAGATACTTCGCATCCGGACGTGGGCAATCAGGACGACAATACGAACTGCTACGTTCTGGCAGCCGCCATCGTTTCGGAGCGCCTGGCCGCTGCCGGTAGTTCGGACGAGGCTGCGGCATACCGGAAAAAGGTGGTGGATGCCGTCGAGAGGATCGTGCGGGACGGACAGCCCGAGGGGTCACGTACGTTGGCCTGGGGGCGCGAGATCGGTGCGTATGCCATGGCTGCCGATCTGGTCGGATACCGGACGGAGGCTTTCGAACGTTATCTGAAAGAGGTTGCCGACGGATGGATATGTTCGGCCCGTCACCAGACCCTGCACGAGATGACCCTTACGCGTCCCAACAACTGGGGATCGATGGGGTTGGGAACGATGTGTGCTATTTATGCCTATTTGGGAGATCGGAATGCTTTGCGCACTATCCGCGACATCTGGATGACGACGCTCAACGGGCCCAGTGCGGAGGGATTCAAATACGGGGACGATCTCTCCTGGCAGGCCGATCCCTCCCGCCCGATGATTATCAATCCGGCGGGGACCGCTAAGGAGGGCCTTTCGCTCGACGGACTGCAACCCGAGGAGATGCGTCGGGGGGCTCCTTTCTCCGCCCGGGATATTGCCGCCACGGGATATCCGTTCGAGGCTCTCCAGGGGTGGATCATGGCGGCCCGTATTCTGGAACGTCAGGGGATGCCGATCTGGGAGGAGGGCGACCGGGCGCTCTATCGTGCGGTCTACGCCTTACAGGTCTACCTGACGGAACGTTGCGGCCCCTCTTGGGCGTTTGCCGGCGACGATCTCTGGATTCTGGAGTTCGTGGATCGGGCTTACGGTTCCGACTTCGCAAAAAATCAGAATGTGTGGGGGCACGGCAAGAATGCCGGATATCCTTATGTGGCTCAGTTCTCGCAAAAATGACCGGCAAGATGAAAATGAATCGGATACGGACGATAAGCGGCGGATGGTTGCTCCTGCCTGTGATTCTGCTTGCGGCATGCGGAGATGCGCCCCGGCGGGAGACGATCGAACGGGCCATCGTCAACGGACGGCTTGCCGGCGAGGCATTCGCTCGCAGCCACCGTTTCGTGGAGGGGTGGCTGGCGGTGGCCGATACGGTAACGGGGCTGATACCGAAAAATTTGCAGGGAGACTATTTCTGGAATGCACAGGATGCTGCGGCAGACAACTATCCTTTCATGGTGATTACCTCTTTTTTTACGGACGAAGGGCTTTTCCGGGGCAGGATGCTCGATATGCTGCGGACGGAGACGGAACTGACTTCCTGCTTGGGCGCCTGTCCTGCAACCTATGACCTGCGGACCCACCGTCTGCAAAACAATCCGGTCGATACGGGAAATGTGATTTTCGGTTCAGCGGAGTACATGAAGGACGGACTGCTGCCGATCACCGAATTGCTGGGAGTTTCACCCTGGTCGGAACGGATGATCTCCATTCTGGACAGCCTGCACGGGTTGGTGGAGATCGTGACGGAGATACGAGGTGACTATTTCGGCAATTCGCAGGTGATCGAGGTGAACGGTGACTTGTTGCAGGTACTTTCCCGGCTCTATTGGATGACGGGTCGGGAAGAGTATCTCGAATGGGCGATCCGTATAGGGGACTATTATCTGTTGGGGGATCGTCATCCAGCCGATTCCGAGCGGTTGAGACTGCGTGACCACGGTTGCGAGATCATGCTGGGGCTGTGTGAACTGTATGCGACGGTGCATTATGCCCGGCCGCAGAAACAGGAGCAGTACCGCGGGCCGCTGCACCGTCTGCTCGACAGGGTGTTGGAGGTGGGCCGTAACGGGCACGGGCTCTTTTACGATGAGGTGAACCCTTCGACCGGGGAGATTTTGGAAACACGGCTGGCCGATACTTGGGGCTATACGCTGGACGGCTATTACATCGTCTACCAGCTGGACGGAGTCGAGGCCTATCGGGATGCCGTGCTGAAAGTATTTTCCAATCTGAACGCCCACTATCGCAGCCATAATTGGGAGAACAACATGGACGGATATGCCGATGCGATCGAAAGCGCCCTGAATCTTTACAACCGGGAACGTTCGCAGGAGGCCGCCGACTGGATCGACAGCGAAATTAATGTCATGTACTCTTTCCAGCGTCCGGACGGAATATTGGAAGGGTGGCACGGCGATGGGAATTTCGCCCGGACAGCCGTGATGTATGCCTTGTGGAAAACCCGGGGAACACGTCTGGCACCTTGGCGGGAGGATGTGCAGTGGGGAGCGGCCGATGAGGAGGGAAAGACTGTGCTTGTGCTGACGGCAGGGATGCCGTGGAGAGGAAAGCTGTTTTTCGATGCACCCCGATACCGGGAGAATCTGCATCTGCCGGCCGACTGGCCTCGTATCAATCAGTTTCCTCAATGGTTTACGGTAGAGCGGGACCGGGAGTATGCGCTCTGTGTGGACGGCGTGAGAAAACATTGCCGCGGCGAAGAACTGATCGACGGGATCGACATCGTGTTGGAATCCGGGCAAAGAGCCGTTGTGACGGTGTCGGCGTGCGACTGATCTGAAAAGTGAATCCGAATAAAATGAGAAAATATATGGACGATAATGTTTCGTGCGGTCTGTCCGCGCCCGAAGGGGCGGGCGGAGCCGATTTGAAATTGGTGGACTGGCGTCCGGTGAGCCAGCTGAAAGTGAAGGAGACGAAGGTGATGAAACCCCGTTTCCCTGTGATCGACATGCACAATCATCTGGGACGGCTCGTTGATATGGGAAAATATCTGGATGAGATGGATGAAGCCGGAGTATGGCGTTGTGTCAGTCTGGACGGTCATTCGAAGGATGATTTTTACAGGAAACATCTGGAGGTATCCCGGGGCTGTTCGCCGGAGCGGTTTACGGTTTTCTTTCATCCGGACTTTCTTCGGATTGACGAACCCGACTTCGGCCATAGGGAGGCGGCCCGGCTGGAGGAAGCTGTCGGTTCAGGATGCAGAGGGGTAAAAGTGTTCAAGCAACTGGGGCTCGAATATCGGGATGCATCGGGGGCTTTGATCGCCATCGACGATCCGCGTCTCGATCCTATCTGGACCAAGTGCGGGGAGTTGGGAATCCCCGTATTGATTCATACGGGTGATCCGGAGGCTTTTTTCACACCGGTAGATCGCTACAATGAACGTTACGACGAACTGGCCGCCCATCCGGAGTGGAGTTTTGCCGACCGCAGACGTTTCCCTTCGAAGGAGGCATTGCTCGGTCAGCGCAACAGGATGATCGCCCGTCATCCGGAGACAACCTATATCTGTCCCCACATGGCCAATCTGCCCGAAGATCTCGGTCGGGTAGGCATGTGGCTCGACACCTATTCGAATATCGTGGTGGACATCAGCGCCCGCATCAGCGAGTTGGGACGACAGCCTTATACAGCCCGGAAGTTCCTTATCCGTTATCAGGACCGTATTCTGTTCGGCACCGACACGGAACCCAATGCGGAGGCATACAGAGTCTATTACAGATTTCTGGAAACGGACGATGAGTACATAGATCCGGGAGCCGGACATCACATGCAGGGGCGCTGGGCTATCTATGGTATATCCCTGCCGGACGACGTATTGCGAAAGCTTTATCACGGCAATGCCTTGCGGATTCTGGATGCATGTGAGGAGAAGAGGGGCAAATCGTTATCTTTGTAGAAAAAAAGATGAAAGTAGAGGAACTGACGGTATACGAGGAAGAGGTTTTCCAGGCTGTGAAACGCATGTTACCCCAGTTGACGGGACGGGAGGCCGGGTTCGGCCGTGAAGAATTCGGTGAGTTGCTGGCCTCCGACCGCTCTCATTTGCTGGTGTTGAGGGAAGATGACGGCCGGGTGGCCGGTATGTTGGTCGTGGCCCTCTATCCCACGCTCTCGGGCGGGTTGAAGGCGTGGATCGAGGATGTGGTGGTGGATGAAGCCTGCCGGGGAAAGGGATACGGAAAAGAGCTGGTGACATTCGCGATCGGATTCGCACGGCGGCTCGGGGTACAGAGCATTTCGCTCTCTTCCGCTCCCGTACGGGTGGCCGCCAACCGGCTGTACCGGTCGATGGGTTTCGTGCAGAGGGAGACCAATGTCTATTTGCTGAAACTCTGACACGGACCGGGAACGGCTGCGGATACCCCGAATCGGACGGAACAGTTGGACCCATGCCTTTTCTGCCGGGTGCTTGTATCGGGACGGAATAGGGACGGTTGATTCTGCATGTGGGCTTTGTATACAGCTGGTGGATCGGCCGAGCTGTCCGTGGGGCGAAGGAAAATTCGGCAAGGCGGGCGAACGGATGCCGGAGACTTCGGAGGCGATTGCGGAAATAAAAGAAACCACCCTGATAAAGGGTGGTTTTCTGTCCGAATGAACTTTCATTCGTCGGGGTACCGGGATTCGAACCCGGGACCTCCAACTCCCGAAGCTGGCGCGCTAACCGGGCTGCGCTACACCCCGAATCGTTGTCCCTTTCGGATTTTCGGGTGCAAAGATAAGTAAAAAAAATTCATTCACCTAATGTTTTTTCGGGGAAATGGAAATCTTTTGTCCGTTTTCCCCGACCAGTGCTTCGAAAAGACGTGGTGTGCCGGTGGAGAAGTTCAACATACGGCCCGTGACGGGATGTTCGAAAC
Source organism: Gallalistipes aquisgranensis (assembly GCF_014982715.1). Classification (NCBI taxonomy): domain Bacteria; kingdom Pseudomonadati; phylum Bacteroidota; class Bacteroidia; order Bacteroidales; family Rikenellaceae; genus Gallalistipes; species Gallalistipes aquisgranensis. The sequence continues at coordinate 1,219,089 of NZ_JADCJY010000001.1, read as the reverse complement.
AGAGCGAGCTGGCGTGGAGACAGACCCGTCCGGCCTCAGAGGACGGAGCTCCGTATTTCCTGTCGCCGGCGATCGGATGTCCGATGTGTTCCATGTGGGCGCGGATCTGGTTTTTACGTCCGGTTTCCAGTTCGAGTTCCACGAGAGAGTAGCGGGGCCCCTGCTTCACGACCCGGTAGCGGGTGACCGCCGCGGTGCCTTCGCCGTCGGACGGCACGTACACCTTGAACCGGCTGTTTTCCCTGAGCGGAGCTTCGATACATCCTTCCTGTCCGGGCATTCGGCCCTCCGCAACGGCCATGTAGGTGCGTTTGCGGACGATGCGCTTCCAGTTTTTCTGAAGCGTTTCCTGAACCGCTTCGCTTTTGGCGAAGAGCATCAGTCCGGAAGTCTCGCGGTCGAGGCGGTGGACGATGAAGACCATGGCGCCGGGATCGTTCCGTTTCACATGGCAACTGAGGATATGGTAGGCCGTCCGTTCCTTTTCCCTGTCGGTGCCCATTGACAGGAGGCCCTGGCGTTTGTCGATGACGATCAGGTGCTCGTCTTCGAAGACGATACGCAGCATCGGGTGGGAGAGAGGGGCAAACCCCCGGCCGGAAAGGATATTGACTCGGTCGCCGGGCCGTAGCAGGGTGTCGTGACGGGTGGAGACCCGATCGTTGACCGATACCTGGCGGTGGGTCAGGAAGGATTTGACCGTGGTGCGGCTTCTGTCCGGCAGGATCGAAAGAAGAAAGGGTAGCAGGGTAGACGGGTTTTTTACGGTGTATTCTCTCGGATTTCCGGAAGCAGGTTTCTCGGAGGTTTTGCGCATAGATATAATTTCGGATTGGGAACTACGCCAAAGGTAAACAAATCCACCGGAATAACAGCGTCTGTCCGGGGAATGTGCGAAAGGTCCGCGGTATGGAATGATCTGCGGAAGTGGGGGAATATTTGACGGAGAACGAGAGAAAGAATGGCAATTGCATCTTCTTTTTCCGATAACCGCACACTCCGTTCCGAGTGGCTGACTGCCGCTCCGGTTGCTTGCAATTTATGTCTCGGAAGCGTTGCATGGTTTTAGTTTGGCCGGATAATTTCTATAAGCAAAGATAAAATTAATGTGCAAACTATATAACATCACTCTTGAAGATTTTTTCGACGGGATAAATTACCCGCCGAAACAGTAATCCTCTTTCTATTTGGACGAGTATAAGCGCAAAAATTCCGTGTCTGTCTTTCATTTGTGGCAATGGAGAGAAAAAAACAAAGATGCGACGTATTCTTAAAGGATAAAATTATACTGCGGGCTAAGGAACTGTGTAATATTTACGGGCACTCGCAGGAGAAATTGAAAGAGAGCACAGGTGTTGACGTGGCTAATCTCGAATCCGGTAGAAATTTCCCTTCGGTCACGACTATTGCGATTATTTGCAAATTCTACGGTATTACCCTTGCAGAGTTTTTCGATCCGCATAACTATCCTTCGAAACAATAAATATTTTTCTATTCGCCACATCAAGATATTCTCAACGAAGTGTACTCGTAACGTTTTTTTGGGGAACTCATCGTACCGAATCAACTCTTTTCCTGTCAACACCTTTTACTGCTTTTGTCGGCTTCCGGAATAATAATTTTCTCGTCCGGTAATTCGTGGATAAACTCGGTCCATTTTTCCATAGGCAAATCTTTCACGGAAACAGAGACCGTGAAGGAAGCGACACCCACCGATGCAGCCATTTCCTTCAATGCTCTTGCCAGCCGTTTCTTTTCCTCCGGCGTATATCCCGGCAAGGTGGTAATGGCGATGTGCATGGTGTAATCTTGTTTACCATCCGGCCAACGCTATTTTCCGCGTCGGTGCGGGAAACGCCTTGTCGATATCGCACAGGTCCTCTTCCGTCAGGATTATAGCGAGGCTGCGGGCGTTCTCCTCCACATGGGCGATGCTGCTTGCCTTGGGGATGGCGATGACGTTCTGTGTGCGCATCACCCATGCCAACATGATCTGTGTGGGCGTGGCATCGTGCCTGCGGGCTATCTCCACCAGCGTCTTGTGGTTGCGCAACCGTCCTTCACCGAGCGGCGTATAGGCCATCACGGGTATGCCGTGCCGTCCGCACCACGGGATAAGGTCGTACTCGATGCCCCTCTCGCGCAGGTTGTAGAGTACCTGATCGGCGGCACACTCCTTGCCGTGCGGCAGGGAAAGGATATGCTCCATGTCCGCCACGTCGAGGTTGCTCATGCCCCATTGCCGGATTTTCCCTTCCTGCTGCAACTCCGCCAAAGCACGGACGGTCTCGGAGAACGGGTAATGCCCGATCCAATGCAGCAGGTAAAGGTCGATGTATTCCGTGCCGAGCCGTTGCAGACTCCGTTCGCAGGCCCGTTTCGTGCCCTCGTAGCTGGCATTGCCCGGAAGAACTTTGCTGACTATGAAAGCCTTGTTACGGCACTCCCTTACGGCTTCGCCTACGAGCTCCTCCGTGCCGTACATCTCGGCAGTGTCTATCAATGTCAAACCTAAGTCGATACCCCGGCGCAGAGCTTGTATCTCCTCGCTGCGCCGGCGCCCCATTTGGTACGTCCCCTGTCCGAGCGGGCAGACCTGCCGCCCGTCGGGGAAAGTGATGTGTCTGTCCATCCTGCCTGTCACTTCAGATATTCCTTGTAGAATGCTTCGATGCGGTCGAACGGAATCTTGTCGAAGTTGTCGTAAAGGTCGGTATGGCAGGCACCGGGAACGATCAGCAACTCCTTGTTGCCGCCTTTCAGCTTCTTGAATGCGTCCTCGCCCATATAGCGCGAGTGGGCTTTCTCGCCGTGAACCACCAGCACTGCCGAACGGATCTCATCGCTGTATGCCAGGATGGGCGCATTGAGAAAAGCCAGATTCGAGGTCTTGTTCCAGCCGCCGTTGGAGTTGAGCGAACGCTTGTGGTAGCCGCGCTTCGTCTTGTAATAGGCGTGATAATCTTTCACGAACTGCGGCGCGTCGGCAGGCAACGGATCGACCACTCCTCCGGCAAGGGCATACGTCCCGTTCTTGTAATCTTCCGTGCGCTGTGCATTGAGCATCTGGCGCATCCCGTAACGGGTGTCCGCATTGTCCGCCGCATCGAAGTATCCGTTGGCGGTGCAACGGCTGATGTCGTACATCGTAGCGGCTACCGTCGCCTTGATACGGGTGTCGATGGCCGCCGCATTGATTGCCAAACCGCCCCAGCCGCAGATGCCGAGGATGCCGATCTGTTCCGGGTTCACATCGTCACGGGTGGAAAGGTAGTCCACCGCCGCCGAGAAGTCCTCGGTATTGATGTCGGGTGAAGCTACATAGCGGGGCTGACCACCGCTCTCGCCGGTAAACGAGGGGTCGAAGGCAATGGTGAGGAAACCGCGTTTTGCCAATTCCTGCGCATACAGTCCCGATGCCTGTTCCTTGACAGCCCCGAACGGGCCGCTGACGGCGATAGCGGGTAGCTTGCCCGTGGCATTCTTGGGCATATAGAGGTCGGCGGCAAGCGTGATGCCGTAGCGGTTATGGAACGTGATTTTGCTGTGGTTCACTTTGTCGCTCTGGGGGAACGTCTTGTCCCATTCCTGCGTAAGATTCAGTTTTTCTTCCATGATGCTGTTTGTATTAAGGCGATTTTCCTGTGCCGTGAGGCTGCCCATGCCGCAAAGGCAGGCGAACAAGGCCACGGCCGATGTCTTGAATGAATGTCTCATACTATTTCCAAATGTTGGAAGTTACCGGATAAAGTTCGTCATGATTCCCGGTTCCCTTTCGGGTATCGGCTCTCCGCCGTTTTTCAGGCTTTTCAGCACCCATGCCATGTTATTGCCCAAGGTGCGCATCGTCTGCAATCCCTCGGCGTCCTGCGAGGCTTCGCCCGGCAGACGGCCATGCACGCTGTTCCAGTACTGGGAACTTACGACGGGCATGTCGTTTATCGTGAAATACTTGTTCAGCCGGTCGAACGTGGCGCTTGCCCCTCCGCGCCGGCAGACGGCTACGGCAGCAGCCGGTTTGTAGCGCAGCAGCGACGACGCGGAATAGAACAGCCTGTCGAGCAGGGCGCAGAGTGAGCCGTTGGGGCCCGCATAATAGACGGGCGAACCGATGACGATGCCGTCTGCCGTTTCCAGTTTCTCACGGACCGTGGTGTACAGCACATCGCCGAACACGCATCTGCCCGATTCCGCACAACGGTAGCAGGCGATGCATCCCTGTACCGCTTTGGTGCCGATGGAGACGATCTCTGTTTCTATGCTATTCGCTTCAAGGGCTTTCGCCACTTCCGACAGGGCAATGTAAGTGTTTCCTTTGCCCCTCGGACTTCCGTTAATCAGTAATACTTTCATCGTTATTCTTTATTTAATACCAGTCATGTTTCTCATTTCGGTCGAGCGCGTCGATACGTGCCATTTCTTCCGGGGTCAGCTCGAAGTCGAACACGGAGATGTTCTCTTTCTGATGAGCAGGATTGCTTGACCCGGGGATGACCGCCACGCCGTGCTGCAAGTCCCAGCGCAAAATGATCTGTGCAGGGGATTTGCCGTGCGCCTCGGCTATTTCCTTGATAGTCTTGTTGCTGAATATCGCTTTCGTATAGCCGCGTCCGCCGAATGGATACCATCCCTCGATGACGATGCCGTTGCGGTGCATATATTCCCGGACCTCTTTCTCCTGATAATAAGGATGAATTTCGTTCTGCGTCATTACGGGCTTGATGCTCACTTTCGGCAGGAACTCCGTCATCTCCTTTATATAATAGTTGGACACGCCGAGCGAGCGAATCTTGCCTTCGGCCACGGCACGCTCCATCGCCTTGTAGGCTTCCACATCGTTGTCGCCCGGATGGTGCAGCAACATCAGGTCCACATAGCCGATATTGAGCCTTGAGAGGGATGCTTCGATGGCTTCTTCAGCACGACCGAACTCGTTGGGATAGAGTTTGGTGCAGATGAAAAACTCCTCGCGGGGCACGCCCGAGCGGCGGATGGCTTCACCCACTTCTTTCTCGTTACCGTAGAAAGTGGCGGTGTCGAACTTGCGGTAACCTAACTTTATGGCAGAGAGGATGGCGTCGATGCATTCGTTGCCGTGCAGGCTGTACGTTCCCAATCCGAGTACGGGCATGGTATATCCGCTGCTGAGCGTGATGACGGGCGGCTTCCCGCTTTCGCCTTTACTCAGGTCGAACATACCGTCATTGACTGTGACCGTAGCGTCCTTGTTTTCATCGTTGCCGCCGGTAGTCCCGTTTCCTGCCGTTGGCTGATGTGCTCTGTCCGTGCCGCAGGCGTTCGCCGAAAATGCCATGCAGCACAGCATCGTAAGGAACAATAACTTTCTTTCCATACGGATCGTTTTTGAAATGTTATCAAACAGTTTTTCCCATCTCGTATGCGCGGACCAATGCCGTGTGTCCCTTGATTTCTTCGGGGTCATTCACTCCTCCTGCAAAGACCGAACCGGCAGACGTGCGAGCTCATGGCCGTCTATCCAGCCACCTAATCCGGCTATGGTACGCTCCGGAACGTAGGATTCGTTCTCGGCCGCTCCTTTTGTAAAGGCTTCGGCAAGTGCGTCCGAATTACTGACATGGCGCAGACTGGAGGTGATAATCAATACGTTATTCATTATTTGCCTCTTGAATGAACATTCGACTTGTTTTTGTTTATAAATACAAAGGTAAACGAAAAGCCCCATAGCATGATTCTGTGAGGCTCAAATATCATTGTTGAAAAGGTCGATTTGTTTGTAGGGTATATTGTCGTAAGGATAGGAAAATTCCCGCAACGAGGGAAACATCGTTACGGGAATCTTGAAAATACAAGTAGTGTATAGTTGGTTTTAAGAAATCACACAAGCCTTACTGTTTATCGGGATTGAACTGCCGGTCGTAGCCCAGCAAATACTTCGCTAATGCAGGGTCGTTAAAATCTGCCGTCAGCGGTTTGCCGTCGTCCAACTTGCGAATGGCATCACGTTCTTCGTCCGTCAGTTCAAAGTCGTCGAGGGCGAGGTTGCTGGCCATACGCTCCTTATGCGTGGTCTTGGGGATGGCGATGATGCCTTCGTCCGTCAGGTACTTCAAGGCAACCTGCGCATTGTCTTTACCGTGTTTTGCACCGACGGCACGCAGCGTTTCATTGGTAAAGAATCCGTTTGCTCCCTGAGCCAAAGGCCCCCATGCCATGATGCGCGTACCGTAGGGATTCACCAGTTTGCGCATCTTTGCCTGCTGGCAGAACACGTGTGTTTCCAATTGTACAACGGCAGGTTTTACTTCCATATTCTCGGCCAGGTCGATAAAACGGGCATCGTAGAAGTTGCTCAATCCGATGGCACGGACTTTCCCTGTTTTGCAAGCCTTCTGCATAGCGCGGTAGGTACCATAATAGTCGCCAAAAGGCTGATGGACGAGTAGCAGGTCGATATAATCGGTCCGGAGCTTGCGGAGCGATTCGTCGATGCTCCGTGCCGCCCGCTCTTCGCCTGCATTAGAAATCCACACTTTGGTGGTCAGGAACAGTTCTGTGCGTGGAATGCCGCTCCGGCGGATAGCATTGCCTACGCCTTCTTCGTTGTAATATGCCTGTGCCGTGTCGATAGAGCGGTAGCCCGTGTCGATGGCATCCATCACGCAACGTTCGCATTCATCGGGTGAAATCTGAAATACGCCGTAACCTATGATGGGCATTTCAATGCCGTTATTCAGTGTAATGGTTTTCATTATTCATGTATTTTATGAGTTCCTATTCCTTTTACTGTCTGTAAATCCATATCGTCGTAGATGGGACTGTGTCCGGTATCCAGCCCGGCAATGGCTTGCATCTCCTCGTCCGTAAGGGTAAAATCGAAGATGGCAAGATTCTCCGCCATGCGTTCACGGCGCACGGTCTTGGGGATAACCACCACATTCCGCTGGTTCAGCCAGCGCAGGATGACGTTGCCCACCGTCTTGCCGTGTCTGGCAGCAATGGCTTTTAAGGTGGGGTGTTCCAGATGTCGTTCTGCCCTTCGGCAAAAGGTGCCCACGCTTCGTGCTGTATGCCCTCTTGGCTGAGGAAGTGGTTGGCTGCCTGTTGCTGAAAGAAGGGATGCGTCTCCAGCTGATTGACGGCAGGTTTCACTTCGTTGTGCAGGAAGAGGTCTTGCAGGCGTTCGCTGCTGAAGCTCGTCACCCCGATGGCACGGATGCATCCTTCCTTATAGAGTCGTTCCGCTGCCCGCCACGCTGCATAATAGTTGCCATACGGCTTATGCAGCAGATAAAGGTCGAGATAATCCAGTCCGAGCTTCTTCATCGAGAGGTCGAAGGCTCTCAAGGCGTCGTCGTACTCGTAGTCCTGCACCCACAACTTGGTGGTTATGAACACGTCCTCTCGTTTCAGCCCACTGTGCCGCAAGGCATTGCCCACCTGTTCCTCGTTGAAATAAGAGGCGGCTGTGTCTATCATCCGGTAGCCCACTTCAAATGCATCGGTCACGATACGCTCCGTTTCGTTTACGGGAATCTGGAAGACGCCGAAACCGATGGACGGCATCATCACTCCGTTGTTCAATCTTACTTGTTTCATACTGCTTCCGTATTTTTGAATCATGTGACAAAATTACAGACTATCGGGGAGAGCCTTGATGCAAAATCGGTGGGGAAATTTTCACTTTTCGTGGTTTTTACCTAAATTCGGCTCATCACTCCGCAATCACAGAAAGCGTATGGAGCAACCGATATGGAATAGGATTTTCTTCATGGATTCGATTCAGGCCTACGATGCCAGGCGGTATCCCCAATGTGTGATTCATATCCTTTGTACGAAAGGGAGCATGAGCTTCCGCTTCCAGAATGTGCATTATAATATCGTGGCTGGCGATTACGTTATACTGACCAATATGTCGCTGGCTTCCGGTTTCTCCGAGTCGGAAGATTACCGGGCCTTGACGATGGGACTGTCCGAGCCGTTTGTCCTGTCGATGGCCATACGCAACAATTACGGCATTATCGGGCATCTGGGCCTGTTGCAGAATCCGGTGATGAAACTCTCCCCGCACGACTTCCGGAAATGTGTGGACGACATGGAACGGCTCCGCGAGAGATTGACAGACGGTGAACCGCACCTGTTCCGCGAAGAGATGCTGGGTTACCTGCTGATGGCGCATATCATGGATTTGTATGACATCCATGCACGTGGACAGGCTTCCCGGCAAGTATCCGAACATACCGCCCGACTGCTGCAACAGTTTATCGAATTGCTGTACAACGGAGAGTATATCCGGCATCGGGATGTACCATACTATGCTTCCATACTTTGTATAACCCCTCACTATCTTTCCGAGATATGCAGAAAAGCCTGCGGCAAGCCGGCCACCTATTGGATTGACCGCTTCACCCTCCATGAAATCACGAACCTGCTGTGCCAAAAAGAACTGTCGCTAACGGAAATAGCCGCACGCATGAACTTCTCGTCCGTCTCCTATTTCAGCCGTTATGTAACCAAGCATTTCCGGTTCTCGCCTAACGCTTACAGAAAGTCTGTGATTCCGAAATAAGCAATCTCGGTAACAGAGACGAAGCCCTGCTTATTTGCCTATATTTGAGCCTCACAGCAAATAATCTGTTTGGTGTAAATGATTACCTTTGCCAACAAAAAAAGATTGAAGATGGAGAAAGGCTGTCTGAAAGGAATCAATACGTTACGCTACTCGGATATTTTTCTGGCCATGTACTCTGATAATGGGAGCAGTTGCCTGCACCGCAACCATTCGCACGTGCTGGTCTATATGTATTCCGGAGAGCTGGAAATAAGGGAACGCGATAAAGTCACCAAGTTGCACAAGGGAGATTGTGCCTTTATCCGCAAGGACTTTTGCGTGCGACTTACCAAGCAGAGCTACAAAGGACAGCAGTTCAAGGCTATCTTCCTGATGTTTACCAATACATTCCTGCGTAACTTCTTCAGCCGGATAGACAAGAACAGCCTGCCGGAAAATGCCTGGCGAAGCGAAGTAAGTTTGCGGAAACTGCCTTCCAGCCGTCCCGACATCGTAAGCCTGTTCGAGTCCATGACCCCTTATTTCGATTCCGGCATCCGGCCCACGGACGAACTGCTGGAACTGAAAATGACCGAAGGAATGTACGTGCTTCTGAATACGGACAAGAACCTGTATGCCTCGCTTTTCGACTTTACCGACCCGTGGAAAATCGACATCATGGGCTTTATGGAGCAGAACTACATGAATGACCTTACATTGGAGGAGATGGCCAATTACACGGGCCGGAGCCTTGCCACTTTCAAGCGTGATTTCTGCAAAGTAAGCGACCTGTCCCCGCAGAAGTGGGTAATACGTCGAAGGCTGGAAGCCGCACACGAACTCATCCGTTCTGGTACGCAAAAAGTAACCGATGTTTGTTTCAAGGTAGGTTTCAAGAACCTATCGCACTTCTCGAAGGCATACAAAGGACTGTACGGACATTCTCCTGTCCACAGCATCTAATATGTTGTTTGAGCTTTACGGCAAAATACTTTGAGCCGACAAGCAAAGTCTTTTTCGACAAGATCCGCTACTTTTGCACCAGAATCTTAAAACAAGATACAACTATGGATGCAAAAGGACTGAAAACGGCATTGGTAGCCGGTGCGGGAATGGGTATCGGGCTGGCGTGTGCCGACTCGTGTGCACGCGCAGGGTACATTACGCTATTGGCAGACATTAATGAACCGAAGGAGCAGGCGGCCAGACTGGTAGCGGAGGGATGTCAGGCGGTGGCTTGTCGTATAGACATGGCAGACACACAGGCAGTAAAGAAGATGACAGCCTGGATTGTCCCGAATTATGGGTATTTGGAGGCCGCTCACAACAATGCGGGCATTCAGACACCGCAACGCCCGATGACCGAGATTACCGATGAAGAGTTCGATCGTACGGTGGCCGTTGATTTGAAAGGTGTATGAAGCTGTATGCGTTATGACATTTTCCAGATGCAGAAGCAGGGTGGTATTACCATTAGATAACCGAATTTACAACTGATAATAGAAAAGGACAATGGAAGATATTTTCAAGAAAGACTTGTCTGGAGCGATGGTTTCCCCGGACGAACCCGGTTACGATCAACTGATAAACGTCATCTTTGACACGATGAAGACTGCTGCGGAAATGAACGCGAAAGGTTGGCTCTCGCCGGAAGAGGTACACGACTACCTGCACCGCATTACGGGCAGGGAGATTGACCCCAGTACCACGCTATTACCTCCGTTTTACGTGGATTACGGCAAGAATATCCACATCGGTAAAGGTTGCTGGATTCAGCAGGGCTGTACCTTTTTCGACCGTGGTGGCATTACCATCGGCGACGGTGTGTTCATTGCCCCGAAAGTAAATCTCATAACGATCAACCACGATCCGAACCCGGACAATCGTAGCGCGACCTACGGCCGCCCCATCGTCATAGAAGACAAGGTGTGGATTGGCATAGGCTCGACCGTCCTGCCCGGTGTACGGATCGGTTACGGTTCCATTATTGGTGCCAACAGTGTGGTAACGCACGATGTTCCGCCAATGACCGTAGTAGGCGGTAATCCGGCGAAGTTCATCAAAAAGATTGGTGCCGAAAGCAGGAAGTAAACGTTACGCTTTATCGGGAAGCAGATCAGCTTAAAACAATGAGGACCGGCAGAAGTCAATCTTCTGTCGGTCCTTGTTTTATTATCCCTGTTTCTTATCTGTATGCCCTCTCGAAGATGCGTGTACAATCCTCGTGCGTCATTTCGCAAGGATTGGCGGCAAAGAGACCTCCCATTGTCTCTCGGGCGTTACGGGCCAGCGTGTTGCATTCCTCTTTTGTTATGCCGTAGTCGCTCATCTTCAGATTATCCACGCCACAGGCTTTCTGCAATTCGGCAAGAGCGGTCAGGAAATCTTCCGGCTTATCAGCCTCCTTCATGCCCATCGCACGAGCCATCTTGACGAACTGTCTGTCACAGGCATGCCGCTCCACGAAAAAACGGTAGAATTCGTTGGAAATCATGATCAATCCCGCACCGTGCGGCAGGTCGTGGTGGTAGGCACTCATGGCGTGCTCCATCGAATGTTCGGCTGTGGTACTGGTAAGCTGCATGGTCAGTCCTGCAATGGTACTGCCGTAGGCCACCGCTTCACGGGCTTCCATGTCGTTACCGTCCTTCACTGCACGGGGCAGATATTTGGCAATATGTTCGATGGCCGACAACGCTATCGGTTCACTCAACACATTCACAAAACGGCTAATCATTACTTCCGTATTATGGAACAGGGCGTCGAATCCTTGATAAGCAGTGTACCTGGCAGGAACGGTGCACATCAGTTCCGGGTCCACAATGGCAAGCACGGGGGTCAGTTCCGGTGTGCCGAAACCGATTTTTTCGTTGGTCTCGTGGTTGGAGATGACGCCCCAGCAGTTGATTTCCGAGCCTGTGCCCGATGTGGTGGCAATGGTCACGATGGGAAGCCCCGGATACTGCAAGGGGTGTGCTTTGCCCGTACCTCCGCACACATAATCCCACAGGTCGCCGGGATTGGTCGCCATAGCCGCCACCGCTACGGCCGAATCGAGTACGGCACCGCCTCCCAATGCAAGGATAAAGTCGCAGGCGTTCTCCTTAGCGCAGGCGGCTGCTTCCATCACGACTTCTTTTGAGGGATTTTCGTGAATATTGTTGCAGATGGTGTAGGCGACACCAGCCTTATCCAGTTGAGCTGTCACACGGTCGAGCGTGCCATTAACCTTTACGGACTTTCCGCTTGAAATCAGCAATAATGCTCTCTTTCCCGGCAGTTTTTGGTCGCCGAGTTCATTCAACTTACCGCGACCGAACAACAGTTTGGTCGGCGTGAAAAGATTAAAATCCATGTTCATCGTTTTATCTCCTTTTAGACATTTATCCTTGGTTACGGATGCAAAGGTAAAGCAAAAGCCCCACAACCGAATTGTTGTGAGGCTCAAATCGTATTGGTGAAAAGGTCAAATTGAAGACCGATAAAAAGGGGTGTTCACATCCGGTCGGCAATCTCTTGCATGTCATTGATGAGCTTGCAGGTATGATAGCCGTCAGCCACGGCATGGCTTACAAAGACGGAAACTGGAATCTTCGTCCGAGTGCCCTCCTCAGTGAATTTTCCGAATCTGATGAGCGGGAACAGGAACAAGTTGTCCGTATAGGTGTCTTGCGAAAAGGAGGTGAAACTGAGCCACGGCAGGCACGACACAGGGCAGAAATTGGCAGGTTGTCCGGGTCGTGCCTTGATGACTCCGGTTACGTTACGATACCGATCCATGTCCTCTACAACAGTACGGTAAAACATGTCGAGGTCGGTATGATATTCGCTCCAGATATCGGTAAATGTCTGGTTTTCGGAATGGAAAAGCGTGTAGCTCGGTACTACTTCCTCCCAGTACCCCAGTTCGCCTTCGGTATTGAAGCTCATGCGGAACTCCTTGTTTTGATTGACCGCATGCATGATGACGTACAGCATCAGCGGAAAGAAGCGCAATTCCCTTTCCTGTTGTACTTTCCGCAAATGTGTGATGTCAAGGCAGGCATTCAGGTTGTACTTGCATTTGATTTGAGAGAAATAGTACTCGAAGTAGATATTTCGCTCCCAAGAAGTTCGGTCAATGACGTGAAAAGTGGTGTCCATATTGCAGTTATTTGATTCACATTATTCGGCCGCCCCCGTCGTCGGTACGATACCGTACTGTTTCTTGAACGCTGCCGAGAAATGCGACTGATTTCCGGAAACTCTCAAAATTCAGGTCAGATGAACCGTCCGGTAACGCTGTCTGGGCAGCGGCGGATGTCGTCGGGAGTACCGGCAGCGACGATGCGGCCGCCGTCCTCGCCGCCGCCGGGGCCCATGTCGATAATGTAGTCGGCCGAGCGGATGACATCCTGGTCGTGCTCGATGACGATGACAGTCGCGCCCCGGTCTATCAGCCGCTGGAATACCTGCAGGAGAATCCGGACATCGGATGGATGCAGACCGATGGTCGGCTCGTCGAACACGAATACCGAATCGTCCTGCTCCCTGCCTATCTCGCTGGCCAGTTTGAGACGTTGGGCCTCACCGCCCGAAAGTCCGGGAGTCTGCTCGCCGAGAGTAAGGTATCCGAGGCCGAGGTCATGGAGCACCTGCAGACGCTGACACACAGTCCGCAAGTCTCCGCAGGCTACCATCGCATCATCCACATCCATGGCCATCAACTCCGGAAGTGAATGGAATGCACCCTCGCTGTTCTCCCGTCGTATCCTGTAGGCCGCCTTGGAATAGCGCGAGCCCCTGCAGTCCGGACACGGAATATCCACATCCGGCAGAAACTGCACGTCGAGGCTTATCACTCCCGTACCGTCGCAGGTCGGACAGCGCAGCCGGCCGGTATTGTAGGAGAAATCCCCGTTCTTCCATCCCCCGGCCTTTGCCTCCGGAATACGGGCATAGACCTTGCGGAGCTCATCGTGGACATCGGCGTAAGTAGCTACAGTCGAGCGGATATTGATGCCGATGGGCGAAGCGTCTATCAGCTTGGCGTGACGGATGCCGTCGGCGCGGATCTCCCGCACGTGGTCCGGCAGCTTCCCTCCGGAGACTATTGTCTGCAGGGCCGGTACCAGACTCTCCAGTATGAGGGTCGTTTTGCCCGAGCCGGAGACTCCTGTCACCACAGTCAGACGGCCCTTGGGAATATCTACTTCCAACGACCTCACGGTATGCACCGGGCCGGTGGACAGGTGTATGCGGCCTTGGGCGAACAACTCCGCCTCCGAAGTCCGCTGTCGGGCATTTACCACAGCAGCCTTGCTCAGGAACGGTCCTATCTTCGATGCGTTATTCCGCTCTATATCCTCCAGCGTACCCTCGGCTATCACCTGCCCGCCCGAGGAACCGGCTCCCGGCCCCATCTCTATCATCCAGTCTGCCTCAGCCAGTATCTGCGTATCATGGTCCACCAGCACAATGGAATTGCCGTCCGCTATCAGGTCCTTCATTACCCCGGCCAGTCCCACGATGTTGGCCGGATGCAGGCCGATGGAAGGCTCGTCCAGAACATAAAGTACTCCGGTGGTACGGTTGCGCACCGCCCGTGCCAGTTGCATCCGTTGCCGCTCTCCCGTAGAAAGGGTCGATGCCGCGCGGTCGAGGCTCAGATAGCCCACTCCTAAATCCAGCAGACGCACCGAGGCATCGAGGAAGGATTCGCAGATCCGCTCCGCCATCGGGCGCATCTCTTCCGGTAGGGAGGCCGGCACACCCCCTACCCATTCCGCCAGTTCCCGCAGGCTCATCCGGCTGGCCTCGTCTATGGAGATACCCCGGACTTTCGGAGCGCGGGCGGCCTCCGAGAAACGCGAGCCTCCGCAGTCCGGGCACGGTCCGGCCTTCAGAAACTTTTCCACCCGTTTCATCCCCTTCTCGTCCTTGACTTTGGACAAGGCGTTCTGTACGGTATAGACGGCATTGAAATAAGTGAAATCCAGTTCGCCGGCCTGATTGGTGTTCTTCGAATGGTAGAATATATGCTTCTTTTCGGCCGGTCCGTGAAAGACAATCTCTCTTTCCTCCGGAGTCAGTTGGTTGAAAGGCACGTCCGTGCGCACGCCCATCGCCCGGCAGACGTCGGTCATCAGCGACCACATCAGGGCATTCCACGGAGCCACAGCACCCTGGTCGATGCTCAGCGTCTCGTCCGGAACAAGGGTGGACTCATCCACGGTACGGACAGTCCCGGTACCGTCGCAAGACGGGCAGGCCCCGCTGCTGTTGAAAGACAATTCCTCCGCGCCAGGTGCGAAGAAATGCGCTCCGCATTCCGGGCAGACCAACTCCAGCCCGGCGGCGACATTCAGCGAAGGCTGCACGTAATGTCCGTTGGGGCAGCGGTGGGAGGCCAGCCGCGAGTAAATCAGGCGCAGCATGTTGAGTAGCTCCGTACCGGTGCCGAAAGTGCTGCGGATGCCCGGAACGGCCGGACGCTGGTGCATGGCCAGGGCCGCCGGCACGTACAGCACCTCGTCTACACCGGCACGGGTGGCCTGGGTCATTCTCCTGCGGGTATAGGTCGAAAGCGACTCCAGATACCTCCGTGATCCTTCCGCATACAGCACCCCGAGCGCCAGCGAGCTCTTGCCTGAACCGGACACCCCCGCGATGCCGACTATTTTCCCAAGCGGCACGTCTACATCGATGTTTTTCAGATTGTGTACCCTCGCTCCGCGCACCTCTATTCTGTCCGGTCTCTCATTTCCCTTATTATCCCTTTCCATAATTTCACAAATGCAAATGTTCCCGCAAAATTAAATAGCTATATAATTGCGGCAACAGCCGTCGGTGCGATGCCGTATTGTTTTTTGAACGCTGCGGAGAAATGGGACTGGTTCTTGAATCCCACGCTCGTATAGACATCCACGATTTTCTTTCCGCCTTCCTGCATCATGGCGTAGGCCACTTCGAGCCGTTTGCGGATAAGCCACTTTTCGGGCGTCAGGTCGCTGATCTTCTTGAAATCCCGCTTGAAGGTGGCGAGACTCCGTCCGGTATAGTGCGCCAGTTCCTCCATCGAGAACTCGTACATGTAATTCTTGTTCATGAAGTCCAGAATGTCGATTTTCCACGGTTCGTTGAAGTCGAACAAGGTGGGAGCGAACCGCTCGTCAATATGGAGCAGGGCCAGCAAGCCCTCCTGCAGTTTCAGTTGCATGAAATCGTCCTGTGGCTTCACTTTCGGATCGAAAAATGGGGTCAGCGAGGCAAAAAGGCTCGTTATCTCTGCCGTCTTGGGCAGTTTGACGACTCCCGATTCGAGTTTCGGTGTATTGGACGGAACCTTATACCGTTCGAACTTCGAGTACATCTCCCGCAGGAAACTGCGGGTAAAATTCAGGAATATCCCGCAATACCTCTCCCCGTCGAAAGGTTTTTTGTACATGGTAATGTGGTGGTCGCGCGGAATAAAGACGCACTCGCCCTTGCCGACATGGATCTGTTCCTTGCCGTTTTCCAGTATCATCTCGCCTGAATAGACATAGTTCATTGCATACTCCCGCGAGCGGTGGATGCAACCGCCGATGTCGTCATAAAAGAAACTGAAAAACACGTCCTCATAGTTAAATATGAGTTTCATCGGGCCGAGGTTTTCTTCTGTTGATTGCCCTTGTTTCATAACTTATCCTTTCTTCTGACACAAAAATACAAAATCATTCATTAGTTTTATTGTCCTACGGCTCATTTATAGTCCTTTTGCAGCCATGCGGCCTCGAAGCTCCAGCGCGAGTGCTCCCGGCTCCAGCGGTTCAGGGCCACGCCGCACCAGATACGGGGCGCCCCCCTGTTGTCGCGTATCAGAAATCCGTCCGCCGGACCCGCAGCCAGCTCCACGGCCAACAGCCCCGGCAGCCCCCGCTGCGCGGCGGCGGGCAGCGTCCCGAGCATTACCGATGCCAGGGCTGCCGACAATATGCGACAACCTCGTCCCATCCTATTTCAGCTTCAGGTCGTTGACATACGAGGCATGGACCATAAGAAGGGGGGGCGGGGAACCGGATATTCGGGCGGTTTCGGCCGCCTTTTTTGTCTGGTGCCTACATTTGTGGATAGAGCGGTTCGGGAAATACCTATTTGTGGGGATTGATTCCGATGGTGTTTTCTCCGGAAATTTGCACTGAATTTTCGGAGAATGATGTTGAGTCAGATACAAATAGTCGGGAGTGTCCGTTTCAGACGGGTCGTCTTGCTGATAACCAGTGTGTTGTCCGTTGCTGCCGCTGTGTCCGCCCCGGCGGATCCGCTCCGGCGCATCGCGGGAAGGGTGAGGGACGCCGAGTCGGGAGAAGCGATAGGGGGCGCATCCGTCGTGCTGGAGGGCACCTATCTCTGGGCCACGTCCGGACGCGACGGGCGGTTCGTCATCGAAGGGATTCCAGAGGGCGATTATGTGCTGGAGGTCTCTTTCTTAGGGTATGCCAAAGTCTCCCGCCCCCTCGATATCCGCGGGGATGCGGACAGCCTCGACATACGGATGCGGGCGATGTCGCTGGAGATCGGCGACGTGGTGGTGACCGCCCAGGCCCGTCCGCAGAGTCTGAATACGACACTGGTGATCGGGAGGAACGCCCTCGACCACCTGCAGATGTCCAATGTCTCGGATATCGCTGCCCTGCTGCCCGGCGGCAAGACCGTCAATCCCGACCTGACCACGGCACGTGCCTTCTCCCTGCGGGGAGGAGGTTCCGATGCGGGCAATGCTCCGTTTGGTACCGTCGTGGAGGTGGACGGTGTGCGTATGGGCAACAACGCCTCTTTCGGAGCGCCGGGCGGGGCGGATACCCGGAACATTCCCGTGTCGAACATCGAATCGGTGGAGGTGATCACCGGTGTGCCGTCGGCGGAATACGGCGACCTGAACAGCGGGATCGTCCGAATCCATACCCGGAGGGGCCATACGCCGTGGAACGTCTCCACGGCCGTGAATCCGAGGACTTACCAGTTTGCCTTCTCGAAAGGGTTCGACCTGGGAGGAAACCGTGGTGCGCTCAATATCGACGGTGAGTGGACTCGGGCCACAAAGAAACTCTCCTCGCCTTATGCCTCTTATACCCGCCGCGGATTTTCGGTGGGATACAGCAACACGTTCCGCAAGGTGCTGAAACTCCGGGCCGGCGTGTCGGGCAACGTGGGCGGAATGAATACGGAGGACGATCCGGACGCCTTTACCGGCTCCTGGACCAGAGAATGGGACAATGTCGTGCGGGCCGACGTCGCGCTCGTGTGGCTGCTGAACCGGCCGTGGATCACCAATCTCAAGTTCGACGCCTCGCTGTTCTATAACGACCGGCGTACCCGCGACCATGCCTACTGTTCCGAGGCTTCGGAACAACCGGCCGCCCATGCCGCTTCGGAAGGCTATTTTCTGGCGGACAAGCTGCCCTATATCTATTTTTCGGACCAGGTGGTGGATTCCCGGGAACTGGACTATACGGCCTCGCTGAAGTACGAACTCAACGGCCGTGTCGGCCCTCTGTTCAGCCGGCTCAAGGCCGGGGTGCAGTGGAAGGCCACAGGCAACGCGGGAGAGGGGGAGTATTACCTCGATCCCCGGCTGGCGCCGCATGGCTATCGTCCTCGACCCTATTCCTCCTATCCCTACATGCACAACCTTTCGGCGTATGCCGAAGAGAATCTGACACTTCCTGTGGGACGGACCTCGCTGGAACTGATGGCCGGCGTACGGATGGAGAACGTGTTCGTCCGGGGATCGCATTACGACCATTTGAACACCTTTTCGCCGCGTTTCAATGTCCGGTGGAGGATGGGCCGCGGTGTGACCGTACGTGGAGGATGGGGCGTCACCGAAAAATTGCCTTCCTACTGGGTGCTCTATCCGGCGCAGGAGTACCGGGACATTCAGACTTTCGGATTTTCCTATGACAACAACCGTTCTTCATACGTGTATTACACCCAGCCCTATACCCTGCTGCACAACGGGAATCTGCGCTGGCAGCGCAACCACAACGCGGAGATCGGCGTGGAGGCGGAGGCCGGAGGAGTGCGGATCTCGCTGGTGGGCTATCATAACCGCACGAGGCTTCCCTATAAATATGCGAGGAGTTACACTCCGTTTTCATACAACGTGCTGCAACTGCCCGACGGGTTCTCCATGCCCTCGGATCCGGAGGTGAAGGTAGACAGCCAGACCGGGGCGGTGTACGTGCGCGGCGGACGGGAGGATTCCTGGACGGAGATGGCGCTGAAGGTGACCGACCGGACCTTCGTGGCCTCGACTTCGCCCGACAACGGGACCGACATCACCCGTCGGGGGGCGGAACTGATCGTGGATTTTCCGGAGATTGTGCCTGTCCGCACGCAGGTGCGGGTGGACGCAGCCTTCACTCAGACGGAATACGTGGACGACCAGCTTACATATTACTACAATACCGGGTGGTCGCACACGTCGATCGCAAACCGCTCTTATCAGTATGTGGGTATCTATGCGGGAGCGGACTCCTACAACGGGGAGCGGACCTGTCGGCTGGACGCCAACGTGACGGCGATCACTCATATCC